>CAWEAR010000001.1:0-6688 GCA_963806835.1 uncultured delta proteobacterium
GCTTGAATTACCTGATTTATCTGAACTTGCTGATGAAGAATGTTCTGCTATGCCTGAAAACGGAAAAAAATATCCTGTATGGTCGCCTTATAATTCTTCTGAAGCCGCCGATATTTTGTTAAATGAGTTGAAAAAGGAAAATATTGTTAAATAAAAGGGGAGAGAGAGTATGACAGAAATGAATATAAACCAGTTTTGCAGTAAACTGTTTCAGAATCGGAATATAAAAATTTCAGATTATGAACCGTTACGGATTATTCAGGAGGGCGGTGAAGATTTTATTATCATCAGCGCAAAAGAATGGGAACGCCGGAATGAAACACTTTATATTCTTGAAAATTCATCTCTTATGAAGCAGATTGAAAAATCATTGAAAACACACAGGGAAGGCAAGGGCTATATTCCGACAGAGGAAGAACTGTATGAGGGCAATAGTATTTGAAGGAGATACATGGAGCAGATATGAAGAACTCCGTTTAAAAGACAGAAATCTCCATAAAAATTTATGCCGTATTCTCAAAGAGATGCAAAGAGGCAATCATGATGAGGGATTAGGACAGCCTGAGCAGTTAAAATATCACCTGTCCGGCTTCTGGTCAAAGCGGTTATCTTCAAAAGACAGGCTTGTTTATAAATTTGATGAGAGTTATATCTATATTTTTGCTATCGGAGGACATTATAATTCAGATTAACAAAAAGGATATAAAAAATGTTTAAAATAATTGAGAATAATGTTAAAGCCGTATTTGATGGAAGTGTTTTTCATCTTAAAGAACCTTTATCTCTGGAACAAAATAAGGATTATCTTCTGACTATCAGACAAATTGAAGAAAATTCCGATTCTGTTGAATCAAACCCGGCATTTGATATTTCTTCATTGTCAGTTAAAACAGGAATTTCCGATTTGGCATCAGAACATGATTTTTATCTGTCAGGCACGCCGGAAGGCTGTATAACCTTTTAATTTTTTAATAAATTTTTTAAATCTTCCGTAATAAAGCGAAAAAAAGAGAATTTAAGGGATTTCGGTATTTTTATTTGCAAATTGATCCGTTGTAAGATAATATACTGATATGAATCTGCTGACACCCAGACTTGATATAGTTTTCAAACTGCTTTTTACACGCGATACGGATATGCTGACGGATTGATCAACTCTGTTCTGAAACTTTCCGGGAATAAACGCATTGCATCTGTAACGGTAAAGAATCCCGGCATACTGCCGGATGAAATAACAAAGAAGTTCGTTATCCTTGATATACGGGCAACGGACAATAACAGCAATCAGTATGACATTGAGATTCAGGTGCGGAAATACGAGTCCTATCCTAAACGCACATTGTATTATATAAGCAGAATTTATGCTGATCAGTTGGAATCAGGCGATGATTATGATACACTTACGCCTGTTATCGGTATCCATTTCCTTGATTATGAACTGTTTCCCGGACAGGATGATTTTCACTTTCATTTTTATATGAGGGATACTCGTTATCCGAACCTTGAACTGACAGATGATCTTTCTGTGCATATATTTGAACTGCCTAAACTGAAAAAATCCGAACCCTACGATGATATGACAGAATGGCTGAGGTTTTTCAACCATGCCCATGAGGAGGCGGAAAAATCTATGAGAACACATTATAAAAATCCGTCAGTGCATAAGGCTTTCGATCTGCTTGAGAAGCTCAGTGCGGATGACGAAACCCGCAGAAAAGCCGAAATACGGGAAAAAGCCCTTATGAATGAAGTTTCAATGCTCGCTGCCGCAAGAAGAGAAGGCGAAAAACTGGCTGCACGGAAAACAGCAAAACATCTTTTATCTATGAATATTCTGACTGTTGAGCAGATTGCCGATGCCACAGGACTGAGCATAGATGAGGTTTTGAAATCAGTTTGATCTGTCTGTTTTCAGTTATTAACGGAAATCTCAATTGGCATGATTATACTATGATTTTCCCGGTTGAACAGCTTTACAGAGGATATATAAAACTTATAAGAGAAATATAACAGCTTAACTTTTAAACAAAACTTTTTAAATCTTCCGTAATAAAGCGGAAGAAAAAGGAGGAGGAAAGAATGTATTCAAGTTTTAAGCAGAACAAGGGTTTTAACGGCAGGTAATAATTTCCTTTAACATATTCAAATCCAATGGTATAATACATAGGAGATTAAATAAAATTTGAAATTCAGAGCGGAACATTATCTTGAGGCTTCTCAGGAACGGATAGATGCTGCAAGAAGGCTTCACAATGAAAAACATTATGCGGAGGCAATTTATCTTGCAGGTGTAGGAGTGGAATGTCTTCTGATTGCTTACAGAATGAGGGAAAATCCTGAATTTGAAAGCAGGCATGACCTGAGAAGCCTTTTTAAAGAAAGCGGTATTGCAGAATTTATCACTCATAAAGAACGGATAAAACTGCCTGTAATGCTCGGTGATGTATGGTCACGCTGGAAAAATAATTACAGATTTGCATCGTATGACAAACTTACTTCGGAATTTAAAAGACTGAATTTTGACAGAGGAATCAGAGGGGATATTCTTAAATCAAATTCATCTGTTATAATATGTAATGCTTTTGAAATTATCAGTATAGGAGTAAAAAGATGGAATTAAAAGAAGAATTAAAAGATATTCTGTTTAAAATAGGACTTGAAAATCCTGAAATGGAAATTGAAGTAACAAAAACAGGAAGAGTCGGGGGATTTGTCATTTCGGAAAGTTTTTCAGGGAAATCACAGATTGATCGTCAGAATATGCTGTGGGATAAATTAGACAGGATATTAGATGAGGAAAAACGGCTTAACATTGTGGGATTGCTTACTATGACGCCTGCGGAAGCGGAAGAGGCTGACGCATGATTTTATGAGTTAAGTTATTTGATTTTTTATAAAATTTTTAACCGTTCCGTAATAAAGGCGGAGCAAAAGGAGGAGGAAAGTATGTATTCAGATTTTAAGCAGAGCAAGGGTTTTAATGGCAAGGGTAAAGGGAAAGCAAAAATAATTTCTCTTGTCTGTTTGGCGATTATGGGTATGGTTCTTTTAGCGGTAAGTACACCTTTGCAGGCAAAAATTAATGACGGATTTCCTTATGCAGTGAACAACACAGGAGTTACGTTTGAAGAGGGGAAAATAGTTGTTATAAATAATAATAAGTTGAAATATGCTGATAATGAAAGCATATCTTATAATTTGACTTATACCATAACACAGGCAACAACACACGGAAAGTTATTATTCGGAATTCAGGATATTAACAACGGAGGTAAATTCACTCAGGCTGATATTGATGCGAATCAGCTTTATTACCGACATGCCGGAGATGGAAGTTCATCAGACAGTTTCAGATTTACTGTATCAGATGGTGTTAATACCACTCAGGAATCTGTATTTAATCTGATAATTAATGCTTCTTCTTATAAACTTACCAAAGCTGTTTCCCCGTCAGCCGGGGGTACGATTTAGCCTCGCCTGATAAAATTTTTTATAATCAGAACGAATCTGTAACGCTTACTGTAACTCCTAACAACTGTTATGAATTTACAGGCTTTTCAGGAGACTGCTCAGGCACATCCTGCACTCTTACAATGGATTCAAACAAATCAGTTACGGCAAATTTCAAGGTGAAAACCTATTCTCTGAATATCACTGCAATTAATGGTACAGTTGCCAAAACACCGGATCAGATTTCTTATGACTGCGGGAGCATAGTAAATTTAAAAGCAACTCCGAATTCAGGTTATAAATTTCTGAAATGGGAAGGAAATACAACATCTGTAAACGGTGATTCCGCCACAGTTGCAATGGATTCAGACAAAAATGTTACTGCTTTATTTGAAGAACTTCCTCCTGAAAACTGCACACTGACAAAGAATATCTATCCTATAACAGATTCAGTACCAACAGGAACAATCACAGCTTCTCCTGATAAAGACGTTTACATCAAAGGAGAAAAAGTAGTTCTGACAGCTAATGCCACAAACCCCTGTTATGAATTTACCAACTGGTCAGAGGATTACACCGGCACCGGAATAACCTTTACTCTGACAATGAATTCAAATAAGTCAGTTAGAGCAAATTTCAAATTAAAGACTTATTCCATGAATATAAGTGCAACTAACGGAACTGTAACAAAAACACCTGACAGAGCCTTTTATAACTGCGGTGAAACTGTGACTCTTAAAGCAAATCCGAATAACTGTTATGAATTTACAGGCTTTTCAGGAGATTGCACAGGCACAGCCTGCACTCTTACAATGGATTCAAACAAATCGGTTACGGCAAATTTCAGACAGAAAATCTATTCTATTAATATAACTGCAAATAACGGAACAGTTACAAAGAATCCTGATAAAACCTCTTATAACTGCGGTGATACAGTAACGATTACAGCAAATCCGAATAACTGCTATGAATTTACAGGATTTTCCGGTGATTGTTCAGGCACAGCCTGCACGCTTGCAATGTATTCAGACAAATCAGTTAATGCAAATTTCAAGGTGAAAACCAATATTATAACAGCATCGGCTGAAACTGGCGGAACAATAAGCCCTGATGGCAATGTTTCTGTAAATTGTAATGAGGATCAGGAATTTATCATAACTCCTGATCTGTATTACGAGGTTGACAAAGTTGTAGCTGATGATGCAAATGTAACCTTAACCGATGACAGATACATCTTTACGAATGTTACATCTGCTCATAACATTAGCGTAATCTTTAAGAAAATTAGCGGAGACCCTTGCGATCTGACAACTGCCACAAAGTCTCAAATCAATGGGCAATGGGATACAATTACTTGGAGTAATGGGCTTCCTGACGCTGACAAAGATGTGATTATCGCTCACGAAATAACTGTCACGGATACCGCAGGTTCCGGAGAAGCGAACTTTAACGCCCGTAATCTTTGTATCCTGGAAAACGGTATTCTGAAAGGCGTTGACAGTTCTATGAATATTTATGCTGAGAACGTGCATAGTTACGGTCAGATGCTGGGGGCAGACGGAACAGCCGCGAGCGGCGGTCATGAGGATCGGTCATCCTCGAAAATGGGTAAGGACATCAGAGTTTACGCCGGCACTCTGGTAAACGAAAAATCAGGGCAGATTTACGGCGGTCGCGGCGGTGATGACATTACTTACTTGTCATTCAAAGGCGAGACCATTGACGCCAATGGCGCTGATGGCGGTGGAATCTTGTTGAAAGTAGATAAAATTATCAATCATGGCAAAATAGGACCGAGACCGATTAGCTGGTGGGATCATGGTGTCAGCCATGAAGAGGACTACAAAGCATATTACCAGCCCGATCAATTCAATGATGAAGCGACAGGGGGTAACGGCGGAGACGGTGCCAATGCTCATATCTATGATATACGGAATTGGGAAGGCAACGGCGATCCGACAAACTTTAACAAAGGCGATGCATCCGGCGGAAACGGCGGAAAAACTGTTTTGGATTCTCTTTCAGTATTGAATACAGGTCGCATTTGCGGCGGAAACGGCGGCGTTGCTGTTACATGGTATGAGTACGGAAGTGCTTATGGCGGTAATTGCAGCGATTTGGGAAACAACACGCTGGAATGTAACGGTTCTGTCTGGGAAAACTCGCCCAGTTGGAACTGGTTTCAGGGTACTACATTTCCGATTCTGTTGCCTGGCGGTACTTTAATGCTTGGCACTTCCCAAATCATCAATCAGGGAATGCTTTGCACCGGCAGAGGAGGGGATGCATGGATTGAACCCGATATGCTGTTAAGCACACAAAATTCCCGTATAGTTGGCGGTATGAATTTGACACTCTACGGCGGCGAAAATTTTGAGATGAAGTTAAATAATCTTAGTGAGGAAGCAATTACCGCTGACGGTATTATCACGCTTGTTGTCGGCAAAGGCGGTGTCATTGATTTGAGAAACAACCCGGACAATGTAATAAAAGCGGGTATCAGAGCAGAAATCTTTGCAGATAAAGTACTGCTTGATGATGACAAAAAATTAGAGGAGATTGTAAATGCACCGAGTGTTGTTGTGAAACCCGGAAAAATTCTTTATCATGCTGAGTTAAGCGGGTCAGGTCAAATTGACGTAAAAGAAGGAACAGCCTTTCCAGTCATATTGAGATTACTCAACGGTGCAACAGTCAGAGATATTTATACGTTGAGTGTCAGTGATTCAGCGGGTTGGCAGTTGGGAACATTGCCTGTTGAAATGACTCTTGATGCGTTAAAGAGCGAAGAACTTACAATAGATGTAAAGATTCCTGAAATAGTGAATGGCTCTGATACTGTCACAGTAAGAGCCGTATCCAATACTGATCCAACAGTGGCAGCCGAAGCAGAAGTACAACTTACCACTGTCAAAATAGACATGGCAGATGCGATTCTGGCATTGAAAGTTATTGCGGGACTAAATGTATCTGTCAGCAGGGATATAAACGGAGACGGAAAAACAGGTCTTGAAGAAGTTATCTATATTTTACAGAAAGTTGCAGGAATAAGATAGTTAAGAAAACCCTGAGGGTCTTAAAGACACTCAGGGTTTAGTTCTCGTTCCCACGTTTTGTGTGGGAACAAGATAAAAAAGCTCCGTAAGAGCAGAATATTTATAGCAGATTCAGGTATATCAGATTTAAAAGCTCCGTAGGAGCGTTATATTTCCGTTCCTATGGATATTACAAATATAAC
>CAWEAR010000002.1:0-4708 GCA_963806835.1 uncultured delta proteobacterium
GCCTGAATTGCCTGATTTATCTGATAATGATTTTAATATGATAGACAAAGAACTGTTTTTAAATCTTGATAATGAAGAGGTTTATAATGTCTGATGCTATTAGACAGAATTTTTAATTTATGTTAAAAGAAAAAAAATCAAAGAAAAGATGCGGTTCTGTGATTGCAGGAATGTTTAACATCAGTTTATTATAAATTTTTATCATTCATTTAAGATGTTTAGTTTAAAATAAAAAGCGGCGATTCTATGATTACAGAAATGTTCAACTTGGCTTTTTTATAACCTTTTAACAATATTTTTTAAGGATGATGAAAGTATGTCTTCAGTTTTAAAGAAAAAATCAGGACTTATCGGCAAGGATAAAGAGAATAATATTAAAGCCTTTTTTGACGGAGAAGTTTTCCGCCTGAAAGAGCCGGTATCTTTGGAATGTAACAGAAATTATCTTATTACTGTCAGACAGGTTGAAGAAAATTCCGATTCTGTTGAATCAGACCCGGCATTTGATATTTCTTCATTGTCAGTTAAAACAGGAATTTCCGATTTGGCATCAGAACATGATTTTTATCTGTCAGGCACGCCGAAGAGAGCAGGAGGAAAGATAAAACATGATAAATGAATGTTTTGCAGATACAGTATGCTGGATTGCCTTATTAAACTATGATGATGAATTTCATGAATCAGCAGAAATATGATTTTTATGTGATTAAAATAATTCTGAATAGACATAATCTTTAGATTATGCTAAAAAGGATTAAAATAAAGTCAAAGGAGGTTTTATTTATGATTATTACTCAGGGAATTTACAACGGTAAAAATATAGAACTGTCAGAAATAATACCTTTTAAGGAAAAGAAAAAAGTGATTGTTACTTTTCCTGAAGATAAAGAGCTGAGGAAACAAAGACACCTGCTCAGGTTTTTACAGATTTGCCTCGTATGACAGACTTACTTCGGAATTTAAAAGACTGAATTTTGACAGAGGAATCAGAGGGGATATTCTTAAATCAAATTCATCTGTTATAATATGTAATGCTTTTGAAATTATAAGCATAGGAGTAAAAAGATGGAATTAAAAGAAGAATTAAAAGATATTCTGTTTAAAATAGGACTTGAAAATCCTGAACTGGAGATTGAAGTAACAAAGACAGGAAGAGTCGGAGGCTTTGTTATTTCTGAAAGTTTTTCAGGAAAATCGCAGATTGATCGTCAGAATATGCTGTGGGATAAATTAGACAGGATATTAGATGAGGAAAAACGGCTTAACATTGTGGGATTGCTTACTATGACGCCTGCGGAAGCGGAAGAGGCTGACGCATGATTTTATGAGTTAAGTTATTTGATTTTTTATAAAATTTTTAACCGTTCCGTAATAAAGCGGAAGAAAAAGGAGGAGGAAACTATGTATTCACATTTTAAGCAGAACAAGGGTTTTAATGGTAAAGGGAAAGCAATGATGCGTTTTGTATTCCTTTTGGCAATGGCAGTTGTTTTTATATCTGCCGGGGAATATGCACAAGCAGGCTGTTATAAGGCTATAGGTGCAGGAACAGGGGTAACATTGGCAGTTAAAGAAGACGGAACAGTTTGTGCGTGGGGCAATGATTACTTTTATCAGCTTGGAGATGGCGACTGAAGAGCAGGCAGTAGCAGACCTGTTCAGACACAAATTTCTGATGTTATAGCTGTATCCGGACATTATTATCAATCTGTAGCATTAAAAAATGACGGAACAGTCTGGTCTTGGGGAGCATGTTGCTTTGGAGATGAAATCACCGGAGGTACACGTTCTATACCAGTTCAGACAGGAGCTAAAGTAGCTGATTTTTCAAATATAACTGCCATAGATGCCGGAGGTGGTCTTACAGTAGCTTTAAAAGAGGACGGAACAGTCTGGAAATGGGGAACTACTCCTATCAAAGTATCTGAAATTTATGATGTATCCGCTATAGTTACAGGAAATTTTCATGTAGTAGTTTTGAAAAAAGACGGCACAGTCTGGGCATGGGGGATTAACCAATTTGGTAATATGTATGGTCAGCTTGGGAATGGAACAAAGACAAACAGTACTACACCCGTGCAGGTATTAGGAATTTCTAATATTATAGCTATAGCTTCATTTCATCATCATACTATAGCATTAGAGGAAAACGGGACGCTTTGGGCATGGGGGTTTAATAAATACGGACAGCTTGGAGATGGAACAAATATAGATAGAACTAAACCCGTTAAAGTAACAGGAATTTCCGATGTTATAGCTATAGCTGCCGGGGGAGAGGTTACTGCTAATGCCGGATCACATAGTATAGCTCTGAAAAAGGATGGGACAGTTTGGACATGGGGAAGTAATAAATATGGTCAACTCGGAGATGCGACAACAACAGACAAATGGACTCCGGTTCAGGTATCAGGAATTTCCGATGTTGAAAGTATAACCGCAGGAGCGCTTCATACAGTAGCTTTGAAAAAAGACGGCACAGTATGGACATGGGGATGTAATACATCGGGTCAGCTCGGAGACGGAACAGGAACAAACCGACTTACACCTGTTCAGACATTGGAAGAAGGCAAGGTAACAGTGTATATCACGCCTAAGGAGGCAGTTAGGGCAGTAACTGACGTTGCTATGTGGAGAGTTTCAGATGCTATGGGAGGTGTTTCAGATTGGAAAAAAAGCGGAGAAACCGCCACACTTCCGATTGGTGATTATACAGTTGAATTTAAAGAAATTCCCGGTTGGATAAAGCCGGATAATCAGACAAAAACCGCAAGCTGCTGTGCAACTGAAAAATTGACAGGAACATATATAAAAGGGTGCAGTATCATAAGCCTTACCGGAGACCTGAATTTCGGCAATGTGTGTGTCGGTTCAACCTCTGAAAAAATCCTGAAAATCTGCAATACAGGAACAGGGACTTGTAATCTTACAGTAAGTTCTGTCACTTATCCTGACGGCTTTACAGGAAGTTGGAATAACGGAACAATACCGGCAGGAGGATGTCAGGATGTAACCGTAACATTCAAGCCTGTCAATCCTCAGACATACACAGGCACAATAACCGTCAATTCGGATAAAACCGCAGGCACAAATACGATTTCCGTATCAGGCACAGGACAAAACGGTTTTCTGATAGTAAACATTGCCCCTGCAACTGCACAATGGAAATTAACAGACGAAACCGCAAACGATTGGCATAACAGCGACTATAAAGCAGAATTGAAACCCGGAATTTATACAGTTGAATTTAAAGACATTAACTGCTGGATAAAACCCGATAATCAGACAGTAACCTTATCCTGTGAAACAAAAACCTTAAATGCCTCATACACCGCACAGCCGGAAGATTTAACCTGTTTTGTAACCCGGACTTTCTCTTCCTGTATTCCCGGCGCAAAACTGACCGTAACTTTGAAGGCAAAACCGCCATGCGGAATATCCAATTACGCAGTTGAAGATATACCGCCTTTGGAATGGCTTGATTCTGTTATTAATATGACTGTTGACGGAATTGCCGGGGGAAAAGTTGATAAAGCTACAAAAAAGGTTAAATTCTGGCCCCTTCTTTGATGATAAAGAACGCACTCTTACTTATGACATTACACCCACTGAGGCAGGAAATAAAATCTTTGACGGATTCGGTACAGCAGACGGTGAAAGTGCGGCAATCTGCGGTGAACCTATAAAATGCTGCGGCTATCATCCTGTGGATACCAATAAAGATTTTGTCATGTTCAGAGATGAAATTACTGAATACGGCGAAGCATGGAAGGAAAGAGGGGGAAAATGGGATATTGAGCCAATTCCTATTACAGAAGATTATTTAACCCGTGCCGGATTTCTCTGGATAAACGGGGAAAAATATAAATGCGATCCGGATTTCAATCATCTTAACCCTGATTGCAGTTCATATTTCAATAGCGGTGTATTATGTCCGTTGGTATGGATAAATGATATTTCCCGTAGAAGAATGATTCGGAGTTCGCAATCTTCAGCAATATGTAAAATGCCTCAGACTTACAACCGGACAGTCTTTTACCGTTTCAATTTCAGTAATTCCGGCAAGTAATGTTTCTGTCCATGTTGTTTCAGATACACCCCCTGCGGGCTGGAGAGTCTCCAATATCAGCGATAACGGCGAGTTTGATGCGGTAAATAACAAGGTTAAATACGGACTTTTCTTTGATAATCAGGCAAGAACACTTACTTATCAGATTACACCGCCTGAAACAGCCTCTGAATCATATACTTTTTCAGGAATCGCCTCGCTTGACGGCGCAAGTGTTCAGATAACCGGAGAGAGAACCGTCAATAAAAACGATACCCTTGCAGGCGACATTGACCACAGCGGAGCAGTTGAATTAAACGATGCCATAACCATTCTCAAAGTTATCACAGGACTCAGCAGTCAGACGCTTTTCACAGACGCAGATGTGAACGGAGACGGAAAAATCGGCATGGAAGAAGTGATTTATATTCTTCAATATATCTCCGGTATGAAATAACTAAAACCCTAAGTGTCTTATCTCGTTATATCTCGTTCCCACGCTTCGCGTGGGAATGCAGCCCGGACTCTTTGCGTCCATGAATAAACACACAGGACGCAAAGCGTCCTTTCTTGTGTTCCCACGCAAAGCGTGGGAACAAGATGAATATATCGCTCCTAACGGAGCTTAAAAAATATGCGGGCTTTTACTGCTACAAATATACC
>CAWEAR010000003.1:0-100689 GCA_963806835.1 uncultured delta proteobacterium
GATCATTGATATTTGGAACAGTTATATGGAGTAGAGGGGTATTTTCCTGTGTGCGCCGGAACACAGGAAAGTTTGTAGTTCCGCCTTCAGGCGGACTGTTGTTCTATAATAACAGTCTGATTTTTAACAAACCGCCTAAAGGAGGTACTACAAACTTAGCTTTGTGAAACCTTTGTATCTTTTGTGGTTAAAAGCACATCACGCCGGGTTACGCTGTTGCTAACCCGACCTACGCAATTGATTAATACATCTCATATTTGACAAGTCTTCCGTCAAGCCCGCCGTGTTTAAGCAGTCTTTTCCATGAAGGCTTTAAACCGATATGCTTGATCATCTCCCGGTTTCCGAAATAAACAAAAGCCGTACTCCCCTGACAGCGTTTCTTGAAAAAATCCCCCAGAGATTTGTAAAATTCCCCTGTATCCTCTTCTTTTTTAAGCCGGATACCGTACGGCGGATTACACAAAATAACAGAATTTTTCAGTTCTCTTATCTTATTGAAATCCGCTACATCTAATTTAACGCGGTTTCCGTAAGGAAGATTACGGAAATTCTGACGCGAAGCTGAAACAGCCTCTCTTAATATATCGCTTCCGGCAATAAGCCCTCCGGGTAACTCACGAATTTGCCGATCCGCTCTTTTTTTGACGGAAGACCATAGAACATCATCATAATCCGGCAAAAACATGAATCCGAATTTCTTCCGGAGGATACCCGCAGGCATCTGACAATAATTCGGTAGTGGTTCAAACTTGACTGATAATAATTTGGCAGCATCTATGACAGCAGTATTAGTTTATAAAATTTATCAGTCAAGATTATACCACTACCAGAAAAGGATTGCAGATGTATCTGAGAAAATCCTTTCTTACACACAATCCTTGCAGATTTCTCAGCAACTATCTGAAAATCATACTTAATCACTCTTTACAAAAAAGGGTGGGGAGAGCAATGCTTATATCAAACTCACATTAAAATAACAGGATGACAAAATTGATAATTTATGTTAACAGGATTCATTGCGGAGTTTCCGAACCCCCGCAGCTCTTTTTACCGAAAAACTTTTGTCCGGGTACATAATCAGCCCCATAATCCGATATAAAAATAATGAGACAGGTATAAACATGGAAAAAAAAGCGGAAAATTTCAATCCCCATATTTCAGGTACATTTAATCCCGATGGCTCTTTATCAGGCGTTAAATCTACTGCTGCACGTCTGATGCAGGAGACAAATATTAAGCATCCCGGATCAGAGGTTGAGTTCAAGCAGCGGTTTCAGAAGATCGTTGACAAGATACACAGCGCAAAAAATCTGGATGAACTTATTGTCAATATTATAAATGATATTGCCGAGCTGTTTGAGTCTGAAAGAATAACTATATTTGTTCTGGATATAAAAAACAGGCAGTTAGTATCACGTTATAAAATCGGCGGCGAAGTTGCTGAAATCCGGCTGCCCCTCCTGCCGAACAGTATTACCGGATATGCGGCTCAAAACAAAAAACTGGTCAATATAAAGAATGTTTATGATGAAAAAGAATTAGCAGGGATTGATCCGGTACTGAAGCTTGACAAAACATGGGATAAACGGACAGGTTTTACCACAAAGCAGGCTCTTGCCCTTCCGATATTTTTCCGGAAATATCTGATGGGGGTTCTGATGCTGATGAACCGGAAAAATAATCTTCCTTACACAAAACTGGATGAAAGCGCGGCAAATGAGCTTGCCAATGTAATAGGGGTAGGACTGTATAATCAGAGACGGGTTGCCAGCAAATTCAATTATCTTCTTCAGAAACATCTTCTGACGCCCAAAGAGCTTAAAAATGCGATTGAAGAGGCGGGCAGCAGACTGGAAACTGTTGAATCATTTCTGGTGAAAAGCCTTAGAGTTCCCAAAAAAGAGGTCGGAGCATCTCTTGAACAATATTACGGTGTTCCGTTTGTTGAATATGACAAAAGCACGCCTGTTCCCGCTGATCTCCTGAAATATCTGAAACTCCCTTTTATGAAAAAAAGTATATGGGTTCCTTTGCGCAGCGAAGGGGATAAAATCGTTGTGGCACTGGATGATCCCCGGGATTTCAGAAAAATCGGTGAAATCAAAGCAATTTTTCCCAAAAATCAGCTTGAATTCTGTGTATCGTTAAAAGATGATATTCTTGATTTTATAGCACTTTTTACTGAAGAGAAAAAAGAACCGGATGAAAATGAGGAGACAGAACCTCTGATCGGAGGAAAAGAACCGGCAGAGAAGAAAAAAATATCTTCTGCCAGAAAAGATACTTCGAATCTCTCCACGGATGCAATTTCAGAGGAGCTGAAAAAAGGGGTGGAAGAAGGAGATGACGGGGGAGAGGATGAAGTTGAAACAACTGATGAAAAAGGAAGCGCTATTGTCAATCTTGTCAATAAGATCATTATTGACGCCTATAACCGGGGAGCTACAGATATTCATATTGAGCCTTTTGCCGGAAAACAAAGCACCGTTGTCCGAATACGGGTTGAAGGGCGATGTGTTCTCTATCAGAAGATTCATTTCAAATACCGGAATGCAATTATTTCCCGTATCAAAATCATGGCAGATCTGAATATTGTCGAGCATCTCAAGCCGCAGGAGGGTAAAATCAAATTTAAAAAATATGAAGGGCTTGATATACAACTTCGTGTGGCTGTGATTCCGATCCGGGGCGGGCTGGAATCTTTGGTAATGCACTTTCTTGAGACCAGCAAGCCGGTTCCTCTGGATCAGATGGGCTTTTCAGAAAGAAATTACATGAGTTATTCAAAGGCTATTGCACAGCCTTACGGTATTATTATTATATCAGGTCCGATCGGATCCGGAAGGAATATTTCTCTTCATTCAACACTGGCGTATCTGAATAAACCTGACAACAAGATATGGACAGCGGAAGATCCTGTTGAAATTGTTCAGAAAGGATTAAGTCAGGTGGAGGTAAAACCGGAAACAGGTCTGAATTTTGCGGCTGCCGTGTGTGCAATTTTACTGGCGGATCCGGATGTGGTAATGATTGAAGAGGTAAGGGATAATGAAATTGCAGCTATGCTTGTTGATGCCGCGTTAAAAGGGAATCTGGTTTTCTCTTCGCTGTATGCCAACAGCGCGTTTGAAACCATCCGCCGAATGCTGGATATGGGGCTGGATCCGTATAATTTTTCAAATACGCTTTTATGTGTTATGACCCAGAAACAGGTTTATACGCTCTGTAAAGACTGCAAAAAGCCTTATCTTCCTTCAAAAGAGGAGTTTGATGAAATGGTCAGAGAATACGGGGGAACAGAAGTTTTTGAAAGGGATCTGAAGATCAGATATTCAAGGGATTCTGGTTTTATACCGTGAGAACGGGTGCGATCTCTGTAACCATACCGGCTATCGCGGACACATGGCGGTTCATGAGCTGATCTATGTTACAGAGGAGATGAAACGGGTTATCAGAAAAAAACCGAATATTGAAGATATTATGAAGCAGGGTATCAAAGACGGAATGACAAACATCAAACAGGACGGCATCAGAAAAACATTTGAAGGGCATACCAATATGCGGGATGTTTACCGGGTTTGCGTGGCGTAAGCAGGGGCGAATAATTATTCGCCCTTACATCAGGGCCGGCGGTCAGGTTAATAAGCCAAAAAGGATTAAAAAAATGACATATATTTCAAAAACAGATTATTCATCTCTTGACAGACCTGAAATCTGCATGTTTCTCTTTCATCCGAGATCTGAATGGGGAACCCCTTTTTCATCAGAATCTTATCAGGAAGTGCTGATTCCGGTTGAAAATAAAAAAGCAGAGATTGGCGGCAGATTTCATATGACAGATATATCCGCACCCAATATTCTTTTTTTCACGGCAACGGAGAGATTGTCAGCGATTATGATGATTCGGGGCAAATGTACAACCGTATCGGAATCAATTTTATGGCGGTGGATTACCGGGGATACGGAAAATCAACAGGAACCCCGACTGTAACCGCTATGATGAGCGATTGCCGTGAAATATTTGAATCTGTCAGGAACTGGCTTAAAGAAAAGCAATATACAGGCTCTTTAACTGTGATGGGGCGATCTCTTGGGAGTGCATCCGCACTTGAGCTTGCGGCACATTACAAAGATAATATTGACGCACTGATTATTGAAAGCGGATTTGCTTATGCCGTGCCGTTATTACAGCTTCTCGGTATCAATGTAAAATCAATCGGATTTAAAGAAGAGGAGGGATTTCGGAATCTGGATAAAATCCGAAAATTTGACAAACCGACACTGATTATTCACGCGGAATATGATCATATTATTCCTTTCAGTGATGGAAATGCCTTGTATGAAGCATCTCCTGCTGCGGAAAAGAGACTTCTTAAAATTCCGAATGCCAATCATAATGACATATTTTTCCGCGGATTATCTGAATATATGTCAGCGGTAAAAACTCTGCTTGAAGAAAACCATTAGGATTTTTTATTAAAAGGGATAATCATGTTTGACTATCAACAGACAAATTCTTTTTTTGCACAGATTGCAGACGGGCTGGAAGACCCGGGATATGATGAATTATCGGTGGTGGTTCAATTTAAACTGATGTTTTATTATAATGTTTTTAATTAATAAAGTTATTGTAGTTATTTTCAGTCAACTTTGAACCACTACCTGCAATTTTTGCACTCCTCAAAGCAAATAACATCACCTCCTTTTGTCATGATTCTGAACCGCTGATAACCATGATATTTATGATGACCATGATGTATATTTTATCAGCGGTATCAGGAAAATCATGATTATCAGCGGTTCAGAGTGCAAAAATAAATTACGCAATTGCCATAAAAATCGGAATAAACCCGAAAGCAATTCCGACAATAACGCTGAAGGCAATCCCTGCCACTCTGATAAAAGGCATATATTTCGGATGATTTGCGCCGATTGTCTGAAATGCGCTCCATAATCCGTGACTGATATGAATCGCGGCAATCACAACCGCAGTAATATAAATAAAACTGTAGGCAGGGCTTGAAAATACTTCAGATACAATCTGATAAAGAGTTCTCTGGGTGCGATCTGCAAAATGAAAGTCAAAAAGGTGCAGCAGAATAAAAAGCAGAATCAGAAAGCCGGTATAAGGCATTGTTGACGAGCCGATAGTACGTCCGCCTGCATTTTTTTTCACAGCATACCGGATCGGTCTTGCTTTCCAATTTTGAAGAAAAAGGATTGTGCCGGTTGAAATATGCACAATTGCCAATGACAGAAGGATCAATTCTGCTACTTTGATAATCGGGTCATAAGCATGAAGATGATTAACATAAGCTGTAAATAAGGATTCTCCGCTGTACAAAGTAAGATTGCCGACAAGATGGACAACTATAAATCCGCAGAAACAAAGACCTGTTATAGCCATCATCAGTTTTTTCCCGATAGAAGTTGAAAGGATGTCAGTCAGCCAATTCATTTTTTTACCTCCGTTTTTTTGTTAAAAATTATAAAACCCTAAGAGTCTTAAAGACTCCTTACGGCTTTATGTATCTTTTTTTTTGATTTTAATCAATAATAAATTATCACAATCGGCGGACATTTACCTTTTGAAAAACAGCAGGAGATTATTATTCAAAGATTTAATGAATATAAAGGTGATTATGAGCCGCTGGATGATGTAACAATTATGGGATTCCGGCTTTAGAGATTTTGTAAAACTTTTGTAAAAGCAAAGAATTACCTTGCTATATAAGAATTTTCTCCTTAATCTTAAATAAACCCTAAGTACACGAAACAGTAAATATGCTTTGTTTTCTTTGTGTCTTTGCTGCTTAGTGTTAAAAGACTCATAAAACACAAAGAAACAAAGACACGAAGCGTATTTACTGTTCCATGTACTTAGGGTTTATCCAAACACAAAGGAGAAAATATAATGAATATTCAACACCCAATTCACCGCCTTGGAACCCGGGCTAAAGTATTACTGTCAAGTGTTTTCGGACCCTATGCCCAGAATGACGAATACGGCAGCCGTAAAATCAACCCTATGGAATTGTATCAGAATCAGGTAACACGCCTTCAGGGAGTCTTTTCTCTCAGGATGTTTCACCGCAGTTTCGGGCTGATGCTGATTCAGGCAAATCTTGATGCTCCCTGTACTCTCCTTGATTTTCCTTCTCTTGAAAGATTCATACAGGAGCTTAAAGAAAAATCGTATGATATTATCGGAATCGGTTCAATTATCCCCAATATAGGGAAAGTCAAAAAAATGTGCGAACTGATACGGCAATATCAGCCAAAGGCAACCATTGTTGTCGGAGGGCATGTAACAAATAAAGGGGATATTCATGAAATCATTGATGCGGATCACATTGTTAAGGGTGACGGCGTAAGGTGGTTTCAGAGGTTTCTGGGACAGGATGACAAAGCACCTGTAAAACATCCTCTTGCTTATTCTGCTTACGGAACAAGGATTGTCGGACATACGCTTAATGACAAGCCCGGAGATGTTGCAGCGATTCTGATCCCCTCTGTCGGATGTCCTGTTGGGTGTAATTTCTGTTCTACATCCGCACTCTTCGGCGGAAAAGGGAATTTTATCAATTTTTATGAAACCGGAGATGAGCTTTTTACCGTCATGTGCCAGTTGGAGGAGAAGCTGAAAATCCGTTCATTCTTTGTTCTGGATGAAAATTTTCTTCTGCACCGGAAAAGAGCGTTAAGACTCCTTGAATTGATGCAGGAGAACCATAAAAGCTGGGCGTTAATGGTCTTCAGCTCTGCAAGGGTTATAAAATCTTATACAATTGAGCAGTTGGTGCGGCTCGGCGTATCATGGGTATGGATGGGACTGGAGGGGCAGAGAGTCAATATCGGAAACTCAAAGATGTTGATACATTCTCTCTGGTGAAAGATTTGCAGTCAAACGGAATCCGTGTTCTTGGGTCATCAATTATCGGATTTGAGAACCATACTCCTGAAAATATAGAGCAGATAATAGAGTATGCAGTCAGCCATGCTACGGATTTTCATCAGTTCATGCTTTATACTCCGAACCCCGGTACGCCTTTGTATGAAGAGCATAAAAAAGCAGGAACCCTTTATCCTGAATCAGAATTTCCTCCCGCAGATGCTCACGGACAATACCGCTTCAATTATCATCATAAGCATATTCATGACGGTCAGGAAGAGAAACTTATCATTCATGCTTTTCAGAAGGATTTTGAAAAGAACGGTCCAAGTCTTGCCCGGTTAATTCGGACAATTCTGACGGGCTGGCAGAAATACAAAAATCATTCTGATAAATGTATCCGTGATCGTTTTGACCGGGAAGTTGATCCGATTCGGTCAACTTACGCAGCGCGGTATGGGGAATGAAGAGATGGTATCGGAATGATGAATTGATGAAAAATAGAATGGATACGCTTCTTAGTTGATATTTACAAAGAGTTCGGATTGAAAACAAGAATAATCACCCCATTTATCGGGATGTATATTTTCAATGCCATGAAAAAAGAAGCAAAACAGCTTGCAAACGGCTGGCAATACGAGCCTGTTTCATTTTATGAAAAGAATGAGTCCGCTGTTGCCCTGGAGAATGAAAAGCCGGGGGCAGTTACGGAATCTGATCACGCCGGTAATCTGATATTGAAAATAAGATACGATAAACCGGCTGCTTAACCGCCGATAAGAAGCCAAGTTTTTTCAAAAAACTTGGCTTCTCAGTTTTCACATCATTTCTTTGAATTTCAAATTGAATTGCTTCACAATCCCCCACTCTCAGATTTTGTCATCCGATTCCGTGATTCAAATCTTGCAAATATCCTCAAAATTTTATATGATAAAAAATCAGGGTTTCAAAAATCCTGATTCTTTATATAAACAATTTTTTTAACGGAGGTGTTTTATGAACAGGTTAAAGGTGTTGTTTTACGGGCTGTTTATGGTTATGCTCTTTTTTGTTTCCATGCTTGGCGCAGGAACAGCTTTTGCACAGGGAACGGCGGTTCTTGATATTGACGGCAACGGCGTTGTTGACGGCGGTACAGACTCGCTTCTGGTTGAAAGGTATCTGTATGAATTCAGAGGAACTAATCTGATTAAAGATGCTGTTGATACGGCAAAATGCACCAGATGCACAGCATCAGCTATTGAGGCGTATCTTGCAACGCTGGTAAAAGAATCTGGAGGCGGAGAGGATACATACACCAACGGGCTTGGCATGGCTTTCAAACTGATTCCCGCAGGCACATTCATTATGGGAAGTCCTGAAAACGAAGGCTGGAGAGACACAGATGAAACTCAGCATCAGGTGACGCTCACTCAGGCTTTCTATATGCAGACAACAGAAGTAACACAGGGGCAGTGGAAAGCAGTGATGGGGAGCAATCCCTCTTATTTTACAGCCTGCGGAGACAACTGCCCCGTGGAACAGGTCTCGTGGGATGATGTTCAGACATTTATAACCGAAATGAACCGGCGCGGAGAAGGAACATACCGCCTGCCGACAGAAGCGGAGTGGGAATATGCGGCAAGGGCAGGCAGCACAACTGCATTTTACAACGGCGGAATTACTGTTAGTGACTGCGGAAATGATCCGAAGCTCTCTGCAATAGGATGGTACTGCGGGAATTCGGGTAATATTACTCATCTTGCAGCGCAAAAACAGGCAAACTCATGGGGTTTGTATGATATGTCAGGTAATGTATGGGAATGGTGCAGTGACTGGTATGGGGAGTATCCCACGGGCGCAGTGACTAATCCTACGGGACCGTCATCAGGCTCGTACCGGGTGATCGGGGCGGCAGTTGGGACGACGACGCGTATGGCTGCCGGTCAGCGCACCGCTACGGGCTACGCGCCTGTCAACCGGAGCAACGTCCTCGGTTTCCGGCTTGCTCTCTCCTCAGGTCAGTAAGGGTGAGCAAAGCAGGGGGGAGGCAGGCAGGCAGGGGGGGTCAAGGGGGGTCTCCCCCTTGCGCACGCGATATTTTTTGATTTTTCATCCGTGCAATCCGTGATTCAGAACCGCTGATAATCATGATTTGCATGATTGCGCTGATAAAATATGATTTATCATGGTCATCATCAAAATCATGATTATCAGCGGTTCAGACAACGGCGGGGGCGAGTTTGAACCGCTGATAATCAGGATTTACATGATTTGATCTCGTTCCCACGCTTTGCGTGGGAACGCAAGTTCAGGACACTTTGCGTCCTTGCTCATTTTACCGGACGCGAAGCGTCCATGCTGCGTTCCCACGCAAAGCGTGGGAACGAGGAGCAAGTAGGTTGGGGTGAAGAATGAACCACAACATATTAGAATCATAAAATTTTTACCTCATTCCCACGCTTTAAGTGGAAACGAGAGATGAATCCGGTAAATCAGCGATTCAACAGGAGGTAAATATGAGAGCATTGCAGGAAGTTTTACAGGAAGATGATACCCGTGAGGAATGGGAAACCCCTGAAACAGATATTCCTCTTTCCGAAGAGGGTAAAAAGGTTTCCGAAGCAGAATACTGGGAAAAATATTATGAACATCCTGATTTCAGCTATGAATGGAAAAACGGGTATCTGGAGGTGAAGCCTGTGTCCGATTATCAATGTTATCTGGTATTTGACTGGTTTCAGACACTGCTGGGACATTTTCTGACAGCAAACCCTGTTGCCAAGAGAATAGGGCTTGAATTCGGTTTCAGGCTGGAACTCCCTTATGAGACGGTTATCCGCAAGCCCGATCTTGCAGTTGTGATGAATGACAATCCGGCTGTTCTCGGCATGAATGACTGCTCCTACGCGGGCATCTTTGATCTGTGCATTGAGGCTGTCTCCCGTTCTTCAAAAAAAGAGACGGAACGTGACACAAAAGAGAAGAAAAGCGAATACTGCGCACGGATGCGTCCGGGAATATTACATTCTGGACGGACATGGAACAGAGACCGCTTTTTACCGGCTTGACAGAAACGGAAAATATGTTCATATAAAACCGGCAAAAGGAGGGATTATCCGATCCGGTGTTCTGAAGGGCTTTCAGTTCAGAAAGTCCGATCTTTACAGTCAGCCTTCCCCTGAAGAGATGGCGGATGATGCTGTTTATCAGTCGTTTGTTCTTACTTCCTATCAGAGAGAAAAGCAGAGGGCTGAAAAACTTGAGAAACAACTGTATTCCGAAAGAGAAAAAGCAGAGCGGGAAAAAGAAAGGGCTGAACGCCTTGCCGCAAGACTGCGGGAACTGGGAATTTCTGATGAATAGCAGGTAGGTTGGGGGCGGGATTAAGTCGTGTACTACAAGGAGGATGTTTTATGAAAAATAAAGAGATTGCAACTGAAATATCAATGGATTTCAACGGTCATCAGATTCGTTCAAAAGAAGGGCTGATTTGTCTGACTGATCTTTGGAAAGCAGCGGGAGAACCTGAGGGAAAACGGGATCCCGCAGATGGAAGCGGAAATACGGGAGAATCAGTTTATTGAGTCTGTAGCAAAAAAACTAAATGTCCGCACAGGTAACATTTACAAAACAATCCAGAGGAAAATGCGGCGGAACTTATGCCCACTGGCAGATTGCCCTGGCTTATGCAAAATACCTTTCCCATGAATTGCATATGCACGTCAACGAGGTGTATATGCGTTACCGCCTGGGTGATGTAACTCTGGCAGATGAGATAGCGGACAGGGCAAGCCCTGAAGCTCAGGAATGGCTTGCAATACGCACTGTGGGCAAGGTTGCCCGGAATCAGTTCACGCATACGCTTAACATACATTATGTCAGAGGCAGGGGATATGCAAACTGCACCAATGCTGTTTACAAACCGATACTCGGCGGTACAGCACGGGAAATCAGGGAGCGGAAAGGACTTCCTGTAAAGGCAAATGTCAGAGAAACGCTCAATATCAAACAGTTGCTTGCTGTCGGGCTTTCCGAAGTCTTAGCTTCGGAAAAGATTGAAAACGAAGATATTTACGGTAATAAAAAATGTGAACATGCCTGCAGCTTCAGCGCCAAAAAAGTTCAAAGTATTCTTTAGCCGTAAATTTGATCATGCAGGGTGGGTGAAGCGATAGCGTAACTCATCGTTTTTGGTGGGTTATCACTCACCCTACTTATTAACTGCGGGACGCATAATGTCCCGTAGGGACATATAAAAATAGACCGGCAATTTATTGCCGGTCCGGTGGGGGCAACAACCAGCCGTTCAATCGCGGATTTTACCGGATTGCGCGGATTTATACAGGTATCTACAAGGATTATGTGTAAGAAAGGATAGATATATGGAGTATCAAGTATCCTTTCTTATACGCAATCCTTGTAGATTGGAGCAAGGAGAATTTGTTATGAAAAAAATTTCAGTCTTTATCGTATGTCTTATGCTTTTCAGTGCGGCGTACGCCGCAGCCCAATATCAGGAGATAATCCTTATCCCTGATAATTCAAATCATTCAGTCGGCAGCCAGTTATCTGTCACAGTTCAGTATGACGCCTCTGACAGCACTCTTACCTCACTTGGCGTCAGAATCCATTTTGATTCTGACATACTGACATACACCGGATATGAATATCTTTTTGAAACCGGAACTTTGGCTGATCCTCAGCTTCAGGATGATACGGAAAACAGAGATAATGATGTCAGTACAGATAAAATGATTATCGCCGCTTATACTGATATAAACGGGAACTGGCCCAATCGCTCTCTTCCGTTAAATCTTCTGAAACTCTTTTTTACAGCAGAAACAGAAGGAAATACAGCAATTCGTGCAACAAAAACCACAGGGGCAGCCGGATTTGATTTTTATTCAACAGAGGCTGAGATTATTATCAATGATACTCCTGATACTTACACCCTGACAAAATCAGCTTCCCCTGCATCCTGCGGATCAGTTTCAGCTTCTCCGAATAAAACAGCATATACAGAAGGTGAATCTGTAACTCTTACAGCAACCCCGAATTCAGGATACAAATTTGACCATTGGGAAGGCGATCTTACAGGAAATCATTCTTCTGTAAAGGTATTTTGTCTGAACCGTAACAATCTGAGCCGCAGATTTTCCACAGATTAAGCGAATTTCACAGATGATGTTGTCAGGAATTGTAAAGTCTGATATATAAATCTGCATAATCTCTTAAGACAGCGTGAGTATGCAGTTCAGACAATTTAACCCGCCCATCTGTTTAAGGATAGGCAAAAAGGAGAAGAAAGAAAATGAAAAAGTTTAAGAAAGTTATGTGTGTTTTCAGTATTTTTTTGTCAACGGCGCTTTCGGCGGCAAATGTTTATGCTGCAATTCCGGCTGCTGAAAGAGAGGCTATTGATTAACAACATTATAAACCGCCTGTCTTTTTAAGGACAGGCAAAAAGGAGAAAAAAATGAAAAAATTTGCAAAAATCGTGGCAATTTTTATCGCAGTTACAGCAGTCATTTTTTGTGGCAGCAGCTTTGCACAAACCTTTCAAGGTGATATAAACGGCGATGGAAGAATTGATATATCTGATACGGTTTCTGTTTTGAAAATCCTGTCGGGAATATATCAGGGAGATATTTTCCTTTCCGCAGACGTAAACGGTGATGCAAGGATAGGCATTGAGGAGGCTATTTATGATTTGAGAAAGGTTATAGGATTAAGAAGCAGAAAATCAGATAACATGAGGCAATTAAGTTCTGAAATAACATTAGAAGCCACTACTGACGGGGTAACTCCTGCAACAGAATTCAAGCCGGGTGATGTTCTGTATCTCAATATCAGATTGGCTCCATATTCACAATTAGCAGGCTGTGTTTTTACTCTTGTATATGATTCTTCAAAATTCACAGCCCCGGATACAAATTCAGAAGGATTACCTGTTGTTGAAGGCGATATTACTTCATCTTTCCCTTTCAGAATTTATGACACAGATACTTGGCGGGTAAATTCGTCAGAACCCGGAAAAATTTATTTCAGTGCTTCTGAAATCGAATCTGACGGCGAAGCAAAAACGAATTTTTCTGATGTTGCACTGTTTACTGTCAAATTTATTGTAAAACCTGACACACAGGACGGCAGCGGCGTATTTATGCTGCAAAACACAGTTCTTGCAAATCCCGCCGCGGGATGGAATGAATATGGAGAAAGTGTTCCCGTTATTACCGGGGCTGTGAATAATTTTAGCGGTAATTTATCTGATGATTTTCCGGTTATACTGAATTCATTTACAAATCCACCATCATTAACAGTGTTTTTCGGCAATGTCTTTGCGGCTATACCCGCGGCTGAACGGCAGGCTCTGATTGACCTTTACAACAGCACAAACGGGGCAAACTGGACAAATAAAACAGGGTGGCCCGGTGCTGTGGGTACAGAGTGCAGTTGGTACGGTGTAACCTGTGATGCTGGTCAGAACCATGTGACAGGAATTCAATTTTATGATTATGTAAATTATTCAGGAAATAATCTTGTCGGAACAATTCCTGCTTCTATAGGAAATCTCACCAATCTGACAGATCTTATTTTGAATTCCAATCAGCTGACGGGAACAATTCCCTCTCAGATAGGAAATCTCACCAATCTGACACGGCTTTCTTTGTGGGGCAATCAGCTGACGGGAACAATTCCCTCTTGGATAGGAAATCTCACCAATCTGACATATCTTTCTTTGGGTTTCAATCAGCTAACGGGAACAATTCCCTCTCAGATAGGAAATCTCACCAATCTGACAGAACTTGATTTGTCTTGGAATCAGCTGACGGGAACAATTCCCTCTCAGATAGAAAATCTTACCAATCTGTACTATCTTTATTTGTATTCCAACCAGCTTACGGGAACAATTCCCTCTCAGATAGAAAATCTTACCAATCTGTACTATCTTTATTTGTCTTCCAATCAGCTTACGGGAACAATTCCCTCTCAGATAGGAAATCTCACCAATCTGACAGAACTTGATTTGTCTTCCAATCAGCTTACGGGAACAATTCCCTCTCAGATAGGAAATCTCACCAATCTGTACTATCTTTATTTGTATTCCAATCAGCTTACGGGAACAATTCCCTCTCAGATAGGAAATCTCACCAATCTGTACTATCTTTATTTGTATTCCAATCAGCTTACGGGAACAATTCCCTCTCAGATAGGAAATCTCACTAATCTGACATCTCTTGATTTGTCTTCCAATCAGCTGACGGGAACAATTCCCTCTCAGATAGGAAATCTCACCAATCTGAATTCGCTTTATTTGGATTCCAATCAGCTTACGGGAACAATTCCCTCTCAGATAGGAAATCTCACCAATCTGTACTATCTTTATTTGTATTCCAATCAGCTTACGGGAACAATTCCCTCTTGGATAGGAAATCTCACCAATCTGACATGGCTTTATTTGGGTTCCAATCAGCTTACAGGAACAATTCCCTCTCAGATAGGAAATCTCTCTAATCTGGAATGGCTTTTTTTGGATTCCAATCAGCTTACGGGTCCCGTTCCTTATGAAATAATAAAACTTACAAACTTATTGGATTACTATAATAGTTTTTGTAACAATTTTCTTTACACCGACGATGAAACAGTCCGCCAGTTTCTTAACCAAAAACAGAAAGGCGGAGATTGGGAATTCTGTCAGTATTACCCTCCGAGTGTAGTAACATGGAATGCTACTGGTATAACTGCAAATTCAGCCAATTCAGGCGGTGAGATTACCGCAAACGGAGGCTTGACAGTAACAGCAAGAGGTGTCTGCTGGAGCGAAAATTCAAATCCAAATCTGATATACGATGACTGTGTAACATCAAATAGCACAGGGATAGGATATTTCTCTGTTGGCATTACAGGATTGGTATCAGGTACACAATATTATGTCAGAGCTTATGCCACAGAATTACGCCGGCACAGGCTATGGCGAAAATATAGAATTTACAACATTGTCAGTTCCGACTGTATCAACTGTAGCTGTGACTAATGGTCTTGTTACCGGAAGAATCATTTCTGACGGTGGTTCAAATGTATTTCAAATAGGTATATGCTGGAGCGAAAATTCTCAAACACCGGATATTTTTTCAGCAGTATGTTCGTCAGATACTATTGCAGGCGATTTTACAGGTGATTTTACTAAATTGATGACAAATCTGACTCCCGGCGCAACATATTATGTGAGAGCATACGCAGAAAACGCAGCCGGTACTTCATACGGAGACACTCTTCTTTATTATAATCCTGATAAGCCGACAGTTATAACTGGTACTGTAGCAGGTATAACAAACACGGGCACAACCGTCAGCGGAAATATCACATCAAACGGCGGAACGTATATTATAGAGAGAGGGATATGCTGGAGCAAAACAGTAAATCCAAGTATGATAAATGGTTTCTGCAAAACATCAGTTGATACAGAAACAGGTACTTTTTCTTTTGATATTACAGGATTGGTATCAGGTACACAATATTATGTCAGAGCGTATGCCAAAAATAGTGCCGGAACTGCTTATGGAAATGAAGTTTCGTTTAAAACGCTTTCACTTTACAGACTGACAAAAACCGCATCTCCGGCATCAGGCGGAACAGTTTCAGCCTCTCCCGACAAGACATCATACACAGAAGGTGATTCAGTAACTCTTTCAGCAACGCCGAATGTCTGCTATGAATTCACCGGCTGGTCAGGGGCATGTTCAGGCACAGCCTGTACGCTGACTATGGATTCAGACAAGTCTGTTACGGCAAATTTCAAGCTGAAAACGTATTCGCTTAATATCAATGCAAATAACGGAACTGTTACAAAAAATCCGAATAAAACATCTTATGGCTGCGGTGAAAAAGTAACGCTTACAGCGGTTCCGAATTCCTGCTATGAATTTACAGGTTTTTCAGGTGCATGTTCAGGAACTGCCTGTACGCTTACTATGGATTCAGACAAAACCGTAAGCGCAAATTTCAGACTGAAAACTTTTTCTCTTAATATCACAGCAACCAACGGAACTGTTACAAAGAATCCGAATAAAACATCTTATGACTGCGGTGAAAAAGTAACGCTTACAGCAACCCCGAATACAGGCTACAAATTTGACCATTGGGAAGGCGATCTTACAGGAAATCAGTCTTCTGTCAATGTAACCATGAACTGGAACATGACAGTCAAAGCAGTATTTGCGCCTGTAGGAATAACTTATAATATTTCCGGCTATATCCGGGATTCATCCAATAACATCGGCATCAGCAATGTTACCCTTATCAATAACAACGGCGATTCAGCAACTACAAATAATTCAGGATATTATACGCTTATTGTCAGCAATGGCTGGAGCGGTACAATTACACCGTCAAAACAGGGTTATACTTTCAGTCCGTCCAATCGTTCATACGCTGATGTTACCTCAAGCCAGTTCAGCCAGGATTATACCGGAAACCTCATTACCTTTACCATATCAGGCTATGTCAGAGATTCAGCCAATAACAGCATCAGCGGCATCAAACTGAATTTCAGCAATTACGGCGGTTCAGTAACAACAGAGAGTTCCGGTTTTTACAGTCATCAGGTTTATTACGGCTGGAGCGGAACCGTAACGCCTGAAAAAAGCGGATATACATTTACCCCGTCAAGTCAGTTATATACCAATGTAACATTTAATAAGTCTGCACAGAATTATACCGGAAACCCGACTGCCAAACCTGATATTGATGTCAGCCCTGAGTCTCTGATATTCACCAAAAATAAAACAAGGGAACAGAGGAGTAAAGTAACATCAGAGGAACAGCCTGCTACTCCTGACAATATTTCTTTGGTTACGGGTCAGTATTCAACAGGTTTGATTGTTCCTGAGCATGTGAAAGAATACTGGAAAATAAATACGCCTTCACAGAAATACCGGATGAGAAAAAATCTGCCGTCTTCAAAAGACTGGAGCGTTTATGACAGTCCTGTAAGAAATCAGGGCCGCTGCGGTTCATGCTGGGCGTTTGCAACAGTTGCCATGATGGAAAACCTTGCAAATCAGGCAAATTTTTCTGTAGAAGATGATTTTGCAGAGCAGGCGCTTGTATCCTGTATGTATCAGGATCGGACTGAGGGTCGCGGCTGTGAAGGCGGATGGTACTGGGATGCTTTCAATTACATTCAGAAAGACGGAATCCCGAATGAAACCTGCTATTCTTACAATGAATGGGATAAAAACTGCGGGGATAAATGCTCCGTACCGGATTTTCTGGTAAAAATAACTCAGTTCACTCCTTCATCTGGTTTATGGGGCAGCACCCAGACAGTAGATGATCTGAAAGGAGCGTTGCAGGACGGACCTCTCTGCGTTGCCATGTATGTGCCTGATGATTTTTTCAGTTACAGCGGCGGAATCTATGATTATAAAAGCGGAAATATGTCATGGGGACATGCGGTATTTCTTGTCGGATATGATGATTCCAAGCAGTGTTTCAAGGTTAAAAACAGTTGGGGGACTTACTGGGGCGAAGGCGGATATTTCCGAATCGCTTATGATGACGTTTATGACATAGAATTCGGAAGTTATGCCGCAGCAGCTTCCGGCATTTTTCTTGAACAGCAGGGCAGCATAACTCAGGAGATTACAGTTAAAAACACAGGAACCGCTGACCTTGTAATAAAAAGCATATCTGCTGACAGAACATGGCTGAACATATCGCCTGAAACACTTCCGGCAATTTCACCCGGTCAGCAGCAAATAATTACCGTATCTGTAAGCGACTGGAACTCTGTCAATCCGCCTGAAGATACGGGAAAAATAACCATATCATCAAATGATGCTGATGAACCTTCTGCTATTGTTGAAATTAAGGCAATCATACCGCCTCAGATTTCCAGACCTCTGCTGATGGTTTCTCCGCCGTTCAGGGAGGGAATCTCCGTAACAGAGAACAAAATCATCATAGATGTTTCAGGCTCAGACGGTACTGTGGAACTTGATGTCTCCAACGGCGATGCAGGCACAATGACATGGACAGCAATATCATATACACCATGGTTGGATATTATCAAAGGAGGCTCCGGTATTGACCAGGGAACAATAACCGTCAGTTATGAGGCAAATACCGGTAATGAGACAAGAACCGGGGCAATAACCATAGATGCCCCCGGTGCCGTGAACAGCCCTCAGATTGTTGAAATCAGACAGTCAGCAGCTCTTGACGGCGACACTGACGGGGATGAAACCGTTGATTTGAACGATGCTATTCTTGCTCTGAAAGTAATAGCGGGAATGGATATACCGGAGATTAATCTTGGATCTGATATAAAAGGTGACGGAAAGATCGGATTGGATGAAGCGGTTTATGTTTTGCAGGTGATTTCAGGTTTAAGGGATTAGACTTTATTCCTCGTTCCCACGCTTTGCGTGGGAACGCCGCCCGGACGATTTGCGTCCATAAATGAACAGGACGTAAAGACTCAGTTAATTTAATTCTGATATATAAGCACCTCATCAAAAGTTTTGTGCCGGGAAGAAAAATATGATATAGCCTCCGGTAAAAATAGAACATATCAGTAAGGAGGCTGTAAAAATGAAATATATTTCAGATATTACTGAAGCAGAGCTGAAAACATCGGAAGCTGCTCATAAAAATCATCGGACTGCCGGGGCCGGGAACCGTGCGGATGTTATAATTCTGAGTTACAAAGGCTTCGGGATGCGGCAGACAGCTGAAATATGCGGTATTGAGCGGCATGCGGTATCCCGTGTGACAGACAGTCGGGAAAAATTCGGAATAAGAGGACTGTATGATGCTCCCCGCCGGGCGGACCCGGTATCCTGACACCCGGAGATGAGGAGTCTGTTCATGAAACAGCTGAAGAGGAACCCCGTCCGGCAAAAAAAATTATTGTCACCCTTGAAGATCGGAGAGGAAAAACGGTCAGCGATTCAACGGTCAGGCGGGTAATAAAAAAAAAGCGTGTCCGGAAACGCATCCGGAAACCGCTGAAAAACAGACGGAATGAGGAAGAATTCCGGAAAAAGCGGGAAGAAATCAGGGAATCGGAGAAACGGCGGGAAAAGGGTGAAACTGATGTCCGGTATTCCGACGGTGCCGGTTTCAGTCAGACACCGTGTGTTCCGTATGCTTGTCAGCCGAAAGGCGGATATATTGAAATCGCTCCGGCAAAAGGACAAACTCTGAATGTTCCCGGATTTATGGACAGGGATAACGACTTCACCCCTTATGTGTCTGAATGCACAATTGATACTGACGCAGTGGCTGCCTGCTCCGGAAATTTTACCGGGAAAACTGATCGGGAGACACATGTTATTACGGATAACGCGCCTGTCCATAAAAGTGACAGGTTTCTGTCATGCCTGCCTGAACGGGAAGAAAAAGGGCTGCATGCTGTCTTTCCGTCAGCATACTCTCCTGAACTTAATCTGACTGAAATTCCGCGGCAGAAGATAAAATATGGACGGCTGCCTTCTGCTGCCTGCGTATCATTTCAGGCACCGGCGGAATGTGCCGAAGATATTCCGAGCAATTTCGGCCCGCAATACACTATTGAGTCTGAATAACCGGTACATAACTTTTGATGAGGTACTTAATTATTACCTTACAGTCGTTGAATCAAATAAATGTAAACAGGAATTTTACTTTCTTCTTTTATTTCATTAATCACTTGTAATAATTCACGCTTTTGGGGGCTACCTTTTAAGGGTGAAAGGTATATAGCCCCTTTGTCACGGGATTTAACGGGTGCGTCTCGAAGCAACTCTTTAAGGGATTGATAGTGTTCGGCGGATAATCCTTTTCCGATAACAAAATTGGCCGTAACTTCTATGTTTTTATGGGTAGCATTAATATCAAGCATCTTCTTGAATGCTTCACGAACCTTTGATTCATCAACGGGTTTTCCAATGTATGCCAGAGTTGGCGTGTCAATAGATTCTAGCCCGATGTTGATGTAGGTGTAAAATGGCAGCTGATTCAGCTTTTCGAATAGTTTGTTTTCAGACTTGAGCAGGGAATGAACGCTTCCAAATAAGAAAAGCAATGGAGTCATTCCATGCGGACTCTCAAATCCAAAAGCGCTGTAAGCCTCTGAGGCTGAAAAGGAAATCGATTCTTCCCCCGCTTCAAGGGCGTCATGATTACCTAAAAACAGACCTCTGTAATTCTCAAGATTTCGACTATAAAATTCCTTTAATCTTCCTATCTGTTCTACTATATCGCTCCTCGAACGAGCCTGAAATTTCAGGGCGGATTTTATACAACAAAAATTGCAGTGATAAAGACATCCGTCTGAAGTCATAAGAGGGATAATTTCATAATCAACATGCCGTGTATCAGGTGGAAGAACAGAAACCCGTCCACCTATGATCTCATTCAATCTCTGTGATCGTTTGTACAGCACTCCGTCATGATTGTTCAGGATGATGCCTATCAGCTCCTTGGATTTTGTATGCAATCGTTCTATCCTTGATTCATATAGATTGCCATACAATTGAGGCCATGCTGCAAATGCGTTCATTATTCCGGGATTTGAATAATAGTTGATCTCCCAAATAGAATTGCTGGGATATGGAAGACAAGGCAAATAGTATTCACCCAGCCAGGAAATGATGCCATTAACACTACTGTCATCACCGACAGAATAATACACCCAATCATTACCATCTGTTCGTTTCAGTTGCTCTGCCGGATGGGGCCAACTTGTATTGAGACCTCTGATAAACTTAATTTCGCCATTCAGATTGAAAATGAATTCATATTCAGATGTCCTTATCTCTGAGTACTTTCCATATCGGAGTGGAAAACTCGCCTTTGAGATACGAGTGGGTCCTTGCTTTTCAACACTGATGGCAAGTTTGTTTAGATAGTTGGACTCCATATTTTTCTCGCTTTTAGCCTGTTCTCGGCTTCACATAACGCAGAATTAAGCGGCGGCGTCAGCCATTCTGCTTGAATGACGGGTTATGCGGTTTCATGTTTTCAGCACAGTGCTGCTGTGAAGCTGAAACAGCTTTTTATTGCGTTTTTCAATTGCATGTACTAAAAATACCGCAGTAATTAAAAAAAATTTTGGTAGTGGGCTAAATCCGTTGATGAAATCTATAAAACCCTAAAAATATTGACTTGAATTTGGTTCATCAACAGGTTCGACCCACTACCAAATATTGATTCTCTTATATCCGGTATGGAGAGTAAATATAATGTTTCCTGAACAGATTCCCAATTCTCTTCGGAAATGAGGAAGGTATTTGATTTTTTATCAATAATAATAAGTATTTATATCATATTATTTTCCATTAGATGCTAAAAATATCCATCCATAAAATTCAAACAGTCAATTCATGATTCCTTTTTTGCATCTCCGGCAATAAGAACTGCCAATTTTTCAACTGAGCCTTTCATCTGCTCCGACTGAAGACTCATCTCTTTGGCAGCGTCTGCCGATTTTTCAGTATTAATGCTGTTCCGCTGAGTCATCTGTTCCAATTCAACAATTCTCTCTTTAAAATCCTCTATTCTCTCAGCCTGTTCCATTGATGTTGCTGTGATTTCATTACTCATAGCCGCTGCTTCTGATAAACTTTCAACAACATGCGTAAAAGCATCATTTGTTCTTATCATCACTTCAAATCCGTTTTTAACCTTCCCGGCAGTAGTTTCTATAAGATCTGCTGTTTCGTTTGCTGATCCTGTAGTGCGCATTGCCAGGCTTCTCACCTCATTAGCGACTACGGCAAATCCGGCACCTGCTTTGCCTGCTCTGGCTGCCTCAACCGCGGCATTTAACGCAAGAAGATTGGTCTGAAAGGCAATTTCATTAATATTTTTGACGATCTTATATGTATTTTTACTTGATTTCAGAATCTCTGCCATTGATTCTGTCAGTTCCGCTATTACTTCATTTGCCTGATCAAGAGAGTAAATCACATTATTCATCAGATTGTTTGAATGATTCGCATTTTCAGCATTCCTGCGGGTCATAGACGCCATCTCTTCTAAAGATAAAGATGCTTCTTTCAATGATGCTGCCTGCTCTGAAGTTTCTTCTGCAACAGAAAGACTGGCAGTTGAAACCTGAACAGATGCTGATGCAACCTTTTCAGTATATAGTTTTATCGCTGAAACAACACGGTTAATCGGAACCGAAATTTTTCTTATGTTTATACATATACCGAGCGCGGCAATGATAATGCCGGAAATAATAACTGACGCAACATATTTCTGAGCAAGTATCACCTCCCGCCATGAAGCATCCTTTAATTCCTTATCGAGTTCTCCCGCCATATTAAGGGCTTCCTGCTCACAGGCAACTGAAACTGCTTTAAACTGTTCCTGTAAATCCTTTACCTGTGAGAGTGTTTGCAGATACTCCCGGTAAGCGGCAAACAAACCGTTTTCACCTGATTTTATCTCTTTCAGATTTGATAAGCCTTTTTCATAAGCATCAATATCCTTTTTATCATCAACGGAAGCCCTCTCTTTCATCATTTTCAGCCTGTATTCCGCGAGTTTCATAATCTTTGTAAATTCTTTCTCAATTTCAGAAAGTCCGGCTGAATCTGTTTCATTCAGGTATTCATTGGAAACATCTTCAATTTTAAGCATATAATACTGAAGTTTGGAAGCGCTGTAAATAGAGAAAATATTTGTCCCGAACAATTCCGTAATTATGACTGAGAGGTCGTGAACTTCAGCGGTCCCTGACTGCTCCAATATTTTTCCTTTTTCTTCCTTCTCATTTACCGCAGCCTGATTTCTGTCGGAGAAATTGATAATAATACGGTTCATATTCTTCTCCTCTTTATCAGACTTGTCATTATCCTCAGCAATAACCGCTTTTTTCAGTATGAGTCTTTCTTTTGCGGAAATAACTTCACCCGCTTTTCTCATCATCTCCTTCTGCAAAGCTATAGTCTGATTAACATCAAATGTTATATTTACCTTTCCTGATATAGCGATCATATAATAAATCTTTTCAGTAAAGAGAAGATTACACTTATCTGCAATTTTCATCAGTTCATGAATCTGCTCTTCATTTTTCGGTTCCCTTGACACAGCATTATGAACTTCACGAATATTGCCGATAAGTTCGCCGCTTATTTTTATAAGCGGCGCTGCTTCCTGAGTGAGAATATGCTGAATCTTCTTCAGATAAAACAATCCTGTCCCGCCGCTTAATACAATGATTACAGAGAAAAAAATTCCTGAAATATATAATCTGGCTGACAGTTTCATATCACCTGCTATAAAAAGAGTTGATGATATAATCTCTTTTATTTCAAAGGTTTGAATACCTGAATACGGTTATTTTCTGTATCAGCTATATAAATCCATCCTGTTGTTTTATCCGCAATAACGCCGTGCAGATTGCCGAATTCTCCGTTCCCCGAACCCTTTTTACCCCACATTATAATGAACTTTCCGTTTTTGTCAAAGACCTGAATCCGGTTATTGCCGATTTCACACACATAGATATTATCATCTTTATCAATCGCCAATCCTGACGGGGCTTTGAATTCTCCTGATTCAGTTCCTGTTTTTCCCCATGTTCCGATAAACTTCCCATCTTTTGAAAAGACCTGTATCCTGTCGTTTTTCAGGTCTGTAACATATACATTCCCTTCTTTGCTGACCTTTGCAGCTTCAGGATTGTCCATTTTTCCCGGTTCAGTCCCTTTTCCTCCGAACAGGAATTTGAAGTTGCCTTCCATATCAAATATATCTACTCTGTGATTACCGGCTTCCGCCATGTAAAGAAGTCCGTTGTATATATCCATGAACTCGGATTTTATATTCTCTCCGGGAGATTCTCCGTAACTGCTGAATGTCTTGAGCCATTTATAATTTTCATCAAATTTCTTGATATATCCGGTCGTGTAGTCCGCAACAAAGATATATCCTTCAGGCGAGACCGCTATGCCTTCCGGTTTTTCAAAATTATCATCCCCGTCTCCTTTTCCGCCGAACTGAGAGATATATTTGCCTGTTGTTTTATCAAAAACCTGTATTGTTGAATTAGCAGCATCAGTTACAAGAAGATTTCCCTTCTTATCAAAAGCAAAATCTTCCGCATATTTAAACTGCCCATCACCGCTTCCTCTTGAACCGATGTTCATGACATGCTCAAATTGCAGACTCTCTGCATAACAGACTGAGCAGATACACGCCAGCAGAACACTCAACATAAGCAAATTAAAAATTTTTCTTAATTTCATACTTCCTCCTTTTTTTATTTGAGTTCGACATAAAAATTTAATCTGTTAAATCAGGATATTATTTTTATAAGCAATACTGCCTGAAATAACGATATTATACTAACCCAAGTTGCGACCTGCTGAAAAAATAGCCTCACCCGGCTCGGTTCGGACTTCGGCGTGAGCTCAGCCGAACGATTGACAAATCCGAACCCGCTGCCGGATTTGTCAATCCGGCAGGAGCATAGGTGGCAATTTGCAATTATACTAACGATATAAAAGAAAAGTCAATTGAAATTATAAAAAAAATACGGATTTCCGAAGGCTTTTTTAATGAAAGAAGCAGACGGATAAAGAATCATCAGTAATGCCAATTAAAAATTGAGAATCAGGAATCAGGAATTTTTGTCCCACGTTATTTTGTTAAAATTAACTGAGCGGTAGTTTCAAAAATTCAGTTTCACAAGTTTACAGAAAATTTTTTTTAATTTAAAATAAAGAACATGAAAATACTTTTAACAAATGATGACGGCATTTATGCCGAAGGATTATGGGCGGTTTACAGAGAGTTTGCGGGAAAAGATGAGATCACGGTGGTTGCGCCGGATCGGGAGCGGAGCGCTGTAGGGCATGGGATTACCCTTTATGAGCCGCTCCGCACAGCAAAAGTCAGGGTGAACGGAGGGTATCCGGGATATGCTGTAAGCGGAACTCCGGCAGATTGTATCAAGCTGGGACTTCAGGAGATTGTTGACGCCAGACCGGATATTGTGATTTCAGGAATCAATCCCGGATCCAATATCGGCGTCAGTATTAATTATTCCGGCACAGTGGCTGCCGCCAAAGAGGCGGCATTATACGGACTTCCGGCTGTTGCTGTCTCCATTCACGGATATAATATTCAAAGCTATGACGTTGCCGCATCTTTTACAGAAAAACTGGCTCGCCGTATTTTTGAAAAAGGTCTCCCTTTCGGAACGTTTCTGAATGTCAATATACCGAATATTCCTATGAAAGAGATAGCAGGTATCCGCATCAGCAGACAGAATGTTACGCCGCTTTCCGAGTATTTTGAAAAAAGAGTTGATCCACAGAACCGTCCCTATCATTGGCTTGGGGGCGATACTCAAACTTTTGAAGACTCGCCCGAAATTGACGGAAGCGCGATTGCCCGGAATTATATTTCAATAACCCCTTTGAAATGTGATGCAACCGATTATAATTTATTTGAGTCTCTTAAAGATTGGAATATTGATATGCGTTATTGATGAATTGTCTTGAACTATGATTTTCAGATGATTTCTGTGATTACCGTGATTAAATCATAAAAATCATACGGAAATCACAGTTCGGACAAAGGGCATGAGTCTGAACCGCTGATAATCATGATGATTCTGATTAAGCTGATATACTTTTAAGTATCTTAAAGCAATAAGACTTCCCAAGTTTTCAAAATATGGGAAGTCTTATCACATATCAGTTGCAAAAATAAAATTTTTGCACTCCCTTAATCCGCATTGCAAATATCTTTTAAAAATTCAGGGGGGCGGACAACTTTCCCTTCTTGATTTAAAAATGCGTGTCTGGTATATCCGGTGGCAAGGAGCTTAGTTTCATCTTCGTTAAAAATCCTGTAATCAAATTTTATTCCCGCCCGGACTTTGGTATCTAATGTTGTTTCAATCACCAGAAGATCATCATACTGAGCAGGAGAGATAAATTTGCAGTGAGCTTCCACGACAGGGAGAAAGATTCCTTTGGATTCAATCATCTTGTAAGGGAATTCTATAAATCTGAACAGCTCTCCACGTCCTATTTCAAACCAGCGGAAATAATTGGCATTATAGGCAAAGCCCATTTTATCCGTATCACCGTATATCAGTCTGTATGTGGTTTTGTGTGTAAGCATAAAAATTTCAGCCGCCTTGCCTGTTTTTACAAATCTGTTCATTTGTTCAGATATGTTAATATAACCCAAGTTGCGACCTGCTGAAAAAATAGCCTCACCCGGCTCGGTTCGGACTTCGGCATGAGACTTCGGCGTGAGACTTCGGCATGAGACTTCGGCGTGAGACTTCGGCGTGAGCTCAGCCGAACGCTCAGCCGAACGATTGACAAATCCGAACCCCTGCCGGATTTGTCAATCCGGCAGGAGCATAGGTGGCAACTTGAGTTAATATATGTTCAGATTTTTGTCAACTGTTATTTACCCTTTTATCACAACAATCGGTCTCAGCTTTGCCACTTTTTTGGATATGCCTGCTCCGTGAACCACATCCACAACTTCGGAAACATCTTTATATGCTTCGGGCATCTCCTCTGCAAGAGTTGATCTCCCTGCTGATTTGACGAGAATCCCTTTATCTTCAAGTTCACGGTAAATTGCCCGTCCTTTGCTTGCTTTTTTTGCCGCCGTCCGGCTTAACACACGCCCTGCACCGTGACAGGTTGATCCGAAGGTCTCCTCCATTGCTTTTTCTGTTCCCACAAGTACATAAGATGCAGTTCCCATATCTCCTGGAATCAGAATCGGCTGCCCAACATGGCGGTATGTTTCGCAAATCGCGGGATGCCCTGCCGGAAAAGAGCGGGTTGCTCCTTTGCGATGCACACAGACCATCCGCTTTTTCCCTTCAACAATATGCTCCTCTTTTTTGGCAATATTATGAGATACATCATATAAAAGTCTCATTCCAAGATTCCGCGGACTTATACTCAAAGTCTTTAACAAAATCTCTTTTGCCTGATACATGAGAATCTGGCGGTTTGCCCATGCGTAATTTGCTGCACAAGCCATTGCGTTAAAATAGCGAATCCCTTCTTCAGACTGGATAAACGCACATGACAGTTGGCGATCCGGGAGTTCAATACCGAGCTTATGAACATGCTTTACCATAAACGCCAGAAAATCATCACAAACCTGATACCCGAATCCTCTGGATCCGGTATGCAGCATAATTGTTACCTGCCCTTCAAACAGCCCGAATACACGGGCAATTTCAGGTTCATAAACCGCTTCTACAACGCCGACTTCAAGAAAGTGATTCCCGGAACCGAGTGTTCCGAGCTGCTTTCTTCCCCGTTCCAAAGCTCTGTCGCTTACTGTTTCCGGGTCTGCATTCAGCAGGCATCCGCGCTCTTCAGTATGCTCAATATCTGAACTCTCACCAAATCCCTGTTTAACAGCCCATTGGCTTCCTTCTTTTAAAACCTTTTTCTCATCCGCACCCGTAAGTCTGACAGAGCCTTGAGAACCGACTCCTGATGGAATACCCTGATACAGGGCATTGACCAGTTCCCTGACTTTCGGCTTTATATCTTTCTCTTCAAGATCAGTGGTGGCAAGACGGACTCCGCAGTTGGAGACCACAAACCCGTTGGCAATAAAATTGTGATCAGGATGAGCTACGGTAAAATCATATACATATCCGTCAAATGATTCCTCCTTTGACAGATCGACTTTTTCAACAGATTGAATAGTTGACCAGACCATACCGCTGTTTTCAATCCCTGTAGCAGCATGTTTACAGAATTCATCAAATGATTCAAATCCGGTTCCGATTCTTGCACCGACTGTGCGTTCAGTATTCAGAGCAAGCCTCAAAAAATTTTGGCTGACATTGTAATCAGAAAGCTGATTGTAAACTTCCCGATATGAAACACCGGAAGCCGCCATTATTAATGCCTGATTTGCTATATCATTCCGATACTCTACAATTACTGCTTTCTGTTTGATATACTCGACAGCAAGCATCGCTAAATTTTGCCGTTTTCGGTTGTACTCAAAACCGATCCTGCTCCATAAATTGATTAAATCACCCGGTTTAGACCCTAAAATTAACATCAATCGGTATGATTTGCTGCCGTCAATATTGATCTGCTCTTCCCGCAGGCTGATTTTCTTTGTTTCAACCTGAAATCCTTCCAGAAGTTTTGATATATCTTTCAAAAACAGTTTTCCGTTTTCAACAAATTGCTCGCGCTTGTTAAGGGACAGCATGGGCGGATAAAAATTATAATTTCTTTCTTTATAAGGTTTGGGTGAAGCCAATTCCGCACCGAAATGTGCTGCTAAAAAGAGCCGTTGCTGCCAGCGGGGTGCGCGAAAAAGCCATTGTGGAATACGATATTCCTGCTTTGCTTTTGCTCCGACTGGTGCGCCAAGTGCTGCCAGCAAAGCTGCAAAACCGCTTCCCGCAACCTTAAATGATACTTCTTCCCGTCTGAACTCAAACTCGCCATAGGCTGTTAAAATTTTATGATCACGTTCCATTTTGTAAATTCGGGAAGGCGTGATTCCGATCATTTGAATATCAGATCGGATATTTTCAAGATCAGCCTCTTCACCGAAAAACCATGTTATGCCTTTTCCATTTCCTTTTTCAAAATAAAGGGTTCCGTCTCCAAATATAAATCCCGTCAACTTTATCAGATACGGCAATTGAGGCGAATTCATCCGCAATGGCAGAAGCTGACGTTTTTTTAACTGGTTTAACACCTGTACAAGAGCATTGCCCCGTTCTCCTTTGCCTTGCTTTGCAAGAATACGCCGGATGTCCTCTTCATCAACCAGAATTTCATCTGACGGTTCTTCATAAGGGACACCCTCAAACGGATACCGGGCAACCTGATCACCGGTTTTCAACTGCTTCAATTCAATCATCCCTTCAGGCGTCCAGAATGGATGATCTTCTGTAGCAGGAATTTCGTCTCCGCCAGTTGTTGTAAGCCGATATACCAATCTTTGCGGCGGGATTTTGAGATACCGGACAATAGGTGTGGTCTCTTCATACCCCTCTTTCAGATTTTGGCATTTGAGAAAACTTGTTTTCCAGTTTTTTTCCATTTGGGCAATAGTGAGAGTATAACCGTGCCGGTTTAACACATAACTATTTGATAATAAACAATTAATGTCGTAACCAACCCCTCCGGGTGATATAATTCCATCATTCCAGTCAAACGCGGCCACCCCGCCGATGGAAAATCCGTATCCTTCATGAATATCGGGCATTCCCATAGATGCTTTGATAATCCCCGGAAGCGTGGCAACATTTGCAACCTGCTTCAAAGCATCTTCTTTTGCCAAAGCCTTGATCATAGATTCATTCGCATATACAATCCCCGGCACACGCATGTTGCCGGTTTTGAGAATCTCCCATTTATAATCGCTGATTTTTTGCAGATTCTGTCATAATTTTCTCCCTTCATTACAAGATACGGATAATTTATATAATATTATTTTTTTATCAGAAAAACAGGGGATAGTCAATGAGATAGATTAAAGATTATCAGCAGATCGGAAAAGTTCGTAGTACCGCCTTCAGGCGGCGGGTGTGAATAACCGCCTAAAGGCGGTACTACAAACTTTTACAATTTTCCGATTTACTGACTGTTCAAAAGCAAAAGAATTCCGGCGCAGGAAAAGACAAGATTTGCCAACCATACAGCAATAATAGGCGGAAGCATTTCCCCGTATCCGAGCGAGAGACAAAAACTGTAAAATATCCAGTAAAGAAAAGTAATTCCGATTCCGTAAGCAATGCTGACCGGCATCCCTTCTCTGATGTTTCCTCCGGCGGCAATCCCTGTTCCCAGAAGAGACATAATAACACAGATAAATGGAAATGCTATTTTTGCATACAAGTCAACTCTGTACCTTGTGGCATCATATCCTTCTGTCTCAATTTTTACTGTATATTCAAGAAGCTCTTTGAATGTCATTTCATCAGATTTTTTAACCACCCTTATCAGATCATCCGGCAGCAGATTGACAGATTCAATCCGTTCTTTATAAATTTCTGTTTTGTACTTTCCGCTCTCTTTATCTAATATCTGCTCCATAAAATCATACAGAATCCAGTTTCCGTCTTCAAAAACCCCTTTTTTTGCATCTATCCTTCTGTATAATCTGAAATTTTCATCAAAATAATTAAAGGTTACGTCCATGATGGCATCTTTGTATTTATCATAAGACTGTATATGGGTGATTAATCGGTTGTCTTTCAGCCAAATATCTTTTTCTCTTGAAATAACTGATTCATGCCTGACCTCTTTGAGCCATATCTGATTTGCTTTGCTCCGGGTTACCGGAATAATAATATCGGAAAAAAAGAAGAGAAAAAGAGTCAGAAATAATCCGATGAAAAGAATCGGTTTAAGAAGATAGTAAATACCGACTCCGCTGCTTTTTAATGCAAGGCTTTCATTATTTCTGTTCATCAGTCCGAAGACGATCAGAACTGCAAGCAGGATAGAGACCGGAATAATCTGTGCAATAATAAAAGGAGATTCATAGATAAAAAAGATAATCACTTTTGAAAACGGGAGTTTTGCCTCCATAAAATTATCTATTTTCTCAAAAAAATCAACAGCAATATAAATGCCGACCACTGCTGTAAGAACAAAAGCAATATATTTGAATATTTCTTTAACCAGATATGTATGAATTATAGACATTTAAGAATTAAGAATTAGGAACACTCCAATCTATGAGATTTCATCCTCATCATCCTCTTTATCCTGATATTCCCTTTTTTTAATTACTAACCTGATAAATCCGTATATTGTTATCAACGCGCTGAAGAAAAAGAGAATCTCATAAATATGAATTGAAAAATAGACAAACCATGTTATCCTGTTTTTCAGATAAAGATGCCATCTCTCTTCAAGTCCTTCAAAAGATATAGAAAAATTATGATACACAGCTTCGGAAAAATTAACTTCATTTTTCAGATCATTAAGAAAAGATAAAAAAGATTCCCTGCCAAATTCTTTTATAATATATTCTGCTATACTTTTACTCTCTTCATAAGCCAATGCCAGAGAATGCTTATCTCCGGGGAAACTGCGGGAGAGTACATTGAGAGGAATAAGACTCTCTGATATAACTGCTTCATTTAATACGGATCGTTTATCTATAATGATTTCCGATATTCCGTCACTGACATGCTGACAAATCCCTTCATCAAGCCACTTAGGCAGATTCTCTCTTCTGATATGATGATGTAAAAGAAGATGGCACAGTTCATGCTTCAATGTTATTGAAAGAGAAAACGGATGTACATTCATCTTTGAGTAATCTATGACAATCAGATTTTTCTCAGGGATGGCAAATGCGACAAAAAAAGTATTCCCTGTTATTTGCTGAAAGAGTTTATTCTCTTTTATCAGCAGAATCTCAGGTATGAAATCTGACCTCCATTTAAGATTATTTTCCAGTTCTGATGTTAATCCCTTATAAATCTCCGCAACATTATTTGCCGCTCCTTTCAGCAAAGGATTAAAACGGATAACAGCATATTCTGTTTTTATAACAGCATATTGTTCGGATCCGGCAGAACAGAGAGGAATAATAAAAAGAGATGATAATGAAAAATAAACGTATAAAAATAATCGGATCAATGAATCTCTTTCAGGCTGGTATTTATCGTTCCCGCGTTTCCGGCATGGGAATGATAAATACCGGAAAACTGATTAATCTTTAAGCTCTTCAAATGATAAAGATACTTTGAGATTAAAATGCAAACCTCCGAGCTTATTTATTTTTTTCAGAAGCTGGTCTGCTATTTTTTCCATATCTTTGTTATCTGAAACAATTTTCACAGGCTCAGATGCTGTAGCTTTGACAGAAGGTTTATTTTTTTCCTTTTTATTCACAACAGTCTTAACCTGGGAACGGGAAGATTTTTCTGCAACCCGTTTTTCTGCTTTGGATTTGCTTTTTCTGTCTGCTCTGGCTGTATTTGCTTTGACATATTTATCCAGCAGAGGAAAATCATTGACTGCCTGATCCAGTGTATATCTGTCATCCCCGGCTTTCAGAGTCAGATCATAAGCCTGATCTTCAGAAAGTACAAGAGCATCTTTGATGATCTGATAGACAAAGCTGTTATTCTCATACCTCCTTTCAATAAAAAAACCGAGATCGCATCTGTTGCTGTCGCTTATTTTTGTAAGCGTGCTTGAGACATTCTGGACTTTTATTATCCGCCCGTCTGTTTTCGCCATTTTCTGAGAAATATCCCTTGAATTCAGCGGTTCACCTTTCATTAACATCTCTATGATAATTCTTGTACTGCTCTTTTTCTTATCTTTTTTCATTTCAAAAATAGGCGTTTATATTTCAGGATATAAAACGCTCTCTCCTTTCATATATTAATAATCAGATTAGGAACTGCTTTCTAAGTGTTCTTTTTTTATGTATTTCATGCTACGCAACTTGTCAAGTCTTTGTTTTAAAATTTTTTCATATCCCCTGTCAGTCGGAGAATAAAATCTCATCTCTTTAATAGCTTCCGGCAGATAATCCTGAACAATATACGCATCCTGATAATCATGCGGATATTTGTAATCTTTGCCGTATCCGAGATTCTTCATCAGATTAGTCGGTGCATTCCTTATATGAAACGGAACAGGCAAAGTTCCTGAATCCCTGACAACTGCTTTGACTTTTTCATAAGCATCATAAATGCTGTTGCTTTTCGGAGCAGTTGCCAGATAAACCGCAGCCTGTGCAAGTGCAAGTTCACCTTCGGGAAGACCGATAAACCTGAATGCCTCCATTGCGTTCAATGCTGTATTAAGAGCATTCGGATCCGCATTTCCAATATCTTCTGATGCAAACCTTACCATTCTTCTTGCAATATACAACGGATCCTCTCCGGCTGTCAACATTCGGCAAAGCCAATACAAAGCCGCATCAGGATCGCTTCCTCTCAGGCTTTTATGAAAAGCGGAGATAATATTATAATGCTCTTCACCGGCTTTATCATATCTCAGTCCCTTGATCTGCAAGGCATTCTCTGCATCCTGAAGAGTAATATTCCCGCGTTCTTCTGATACTGCAAAAGAAGAGATAACTTCAAGACTGTTTAAAGCAAAACGGGCGTCCCCGTCTGAAATATGTATCAGATAAGAGAATGCGTCAGGCTCTAAAATAATATTCAAATTTCCAAGTCCGCGATCTTTATCCTTCAAGGCAAAATCAATTATTGCGGTAATCTCTTCGGGTGAAAGTATATCCAATGTTATTACCCGGCATCTGGACAACAGCGGCGGAATCACCTCAAAAGAAGGATTTTCAGTGGTTGCTCCGATCAGAGTAATCAATCCGCTTTCAACATGATGAAGAAAAGCATCCTGCTGTGCTTTATTGAAACGGTGGATTTCATCCACAAAAAGAATAGTCTTTTTGTTAAGATGCTGCTGATGTTTTGCCGATTCAATAACAGATCGTATATCTTTTACTCCTGAAAGTACAGCGGAGAATTCAACAAAATAAGAGCGGGTTTCATTGGCGATTATTCTTGCAAGGGTTGTTTTGCCGCACCCCGGAGGTCCCCAGAGTATCATTGAGAATATTCTGTCATTTTCAACAGCATGACGAATCACTCTTCCTTTTCCTACAACATTTGATTGTCCCATGAATTCATCCAGATTTACAGGACGCATTCTCTCTGCAAGCGGTTTTGAGGCATCTGCTGTTTTAGCAGACTGATAATCAAACAGATCGTTCAATCTTTTCCTCCATTGTGATATAGATAACTTCAGGTAAAATCTTATTGAATTTTATTTTATAATAATCTATAAATATTCTCAACATTATATATTTCTTTTTCTATTTGATCTTACTTATCAGAAAATAATCCTGTTTTCCAGAATATTCTGTATGGAGGGTAAAATGCTTAAAAGCCGGTCATCAGAAAAAAGAGGGCATATTTATCTTATTTTATCTCTATTTATACTGCTCTTTTCAGAGAGTTGTGCTGTTCAGCAGAGAACCTGCGTAAAAAATGAAACTCCCCATTGCAGAACCAGAGGGAATTTTACAGGACAGTGGTATAATTTTTATGAACGCGCCCTCTCCTGTATAGAAGGGGAATGTTATAATGATGCTCTCTCAGACCTGAATGAAGCAGTAAACCGCAGATATGAAGATCAGCGCAGAGCCAGAACTCTGGGAATGCACTTTCAAGATTATTTTCCCCACAGAGAAAAAGGGGTGATTCATTATCTGGAAGGTCGTTATGATGAAGCAAAAAAAGAACTTGAGCTTTCTGTTCAGCAGTATCCGTCTGAAAAAGCATTTTTCTATCTGGATGAAGTCCGTAAAAAAATAATGGAACAGGCACAACAGTCTCCGTCTGTACCGGAACTGACCTTGCTGCTTCCGAAATGCTCTTCTGAAGAAAGCATAATATTGACTAAAGATGATCCTGTAACAGTTTCAGGGATTGCAGAGGATAAAGAGCAGTATATTTCAGAGATTATTCTTGGAGAAAAACCTGTTTTTATTGAATCATCACAAAAGCGTATCACTTTTACAGAGGATTTGAGGCTGGAACAGGGCAGACATGAAATCACTCTTATTGCCCGGAACCTGCTTGGCGGTGAGAGAATACAAAAGATTATGATTCATGTTGATCGGACAGGACCTGTAATTTTTCTGGAAAAATTTATTCCCGGCGCATCAATAGAAGGGTATCTTTATGATGAATCAGGTGATATATCTCTTTGGATAAATGAAAAGCCCGCGGATATTCCGAAAGGGGAGTATGTGAGGTTTGATATTGCATTAAAACCTGATGAATATCTTGTGAATATTCTGGCAAAAGATAAACTCGGAAATAAGACTGAGATGTATGCTGATGAAAAGATGACTGTATCAAATCTGTCTGATATTATGACGGCTCAAAATCAGAGCGTGGCAGCAGATACCGGAAAAAGATCAGATATTCAATCCCCTGAAATCACGGTTGCCGGAGTGCAGGATTCACTTGGACAAAAGACGGCTTTTAAAGAGAGCATTACAATCCCCATAAAGATAAAAAGCAGACATAATATTGAAAAACTGAGTATCAATGATATTCCGCAGAAAATTCACGGAAAAGGAAAACTTATCTCTTTGAATTATTATACAAGGTTAAATACAGGGGATAATAAAATCTGTATTGCTGTCACTGATGATGCCGGTAACACATATATAAAAGATATTCATATAATTCGGAAGATTCCTGAAGTCTTTCAGTTGAAACACCGATATGCTCTTGTTATGCACCCGTTTGAAAATGCAGATGGTATATCGGAACATGGACTGTTTCAGTATTATTTTCTGGACGATCTGATTGCAGGAGATCGTTTTCAGATTTTTATCAGAAAAGAGATGAAGGAGATTTTAGAAAAAGATATTTTCCGGGATAAAAAAACAGAGGATGATGTTCTTTCAGGAGTGAGCGGTTCTGTGATACTTGGCGTTATCTATGATACGAAAAACGGTATTGAGATTGCAGGAAGGCTTGTAGATATTGAGACCAGAGAGACTATTGCCTCAGCAGATGTCTATAATAATTCAAAAGAACAGCCTGCATTGGAAGCAATGGCAAAAAGACTGTCGGAAAAATTTCACCGTTCTCTTCCTTTGATAGACTGCAATATCAATCAGGTATCAGAGAACCGGATTATTATCACCCCTGAGAAATGGATTCCGGCAAAAGGAAACGTCAGAAAAGAATTTCCTCTTATTGTTTACCGTGAGAAGATGCCGGATAAATTGGAATACGGTTCTGATACAGAAATTATTTGCAGCGCCGGTATTGATGCTGTAAAAGAAAACGGAGATATTATTGTCATTCTTAAAAAGAGTGAAGAGAGTAAAATCAGACCGGGGGATAGGGTAATAAGTCAGTAATTCTGAAAATACAAAAACTAAGCAGTAGGTTGGGGTGAATGAAATGAACCCCAACAATATTCAAAAAACTTAGTTTCTTATTATACAAAAAAATATGCCAATATCAAAAGAAGAAGAGCAGAAAATTCTCCGGAACTGTATAACCTTTAATCTCTGCGAAAAACTTGTCAGGCAATATTGGAATCTGGTTTGCAGCGTTGTTCGGAAAACATTTATCATGAAACATGCACCTTTGATTAAGGAGGAGCTTGAAGAGGTTTATCAGGAGGTTTTTTTTCAACTGCTGGATGATAAACGCCGGCGACTTAGACAATACAGAGAAGGAGAGGGACATAGCCTTGCCCGGTGGATTGTCGTTATTGCAAATCATACTACTCTGAATTATCTGCGGAAAAGAGGCTTTGACAGCATCATGTGGCATGATAAAAAGGCTGAATTAGATGAGCAGTATCATTCTGACAATGATATGGAGTCAAAAATTATAGATAATATTGCGATTGACACTGCTTTACAGGTCGTATCTCAGACAGACCGGATTGTCTTTAAACTCCACCGCTTCGGACTTCCTTCAAAAGATATTGCCGATATTATTGACAGCAGCGAAGCATCTGTGAATAACAGAATCAGCAGGATTAAGAAAATATTGAATGAATTTATAGAGAAATGAAATTTTCAGCAGATCAAAAAAGTTCGTAGTACCGCCTTCAGGCGGTCAGGCGTGTAAAGAGAATCTCCTGATTTCACTGAAACCGCCTAAAGGCGGCGGCGCAAACTTTTCTGTCCGTAGTACCGCCTTCAGGCGGTCAGGCGTGTAAAGAGAATCTCCTGATTTCACTGAAACCGCCTAAAGGCGGCGGCGCAAACTTTTACGCAACGGCATAATATGACGGCATCAGAATTTTCAGAACAGACAAACAAAGGATTCACTCTTTTAGAGCTTCTTATATCCCTCACCATCCTTTTCTGTGATTATGGTGATTATATTCGGCGCGTTCAGAATCGGCGTAAGAGCATGGGAAAAGGGGGAGAAAAATGTTGAAACGAATCAGAGAGAACGGATTGTTCTGAATCTGATAAAAAAACAGCTCGCATCTGCTGTTCAGCGGGATATAAAGAATAAGAATATTTCCTCGTTTAAAGGAGATAACAAGTCATTAGAATTTTTATCTTATATATCATTAGTACCCGGCAATAAGTTTGGCATGGTCTATGTGAAATATATGTCAATACCGGAAGATGAGAATAAAGAGCGGCTCCGTTTTTTTGAAAAGAATCTTATCATGTTAAATAAAGAGTTTAACCCGGCAGATTTGACTGAAGAGGATTTTTATGAACTGATTCCTCAGATTCACAGCGTTACATTTGAGTATCTGAAAGGAACTACTGAGGAGAAAGAATTTGACTGGCAGGAATCATGGGAGCCTGAAAAGGATAAGGGTTTTCCCTTTGCAGTGAAGATTATTCTGAAAAAAAATGAAGACGTGCCTCCGGTTTTTGTGATTGTGCGAATTGAGCAGAATCAGTCTTTATAAATCGGCTCAGACATCCGAAGTTTTCATTTCGTTCCAATGTTTTGTGTGGGAACGGAGGAGAGACGGGACGCAAAGCGTGGGAACAAGACATAATAGTGCGTTTTAATCAAGCCCAACCTCAAAGAACACCGATGAATTATGAGTAGGACTATCGAAAAGTAACATACTTCTTAACTTTGGTCTCTAACAACCGTACAAGCTCTGGCTGCATAAAACCATATTTGTCTGGAATGTCTAAGCAAATCAGCCTTTTTCCTTTCAACAGATCGTGGTATCTCTTGGAGACTTTTTTCTCATGGCTTTTCTCCATAGTGAAAACAATATCCGCCCATTCGACCAAATCACCTGTTAGTGGTGTCCGGGCGTCACTATTTGTGCCGCACCCTATAGCATCCACGTCCTCGTATGCGAAAAAGACCGTTTCAGCCGTGTAACTCCTAATCTTGTTTTCGCTACAGACAAATAAGAATTTCTTCATGGCTCATTTCTTGTCCGCATTCAAATCTCGAAATCGCCTGTGCGAGCTGCCTTTCTGACATTTTCATCCGGATGGTCTTTAAGATAGTTACCAAAAATATATAAAATTATATAAGAATATATAAGAAAGGTTTTGAAACCGGCACAACCTGTAAAAGAATATTATACTCAAGTTGTATCAGATTAGACTTGTCTCCAACTGCGAAAAGGCATGACACTGCATTGATGACGATGCATGTATCTTCATCCTGAAGATAATGCCATACATGCATCCCGAATCTTTCGTATCACGTCATCATACGATGTGGCAACTTCGATTACCAATTCCCGTAAGAAGCCTTGCCTCGTTGACACATACTCCGGCTCTGCACAGCTATACCAAAGCCGTGTAAACAGACGTTGAATCCATATTCAATAACAGAATAAAAATCAGAAATTTGTTATATGACACTTTTCCCGAAAACCCGGAAATGTTTATTTTTGTATCATAGAATCATTATGAAAGTCAAGCAAAATGATATTGCCCCCACTCATCTCGTTACGAGGCTCTGCGGTTCGACTGAGCTCACCGAAGTCCTCGTAACGGAAATCAGAACGGCTCTGCCGTGATACTCCGTGAGAGCCAGAGCCTCTCTCTATGAGTTACGAGGACTTCGGTGAGCTCAGTCGAACCGCAGAGCCTCGTAACGAGGAGTAATGTAAGGCGGACAAAGCGGAGCGTGCATTATTCCCCTTCAATAGAAACCGGGCTGATAATGACAGTTGCGGCTTTTTCATTATCAAGATATGCCTTTGCCAAATCAGCAATATCCTTAACCGTTATCGCTGCATAATCCTTCTGAATTGTTTTAGTCCATTCCAGTTGTTCCGGGTATCTGACAGAGCGGGTAAGAACCGTATCAAGCCAGTAACTGTTTGTTCTGAGCATATCTTTTATGCTTGTCAGAATCGGATCAACTGAGCGCCGGAGTTCATCTTCAGTAATTCCGTCGTTGACTATTTCGGAAGCAATCCGCTTAATCTCCTGAATAACCTGCTCTGTTTTATCAGGATCAGCCAAAACAATACTGCGGAAAACACCATATCCTTGATATGCACGGCTCGACTGATTGTAAGCATATTGAGAATAAGAAAGAGCTGATTTTTCCCGTATCTCCTCTCTGAGCCGCTCTGAAAAGATATGCCCCAAAGCTGAAAGACGGCGCACCCCGTAAATATTACTGAAATCTTCGGTCTTCCATGCAACGACCGCCATCCCTTTTTTGATTTTTGTCTCTACGCCGATCACTAAATGCTCTCCTGCCGGGAATTTCAGAGATTCTTTTTTATCTTTTACAGATTTTAAATCAGATAATCCCCCGAAATACCGGGCGGTAATATTTCTGACAGTTTCAGGATCAAAATCCCCGACAAGTGATATTTCCAAACTGCTGTTTTTTACTGTATCCATCCATGACTTTACTTGTTCAAGTGTCAGTTTCTGAAATTCCGGATAAGGGGGCATTCCGAATCGCTTATCTCCTCCTGCCAGAAAGCGGTTCCCCGATAACTCCATAGCACTTTCAACTGAATGGACAATCTCTTTATACATCTGCTTAAACTGCTTCATGACCAACTGATATGTCTCCTGACGACAGCCCGGATCTTTTATATAAGCATAAAACAACTGAAAAAGCAGAGGAATCTCTTCAGGAACAGTATCCCCTTTCAGTAAAAAACTGTTCTCATCTATACTGAACACCACTTTGGTCTTCTTTCCTGCCAAAGCAATATCCAGTTCGCTGCGGTTCAGTTTTCCGAGTCCGCTTTTATTCACAAGCGATTCTGTCAATAACGCAAGTCCCGGAACCGGCTCGGTTTTCTTTCCAAAGCCGAAGCTGACAGTTGCAACAATCTCATTTTTCTTAAAATCAGTCTTTTTAAGATTCAGCCGTACTCCGTTTTTAAAATCTGTCTGCTCTATGCCAAGATTCTGAAAATTGGTTTTGTTTTAGTATTTTACCCTGATTTTCAGGTTCAGGAAGATACGGAAACTTTACAATATCTTCCTGAGCAGGTTTTTTTACCTCTGTTTTAGCTGATTCATCAAATACAGAACGGATAATATCAGTTGCTTCCTGATTTTGCTTACTTTTTCCTGACTCCCCTCTTATTTCAGCATTTCCTGTAACTGTGATAAGGCGGTGATTCTGATTCCAAAGTTTTACAAAGGCGTCATGTATCTGCTGAATCGTCAGGGATTCAATGATCGGGGCGTATAATTCTTTCTCCTGCTCAGGAGACTGAAATACTCTGTTTTCATTCAGGTTACTTATGATTTCATTCGATAATTCACTGCTGTTCCGTGTATCTTTTTTTAATACAGCATTATCCAAATCTGCCAAAAGCTCTTTTTTCACCCGATCCAGTTCAGTCTGAGTAAATCCGAAGGTGATTGTCTGTCTGAGTAACTGCTCAAGGAGCATAAGCACTTTTTTCCAGTTTTCAGGCGATGATTCAGCGCTGATTTCAGCATATTCAAGTCTGTTCAGAAAAATATCTGAAAAAGCATTTGCGGAAGTAAAAGGATTATCCGGTGATTCAGTCATTGCTTTAAGCCGGTTATTCAGAATTCTGTTAGCCGCATATTGTGTCAGCCGTTCTTTCTGATAAGCAAGAGAGTCCGGGACCGGCTCTGTATTCCAGGCAACCTGAATAGATGTCTCTGTGTTTCCTGCCTCTTTTTCATAATGATAAAAAGTTTTTATCCCTTCATGCTTCACAATTCCAATTTCAGGAGAGATTCCGGCAGGCGCGTGGAGCAAATGTTGAATACGAAGATTTGATAAGAGACTCGGCCATAGCAGAATCAAAATCTCCTGCCATGATTAGAATCATATTCTCAGGGCGATACCATGTATCATAATAATTTTTCAGAATCTGCTGATTGGCGTTTTTAATATCCTCTTCCGTTCCTATCGGCAATCGTTCAGAAATCAGGGAACCTTCAAATGAAAATTTCATGGATGCAACATAAGTACGGTATTCTACAGAATCTCTCAACTGCTTTTCCGCCAGAATAATTCCCCGTTCCTGTTCTATTTCTGATTCCAGAAGCAATGCGCCGCAGGCATAATCCTGCATGACTGAAAGCCCTTTTTTAAGGCTCTCTTCTGTTCCGTCAGGGAGAAGAATATTATAGACAGTTTCATCAAACGATGTATGCCCGTTGGCATCAGGTCCGAAGCTCATTCCGATAGACTGAAAATATTTGATCAGCTCACCCGGAGCAAAATGCTCTGATCCGTTGAATATCATGTGTTCTATATAATGGGCTATCCCCTGCTGATTATCTTTTTCCTGCAAAGAGCCAGCCTGAATATCCAACTGAATACTCACCCGATCTTTTGGTTCCTGATTCTTCATAAGAACATATCTGAATCCGTTGGAGAGCTTACCGAAAATCAGATTCGGATCAGGCTTCAGATCGCTCTTTTCATGAGGAAAAGGGTTTGAAAAAGAAGGGAGCTTCTCTTCTGCTGTAAGCAGATGAGAAGATGTAAAATAAAATGAAAAAATGAAAAATGAAATAAATAATGCAAGTCTTTTTTTGTTCATGATATAATGCCTGTTTTTAGATGTTTAAAATTTATCTGATAAAAGTTCCTGCGTTCCCACGTGAGTCGTTAAACCCTAATGGTTTTAAAAACCATTAGGGTTTAAATTGGATATTTCAGACAAAAACCTTTGCACAAAATTCTCCGAGCGTTCCCAAATCTTCACAAACATGCACGCCGTTTGCCTTCATGGTGGCAATCTTGCTCTGTGCCGTGCCGCTTTTGCCGCTGATAATCGCGCCTGCATGACCCATGCGTCTTCCCGGAGGCGCGGTTAATCCGGCAATAAATCCGACAACCGGCTTTGTCATCTGATTTTTTATAAATTCCGAGGCATCCTCCTCTGCATTTCCTCCGATTTCTCCGACCATAACAACCCCTTTTGTCTCCGGGTCTTTTTCAAACTCCTTCAGACAATCTATAAAATTCGTTCCGTTTACCGGATCTCCGCCGATGCCGATGCAGGTTGTCTGTCCGATCCCTTTTTTTGTCAACTGATCCACAACTTCATAAGTCAAAGTCCCTGAGCGTGAAACCACGCCTATAGGACCACCCGGTCTATGAATAGGACCCGGCATAATTCCGATTTTACATGCTCCGGGGGTTATGATTCCGGGGCAGTTTGGACCGATAAGCCGGGAATCTTTATCCGCAAGATAATTCTTCACCTTCATCATATCCATGACCGGAATCCCCTCGGTAATTGCAACAATCATGCCGACACCTGCATCTGCCGCCTCCATAATCGCATCCGCGGCAAAAGGCGGGGGAACAAATATCATGCTGGCATTTGCGCCGGTTCCTTTTACCGCATCCTTTACTGTATTGAAGACAGGGACATCATCCATTTTCTGTCCGCCTTTCCCCGGCGTAACCCCTGCCACTACATTTGTGCCGTAAGCCGCACATTGACGGGTGTGAAACTGTCCTTCTTTGCCGGTAATCCCCTGAACCAAAAGCCGCGTATTTTTATCAACAAAAATGCTCATAGCTTATTTTCCTCTCTGTAAATTTTTTATCATATTTTTGTCTCTTTGTGGTTATAAATTCATGCCGGATTATGTGCTTTTTTTTCAACAATTACCAAATTAACGGAAGAATTCTTTTACGGGTCTTCGCAAATTCAAAATATCCGTCAATTTTAAAGAGTGTTTTCTCTTCAATATAAATTCTTAAAATAATTGCAGGAAAAAGTATCAATAAAAACGCATAAAATGTGATCCGGTTAAAAAAATAAATGACTATACCTATATTGGCAATTATCATCCCTGCATAAGCCGGATGCCGAATATGTTTATAGGGTCCTGTTTTTATAATTTTGTGTTCATTAACTTTTCTGACAATATGTGAATAGTATTTACCCAAAGTTTTGACAGCCCAAAGCCTGTAAAATATTCCTCCGAGAAACAGAGAAAACCCTGCCAGATGCAGCAGATTCGGTTTTGTCCATATAGAATTGAACCATAAAGCAGAAAGAAATGTCAGTGCCTGACCAGAAGCATAAATTTCACAAGTACAATAATCATGGATATTATTACCTTTTGTTCTTTCTTCTTTTGATACCTTTGATTCAAGAATCATCCATATTAAATAAATACAGACAAATATTACATCGAAATTAAAGAAAAATTCTCCCCATATATTTTTATTGCCGAGCCTCATAAATGAAACAATGCAGATTAGTATCATTAACGACAAAGAGAGTATTAAAGGTTTAATATTTTTCATAATATCAATTTTTCCGGTAAAAAGACCTGCGGCGTTTCGGAAACCCCGCAGGTCTTATATCTTATTTATACTGGAAAATTTTTATCCTATCCGTCATTTCTTCTGCTGTCTTTATCCAGACCGTTTCAGGATGCTCCCCTGCTTCAACATAAATAAGCCGTTCCTTATCTATCCCTATCTCATGAAGAAGTTTTCTGGTATGCTCAATCCGGCTTTTCACTCTGGATGAAATATTTCTGTACTTGCAATCCGCTTCATTGCACAACACCACATAAACGCCGTCTGCGCCGCATTCAAACGCCCGGAGCAGCTCCCGCACTCCGATCCGGCTGGCGCAATGTACGTTTATTGCCCGGATATTTGACGGCAAAGCAATTTTTTCCATACCTGCATGATAATTGCAGTGAAATCCGACTATAATCGGTTTTTCCCTGTCAGGATCCGGAGTTCCGATCAACTGAGGCATCTGCTGAATCAGTTCATTAACGTCATAGCTCATCATAGAGATTGCCTCTGCGGGACACTCAGAAACGCAAAGTCCGCAAGCCTGACATTTTTCCAACAGCATTTTTGCCCGATGAATAACAACCGGCGTGCCATAAGGACAGATTCTGAAGCAGGTCAGACACCCGCAGCAGCGTCCCTGATCAACAGACGCGCCTGCGCCGCAACTTCTGCATCGCCGCGATTCTTTGAGTGCTGATATTTCATCATATCCGATTTCATACTGAATAAACCCTGATCTTCGTATCTGAGGAGACAGAACTTCAATCTTTTCCCTCGCCTGTTTTTTTATCTTTGAACGGACTTCTTCGGGAAAACGACCAATCCGCTCTTCTTCATGAGGATCCGATAATTTTTGAATCTCTTTCCCCTGCAAATAGAGATGAATCGCCTTTCCTGCCTCTCTTCCGTTGGCAACTGCTTTTATTGCAGGATTAGGTCCCATTGTCGCTTCTCCTGAAGCAAAAACCTTTTCCATACTTGTCTGATGCGTCTCTTTATCCCATATAAGATGTCCCCTGTCATCCAATTTCACAGGTGTATCTTTCAGAAAAGAAAATTCTGAGCGTCTGCCGATCGCAATAATAATCGTATCTGCGGATATAAATGAAGTCTGCTCAGGATAAAATGTCGGATGAAACCGCCCTGATTCATCAAAAACTGACTTCACTCTTACCACTTCAAGCCCTTCAACATGATTATCTTTCAGGCGGATTGCTTTGGGTCCCCATTGATTAGTTATTCGGATTCCTTCTTCAACAGTTTCATCAATTTCCCATTTCCATGCAGGCATCTCTTCACGACTCTCCAGACAGACCATCTGAATATCTTCATGTCCTATGCGCCGCGAAGATCGGGCGAACATCTATTGCCACATTTCCGCCGCCGATAATGAGGAGCTGCTTTCCGAGCTGCGGTTTTTTTCCAAAGGCAATATTCTCTAAAAACGGGAGCGCCAATAAAACCCCGTCTCCTTCAACTCCGGGAATCGGAAGGGAAAGGGGCTGAGATAATCCCACAGCAATCAGGACTGCATTATATTCGGATAAAATATCGTTAAATGATAAATCTTTGCCGATTTCACATCCTGTTTTTGTTTCGACCCCTTTGGCAAGAATATCATCAATATCCTCTTTTAACACATTACGGGGCAGGCGGTACGGAGGAATGGCAGATACAAGCATACCTCCAAGTTCATGATATTTTTCAAAAATAGTAACATGATAACCCAAATCAGCCAGATCATTTGCTGCGGTAAGCCCTGAAGGTCCTGAGCCGATAATTGCTATTTTCTCTTTTCGGGTATGGGGGACAGATTTACGCTTTTTTCTGCGGTATTCAGTTGCCTGTTCCATTGCAAACCGCTTTAAATGGCGGATTGCAATCGGTTCATCTACATCACTCCTTCTGCACGCCTCTTCACACGGATGATAGCATATCAGAGAACATGCAGAAGCAATCGGATTGACAGAGCGGATAACTTCAAAAGCCTCTGCATATCTGCCCTGAGCAATCAGTCCGACATAATTCCGAACATCAATATGAACAGGACATGCGGCGCGGCATGGCGAATAAGGGAGTTTCTTTTTTATTTCTGATTTGATTATGTGAGGATCAATAGTCATTTTTTTTATCAGTTCAGACATGGGCGGTTCAATCTCTAATCCGGCATCCAAAGAACGCAGAACCATTTCTTTTTTTCCTTTCTGAATTCCCTCTTGGATTCCTTTCTGGATACCCTGCTGGATTCCTTCATCATAGCCTTTTTGTTTAATATATTGTGCAAGCATAATCGTTTCCTCTTTTTGTGAAAGTTCATGAAAGAGTATCTCTTTTTCGTCCTCTTTAATTTCAGCATAAATATCAATAAAGTCAAACCTGCGGCAAAATCCATTCCAAAGCCTGCCGGGGAAAGTCTGAAAACAGATTTTTAAAATTCTGGTCGTGTTATTTCATAAATAAATTAGAAATTAAGAATTAGAAATCGGGAATTTTTTTATAACTGCAAGAACTTGAGGTTTTTTTTCAAACCTTCAGGTGAATAGGGCAACCACAGGGGGTTGCCCCTACGATTTTTCACTGCACAATTTGAGCCACTTTCTGAGCCGCATCTTTTAAATCCACAGCAGTAGTAAGATTCAACCCTGATTCTGCAAGGATTCTTCTCCCCTCTTCAACATTGGTTCCCTCCATACGGATCACAACCGGCACGCTGATATTCGTCTTTTTAGCCGCTTCAACTACTCCTTGAGCAAGTATATCACAGCGCAGGATTCCGCCGAATATATTTATCAGAATCCCTTTGACATTTTTATCGCTCAGTATAATGCGGAAACCGTTCTCAACCATCTCCGCACTTGCGCCACCGCCGACATCAAGAAAATTAGCAGGTGCAGCCCCGGCTTTCTTGATAATATCCATAGTCGCCATTGCCAAACCAGCGCCGTTCACCATATTACCGACATTTCCGTCAAGACTGATATAATTCAGATTGAATTTAGATGCCTCGACCTCAAGAGGATTCTCCTCATCAATATCCCGGTATTCAGGAATATCTTTATGACGGAACAGAGCATTATCATCAAAATTGATCTTGGCATCCAATGCAATCACGCTCTCTTCAGCAGTAATGACAAGGGGATTAATCTCAAGCAGAGAGCAGTCATAAGAGACAAAGAGCTTGTAAAGATTATTCAGCATTGTAACAAACGGCTTCATAACTGTCGGAGATAGATTCAGCCCGAATGCCGCATCCCTGCAATGATAAGCCTGAATACCGACCAACGGATTGATATAGACCTTGATGATCTTTTCAGGAGTCTTTTCCGCAACTGCTTCAATATCCATTCCGCCTGCTTCACTTGCCATAATCACAATCTTGGCGGTGGCTCTATCAGGGATAATGCTGAGATAAAGCTCTTTTTTAATATTTAATCCCTGCTCTATCAGAACCTTTTTGACTAATCTCCCTTCTGCTCCTGTCTGATGTGTTATCAGATTCATTCCGATGATCTGACTTGCCAATTGTTTAACTTCATCCGCAGATTTTGCAAGTTTGACACCGCCCCCTTTTCCTCTGCCCCCGGCATGAATCTGAGCCTTTACCACAACGGGAAAGCCTCCGAGTTTCTCTGCAATTTTAACAGCTTCATCTGATGAAAAAGCAACCCCTCCGTTTGGAATCGGAATATTATATTTTTTAAATAATTCTTTTGCCTGATATTCATGAATTTTCATTTATTTCTCCTCGTTATAAACCCTAAGGGTTTTGAATACCCTTAGGGTTTTATGATTACCCAATCACACAAAGTATATCATTCTTTGCAACTGAATCGCCGCTTTTGAAATTGATCGCCTTGATTATACCGGCTACAGGAGCCGGAAGAGCATTTTCCATCTTCATTGCCTCAAGAATCACAATTGTATCACCGACTTTCACGGTATCACCGACATTTTTTTCATACTTGACAATCATGCCGGGCATAGGCGCTCTTAGTGGCGTTCCTTCAACAGTCGCAATCTTGGGTGATTCAGGAGCAGCAGCCGGTTTCGCAGGAGCAGCAGGCTTAGGCGCAGCAGGCGGCGGAGGCGTTGCTGTTCTTGCCTGAGAAGGCTGCACATAACTGACAATCGGAGTTCCGCGGACTTCTTCAACACCGACTTCATAATAATCATCATCAACAAAGACTTTGAATCTCCGCAGATTTTCACCTTTTGGCGGGGACTTCTTTTTCTACTTTTTCAACCAATTTTCCCGCACGTGCTTTTTTAATCAGTTCCTGTTCAGCTTTTGCTTCTTCAAGACTTTTTGCCCTGACTTCAGGCGGCGGAGTATCTTTGCCGTATTTCCATCTCAGAAATTTTTTGCCGGTAACCGGATAAATAGCATAAATCAGTACATCATCTATATCTTTTGTCAAATCAGCAACATCTTTTTTGGCTTTTTCAAGCTCAGGATCTAATACCTCTGCCGGTCTGCATGTAATCGGGTTTCTCCTCTTGAATAACCTTTCAAAGCCTTTTTCTGAACTTCAGGATCAATCGGAATCGCTGTTTTTCCATATAATCCGTAGCAGAGGTCTTTGACCTGTCCGGTAATCATCTTGTACCGTTCATTTTCATTATCAAACAGTACATTGTTGACTGTCTGGATTCCGACAATCTGGCTGGTCGGGGTGACAAGCGGAATCTGTCCAAGATCTTTTCTGACTCTTGGAAGCTCTTTATAAACCTGATCAATCTTGTCCAGAGCATCCATTTCTCTTAACTGATTGACAAGATTGGAGAGCATACCGCCCGGGAGTCTGATGAAGCAGAACATTGATGTCAATGATAGACATTTTTGTATCATCAAGAAGATGCCGGTATTTGGGCATAATTTCCCGTTCAAGGATTTCATCAATATCTGCCAGCAATTTAATATCAAATCCTGTGTCCCGGTTGGTTCCGAGCAGAGTCATGACAAGCGGCTCAAGTGCAGCATGAGATGTGCGGTACGCATAAGGCGACAGACAGGTATCAACAATATCAACTCCGGCTTCAATTGCTTTTAGAATAGACATGGGAGACATGCCGGAAGTAAAATGGCTGTGAAGATGAATCGGCGGTTTCACAGCTGCTTTTAATGCTTTTACAAGGCTGTAAGCATCATAAGGAGCAATCAGACCAGCCATATCTTTGATGCAGATACTGTCCGCGCCCATTGATTCAAGGTCTTTTGCTTTTTTGACATAATATTCAAGATTATAAACATCTCCCCCAAGACGCGGCTCTGTCAGTGTGTAGCAGATACACCCCTGAAAATGTTTTCCGGCTTTTTTTATTCCTTTGACAACGGTTTCAAAATTCCGGTAATCATTTAACGCATCAAAGGTTCTGAAAATATCCATGCCGTTTTCAGCGGTTCTTTCTACAAAAGCCTCGGCAACATCATCAGCATAATTTCTGTATCCCACCAGATTCTGCGCCCTGAGCAGCATGGAAAAAGGAGTCTTTTTGATATATTTCTTTAAAATACGGAGTCTTTCCCAGGGGTCTTCATTCAAAAACCGGTGCATGGTGTCAAATGTCGCTCCGCCCCATGTCTCCATTGCCCAGAAACCGACTTCATCCATCATTTCAGCAACCGGAATCATATCTTCGGTTCTGCCTCTTGTGGCAAAAAGGGACTGATGACCATCCCGGAGGGTTAAATCTTCTATTTTAACAGGATTCTTTGCTTTGGGTCTCTCTTTTTTATAATTTATAGCCGTTATTTCAACTTGATCGCTCATGGTAGTTCTCCTCTGTGATCCACGAAGGACACGAAGGACACGAAAATAACACTTCGTGTATCTTAGTGTTCTTCGTGGATTATTTAAATGCTCTCATCTGCATTAAATTACGCATCTGCATCTGTGTCTGTCTGCCGCTGACGCCCCATAATTTTACCGGAGCCGGAGGAACTGTTTTTAATTCAGGCGCGGCTGTCATATTTAACTGCATTGCCGCCTCTTCCTCTCCTCTGATATATGCCATTACCGCTGATACAGCAGCGGTTATCTTTTTTTTATCATCCATTTAAAAAACTCCGTTAAGGTGGACACGCTCCGCTTTGTCCACCCTACATTTACAAGGGGATATTCCCATGTTTCTTTGGTGGACGAAGCTCCCGTTTGCTGCACATAATTTCCAATGCCTCAATCAGTCTTGGTCTGGTATCACGGGGTAAAATCACCGCGTCAATAAATCCTCTGCTTGCGGCGCAGTAAGGATTTGAAAAAAGCTCTTCATATTCTTTGATCTTCTCCTTACGTTTTGCGACTTGATCCTGTGCATCTTTTATCTCTTTTCTGTGAATTATATTTGCCGCTCCAGCCGCGCCCATAACAGCGATTTCAGCCGTGGGCCAGGCAAACGCCATATCCGCCCCCAGATCTTTTGAACACATAGCAAGATAAGATCCTCCGTAATCTTTGCGTGTTACTAAAAGCATTTTGGGGACAGTTGCTTCAGAATAGCTCCAGAGCAATTTTGCGCCATGCCGGATAATTCCCGCCCATTCCTGCTGACTTCCCGGAAGATAGCCGGGTACATCGGCAATGGTAAGCATCGGAATATTAAACGCATCACAGAACCGGATAAACCGGGTTGCCTTATCCGAGGCGTCAATATCAAGGCATCCTGCCTGAACTTTGGGCTGATTGGCGATAATCCCGATGGTTCTTCCGTTCAGACGGGCAAAACAGATAAGGATATTTTTGGCATAATACTGATGCGGCTCAAAAAAATCCCCATTATCAACAATGGAACGAATCACATCTTTCATATCATAAGACTGATTGGGGCTGTCCGGGATAATTTCATCCAATGCCGGATCAATCCGATGCGGATCATCTCCGGTATTCACTATTGGCGGGTCTTCCATATTATTTGACGGCAGATAAGAGAGGAGTCTTTTGATCTGCTGAATAGCATCCTCTTCATTTTCACAGGCAAAATGTGCAACGCCGCTCTTTTCATTATGAGTCATTGCGCCGCCTAAGTCTTCAAAATTGATCTCTTCTCCGGTAACGGATTTAATGACTTCTGGTCCGGTAATAAACATAAAGCCGGTATTTTTTACCATAAATATCCAGTCAGTCATTGCCGGAGAATAGACTGCTCCGCCTGCTGTGGTTCCCATGATTGCTGAAATCTGGGGAATAACACCTGATGCTACTGAATTTCTGTAAAAAATCTGTCCGTACCCTGAAAGTGCATCAACTCCTTCCTGTATTCTTGCTCCGCCTGAATCATTCATTCCTATAAACGGAACTCCTGCCTTTAACGCCATATCCATTATTTTACAGATTTTTTTTGCGTGCATCTCTCCTAATGTACCTGCCGTGGATGTAAAATCCTGAGCAAACGCAAAAGCCGGTCGCCCGTCTATAAGCCCGTGTCCGGTGATGACGCCATCTGACGGCACTTCAACCTTTTCCATACCAAAATTGACGCACCGATGAGAAACCAGCATATCTATTTCCCGAAATGTTCCGGGATCAAAAAGAAGATTCAGACGCTCTCTTGCAGTCAGCTTTCCCTGTTCCTTATGTCTGGCAACTGCTTTTTCACCGCCCATTTGAAGAATCTTCTTTTCCCGCTCTTTCAGGTCGTTTATTTTATCTGCTACAATACCCATAATCTGATTCCTTTCCAGACTTCCGAAGTTTTAGAAGTCTTTTAATAACTCAAGTTGCGACCTATTGGAAAAATAGTATCTGTCGGCTCGGTGGAAGATTGACAAATCGGAACCCCTGCCGGATTTGTCAATCCGGCAGGAGCATAGGCGGCAACTTAGTTTTTAACTATCAATAACTGTAAACCTCGTATTCAGTCACTTCCCCAAGCAAAAGGTCTATCTTATCCTGAAGTTCCCTTCTCTCTCTGCTGAGAACCCATTCTCTCCAAGATTCAAGGGTCCGCCATGTACTTATAACCAATTGTTCTCCGGCTTTATCAACTCTGTTCAATGTTTCTCCTGAAATATACGCCGGCTGTTTCATAGCAAGATTTCTCATCTCCATCAGAAGCGGCGTCAGTTCTTTTACCTTGTAATCAGGAACTTTCCGTTTAATCATAACTTTAACAGACATTTGTACCTCCTTATTTTTTTATCTTAAAATTGTTAAATTGTAACACTGTTTCGTAGGAAATATTAATATAATTATCTGATAATAAATAATTTTCAAAATTAAGAACTTTTCATGATTAAAAATCCCGAAACATTGTTATCATTATTAAAGGAAATAGAATCTATCTGTCAAGAGAAAAATGCAGAAATTTATATCTGTGTAATTTTTTTTGCAGCGGGTCAAATCCGTTGGTATTTTTTCGGGTAGTGGGTCAATTTAAACTGATATTTTATTATAACATCTTTAATTAATAAAATTATTATAATTATTTTCAGTCAACTTTGACCCACTGCCAAAAAATCTGTGAAATCCGTTCAATCCGTGTAATCAGCGATTCAAATCCCTTAACCTTTATCTCCTTACCACGCAAAGCATGATAACAGGGGAGCTTAGTGTTTAAATATCAGAAAAATACTGCATAGAAGTTTTTTTCAATTCCTCACGGCTGAAAAGAACGGTATATATCTTTACAGATGTTTTCTCTGACAGGCTTTGGGCTATTTTCAGGCATGAAGATTCATCCCCTGCGTGAATCATGGTATAAAGATTATAATTCCAATGAGGTACAGGATTTCTTCTGTAGCAGTGAGAGACATGACGGGATGCCGACATCTTCTTTCCTACCTCATCAACCTGATCTTCATCCACCTGCCATGCAACCATTGCATTTGCCTCAAATCCTGATTTCTGATGCCGCAAAGTTGCCCCGAACCGCCGGATTACTCCTCTGCTGCAAAGGTTTTGCAAGGTCTGGAGAAGTACATCTTCTGAAATCCCCAAATTTTCAGCAATCTTCAGAAAAGGACGTTCCATAATCGGAATATCCCCCTGAATCGCAGCAATCACCTTTTTTTCAATATCTGTCAATATCATAATTCTCCATCTGAAACCCTTAGTAAAGAAGCCAAGTTTTTTGAAAAAACTTGGCTTCTTATCTCCTGCAAAACCCGAAGCATATTCTAAGGAAACAATCGTTTTATATCATCCTCAGTTGCCTTGCATATACCTCTTTCTGTTATAAATCCGGTTATGAGCCTTGCAGGTGTTACATCAAAAGCATAATTTGCCGCAGGACTCTCTTCCGGCGGAACCAGAACATTGATGGAAGTGAAAAGTGGGGAGTGAGAAGTAATAAGGGATGAATGAGTCACTTTTCCCCGCACATATCGTACCTCATCAGGATCACGCTTTTCTATTGGAATCTCTTTTACACCGTCCCTCATACTCCAGTCAAATGTACTTGACGGAAGAGCCACATAAAAGGGAATATTATTATCTTTGGCGGCAAGAGCCTTCAGATATGTTCCGATTTTATTTGCCACATCACCGGTATAAGTTGTTCTGTCAGTCCCCACAATCACCATATCCACCATACCATGCTGCATCAGATGTCCTCCGGCGTTGTCTGTAATCACCGTATGCTTAATCCCTGCTTTTCCCAGTTCCCATGCAGTCAGTCTTGCACCCTGATTTAGTGGTCTTGTCTCATCCACCCATACATGAATATCAATCCCATGCTCATTCGCCACATACATAGGCGCAGTGGCTGTGCCGTATTCAATACATGCAAGCCATCCTGCATTGCAATGGGTCAGAAGATTGACAGTGCCGCGGTTCTTCTTTTTACTGATCTCCTGAATAATAGACATACCATGCTCGCCGATCTTTTTACAATTCTCTGCTTCCCACTCAGCAATCTTATCTGCTTCGCTTTTCGCTGTTTTAATCCGATCCTGAGCATCTTTTACATGCTTTAAATTAACCAGCATTTCATCAACCGCCCAGATAAGATTTACAGCAGTCGGTCTTGCCGCCTTTAACCGATCACATTCATGAAGGAAATACGCATCCTCTTTATCAACAGAATCAATTGCCGCCAGATATACGCCATAAGCGGCGGTTACACCGATAAGGGGCGCGCCCCTTACATACATTTCCTTGATTGCTGTAATAACATTATCCACCGTCTTCAGGTCTGCAATAACAAATTCATGGGGAAGCATCCGCTGATCTATCACCTTTACAATCGTATTCAAATTTTTATCCACCCATATAGGACGAATATCTTTTCCATCAATCTTCATAAAATTTTCTCTCTGATTCCTTAGTATCAGCAGATCGAAAAAATTCGTAGTACCGCCTTCAGGCGGTTCGGCGTGCCGAAAAAGTTCGTAGTACCGCCTTCAGGCGGTTCGGCGTGCCGAAAAAGTTCGTAGTACCGCCTTCAGGCGGTTCGGCGTGCCGAAAAAGTTCGTAGTACCGCCTTCAGGCGGTTCGGCGTGCCGAAAAAGTTCGTAGTAGCGCCTTTAGGCGGTTCGGCGTGCGTGCTGCGATAACAGTCTGATTTTACACTGACCGCCTAAAGGCGGTACTGCAAACTTTTACAAATTTTCAATCTACTGAGTATTTATAAATATTCATTCAGTCTGTAGTTTAAAAAAAGTTCCTAATCTTCCGAAACTTCGGAAGTCCGGATTTCAATCTGAATAACTATAAAAAAATAAATATGATTTATCAAGACTTTTTCTTGAGAATCATTTAAACTGTAAAGACTTCCGAAGACTTCGGAAGTCTTTCTCTCAGAATGAACTTATAATTATCAGAAAATATATGAAATTCAGACAATCTGTTATAAAACCGAATTTACAGTTAAGAGCAAAGATTATTCAGTCTGTCAGAAAATTTTTTATTGAGCATGACTATCTTGAAACAGAGACTCCATGCCGGATTCCCGCCCCTGCACCCGAGGCTTATATTGATCCTGTAGCTTCAGAAGAGTGGTTTCTACAGACATCTCCTGAATTATGTATGAAACAGCTTCTTGCCGCAGGATACGACCGGATATTTCAGATATGCAAGGCATTCAGAAAACAGGAGAGAGGAGAGAAGCATCTTCCTGAATTTACTATTCTTGAATGGTATTGTGCAAATATCGGCTATTATGATCTGATGGAGCAGTGTGAAGAGCTTATAAATTACGTGGCTATGGATAACGGATTCGGTAATATTCTGACATACCAGGGAGAGACAATTGATCTGAACATACCATGGAACAGAATATCAGTTCACGAAGCATTTGAAAAATATTCTCCTGTTCCGATAGAGACCGCTCTTTTAAATGACAGGTTTGATGAAATGATAGCCTGTGAAATAGAACCGAATCTTGGCAGAGGAAAGCCGACATTTCTTTATGATTATCCTGCATCCTGCGGCGCTCTGGCAAAACTGAAAAAAGGTAATCCTCTGATAGCAGAACGGTTTGAACTGTATATTTGCGGCATGGAGCTGTGCAATGCTTTTTCAGAACTTACTGATCCGGTTTATCAGAGAATGCGGTTTGAAAAAGAGAGGCTCTTCCGTTATATTTCAGAAAAAAAGAATCCTCCCGTACCTGAAAATTTTCTGAATATTTTGCAATATATGCCGCAGGCAGCAGGGAATGCTCTGGGGATTGACAGGCTGGTGATGCTCTTTGCAGATACACCCTTGATAGATAATATTGTGGCGTTTACCCCTGATGATTTATAACGTAGGGCGGGTTAGCAGAGCGTAACCCGCCATGATTACTTCGGAAAATCTTTACTTTTTTGAAAAAAAACGCAGCAGCGATCTCTGACGTTTTTCATACACTTTTTTCCACTCTTCATATCCCTTCATGTAATCTTCGGTCACTTTTTTTGCATCAAGTGACAAATGCCCTGCATAACTTTTAACAAAACCTTTTACATATACAGATGGAGGAAGAGCTTCATAATTATCATTTTCAATATCTTCCAGCATTTTGATCTGCACTTTTGTCGAATAGGAAACATCCTGTAAATCAATATTCAGCTTTTCTCTTATCTGCTTTAATGCCAGTCCGTTAAAAAATGAAACATCAGAGAAAGATTTGGCGGCTGTTTTCTCTGTATTATCTGACGTTTTTTTATGCTTTAAAACAACAGTATCCTCTTCCTCAATCAATAAGGCTGAAAGTTTCTGATATGCTTCATCAATCTGCTGAATCTTTTTATCTGATGTATCACCTGAAGATAAAGACTCATTTTTCATTTTCAGATATGCCTCTTCTATTTCCGATAATGAGGCATCAGAAGAGAGTTTAAGAATTTCAAAATATTTATGATATTCTTTACGTTTCACGTTGACCCCTGATTAATTTGTCATCTAATCTGTTTTTTTACTAATTTTTTATTTTAATACAATTATAATCCAACGTCAAGATCATTTGTATGAATCCGGCAATTCTAATTTTGGATTTTGAATGGGAAAAAATCTTTCATTCTGTAAAAACAGATGATAATGTCGATTTCATATTAAATTCAGGAGATGAAAGAGATGGATCATCGTAAAGAAAAAGTCTCTTGTTCTCTGACATTTACAGGAAGTGACCGTTTTGTCCATATAGCTGAAAATGAAAGGGGACAGAGAGCGTTTCTATGCCGGGTGAAGATATTTTTCCGGATCCGGTCCCGCAGATGATGCCCATAATAAAAAAAACGGTTCAAAAAAGAGCAGGATTCAGAATAAAAAAACTCAAAATGAGGGTGGGTCAAACCTGTTGATGAACCAAAATTAAGCCAATATCTTTGGAGTGTTGCATATTTCATCAACGGATTTAACCCCCTACCAAAATGAGAATTGCTGATTCTCATAACCCCACCCTGTAAATTAAAAGACATATCTGACCCCTTGCTCCGCCCACCCTGCAAACCCGGTTATATCCTGCTGCTTCCAGTTGTCGCTGTAATGAATAAAATACATATTCTTTTTAATTTCAGAGGGTAATTTTTTTAAATCATCCAAAGGAGCGTGAACTGCTCCGGGAAAAAACTGCACATCATGAAACATAACTTCTGAGCGATCAGAATAGATACTAATCAGATCCTGATCAAACTGTGTATCACCTGATACAAAGACTCTGTTATCTATAAATAAACCATAAGACAAAAATGATGCTTCCCAGTTTTCCGCCTGCTCAGGAATATGCTTTGTCCTGAACAATTCCAGATGAATATTACCGACATTCACTTCAAATATCTCTCTGGGCTGGTGTATTTTCCATTTGGGACGAATCACCTTAAAGAAATTTGAAAACTGTAATTTTTCACACGCATTATCTTTTTCATTCCATTCCAATCCGCCCTGTAATGTATGAGTCCATAGAACACGCTGATAATCTTCGTTAATAATCATAGTAATCTTGGGTTTATTCAAAAACTTCATCCCTACATAACGGTTCATCAGCGCTAATGCCTCTATTCCACCTACATGATCAGAATGAGAATGGGTAGGGAGAACAATTTCAATATCTGTTACTTCCAATTTTGCTGTTTCGTACAAAGCTCTGGGACCGGTCATCCCAAAGTCAACCATAATATGTGTATCCCCTTTGATAATCAGAAAATTGGTTTGATTCAATGTTTCTGCAAATGCCGATCCGGTGCCGAGAAAAAAAAGTTCAAGCTCTCCGCTGTTTTTTAAAGATAATTTCTGATTTAATATCAATTTCCTCATGGCTTTGTTCCTTTGCTAAGGGATTATGGTTTATAAAAATTTGTCATATCTCTGTATATTTCACATTTTGACTTGGAAATCAATACTGCCGGGTATATTTATAAAAATATTGACAAAGAATTATTAAACTTATAAAATTTGTTCAGATAATGAAAAACTAAATTTTTTAAAAAACTTGGTTTCCTGGAACTTTGAGTTATCGCTTATGCTAAATAATATAGAAAAAAGACTCTCTTTTAAAAAAGAATTACTGTTTGCCCGATTTATAGCTCCTGATGGGAAACCGGTTGAAAAGCATGTTGAAATCCGTATCAATCCGATTACAGGGCGGACATGCAGGATTGCTTTCAGCCGTGTCGGTGCAAAAGAACCCGGTATTCATGGACTCCCACCGCCCCCGTCTGATGCAGAAAAGATTGCAGAATGTCCTTTTTGCCAGCCGCAGGTTATATCGGAAACGCCGCAGTTGCTTCCGGACTTTGCACCGGAAGGGAGATTGAAATATGGTGAATCTGTTCTGTTTCCGAATCTTTTTCCTTATGGATGTTATTCTGCTGTAAGTCTTTTTGATAACAGACATTTTGTCGAAATCGGCACAGCAACTGTAAAATCATACACAGATTGCTTTTTAAATTCAGTTCAGTATCTGAAAAAAATCCTTGATTCAAATCCTGCTGCACTTTATATGGCAATTACTCAGAATCACCTTCCTTCAGCCGGAGGCTCTCTGTTGCATCCTCATCTTCAGATAAATGCGGACAGGATAGCTTCCAACAATCATTCTTTTCTGCAAAAAAGAGCGGAAGCATATTTTAAAGAGAGCGGGGGGTATCTTTTTTCTGATTATCTTTATCATGAAAAAGAAGAAGGAAGCCGTTATATCGGAAAAACAGGTGAATGGGAATGGACAGCGGCATTTGCGCCTGAAGGTTTTTTTGAAATATGGGGAATTCTTCCCGGCATTACATCTTTATCTCAGGTAACAGCTTCGGGATGGGAATCGCTTGCACAAGGCGTTATTAATACTCAGAAGTTTTACAGAAGTCTCTACAGAAACGGATATAATCTTGGGATTCTTTTTATAGAAGATGATAAGCAATTCCTTGAACTCAGGATAGTTATCATCTGCCGCTCCAATTACGCACAATGGGTAAGGAATGATCATACGGGATATGAAGTGATGCTCGGCGATATGACAACATTCACATCGCCTGAAGAGACTGCTGAACTCGCCCGTCCTTTTTGGAATCTTTAAACAAATAAAGGCGTAACTTATCAAAAGTTACGCCTTATTATTTTAGAGGAATGCAAGAGTTCTCTTGCAAAAAAATGGTGCCGAAAGCCGGATTTGAACCGGCACGGGTTTACCCACTACCCCCTCAAGATAGCGTGTCTACCAATTCCACCATTTCGGCACATTTGTTATATCTTACTGATTCTTTGGATTCTCCTGTGTCTGAGAATCTTCTTTTACTGCTGACTCAGGCTGAACAACAGGCTTATCTGTTGCTGATGATTCAGCAGGAGGAGTTACAACAGGCTTTTTCTCTGTTGTTTTTGATGCAGGGTTTACAGCTTCAGGCTGTTCCCCTGTTGCCGGTGCAGGAGTTACAACATCTGCCGGTTGTGAACCTGCCGCCGCTGGTTCACCTTGAACAGGTTCCGCAGGCTGCGATGCTGTTTCCGGTTCAGCAACCTTTACAGTTCCGGTTGTTTTCTTTTCAGATGAAGTTGTATCTGATCCCGCAGGTTTGGCAGTATTATCAGACACAACCGGCTGTTCAACCGGCTTTGTTTCAGGAACTTTTGCATCAATAACCACGGATCCGCCGGTTTTGTGGCTTGACATATAGGCAAGCGACAATGATGTCAGCATAAAAACAATTGCTGCAACTGTTGTTGCTTTGCTAAGAAATGTTGATGCCCCTGTACTGCCAAAAAGAGTCTGGCTTGATCCGCCGCCGAATGCCGCACCCATATCCGCTCCTTTTCCGGTCTGAAGGAGTACAATCATAATCAGGGCGATACAGACAACAATATGAATTAAAATCAATATAAATGACATAAAAATATTTTTTACATATAAAACTGAATAAGAAACTAAGTTTCTTATCTTTATATATGTTTAATCCTTAAAAATGAATAATTTTACTGAATATTTCAGCTTTCAGGCTTGCGCCTCCGACTAATGCACCGTCAACATCAGGCATATTCATAAGCTCTGCAATGTTCTCAGGTTTAACAGAACCACCATACAATATTCTAAGCGATTTGGCAAGAGAAAATCCAAAATTTTTTTCAGTCAGAGAACGCAGATATTTGTGAACCTCCTGAGCCTGCTCTTTTGTTGCTGTTTTTCCTGTTCCTATTGCCCAGACAGGTTCATAAGCAATCACCAGTTGCTCCAAATCAATTGAAGAAAAACCTTTTAAACTATTTTTTACCTGTTTGTCAAGTACAGAAAATGTTTTTTCTGATTCTCTCTCTTTTTCTGTCTCCCCGACACATAAAATCGGAATTAAATCAGCTTTTATAGCCGCTTTTATTTTTTTGTTGACTGTTTCATCAGTCTCCCCGAAATACTGACGCCTCTCTGAATGTCCGATAATAACGTATCTGCATCCGGCTGATACAAGCATGATTGGAGATATTTCACCTGTATAAGCTCCTTCATTTTCCCAGAAAATGTTCTGCGCCCCAAGACTGACCATACTGTTTCTGATAACATCTGAGACAGAGGATAGTGCTGTAAAAGGCGGAGCAATCATCACCTCGACATCTTTGACATCTGATACAAGTTTAACCAGCTCTTCCGAAGTCTTGACTGCTTCGGAACAGGTTTTATACATTTTCCAGTTCCCGGCGATCAGGGGTTTTCTTTTTTCCATTTTATTAGAAGCTCCGATAATTTTCTGCTTGAATTTTCAGATTTTTATATGATAATTTCTATCTTTTATGAAAGAATGTATATCTGAAAAATTGCGGTAAGTCAAGAGTATCTTTTTCATGTAAATGATGCTGAACCTTATTATCCTTGTAATAAAAAGACATCTTTGCTATATGAATAAGACTTCCGAAGTTTTGGAAAATTCGGAAATCTGGAATAGAAATCATAATCTTACGGAGAATTTTATAATGAAAAGCGACATGGTTAAAAAAGGAGTTGAAAGAGCGCCCCACCGTTCCCTTTTTAAAGCAATGGGATACACGGATGCTGAAATCAGAAGACCCCTGATTGGTATTGCCAATTCAGCCAACAGCATTGTGCCGGGGCATGTTCATTTAGATAAAATTATCGAAGCTGTTAAAGCAGGGGTTTATATGGCAGGCGGAACCCCGATAGATTTCGGTGTGATCGGCGTTTGTGACGGGATTGCCATGAATCATATCGGAATGAAATATTCTTTGGGGAGCCGTGAACTGATTGCAGACTCAGTTGAAGTCATGGCAATTGCCCATGCGTTTGATTCGCTGGTCATGGTTCCGAACTGCGATAAAATTATTCCCGGAATGCTAATGGCAGCAGCACGGCTTGATATTCCGACAATCTTTATAAGCGGCGGTCCAATGCTGGTCGGCAGGCATCCTGAAAAAAATAAAAAACTTGATCTTATCTCTGTTTTTGAATCTGTCGGCGCTGTAAAATCAGGTAAAATGACAGAAGAAGAACTCACCTGTATTGAAGATGCTGCCTGTCCCACCTGCGGATCATGCGCGGGAATGTTTACAGCAAATTCAATGAACTGCCTGACTGAAGCAATCGGCATGGGACTTCCCGGCAACGGAACAATTCCCGCGGTAATGGCGTCCCGTATCCGTCTTGCAAAAGAGGCTGGCATGAAGATCATGGAGCTTCTTGAAAAAGAGATTACCCCGCGTAAAATCATGACAGATAAATCTTTCAGAAATGCTCTGACAGTTGATATGGCGCTGGGATGCTCGACAAATACCGTACTTCATCTCACAGCAATTGCAAAAGAAGCGCAGGTAAAGATTGATCTGAGTTTAATCAATGAGATCAGCAAAAAGACGCCGCATTTATGCTCTCTCAGCCCCGGCGGAAAAGATCATATCGAAGATTTGAACCGCGCAGGAGGGATTCAGGCTGTTATCAAAGAGCTTTCTCAGGCGGGATTGATTAACGATGACTGTATTACTGTAACCGGCAATACAGTCGCTGAAAATATAAAAGATAAGAGAATACTTGATTCAGAGGTTATCCGCACTGTAAATAATCCGTATCATAAAGAAGGGGGGCTGGCAATTCTGTTCGGCAATATTGCACCTGAAGGATGCGTGGTCAAGCAGTCCGCAGTCTCGGATGAAATGCTATGTCATAAAGGACCTGCAAGGGTCTTTGATTCTGAGGAAGATGCAGGCAGAGCAATTATGGACGGAAAGATAAAAAAAGGGGATGTTGTGGTGATCCGTTATGAAGGTCCAAAAGGAGGACCCGGTATGCGGGAGATGCTTACTCCGACCTCTGTTATTGCCGGTATGAAATTAGATGCTCATGTTGCACTGCTGACAGACGGGCGTTTTTCAGGCGGCACACGGGGAGCGGCTATCGGACATATCTCACCTGAGGCAATGCAGGGGGGACCTATTGCAATTGTTCAGGAGGGGGATCAGATTGCGATTGATATTCCGAATAAACGTATAATGCTTGAAGTATCAGAGCAGGAGATTAAATCGCGATTGGCAAAATGGTGCCGCCGGAGCCGAAGATCACAAAAGGATATATGGCGAGATATGCCAAAATGGTATCTTCTGCAAGTGACGGAGCGATAGTGGGCTGATTAGCATAAAGACCAGCGGGGTTTTGAAAAATATTCATTCATTTTTGTTTAACCGCAAAGTTTCGCAAAGATGTATTAAAATTTTGTGATTTTTGCGGTTATTTTTTATGTTTAATTTCAATATATTGCATTAGAATTTTAAAAGAGCTGCAAATATGTCGCCACTACGAATCTGAACACTCATAATATCGGCTCTCTTTATGACGCATTTCCGCCCTTGTTTTTATACTATTTTTTGGTTTCAATCCTTGTTTTAATGGAAGTTGAATGATTGCCATAAGAAACAGAATTATTCCTATCAAGGCTAAATTTTAGTTTTTTTAATTTCCATATTAGTGTATAATACCTATGATATAAAAACTCTGGTAGTGCCCCACAAGTAATGGTGAACCGGATTCAGTTTTTATATCATATTTACCCGATTTTTTTATGATATGATAAGTGCAAATTTTTTGCGGAGGAGATGATTGCTTTAATCAGAAAGTAATTGGAAAAATAATGAATTTCAAACAGGAAGAACTTATTGAAAATCTTATGAGTCAGGTTAAAAAAAATTTCCTGAAATTGAACTGATTGACATTACAGAAAGCCCTGAAGATTCCGAAAGTTTGTGGATTAATGTAACTGAACCCGAAGATGAAAACAGACTGCTGCAGCTGATAGAATTTTCATGCGGTAAAACAATGGATATTCTGACTGATTACGGGTATCACATGCTGGTTATGCCGACCCGGAATTTAAATCAAACGGTTCAACAGGAATAAAAATTCTCTTTTACGGTTATCTGAACTGTGATTTCCGTATGATTCATCTGATTGATATGATTATATGAAAATCATGGTAATCACATAAATCATACGGAAATCATAGTTCAGATAACCTGATAAAAACAGCTTTTAATTTTAAAAATGAGGTGATATAAGCATTAACGGCTTGTTTCTGTTTTTATTTACTCTGTTGAAAACCCTAAGGGTCTTTAAAACCCTTAGGGTTTAGTGAAGTCTCTGAACCGCTGATAATCATGATATTCCTTATACCGCTGATAAAACATCATGGTCATCATAAATATCAGGATTATCAGCGGTTCAAAAACAATTTTTAATTTTCAAAATGAGGTGATATAAGCATTAAATGTTTGTTTCTGTTTTTAAATATTTTGTAAAATTTACAATCATTAAAAGGATGTAACAAGTGAAGTCTTTAAGCACTTCAAAGTAAAAGGTATTTTCGGTGTTTTGCAAAAAAATTAAAACAGGAGTTTAAGAAAATAAATCAGATGAAAACAGAATTTTTTAATAAAGCAACGGCTAATCTGACTGTTGCCCGGATGTGCTTTGACAACGGGTTTTATGATGCGTGTGCTAATCGTGTTTATTATGCTGTTTTTCATGCAGCTATCGCAGCTCTTGCAGACAAAGGCATAGACAGGGATAAGATTGACCACAAGCAGGTTCAGGCGGATTTCAGTGAAAAGCTGATTAAAAGGCAGAAAATTTATCCGTCTAAACTGAAATCTTATCTCATGGATATACAAGGCGTCAGAAATCAGGCGGATTATAGCCATGAAAGTGTAAGTAAGTATCTGGCTTTTCAGCAAATCCGCAAAGCAGACGAAATGATTTTGCTGATAGGAAAGGAGTTGAAAAAATGAGAATAAATTTTAAACAGGAAGAACTTATTGGAGAACTGATGAAAACCGTTGCGGATAAATTTCCCGAAGTCGAACTGATTGATGTTACAGAAAGCCCGGAAGACTCGGAAAGTCTTTGGATTAATGTAACCGCTCCAAAGGATGAAGACCGCGAAATAGAATTAAGAGAATTTGCCGCTGACAAGACAACTGATATTCTGACTGATTACGGCTATCACATGCTGGTTATGCCTACCCGCAGATTAAATCAGGCTGTTCAGCACGGATAAATCAGTTGTCCGAGCCGCAGATTTTTTTATGATTGGAACGGATTAAGCAGATTTAATATGTGCAATCTGTTTAATTCACTGCTTTTACAGGGTTCAGACAAATGGGGACAGAAAACAGCTTTCAACTTTTCAAAAAATTTGGTATATAAAAGACCTGCGGGGTGAGCGTAGTCGAACCCCGCAGGTCTTCGGCAAAATAACTAAATCAAAAAAAGGAGGTTGCAAATGAAGTCAGGCAGTTCAATTCAAAACAGAGGAGAGGGTATAATTATGAGGTCATTAAACAGTTCAAGGCAAAGGCTATTTTGGCTGTGTCTGCTGTTCTTTCTGCTGGCGGGCAGTGTGTTGCTTTTGCCGCAGGCGAGCCGGGGACGCTGAAATGGGCTTTTAAAATAGGTAATTCGGTTCATTCTTCCCCGGCAATAGGTTCAGACGGCACAATCTATGTAGGTAATCTTTATGCCATTTATTCCGATTCTTACGGTTTAGCAAACAGCCCGTGGCCCATGTTTCACCACGATGTTCAGCATACAGGCAGGGTTTCAGAAATTCAGGAACCGGAAAAAACTGTTATTCCTTTGAAATTTGATGAAACTTATGAAGGTATTATCAAACCTTATCAATTTGCCTATTTTTCTCTTCAACCCGAAGAAGGTCAGTCCATAGTAATTGATGTAGAAACCAAAGAAGGCTTAAAATCTGTTTTTCTTGACGGAAAACTCGGAAAGTTGCCTATATATACTGCTGGTGAATATACCACAAAAGATAAAACACCAACCGGGCATTACCAACTGATTATTTCACCTGCTCAAGCAGGAACATATTATTTTTCTCTTGTTGGTCGTGAAGTTGATAAATCCGGCGGAAAATATGCCATAACTGCCCGTTTAACAGATAAATATCTCAGCGATGTTTCTCCCCGGTCAGCCGGAAACAAAGGAAATGCCGCACTTTGTTTAAAAGGTGTTGGATTTACTGAGGGAATGAAGGTTAAATTAACCGGTGAAACCAACTCTGACATTACTGCTGAAAATATCACGGTTATTTCACCAACAGAAATGTCAGCGCGGTTTAATCTTGCCGGAGCTATTGTTGGCAAATACGGAATCAGCGTTACATGGTCTGACAATACAACATTGACTTTTCCGGCAGAAACATTTGAAATAAAAGCCGGAACAGGTTCTAAATTTGAAGCTCATTTTGAAACTCCTCAAACTATAAGACCCGGACGTAAATATACTGTCTGGCTTGAATATTCCAATATTGGCGATGCAGATATGCCTGCGCCGCTTCTGACAACAGATTCCAATTGTTCTATTTCTCTTGACAAAGAAAATATTACAGGAGATCAGGTTCAGATTTTAGGAATCGGCAATTCAATCCAGGATATTCTCGGAGTAGGTGAATCAAGACGTATGACGCAAGGCTGAAAACTCAGGCTGATCTTCCCGGATTTTCCGCGGCTGATGCGGATAAAAACGGTGAAGTGAATATTTTTGACGCCCTGAAAATTGCGGAGTTTGATGCGGGACTGATACAGAGTCCGGATTAAAAACAGAGAAACCCTAATGGTTTATAAAACCCTTAGGGTTTTTATCACGTGGGAACGAGTACAAAAATTTTTTAAAAAAGGAAATAACAATGCCTTTAAAAACCATACAAATCCCTTTTCCTTCAGAAATATCAGATATTCTGACAACAACATATCAGGACAGCGCTGATATTATAAAAGAGGCTGCGGTGCTTGAATTATACCGTGAGGGGAAAATATCAAGCGGCAAAGCTGCTGAAATCCTTGATATGGAACGATTTGAATTTATAAGATATGCTGGTATGAAAGGAATTCCGTTTATAAGAATAAGTCCGGAAGAACTTGAAGAAGAAGTAAGACTTTTAGAGGAAATCGGATGATTGCAATTTCAGATACAAGTCCTTTAATACTCCTTGAAAAAACAGGATATCTCCGGATACTTGGAAAACTGTTTAAAAGCATAGTTATTCCTCCGGCAGTTGATAAAGAATGGCTTAGATCAGGATGTTATATTCATCCTTCATGTTTGTCTATAATTACTCTTTCCCATGAAGCTGAGTTAATTGCTGACGGATTGTGTCAAAAGATGGATAAAGGCGAAGCAGAAGCCATTTCTCTTTTTTCCGATATAAAAGCAGATTGGCTTTTATTAGATGATCTGAAAAGCAGAAAATATGCTTATTCTCAAAACCTACCGGTAACAGGTACAGCAGGAATTCTGATAACAGCCAGGAAGAAAGGATTTATACCGGAACTCAGACCGATTTTGGAATCTCTTAAAAAACAAAGGCTTTATCTTTCAGATGAAGTTTTCCAAAAAGCCCTTATTCTTGCAGATGAAATCTAAAATTAAGGTGAACAAAAATGGATAAAAGAATTATACATACTGTATTTGAAAATATTGTTGAGCAGTTCCCTGAAAATATCGCTATTGAGGAGCAGGGGGGCAGAACCGTAACCTATCAAGCATTAAATCAGCAGGCAAATCAGATCGCCCATTCCCTGCGCGAAAAAGGGATAAAAAAAGGTTCTGTTATCGGGGTTCTGATTCCGAGCAGCATTGAATATGTTGCAACTCTGCTTGGCGTCTTCAAGGTTGGCGGGATATTCATGCCGGTCAATCCAAATCTCCCGGCGCAGAGGCTTGAGTATGTTTTTAAACAGACATCGCCTAAGCTGATTATCGGAGAAAGAGAAACCCTAAGGGTTTTTGAAACCCTTAGGGTTTATACATACTCCTCACTTCTCACTTCTCACGCATCAACAGGGCAGCCACAGGGGGCTGCCCCTACAATGGAAAATCCTCCGCTGATTTCAGAGCCGGATGACGGAAATTATATTGTTACAACATCAGGATCAACAGGCGACCCCAAGATTATTCTGGGACGGCATAAAACCCTGAGTCATTTTATTCACTGGGAGATCGGAGAATTTCAGTTAAATGAAACCACAAGAGCAAGTCAACTTTCACCGGAAACCAATGATGTGATTTTCAGGGATATTTTTGCTCCGTTAATTTCAGGCGGAACGCTCTGTATTCCGGATATGGAAACCATTATGAACACCAACTATCTGATTAAATGGATAGAATCATCAAAGATAACGCTGTTGCATACAGTCCCGTCTTTGTTCCGTCTGATTTTAAAGCAGATTGAATCATCAGGCAACGCGGATGGAGTCCGCTCTTTAAAACAGATTCTTATGGTTGGTGAAGAATTATACGGAAGCGATGTTATCCGGTGGATGAATATATTCGGGAATGATATTGAATTAGTTAATCTTTACGGAGCTTCTGAAACTTATGCCAAATCATTTAACCGGATAAAAGAGAGACCCGCTGATCCTCACAAAGCAGTTCATGTCGGAAAGCCTATCTCCAATGCGGCGATCCTGATCCTCAAAGACGGGGAATTGGCAAGAATCAATGAAATCGGTGAAATTTATATAAAGACTCCTTTTATCACCAACGGATATTATAACAATCCTGATTTGACGGCAAAGAGTTTTGTGCAGAATCCGTTAATTAAAGATCAGAAAGATATTATCTATAAAACCGGGGATCTCGGAAGATATTTGCCGGACAGAAGCGTTGAATTTATCGGCAGAATAGACAGGCAGGTCAAGATTAATGCTCTCCGTGTTGAACTGAATGAAGTTGAAAGTGCAATACGCAGTTATGATGCAATTGAGCAGACCCGTGTAACTGCTTATAAAACCCCTGATTATGAGAACCGGCTGATATGCTATTACACGGAGAAACGTCCCATAGAGAGCGGAGAACTGAGGGCGTATCTTAAAACCCGTCTGCCGGACTATATGATCCCCTCTTATTTTGTACGTCTTGATGAATTTCCGCTTACGCTTACCGGCAAAATAGATCAGCGTGCATTACCCAAGCCTGAAGACCTGATGTTCGGAAAGATAAAATACGAAGCTCCGGGAAATCCGGCAGAAGAGAAACTCGCGGAAATCTGGCAGGAGGTGCTTGGATTAAAGAAAGTCGGGGTAAATCATCCGTATTTTGAAATCGGCGGAAATTCATTAAGTGCAATCCGTATTGTCTCAAGAATCTACAAAGCATTTGAGGTTGAGGTCAGCATAAAAGATTTTCTGGAACATTCAACTGTCAGAGAACTTGCAGGCTTTATCAGTCAGGCACGGAAAACAGATTATGCTGAAATTCAGCCTTTGCCAAAGCAGGATTACTATGCTCTCTCTCATGCCCAGAGACGGTTATGGATACTGGATCAACTCGAAACTTACGCTGCCGCGTATAATATCCCTTCAGCATTTTTTATTCAGGGAAATCTGAATATTCCCTTGTTGCAGAATGCTTTACAGAAGATTGTTAAACGTCATGAATCTCTGCGGACAACATTTACTGTTATAGACGGTGAACCCATGCAGAAAATTCATGAAGATATGGTTTTTACTTTAGATATTAAAGACTTGACGCGTATCCGAATGAGAAAGAATTGGCAAAACAATATGCAAAAAAAGAGGCGGCAACGTCTTTTGATTTATCAAAAGGTCTTCTGTTCAGGGCAAATCTGATTAAAATGTCAGATGGTTATCTCCTTATGCTGAATATGCACCATATTATCAGCGATGCCCTTTCTGTGGATGTGCTGGCAAGGGAACTATCTGTTTGGTATGACTCACCGCCTGAAGGCGGAACTACGGACCGACTTCCGCCGTTAAAAATACAATACAGAGATTTTGCAGCATGGCAGAATGAGCTTATAAAGAATGATAAGATAAAAAAGCAGTGTGAATATTGGCATAATAAATTGTCAGGAGAGATACCTGTTCTTAATTTACCGACAGATTATCCACGCCCGTCGCTTCAGACTTACAACGGAGATAGAATCCGGTTCTGTCTGGAAAAAGATGTGACTGATGATTTGGAAAAAATATATCAGGCAAACGATTCAAGTCTGTTTATGATGCTGATCTCGCTGGTCAAAGTTTTACTTCACAGATATACATCACAGGAGGATATTATTATCGGCTCTCCTATCACCGGGAGGGTCAGTATGGATTTGGAGAATCAGATCGGCTTTTATGTCAATATGCTGGCGCTCAGAGACGAAATAAAAGCAGATGATCCGTTTACACAGATATTGGGAAGAATCAGAAAGACCTGCCTTGAAGGGTATGATAATCAGTTGTATCCGTTTGATCGGCTGGTGGATGATCTTCATCTGGAAAGGGATATGAGCCGTAATGTTCTCTTTGATGTCATGCTGGTGCTGCATAATAAAGATGAGGTTAAGAGAGAATTCGGCGGATTAAAAATATCTGATTTTGAATTTGACGTGGCGACCAGTCTCTTTGATCTGACATTTACCTTTACGGAACATGAGGACTATCTGGAAACAGAAATTGAATATAATACGGATTTATTCAACAAAGCACGAATCCGAAGGATGCAGACGCATTTTGAAGAGCTTGTCAGAAGCGTGATTGCAGACGCGAATCAGCCTGTCTGCGCCCTGAATATTCTTTCTGAATCGGAACGGCGTAAGATTCTGTATGAATTCAATGATACAGCAAGAGATTATCCAAGAGATAAAACGCTCTCCGAACTGGTTGAGGAGCAGGCAAAAAAAATACCGGATAACCAGGCTGTGGCATATCAGGATGTTATCCTCTCTTACCGTGAACTGAATACCCGTGCTAATCTTGTTGCTTATCTGTTAAAAGATAACTATGAAATTAAGCTGGAAGAATGTGTCGGCGTGCTTATGGATAAAAGCGAATGGATGATTGTTGCCATTCTCGGAATTCTGAAAGCAGGCGGTGCTTATGTTCCTATAGATCCTTCATATCCGTCTGATCGGATTCAGTATATAATTCAGGATGCAGGATGCCGTGTGATACTTTCAGATGCAAAGCATACTGATTCTCTTTCCCGGTATGCTGAGATAAAAGCGATTGATCTTGCTGAATATTTTAAGAATACAGAGTATAATCTTCATCTGCCGGATTTCAGGGTACCTTCGCAAAATGGACAAAGCCTTGCCTATGTGATTTATACATCAGGTTCCACCGGCAAACCAAAAGGAACCCTTGTGGAGCATCACTCGGTTTCACGGCTTGTTCTGCATCCTGATTATATGACGTTTAAAATCGGGGATCGCGTGGCTCAAACCTGCGCCTTGACCTTTGATGTTTCAGTCTTTGAAATATGGGGCGCGCTGGTCAACGGGTGCTGTTTATGTCTGCCGCGGGAAGGCACAATTATCGAGGCACCCCGGATGAATCAGTTTATGAAACGCCATAAAATCGAAACCATGTGGCTGACCACAAGTCTCTTTAACCAACTGACTGAATCGGATATAACAATTTTTCAAGGATTGAAAACTCTGATTATCGGCGGAGAAAAACTTTTTGCCTATCATATTAACAAAGTCAGAGCCGCTTACCCGGATTTGGCAATTCTGAACGGCTATGGTCCAACAGAGAATACGATTTTTACGACATTTCATCTGATTGATCAGTTTTATGAAAAAGAGATTCCGATTGGCAAGCCTGTTGCAAATACACAGATTCTTATTCTTGATGCAAATGACAGAGTTGTACCTGTCGGAATTCCGGGAGAAATCTGCGCCGCAGGAGACGGGGTTGCAAGAGGATATTTGAATGTACCGGAACTGACAGCAAAAAAATTTGTTCCGCATCCGTTTAAGCCGGGTGAACGCATGTACCGCATCGGGGATATGGGGAGTTGGAGACCGGATGGGATTATTGATTTTTACGGGCGCAATGATGATCAGGTCAAGGTGCGGGGGTATCGGATTGAGCTTGGAGAGATTGAAAATAGCTTGTTGAAACATCCTGATATAAATCAGTCAGTGGTGATGACCAGAACCCGTGAAGACGGGTTTAACAAAGAGCTGATCGCTTATTTTACAAGTGATAAGGAATTGGATGTATCTGAACTTCGCCGTTTTCTTGGAGAATCTCTTCCCGGTTACATGATACCGGGCTATTTTGTTCCGATGAACCGTCTGCCATTGAACGCCAGCGGCAAAGTTGACAGAAAAGCTCTGCCGTCTCCTGAAAAAGCCGCATTGGGCGGGAGTACAATATCAGCCAAACCCAGGAATGATATTGAAGAGCAGTTGCTCAAGGCTTGGCAGTCAATACTGGGAAGAGAGGGGATTGGAATTTATGACAATTATTTTGCACTTGGGGGGGATTCCATCAAAGCAATTCAGATTGTCTCCCGGCTCCGGCAGGAGCATTTAAAGATAGAGGTACGTGATATTTTTCAGTATCCGACCATCGCGGAACTCTCTGAAAATGTAATAAATGAAGAGAATATGACTGATCAGTGCCTGATAACAGGGATTGTAAAGTTGACGCCGGTTCAGTCATGGTTTTTTACGCATCATAATGTAGGGGCAGCCCCCTGTGGCTGCCCTGACATCACCGTAAACCATTTTAACCAATCTGAAATGCTTTATTCAAAAGAGGGTTTTAATGAGGATTCGCTCAGGGCTGTTTTTGAAAAAATTCAGGAGCATCATGATGCCCTGAGAATGAGATATTCCATAGATGGTGATACGGTTATTCAGGAGAATTGCGGGATTGATTATCCCCTCAGCTTTGAATCTGTAAATTTGAAAGATGCGGATAATGCTCCTGTCAGAATGGAATCTTATGCCAATCAGGTTCAGGCAGGTATTAATATTGCTACAGAATCTTTGATGAAAGTTGTTTTATTCAAGCTGAATGACGGGGATCGCCTGCTGATTGTGATTCATCACCTTGTTGTTGACGGCGTTTCGTGGCGTATTCTGGCTGAAGATATTCTTAACGGCTATCAGCAGTATCTGTCAGGGGAAGCGATTCAGTTTCCATTGAAAACAGATTCTTTTAAAGCATGGGCGGAGCATATAAAAGAATATGCAGATACAGCGGATATTCTGAAAGAAAAAGAATATTGGAAAGCAATCGAATCCGTACAGGTTGGATCATTTCCAAAAGATTATGATAAATCAGATACTCAGAAATCTCTTGTAAAAGATACCCGGACTCTGAATTTCTCATTATCCGAAGATGAAACTGAATTTCTCTTGACAAAAGTAAACCATGCTTATAACACTGAGATTAACGATATTTTGCTGACAGCTTTTGCCTCTTCTATGAAGATTTGGCACGGGGATAACAGGACTCTGATCACGCTGGAGGGGCATGGCAGAGAGAGACTCGGAGAGAGTAATCTTGACATAAGCAGAACTGTGGGGTGGTTTACAACCATGTATCCGGTATTGCTGGAGCTTCCTGATTCAGAAGATATTGGTTATCAGATTAAGCATATCAAAGAGATGCTGAGAAGAATCCCAAACAAAGGAATCGGTTACGGCATACTGAAATATCTGACATCACCGGAGAATAAACAGGATATTTCCTTTGACTGTCAGCCGCAGATCATTTTCAATTACATGGGGGAATTTGATGAAGCAATGAGAGGTCGTTTTCAGATCGCAAAAGAATCATACGGCAAATCAGTAAGTCCTGATTCTGAACTGATTCATGATATTGACATCAATGGTGAAATTATGCAGGGAATACTGAAGATTTCTGTTATCTATAATCAGAACGCATTTAAGTCGGAGAGCATGGAGAAATTGGGAGCAGATTTTAAAGATGCTTTGCAGAAGATCATCCGCCATTGTATGAGTATTGAAGATACAGAGATTACCCCAAGCGATCTTGATTATGACGGTCTCAGCATTGATGAGTTAGATAATGTGCTGGAGAGTTTGTAGATTATCTACAGGGATTTGGGTTAAGAAGGGGATTTTTCAGGATACAGGGCTGTTAATCCTTTTCTTATACCAAATCCCTGTAGATTTCAGGATACAGGGCTGTTAATCCTTTTCTTATACCAAATCCCTGTAGATTTCAGGATACAGGGCTGTTAATCCTTTTCTTATACCAAATCCCTGTAGATTTCAGGATACAGGGCTGTTAATCCTTTTCTTATACCAAATCCCTGTAGATATTATTATAAAAGGAGGGTACTAAAATGGTTACAACAGTAAAGATTCTTGGAAGCAACAAGCTGATCGCCGCTATAGCCAAAGCATTATTTTTTTCTAATATTATCAGTATGGTATCTTTTTTGGGAATGAGCGGATTGATCGTATGGCAGGTCTGGAGAGGTACAGAAGGGGTTAAAGAACTTGGATCAAAAATTGACGGTAAATCAGATCCTCAAAATTCGGCAAATGAAAAAGAATAGTTCACCATACAAACTGAAACCCTAAAGGTTTTTCAAACCGTTAGGGTTTCAATATATCTGTAAAAATGGAGGCAGAAATGGATTTAATTGATAAAATTAAAGAGATAGCCTTGCGTATTCCCAAGCAGATGGAACACGTCAAAACAGAAGAAGCTACTAAAAATGCGTTTGTGATGCCGTTTATCAATGCTCTTGGATATGATGTTTTCAATCCTCTTGAAGTTATCCCGGAGTTTACAGCAGATGTAGGAACAAAAAAAGGCGAAAAAGTTGATTATGCCATTAAAAAAGATGATTCAATAATCATGTTAATAGAATGTAAAAGAAGCGACAGCGATCTGGAACAAGAAAAAATGTCTCAATTGTTCAGGTATTTTTCTGTAACAGAAAGCCATTTCGGAATTTTGACAAACGGCATTTTATATAAGTTTTACTCAGATATAGATGAAGCAAATAAAATGGATTCAAAGCCCTTTTTTGAATTCCATCTTTTGAACTTTGATGATCATCAGTTGGAAGAGCTTAAAAAATTTTCCAAGTCAAATTTTTCTTTAGAAAATATTCTGACATCGGCAGCATTTTAAAATATACAAATGCTATAAAGCGAATATTTGCTGATGAAATTGTTAATCCATCTGAGGAGTTTATCAAATTCTTTGTAAGTCAGGTATATGCCGGGCGTATGACTCAATCTGTCCGGGAACAATTTTCTGTGATAGTTAAGGACGCTCTTAGTCAGTTCATCCGTGAAAAAATCAATGATCGCCTGAAATCGGCTCTTGAAAATGTAAAAGAGGAAAAGACTGAAAAAGAGCTGCCTCCCGTTCAGGAAGAAAATGAAGAAGAAGTTCTGCTTGTAACTCATGAAGAAACAGACGGCTATAACATAATCAAGGCAATAGTCAGCAAAATGATCGAATCCCGGACGTATTTCAGCAAGAAATACAAAAAGCTATTGCGGTATTCTGTTAGATGATAATAATCGGAAGCCTATTTGCCGCCTTTTTTTTAAAACATCCAAAAAATATATCGGTTTGTTTACTCATAAAAATCAGACCAAAGAATTCATAGAAAATGTAAATGATATTTATAAATATTCCGATATGATAAAAGCAACTGTCGCAGAATATCTTGAGCCGTCAAAAGAAGAACCGTCTTCTACATAAATTTATTTTTAAATTCAATGTTGATAAGCAGTAGGGCGGACTAAGCGATAGCGTGTCCGCCATAACAAAAGCCCTAAGGGTTTACAACAAAAAAAGGTGGAAACGCTGCACTTTGTCCATCCTATAAACTGATTTCGCTGATAAACATCATGGTCATCATAAAAATCAGGATTATCAGCGGTTCAGGAGGCGAATAGGATTATCAGACGGATGTAGGGTTACGCTTCGCTAATCCGACCTACGCGCTGATAAAGTCCCGTTAGGGACGACATATTTGTAGCATCAGCAGAACATTCTGATGCAAAGCTCCGTAGGAGCGACATATTTTTGTTGGAATAATATAAGATATCAAATAAGGAAATATATGAATAAAGAACCTGAATTTGAACTAAAGATAACAGGAGAAGACTTGCTCGATCACGATGGAATTGATTGGATTCGTCTAGTTTGTCCACATTGCGGAGCTGACGCAAGATTTAATGCCGAACATACGATTATGGTTCCAGGAGAATCATCATATCATTATGGAGAAACCCGTCATTTCCATACACTTGCAACTTGTGAATTCTGTAAGGATTTGATTTATATCAAGTGCTTTGATTTTGATTTGAATCCTGATTGGCACTTTGGTTATGAATACCATTATCCGAAAGGTATTGCTTATTATTCAAATCCTACTGCTTTTGATATGCCGGTATCTTTTTTCGAGGCTCTTACTCGTCTCCAAAAAGGTGATTATTTGGCAACTGTGTTAATATGTCAGAAAATTTTGAAAAATCTGATTATTGAAAATGGTATCAGTGAAAAGATGACTTTTTCCAGTGCATTGAGAAAGTTCTCTTTAAATTTGAGGCTGCTTGATTATGATGAAATATCCTCTTTGACGGATAACTTCTTGCTTCTTTTAAACGAAATAAATTTGAAAGCTAATGATATTAGAAATATAACTAATGAAGATGCTAAAAAAATTTATGAATTAACCAATAAAATAGTTGATATCGTAAAAAATCAGGATGAAATCAGAGAGATTCAAAGAAAAATGTCAGAGATTAAAAGAGAAAAGGAAAGAGAAACTGTTGATACTATTGATATTGATGATATTCCATTTTGATCTGAGTCCCGTAAGAATGGCTGAGGCTTCAATCTATCAAATCATTAAAAAAAGGGTAGTGGGTCAAATCAGTTGATAAAATATATAAATGTCTAAAAATACTGAATCAAATTTGATTTATCAACCGGTTTGACCCACTACCAAAAAAAGGGAGGGGAAATTATGGAAAATGTAAAAGAAAGATTACTTGAAATTCTTGATATTGTTCCCGCGTTAAGGAATATTCTTCTGTCCTCTGATCAGATAGAAGTGAAAAGAAAAAGGATCCGCTTATTCTTATCTGAAATGTTCTTTGCTGTATTTGAAGAAGACCCGACTATTCCGCCTCTTGAATGGATACTGACCCGCAGCGCAGTAACCGTATTCAGAAATATTCTATCTTCAAGAAGTGAAAGACTTGCAGGCTACAGCTTTCTTCAATATCTGATTGATCTGCTTCAGAAAGAAAATTATGATGAAACTGAAAAACCTGATCCCGGCTTTTTTGCGGAGCTTGAACATCTCATGAGAGGGATTGTCGGTAAATCAGGAATCTATGCTGAAGAGATGCCTGAATTTATGAAATATGAGGGGAGAAAGGCTTCTATACTCAGGTCTGAGGATTTATCAAAAACAGCAAGAATATCAAATCAGTTCATGGTCAGATATGCCTGCGGTCTGGATGATAAGATAGTCCGTATCCGCAGTCTGAACAAAGCAAGGATTTTAAAGTATTTCAAAGCAACAGATCTTGAATGGGAAAAATGGAACTGGCACACAAGCCATATTATCAGAGATGTTAAAACTCTGAGTTCGCTTATCAAACTGACTGATGACCAGTATCATGCAGTAGAACTTGCCCGTGAATATAAGATTCCGTTTGGCATTACTCCTTATTACCTTTCCCTTATGGATGAAGAGCCGAACCGCGGAAATGACAATGCTGTGCGCGCTCAGGTGATCCCGTCTGTCAGTTATGTTGAGAAGATGAAGGCAAACCGTGAAATCGGCGCGTATTCAATGGATTTTATGCTTGAAAATGATACATCACCGATTGACGGAATTACCCGGCGTTATCCGAATATTGTCATTCTCAAGCCGATTCTGACATGTCCTCAGATATGCGTCTATTGCCAGAGAAACTGGGAGATTGAAGATGTTTATTCACCTCATGCTGCTATGGGAAAAGAGAAACTTGAAAAAGCGATTCAATGGATAGCAGATACTCCTGAAATCAATGAAGTGCTGATTACCGGCGGCGATCCTCTGGTTCTTTCAGATGAAAAGATTGCATCGCTTCTTTCTAATCTTTCAGATATCGGACATATTGAAAGAATCCGAATCGGAACAAGGGTTCCGGTAACACTTCCTCAGCGCATAACCGATTCTCTGGTAAGAGATCTGAACAGGTTTCACCATCCCGGAAAAAGAGAGATTATTGTTATTACACATATTGAGCATCCTTATGAAATAACTCCGCAGGCAATGGATGCTGTACAGAAATTCCAGCGTTACGGGATTGACGTTTATAATCAGTTAGTTTATACTTTTTATAATTCCCGGAAGTTTGAAGCCGCGGCTCTCAGACATAAACTGCGTCTGATCGGTGTTACCCCTTATTATACATTCAATACAAAGGGAAAAGAGGAGACTGATGATTACCGTGTTCCGATTGCCAGACTCCTTCAGGAGCAGATTGAAGAGGCTCGGCTTCTACCGGGAACTGTCAGAACTGATGAAATTGTCTTTAATGTACCGAGGCTTGGGAAAAATTATCTGAGAGCATATCAGCATCATGATGTTATCTCCATATTGCCGAACGGGAGAAGGGTTTATGAATTTCATCCCTGGGAAAAGAAGTATTCTCTGATAGGTACTTATATTTATACAGATGTTTCAATTTATAATTATCTTGAGAGATTAAAGACAAGAGGAGAGGATGTTTCTGATTACAGAACAATCTGGTATTATTATTAAACATACAATAATAAACCCTAATGGTTTCCAAAACCCTTAGGGTTTTTCAGAGCAAACATGATAAACAAAGATAATCTGAAAGACCTGCTGAAATATCTCGGATTTACCGAAAGTAAAGAGATATATTCAAAATCGTTTAAAGATATTGACGCCTCTCTGAAAGTTGATTTTGAAAAGGAAGAACTGATTTATCCTGAAGATAAAGCTCTTATTGTAAATGAACGCCAAACATGCAATTTTAAAGCAAATGAAGATATTCCGGCATATCACATCGGCAAACAGAAATTTTCACTGAATGACCTCCAAATTGTCAGCAATAAAGATATTCAGGGAAAATATCATGAGTTTGCCACTATTCTAAGACAACACAATGTTTCAGGACGTGAAAACGCCTTTGACAAACTGGTAAACCTGTTTCTGTGTAAAATTGTTGATGAAGAGCAAAATCCTGATGAACTGAAGTTTTACTGGAAAGGGATTGCTTATGACAGTTATTTTGACTTGCAGGATCGCTTGCAGCAGCTTTACCAGTCAGGCATGAAACTCTTTTTAGGCGAGGCTGTTACTTATATTGACAATACTGCAATTGATGAAGCATTCCGTTTCTTCAAAAATGATCCTGATGCAACAAAAAAGACTATAAAAAAATATTTTCTTCAACTGAAATTCTTTACAAACAATGACTTTGCATTTATTGATGTTCATAATGAAACGCTATTTTATCAGAATGCCGTTGTTCTGCTGAAAATTGTTAAGATGTTGCAGAATATCCGCCTGAAAACCAGTGAGCAGAATCAGTTTCTTGGCGATATGTTCGAGGGCTTTCTTGATCAGGGGATTAAGCAGAGCGAAGGGCAGTTTTTTACCCCGATGCCGATTGTCAAATTTATTCTTGCCTCACTTCCGCTTGAAAAGATCATCATGGAAAATGAAGATGTTCCAAAGGTTATTGATTACGCCTGCGGCGCGGGACATTTTTTAAACGAATATGCTTTGCAGATTGCACCTTATGTAGCAAAGCATAAAAAAGCTGATATTACAGAATATTATCCTGAAATAGTCGGAATTGAAAAAGAATACCGACTTTCAAAGGTTGCAAAAGTTTCAGCTTTTATGTATGGACAGGATGCAATTAAAATTATTTACAACGATGCGTTAACTGAAAATCCGGGACAACAGGATAACGGCTTTAAAGTCAGGGATAATGAATATTCTGTTCTGGTTTCAAATCCGCCTTTCAGTGTGAAAGGATTTCTGGAAACACTTAATGATACTGACCGGAAAAGATTTGAATTGATTGAAACCATAGATGATAAGAGCTTTGCAAATAACAACAGCATAGAGGCTTTTTTTATTGAGCGGGCAAAACAGCTTTTAAAACCTGACGGCATAGCAGGGATTATTGTTCCTTCTTCTATTCTTTCAAAGGGGAGCAGTAAGCAGAGATCAAAAAAGCAGAATGTGTATGTCGGGACCCGTGAGATAATCATCAAATATTTTCATATTATTGCAATTGCTGAGTTTGGCAGCGGTACATTTGGGAAAACAGGAACAAACACCGTAACCCTCTTCTTAAAACGGAGAAAAGAGAATCCTTCATCTGCGGATCATTATAAAAACCGTGTGGATGCCTGGTTTAAAAATGATATGTCCAAAGATGTTATTTTTGCTGATGAGCATTTCATAAAAAAATACTGCGATCATCTTGAATATAATTTTGATGATTATAAAACCCTGCTTGAAGGTTCGCCAAATGAAAATGTTTTAAGATTGGATCTGTTTAAAGAATATCGTAAAGATTTTGATAATTCCCCTGAAATTAAAAACCTGAAAAAACAGCGAACTTTTAAAGCTATGAGTCAAGAAGAGCAAAAAGCTGAATTGGATAAAAGATTTCTGGAATATCTGATAAGTGCTGAAAAAGAGAAGCTATATTATTTTGTGTTGGCAAGTCTGAAATCTGACGAGGCAAATCCGAATCCTGCCGAAGTTGTTATTGTAAGAACGCCTACAGACAACAATGCGAAGAAAAAATTTTTCGGTTATGAATGGAGCAGCGCCAAAGGTAATGAAGGGATTAAATATCTTGGCGGCGAGGTGATTACCCCAAGTGATATAAAAAGCAATGATAATGATACAGATGCAAACCTTGAAGAAGATGATGTCCGGGTACTGAGCAATATTCTGAATCTGAATAATATTCAGACGCCGCTTTATGACTCAAAAAATCTTGATAATACTGAAAAGATAAACAGCGTTATCCGCGCCAACTTTAACGGAAAGCCTGCTGTTATTCCTGATGCACTGAAAGAGTATGTAACTACTGCAAAATTAATTGATATGCTTGATTTTTCACGCAAAGAATTTAATAAAGCTATCAGCCTGACTCCAAAGAAAGATATTGTTATTGATACAAAATGGGATTTGGTGAATTTGGGAGATATTGTTGATACTATAGAAAGCGGTAGCCGTCCCAAGGGGGGTGTAGGAAATATTTCAGATGGCTGTTTAAGTTTAGGGGGTGAACATATTCACAATTTCAATGGACACATTAACCTTGCAGAACCCAAATATGTTTCTGAAGCATTTTTTGAATCTGCAATAAGAGGTGTTTTAAAAACAAATGATATTCTCATTTGTAAAGATGGAGCATTAACTGGTAAAACCGCTTTACTGAGAAATGAACTTAATGACAGGAAAGCTATGATTAATGAGCATGTTTTTATTTTAAGAAACTCAGATTTAACCAGGCAGATTTATCTTTTTAATTTTCTATTCTCAGAATTGGGTCAGAATATGTTAAAACAGAATGTTACCGGCGCTGCTCAAGGCGGTTTAAATCATACAAACTTAATTAATATCAAAATCCCCATACCGCCGCTTGATATACAAAAGCAGATTGTTCAGGAATGTGAAGCAACAGATAAAGAATTTGAAAAAACCGGGAGAGAAATTGAAGATGCAAAAAAAGAGATTGAAAATAAGATCACGGAGATTTTCAACAAAGGATGTCAGACAAAAAAAATATCTGATATTTCAATTGTGAATCCATCCAAAACCGAAATAAAAGATGTTGATGAAAAGATTATGGTATCATTTGTTGAAATGGCATCGGTAAGTGAAGAGGGTTTTATTTCTCACAAAGAAGACAGATTGCTTAAAGATTTGAAAAAAAGCAGTTATACCTATTTCAAAGAAAACGATATTATTATTGCTAAAATTACCCCGTGTATGGAAAACGGCAAATGTGCCGTTGCAACAGGATTAACTAACGGCATTGGCATGGGAAGCTCTGAATTTCATGTTATCCGTGTTGACGAAAAAACAGCATTGGTCAAATATGTTTTTGCTCTTTTAAATCGGGAATCTGTCAGAAATGAGGCAAAGACTAAAATGACCGGTTCAAGCGGACATAGACGGGTGCCGGCGTCATTTTATGAAAGTTTCCAAATTCCTGTTCCTGATATTCAAACTCAAAAAGTCCTCGTTGATAAAGTCGAAAAACAGGAAACCAAAATAAGAAAAGCTCAAACAATAATAGACAGCATAGCAGAGCGGAAACAGGAAGTAATAAAAAAATACCTGTAAACAGATGTAGTTTGTAGTACCGCCTTCAGGCGGTGCTGAAAAGTCCGTAATACAAGCCAGACCGCCTAAAGGCGATACTAAGAACTTTTTGTGATTGCGTGCAAGGAGGCTTGCATTTATTATCAGTGATGTGGTAAGATTTATAAATCTTTTATTAACCTTGAATTAATAGGTAAGGAGGGGAATTATGATTGAACAAGGATTAGCAACGGCTGCTGAAAAAGTGGCAGAAGTAGGCGCGGTAAAGGCTGCTATTGGAGCAGAGGCGGCAAAAGCTGCTGCCGGAGCGGAAGCGGTAAAGGCTGTTACTGCGGCAAAAGCCGCCGGTGCCGGCGTCATTTTATGAAAGTTTCCAAATTCCTGTTCCTGATATTCAAACTCAAAAAGTCCTCGTTGATAAAGTCGAAAAACAGGAAACCAAAATAAGAAAAGCTCAAACAATAATAGACAGCATAGCAGAGCGGAAACAGGAAGTAATAAAAAAATACCTGTAAACAGATGTAGTTTGTAGTACCGCCTTCAGGCGGTGCTGAAAAGTCCGTAATACAAGCCAGACCGCCTAAAGGCGATACTAAGAACTTTTTGTGATTGCGTGCAAGGAGGCTTGCATTTATTATCAGTGATGTGGTAAGATTTATAAATCTTTTATTAACCTTGAATTAATAGGTAAGGAGGGGAATTATGATTGAACAAGGATTAGCAACGGCTGCTGAAAAAGTGGCAGAAGTAGGCGCGGCAAAGGCTGTTATCGGAGCAGAGGCGGCAAAAGCTGCTGCCGGAGCGGAAGCGGTAAAGGCTGTTACTGCAGCAAAAGCTGCCGGAGCAACCGGTGGAAAGACTTTGGCTGCTAAAGCCCTGGCACTTGTACCTGCTATCCCGGTTTTAGCTGTCGGAGGATTGATAGGCGTTATTGTTTGGGAGTTCTGGCAAGGCAGCAGAGATGCTAAGGAAATGAAATAATAACAATATAAACAGACATTGAAGGTTTTTAATACCTTCAATGTCTGATTAAGTTTTGAGTGTTAAGTTTTAGGTTTTATGATGGATATTTCTTAACACCTAACACCTTTTACAATAGAAATAAGATTACTGACAACCCCTCTCATCTGTTCTGCCTGTTCATTCATTTTTTCTGAAGCTGCCGCGGATTTTTCCGCATTGATCGCACTCTGCTGTATGAGTCTGTCTATATCAATTACCGCTTTACTAATCTGAGAAATCCCCTGACTCTGTTCATTGGATGCGGCTGTGATCTCCGCCACCAGCTTAGATAGCCTTGATACACTTTCAGCAACTTCCTCAAATGCTTTAATAGCCGCCTGAACAATATCTGAACCGTCATGAATCGTTTTAACAGAACTTTCTATTAAAGCAGAAGTATTTTTTGCGGCATCAGATGTCCGTAAAGCAAGTTTTCTTACTTCATCCGCTACAACCGCAAACCCGGCTCCGACTTTACCGCCTGCTCTGGCAGCTTCAACCGCCGCATTCAGGGCGAGAAGATTTGTATTAAATGCAATTTCACTGATAGTCTTAATAATTTCACGTGTTTCTGTGCCGGTTCTTGAAATATCATTCATAAAGCGGTTAAGGTTAATCATAGATTCATTGGCATGTTCGATCACCTTATTTGCCTCTTTCACTAAATTATCCGCCTGACTTGCACTGTCAGCAATACATACAGTCATAGATGCCATCTCTTCCAGTGCCGCAGAGGTCTCCTCAACAGATGCTGCCTCCTGAAGTGTTTCATCTGCAATAGAGTTGCTTGCTTTTGCAACTTTATCTGATGAAACTGAAATCTGATTAGATGAATCGTTGATCATTTTTACAGCATGGCTGATAGGCTTGCTTATTCCGCGTGCAAACCAGAGTACACCAAAGAGAGTAACAAACAGAAAAAAAATACCGACAATCAATGTCAAGTTTCTGATAGAATAAACAGCCGCCAGAAATTCTTCTTTATTCTGAGTAACCCCCACGCTCCATCCGGTTATTTCAACAGGCGCAAAGCCCGCTGATTTCTGAAATCCTTCAAAACTGTAAGATTCAAATCCTGTTTCTCCGGCCAACATCCTTTCTGTGATAGTTTTCATAGTTTCTATCCCGGTAATATTTGTTTTGAGGATATGTGCTTTATTAGGATGGGCAATAAGCAGACCTTTTTTATCCACCATAAACGGATACCCTGTTTTACCTATTTTCAGCGAGGTTACAATATCGGTAATAAAACCGATTTTTATAACAGATACAACTACACCGCACCAGTTGTTTTTGCATGACGGGATCGGCGCACACACGCTGACAACTATATTTCCGGTTACCTTTGATATAATCGGATCAGATACGCTGACTTTGCCGGATTTTGCCGCATGAAAATATTCCCGATCTGCAACTGAAATTCCTTTGTAAATTCCATTTGTTCCATCAGAAAAAATTATTCCGTTTTTATCAGCCGCATATACCGTCTCATATCCGTTACTAAGCTGACTCATAAATCCGGCAAGTTTGCGATCCATATCTTGAATCTCTCTGACAGAGTTTTCTATTCCGGATATGGATACTTTTTCAGCAACATCAATGGTTGTATTTCCTACGGAAAGCTCTCTTGTAATCTTCATCTCTTCGTGAAGCAGAAGATTAGTTTTATCCGCAATTATTTTTGCCATAAGAACAGACCGTTCACAGGAGATATTTTTAAGAGCTTTTGATGCTGAAACAACAGAAAAGAGACCTGACACAATAAGAGGGATTAATACACTGAGAATCCCGCCTGTGATGAGTTTAAAATTGAGGGTTCTTTTCTTCATTTTTTCCTTTTTGCGACTGGAATACCGGCTTCTGAAATTTTTGCAGGGCGGGTTACGCTGCGCTGACCCGACCTACACACGCTTGGCTTCTTTTAAGTTTTGAATACTTCGGAAATCTAAACATTGTGCATTTGAGCTAAACGGATTCTCTCTTCCAGTTGCTGCCGTTTTGCAAACGCCTCCTCTGCTTTGGCAATAAGTTCATTCGGATCAGACGGCTTCATCAGGAAATTAGTTGCTCCTGCCTTTAATCCGTCCACTGCAAATTCTATTGTACCGTGTCCTGTCAGCATGATCACTTCAACTAACGGAAAACGCATTTTAATCTCTTTCAGCGTGGAAATGCCGTCCATACCGGGCATTTTAACATCCAGAATAACCACATGAATATCATGTTTTTTTAATTTTTCCAATGCCTCTGTCCCGCTTGATGCGGTTTGGACATCATATCCTCTTTTCTCAAGTAATTTCCGGGTGGTTGCAAGAAATCTTTCCTCGTCATCCACCAGCATGATCTTTATATCTTTCATTTTTTTACCTCTTTGGAGACTCCCGCGATCAGGCGGAAGAAGAAACGAGTTTCCGCAAAGGTTTTTTTAAAAAAAGAGTGTGCGGAAACAAATTGTTAGCATCAGAGCAGCGGGGTATCCAACATCCGGCGGCTCTTTTTTAACATATTGAAAAATTAAGTTCTGTCAACCTAACCCCTGCCCCCTTCCCGAAAGGAAGGGGGAGTTCATATTCTCCCCTTCCCTTCGGGAAGGGGGCAGGGGGTTAGGTTCTTTATATTACAATATTCACCAGTTTCTTCTGAACCACAATAATCTTCCGGATCGGTTTTCCCCCGATAAACCGCTGTGCATTTTCATCATAAAGAGCTTTTGCTTTTATTGCCTCATCATCTGCATCCGCACTGATAGTGAATTTGCCTCTCAACTTGCCGTTCACCTGAATAACAATAATAAGTTCATCTTTGACAAAGGCATCTTCCCGATATGTGAGCCATGAAGCCGTCAGAATACTTGTTTTATATCCGAGAGCTTCCCATACCTCTTCAGCAAAATGCGGAACCATAGGAGACAAAAGCAGCACAGTTGATTCAATGGCAAATCTCATGACGCCGGCGTTTTTGGCTCCTGACTTCTGGCTCCTGACTTCATTAACCGCATACATGGCGTTGACCAGTTCCATGACAGCGCTGATTGCTGTGTTAAAATGGAACCGATCTTCAATGTCTCCTGTTACTTTTTTTATTGTCTGATGAATTTTTTTATACAGATCACGAATATCCCCTTCCAATTCATCAGGACTGCCGGTAAAAGGCTTCACATCTCTGATTATATCCATCCAGTCAAGAGTAAGCCGCCACACCCGGTTTAAAAAGCGGTAACTCCCTTCAACACCCTGTTCACTCCATTCAAGGTCTCTTTCAGGCGGAGCAGCAAAAAGACAGAAGAGCCTTGTAGTATCTGCCCCGTATTTTTCCATAAGAAGATTCGGATCAATCACGTTCTTTTTGGACTTGGACATCTTTTCAACTCTGCCGACAGTAACCGGTTTTCCGCATCTGCTGCACTTGCAATCTTCTTTGCTCCCGATTGCCTGCTCCGGGAAAAGAAAACCATGCTCAGGGCAGGAGAAAGTCTCTTTGCAGACCATTCCCTGAGTAAGCAGCCGGGTAAACGGCTCTTTATATTTTATAAGTCCGAAATCATTTAACACACGGGTATAATATCGGGAATAGAGCAAGTGCAGGATTGCATGTTCAACGCCGCCGATATACTGATCCACAGGCATCCAGTAATCCACAGCTTTTTGATCAAACATTCCTTTATTATAATCAGAGCTGCAAAACCGTTCAAAATACCATGATGACTCCACAAATGTATCCATAGTATCTGTATCTCTTTTAGCATCAGGAGAGCCGCATTTGGGGCATCGGGTCTTTGCAAAATAATCAAGAGTCGGAAGCGGTGTTTTTCCTCCATCCAGAAGATCAATATTTTCAGGCAGTAAAATAGGCAAATCCTCATAAGGAACAGGAACAACTCCGCATTTTTCACAATGAATCATAGGAATCGGCGCACCCCAGTAGCGTTGTCTTGAGATTCCCCAGTCTCTCAGCCTGAAATTCACGGTACGCTCTCCGATCCCTTTCTTTTCAAGATATTCGCCTATAGAATCCAATGCCTGTTTGCTGTTTAATCCGTCAAAATTACCGGAATTGATCATGTTTCCTTCATCTGGATAAGCCTCTGTCATAGTTGACGGATCAAGTTTTTTGTCATGGGGATTCACCACTACAATAATATCCATACCGTATTTTTTGGCAAAATCAAAATCACGCTGATCATGTGCGGGTACGGACATAACCGCGCCTGTTCCGTATCCCATCAGAGCAAAGTTGGCGGTATAAATCGGCATCCGTCTGCCTGTTACAGGATTAATGCAATATGAGCCTGTAAAAACTCCTTCTTTTTCATAATTCTCCAAAGCCTTGCTGCTTCTGTCCTGCAACAGTATTCGTTCAACAAATGCCGCGACTTCTTTCTCCTGCTCTTTCCCTTTTGAAAGCTCAGGAACTAATGGATGTTCCGGTGCAAGACACATAAATGTCGCTCCGAAAACAGTATCCTGACGGGTAGTAAAAACCATGATATGCTTATCAGAATTTTCTATTGGAAAATCGGATATATGCTCCGTGACTCTTTCCAATCCAGTTTTTCTGCATGGTGATGACCTTCTCTGGCCACCCCGGCAATTTATCGCAATATTCGAGCAGGTCATCCGCGTAATCTGTGATTCTGAAAAACCACTGCGACAGCTTTTTCTGACGTACCTGTTTCCCGCATCGCCAGCAAAGCCCAGCCTCCACCTGCTCATTTGCAAGAACAGTCTGACAGGTTTCACACCAGTTTACAAAAGATTCTTTACGGTATGCCATACCTTTTTCATACATTTTTAAAAAGAGCCACTGCTCCCATCTGTAATATTCGGGCTTGCAGGTTGCAACTTCACGTTTCCAGTCATAAGAAAAGCCCATGCGCTTCAGTTGGGACTTCATATAATCAATATTGGCATAAGTCCATTTTGCAGGCTGCGTATTGTTCTGAATAGCGGCGTTCTCCGCAGGCATACCAAATGCGTCCCATCCCATCGGATGCAATACATTAAATCCCTTCATTCTTTTATACCGGGCAACAACATCGCCGATAGTATAGTTTCTCACATGCCCCATGTGAATTTTTCCTGATGGATAAGGAAACATTTCAAGCAGATAATATTTTTTTTTGTCAGTATCCTCTTTTACTGTAAAGAGTTCTGATTCTTCCCATATTTTTTGCCATTTGGATTCAACAGATATTGGCTCATATTTTTCCTTCATTATCTTATTCTCCTGAATTACCTTAATTTATCGTACAAAGTTGTTTTTACTTTTATAATATATCTAAAAAATTTGCGGAAGAAACTAAGTTTTTAAAGAAACTTAGTTTCTTATCAGCGGTGAATTTATTGTTTATGCTTTCTTCCCTGAATCCATTTCTCTATATTTTCAAATGAATCGGATTCAAGAATAAGCTCTCCGAGATACAGCAAATTTTCAGCATTAAGCCCTTCCAGTTTTTCTGTCAGTTCTTCAAGGGAAAGATGATATTTTTTTGCAATCTGTCTGCTTAGGAGAACTGTATTTCCGTAAAGAATTCCTTCCTGACGCCCTTCCTGACGTCCTTCTTCACGTCCTTCTTCGCGGTATTCTTTTTTAAGCATCTGTAAAATCATGATTGTCTCCTTATGTTCACTGATCTCTTCATAAATGGCATTCCGTTCCTCTTCCTGCACTTCTGCATATATGTCAATAAAATCTGCATATTTTTCAAACAGAGGCGGAGAGAGCAGTTCAGCCAGACCTATGTATGCCCGGCGGATAACCTCCCAGCGCTCTTCCTGTGTGTAATTCATTTTCGGCAGCAGAATTTTTACTAAGGGATTTCTGCTCTGATAATAATCCCTTGCATTGAATTCAAAGAGTCTGACAAAAATATATTCAAAATGCAGAAAGAGACGGCTGCCGAAACGGGTTTCAAGATTTCTTTTAACATCTTTAAGCCATTTTTTTCTGTCGGTGAATATCACTGCTGGAATTACCGTTGCCTGCGGATAAGCTTCCATCAGATCCGTGGTATATCGCAGTAACTTGTAAACAGAGAATTTTGCCTTGTCCTCCTGAAATTCAACCAGCCATAAAAGCAACTGTCTATTTTCAAAAGAATATAATATCGGCATATCAAGTGAAAAATGGGCATCCGCCAGTTTATGCTTTTTCGGCTCCTGCCGGAGAAATTCGATATGACAGATTTTTCCCCACTCTTCAGATGCCTGCGGCAAAATCCATTCCAAAGCCTCTTTTGGAAAATCAAGAAACAGATTCTTGAAATTATGGTCGTGTGATTCCTGTGTCATAATGTTAATTAAGAACTAAATAATCCTTATAAATATTCTGATTCAATCCAATATGAAAACCCCGTAGGTGTTTTACAGTCTGCATACGGTATCATCACACGGACAACTGCCGTCAATCTCATAAGCGTAAAGAATCCGGGATTCTTTTTCCGCTCTCTGCTCTGATATTGGCTCAAAAGAGGCATTGGCAAGAAGACCTTGTGATCCAATCAGATCAGATTTGGATGGAATAGCGTCAAGTCCCGATGCCAATAATCTTCCAGTTTTGCCGTCAAGAATTTCTGCGTCGTCACCATTTGTTACTACAGCTAAGGGAATCTGATAAGGGACCAGAAGCCTTGAAGCCGCCAGTACCGGACGGCGGCGGGTGACCAGAGAGCCGGGTCCGTATTTGATGATCATACAGATTTTATCTGCCCTGAAATCAGCTATTTTTATCACAAAATCAATTTTGATAACTGCTTTTTTATCTCCGGCTTTAATCAGAAGTTCCCAACGGGGAATGATCTCTTTTTTAAGATACCCTTTTTTTTCCACAAGGATATGAGCCAATTTCTGCCTGTACTGCTCGTCATGCGTCTCCTGAAGCGATTCTCCGGTAATAAAGTCGCTAATCTCTCCGAGTATAAGATGATGTCCCTGCATCTTTGTTCCTTATTTGGCAAGAAACTAAGTTTTTTCAAGAAACTTAGTTTCTTATCTTTTACAATCCGTTAATTCCTAATTCTTTTTCTCCCGGACATTAAACTCCAGTTTCCATCGCTGTGTGTTATTCTCTCTTGATACGCACCAGATTTCAAGCGTTCCGATCTCTGTGACCTTTATTTCAAGAAAAACAGGAACTGCACTTCCGGGTTCTCCGTCAAGGGTGGTTTCAATTGTGGTAATCTGCTCTATATCCTCTTCCCAGTCATCTATAATCAGCCCTATTGTATCATCTAAACGCACAGAAGAGCTGAGAAAATCAAACTTGACTGATTCTCCCACAACCAGAACAAACTCCTGATCAGCCAGAATCGCCTGAGTTCCCTCTTCCATTCCAAAAGGAGCAACACATAATGCTTTTAAAGGTATAGGCATACCGGGAACCGAAGGGAGCGACACTGCCACACCGATATAATATGCTTTGTTAAGCCCCCCGCGAATCCGTATCCCTTTGCCCCGGCGTGCAAGCCCGTAATATGCCGCGCCTCTTGCAACACTCAGCTCAAAATCCTTATTTTCAATCTCACGTGGGGATGATTTATCAGTCCCCCATGATGAAATAACCTCAAGTATCTGCTTTCTGACTGACTCAGGCTTCATGACTCCGCCGTTAAAAAGCACTGCTGTCGGGATTTTAAGCGTTGCATCTTCTCCTTTATGTCTGGTAAGAAAATGGGCAAGATGACGGGTTATCGCGGGATCCGCCTCATAAGAGAGTCCTATCTCTTTTATTCCGGTCTTCTTGGTAGCAACAGGTTTTTCCGTGCTTTCACATTTCGGAAAAAATCCAAAAAGAATCACTTCTTCAATCTCTTTTCTGGAGATTTTTGCCTTTTTTGTCCCTCCGATCAGACTTTTGCCTCTGCCGAGAATTGTAACCGGATATTCATTCATAGCAGTATCAGTCAGAATAGTCTCTTTTGCTTTTCTGCAACTGTGCCACAGACCGCGCATTTGCCATGAATCAAGTTTTTTACCCTTTGGAGAGATACGCTGTGAAACTGAGTATGCAAGAGCTAAATCCATATTATCCCCTCCGACCAGAAGATGCTCTCCCACAGCAGTACGCTCCAATACAAGCTCTCCGTTCTCTTCAGCAACGCTGATCAGAGTAAAATCAGATGTTCCGCCGCCGACATCGCATACAAGAATCAGGTCTCCTTTTTTTATATTCTCCCGCCATTTTCCATCTGCGGATTCAATCCATGAGTAAAAAGCAGACTGAGGCTCTTCCAAAAGGGTAATATTCGGAAGTCCGGCTATTTCCGATGCCTTGACTGTCAGTTCTCTGGCAACAGCGTCAAATGAAGCAGGAACCGTTATAAAAACATCCTGTTTCTCCATTCTGAGATTTTCGTCATCTTTTGCCATAGTGTAATTCCATGCTTCACGAATATGACGTAAAATAGCCGCTGTTGCTTCTATCGGAGAGAGTTTTCCAGCCTGAGATGTCTCTGTCTCTTTTGCTGCTGTAGCTTCCCACGGAAGAATAGGCTTGTTTCTGTCCACCATCTGATTGCAAAGCCATGACTTGGTTGATGAAATCAGGCGGTTAGGAATCTCTGCCCCACGTTCTCTTGCAAATTCACCCACCGCTGTTCTGCTATCTTTATCCCATGGTAACTGAAGGGATCCCTCAGGCACATCATGTTTTCCGGGAACAAGGATAAAGGATGGAAGAACTTTGCGGTTTTCTATTGTTCCGGTCTCAACCAACTGAGGAATTTCAAGAACACGGATATTCGGTTTTTTACCTTTTTCAAGTTTTGCTTCAGTATAAGCGGCAACGCTATTTGTTGTTCCTAAATCTATTCCGACAATATAAACAGGATCTGCCATATAATCCACCTTTTTTGTTTATTATAATTCAGTTTTCTATTACCTGACCGCATTGAATCTGACAGCTTATAGACCTGATGGTTTTAAAAACCCGTAGGTCTTCAAAGAACAGCCCTTCAAAATCAATGCGGTCAGGTACTATTCTTTAACTGTAAATTCCCATTTGTACGGCTCTTCTTTTTTACACTTTTTTATCTCTTCTTTAAAGTTAAATTTTCCATATTTGTCAATCAGATTAATACGGATACGCTTTTTCCAGAGCGTCTTGTCATTTATGGTAAGGGCATAAAATGTAATTGAAACATTTTCCAGCCGCTTATCAGTCTGATTGATAACAGTCCCTTGAAGACAGCATTTTCCGTCTTCAATGATAAATTCCATATTGTCATAAGAGAAATTTTCATTGATTCTGCCGCGCGGGAAAAAGGCATTTGCAGAAGAGATCATGAAAGTTAAAAGAATAATCCATAAGCCTGTTACAATGATTTTTTTCATTTCATTCTCCTTTAAGAAACTTAGTACACAGCGGCATAATTACACCGCCTGTTAAAAATTGTAGGGCGGACTAAGCGCAGCGTGTCCGCCTTTTTATAACCGGAGGCGTATTTATGCCGGTGTGTACTTAGCAAAGACCTACGGGGTTTCCAAAACCCCGTAGGTCTTTACTTAGGGTTTTTAGTTAGCAGTTTTCTATTGCAATAATAAACTGAAATGCTATTTTATAACAAAGTATCTTACAGCGTGAATTAAGAATTAAGATTAACTTTATGAAATTATCTATAATCCTAATTAACATCAGACAATTTTATAAGGCACTGTCAATTTCTGATTTCTGATTCCTGATTCCTGATTCCTGATTCTTATGTTATAATCATTTAATTACATTTTTTTTCTTAATTGTGCAATATCCTGTATTGAAAAAAAATGATTTTTCTGAAAATATCAAAAAATCTTATGAGTTAAAATAGGCTAACCAATTATAATAAAAAGATAAAATCATATAGGGGGAACCAATGGCAAATAATAATAACGGACTTCATCATCATCTGGCTGCTGTCAAAGCCGGTGAAAGATGTTTTGAAAATGCTTTTCAGGGAGTTGCAAGAATGATTCTGGGAAGCAAAATTGAAAAAGTTGTGGTAAACGGAAAGACAACTTATGATTTCAGCATATTTCGTACCGGAGCAAAGCATGTTATCGGCATGTATGATGAGATCAACAGTTTTGTCTCTTATGTCAAGGATGCTGCCGAAGGAGGATCATCCAAAGAGATGGCGTATGTGCTTGTCGGAGAGCCGGGTAATGGTAAAACATTCTTTGTGGAATTTCTCTGCTCCCGGTACCGTGAATTTCTGACAATATCCAAAAACCGGAAATATTCCTTCAGATTCATTAATATGGATAAACTCGGCAGTTACGGGAGAATCAAAGCTATTGAATCACAGACTTATGAGGATCCCATGATTCTGGCAATGAATCTCTTTGAATCAGCAGATGAAAATAAAGAGTATCTCGCTAAACAAATCGGATTTACAGGTAAAGAGATTGAGAAATTTTATGACAACTACCGTCCTCTGGGCGCGTGCAGCGGATATATATGGAATGATATAACAAATTTCACAAATGGAAATATAGATGAAATGCTCCGGTTTGTGGAGCTGTTCAAGGTTCCTCTGACTGAAAGTCTTGGTACAATTACAGGGAAATATCCTGCAAAAGATAAGATAACATCCTCTGCGGTTGATCTGCTTGGGGAAGAATCTATCCAGCGTCTGCTTCATATAACAGATACAAATAATCCTTACCGCTTTGATTTAAGACGCGGGGCATTGGCAAGAGTGGCAGGGGGCGGAGTTCATTTCAGCGATGAAATATACAAGAATAAAAAAGATTTGGTTCAGGTCTATCTTGGGGTTATTCAGAACCGGAATATTGAAATTGACGGCTTTAAGTGGCCCATTGATACTTTGATTATCGCCACGAGCAACAATTCGGAATTCAACCGTTTTATCGGAGAGAAAGAGGAAGCACCGATTGTTGACAGATGCCGGATCGGCTATGTCTCTCATAACACCAATTACAAACTGCAAAAAGAACTTACCGCATATACTATAGGAAACGAGGCAAGAACCACCCTGACCCGGCAGAGTCTGCACCAGGACCCGAATATGAATTATGCTGCATCCGTGGCAGTGGTTTTGAGCCGTCTTCCCCGGTCTGAAAAACTTACCCCGGTAGAGACCATGAAGCTTGCCGCAGGAGAAGTAGCAGGGGAGAAGAGTATAAAGACCTTAGCTGAGGTTATTGATACGCTGAATCAGGATCCTGACATAACAAGACGTTTCGGGCAGAAAGGATTGGGACAGCGGAATCTTGGAAGAGCAATTCAGTTGTTAATTGAAAGCTCTGAGACCAATGAAGGTGAATGTATGTTTGCTTATGACATATTCAAGGCATTGGAGAGAATTATCCTTGATTATGTCCCGGAAGCAAATGATCGGGCAAAGTATCTTGAAGACCTGAAGACAGCAAAAGGGCTTTACCGTGAACGCATTATGACAGAAATGTTCAATGCTTACATGGATGAACCTCTGGCAATCCGCAAAGATGTCATGAATTATGTCAATATGATCATCGGAATTGACGCGGAGAATTTGGGACCAGATAAGATGTGGAAATACAAAGACCCACAAACCGGAGAGCTGAAAGCATTAAAAGTGGATGAGCGGTATATTAAAAGTGTGGAGGAGCGTCTGGGACTTAAAACCGAAGAGCAGCGTGAAACCTTCAGAACCTCTGTAAGAAAGATATATGGTCAGAAGCTTTCTGTGGATCCGAATTATGATTTTATGGATAATCTGGAGCTTGTCAAGGCAGTTACTGATGTCCGCCTTAAATCAGATATTGCCGGCGCGGGAAGTCTGATCGGCGCATTGGCAAACCGCACCAATGAAGAGAATCAGAAACTTTATGACAGGATGATTGAAACCATGCTTAAAAAATTGGGATATTGCAGAACATGCGCTCAAAAGACCATTGAATATTTCTGTACTCAGGAGGATGAGAAATAATCTCCATTTCGTTACCACGCTTCTCATGGAAAGAGGATAAATCATAGTCATCATGCAAATCAGATAGATCACAGTTCAGAAGATGGGTGTTTTCAGTCCCGTAGGGACGATATATTTGAATATCAATAATATATCGTCCTTACAGGACTCATAAAAACGGGACATAACTGTCTCTACAAATATAACGTCCCTAAAGGGACTTTTTATCATGTTTCACGAATTTTTTATTCACATCTACAGGGATTATGTTTAAAAAAGGATTTAAGGAAATTAGGCTGAAAATCCTTTTCTTATACACAATCCCTGTAGATAAACAGCGGCAGACATCTACAGGGATTGTGTTTAAGAAAGAATTTGAAAGATTTATCCGATTTCACAGATTAAAGAGCAGAAAAATCTGTGAAATCCGCGATTATCTTCGATTACATAACAAGCTCAAATTCCGTATCTGAAGAATCCCTGTCTTTACGATCTAAAAGAGCATCCAATATCTTTTCAAGAAGCCTCATTCCGCCTTTGTAGCCGACTGTGGGGAAATAACTGTGTCCGATCCTGTCAAGAATAGGAAATCCGAATCTGATAAACGGAATATCCTCATCTTTTGCAATATATTTGACATAAGTATTTCCAATCAGCAGATCAACAGGATAATTCTTTATCCATTTATGAAAAATGCTGTGAATCCATTAGGAATAGTATTGTAGTATTTGGACAAAGTTAAAATAATTATCAAAAGAGTTCATAAAAGAGAAATATCAGCGTCAAAAAAATTATTTTAATCAGCATTTCTGAACATTTTCCAGTCTTGCCAGATAATCTTTCAGTATTTTTGCAGGATTTATTCCCCGTAATTTGAGTTCCGCAGCAACCTCTGCAAGCTCCTGATCTTCATAGATAACAAAATTTACAGGAGACCTGCGGGTTTAGGAAACCTCCGCAGGTCCGGCGATGAGTGTCAGGCGTTTGTTTCTTTCAGAATGCCGATAACCGATTCAAGAAAGAATATCTGCTGGATCGGTGTGCCGTCCGTGTGCTTTTTGGCGGTATCTTTCAGGATTGTGTATTTTTTTCCCTTTTCTGTAGCTTTCCACCGGGGTCTGTTCTTTGCATCTCTGTAGGATTCGATGATTCCTGGCTTCCGCAAGTCTCTGATTTATTTTCCGGGCGGAGGTGCCGCCCAGAATTTTTCCTATTTCCGTGGGTGTCAGATGCCGCTCCTGCTTTTCACAAATCAGAGCTTTATGTCCCATCAGATTCTAGGCAGTCAATGCCGCAGAGTTTTATAATCATCCGGTTTGCGGAAAGATACGCCTGATTTCCCCGGAAACCGAAAATACGGGCAATGCTGACCGCCTTTTTCACCTCTGAATCAAAATCAGGCGGAAGCAGCGATTTAAGTGGCTGAACCGAAGGGAGTGAGTAAGTGCCGGTCTTCCGTATGGATGGGAGAACTTCATGAGTTGCCCACCGGCGGAAGGGTTTGGCTTCGGATTTGTTAGAACGGAGAACAAGAGTATAAAATCCAGATTCACTGATAACATTGATATTGGGATATCCGCGATTACCCTCAGAAATTCTTAGGGTATTTTTTTCGTCATTATCCAAAGGTTTAAGAGCTTCGGTAGGATTTGTCAGTCCTAATATGTCACAGAACATCTTTTGCAACAAACCAAGGTTCTCCGTTTTCATCCTTTATAACCCTGACTCGTTGAGACTTGTAACTAAATGAAATAAAAGTGTTAAAAGAATCTGCTTGACTTGATACATCATTATTGTTATTATTCTGATTGAACATGACACATTCCTTTCGTGACAAAGGGTGTTAATTGTTATATCCCCCGGATGCTGCAACATTCGGGGGCATTTCTATTTTTTCTTCATCATTCTCTTTCTTATTTTGCGTATCCCTGATAAACTTTTCAATAAAATCTTTTATTATTTCAGACATATTTGTTTCCTTATCAGCTACTATTTTCTTAAACTCTTTATGTAGTTCATCAGGGATAAGAATACTCAGTCTCTTCATAATCACCTCTTTTTTGTTAAAAGATTAATATGTGTATATTAACTTATATTGATTTTGTCAAGTAAAAAAAACTCAAAATAGTCACCAAACTGTCTATATATAATATTATCAATTAATTGTAATACCATCAGAAATTCTGAGGGTATTTTGGGAAGAGCAATTTTATTAAAATCAGCGGGAACAACAGATCCGGAATGACCGAAATCATGCTTTCTGATTCTTTGAATAAGTTCCGTAGGGCGGGTGAAGCGACCCCCTGATAATCATGATTCTTATTATGAACATGATCTTTTATAATGCTTTATCAGAGTAATCAGCAAAATCATAATTATCAGCGGTTCAGATTTCTGAGGAGGCAAGGTTCATGTAAAATTAAAAATTATCAAAAGAGTTCATAAAAGAGAAATATCAGCGTCAAAAAAAAATTATTTTAATCAGCATTTCTGAACATTTTCCATTCTTGCCAGATAATCTTTCAGGATTTTTGCAGGATTTATTCCCCGTAATTTGAGTTCCGCAGCAACCTCTGCAAGCTCCTGATCTTCATAAATAACAAAATTTTTCAGATAGGTTGCTTCTGCTTCGGTGAGATTACATTTTTTCAAAAGTGTTGAAACTTTCAAGATATTTCCTCCCAAAAGTGCGACCAATGCTTTTTCGTTAAAGGGCTTGTTTACATCTTCATTGACAATTTCCGAAATTCTTACCTGAGACAGTCCTGTCCTGTCAGCGATCTCTTTGTAAGTGAATTCTGTTTTCCGGAGAAATCGCAATTCAGAAGCTACAAATCTTCCTATTTTTGAATATAACTCTTTTTGCTGCATTTTAGTCAATAATTCTTTCATGGCAACATGAAAAATACAATTATCATAAAAGATAAGTCAAGGCATTTTTCATAAAATTTTTCTCTTAAATATTCTTAAAAGAGAAATTGAATATTTATTCAGAATGATATGTTAAAGAAAACGACAAAGCTAATTTCACAAAAGATTTCTCTTGATTTTTCTTAAAAGAGAAATTATAAGTGAATTATGAAGAGTTAAAATTTTTAATAATATAATTTTAAGAGGTAAAAACAAAATGAAAGAACAGAACAAAGATAAGAGCGATTTTATTGAGAAAGGGATTGAAGGATTTGGTAAAATTATCGATCCGCTTGTCAAAGGAATTGGTAAAATTGCTGATAATACTATTGAAATAGGAAAAAGTTTTGCAGAGGGTTTAAATGCGTCTGATTCGGAAGATAGCAGACAGATTTATCAAAACATTGCAAATGTTCTGAAACAAAAATTTCAGGAGGATAACACTACCTGTCTGAATGCGGTTCATATCCTTTTTAATGAAACTGACAAAAAAGCGGTTCTGCTTGCAGAATCGGCAAAAAAAATTCTGCTTGCAGTTAAGGTACATTACGAGAAAGCTGAAAAATCCCGCAATTATAAACGCACAACTGAAGTATTTTTTAAAAATCCCAAAGATAACAAAATTACTGTCAGCAGAATAGAAGATGATAATGTTTCATGGGATGTTCTTCCTTCAGATGTGCGGGAGAGTTCCTTAAAAGAAGGAAAAAATAAAGTAAGTTACCAGATGTATCCGTTGGAATCTTAAACCTGAGATAAGTTTAAACCTTAAATTTTATACATTAATAAGGTGAATTATGGAGCCTATAACAATAACTTTAGCAATTATATTTGGAATAGCTGCTGCCGTAGCAGTAGTAGCTTTATGGCATAAAATTTTGGATTGGGCAGAAAAAAGTTTGTTTCCCTGGCTTGAAGAACATTTTCCAAGTATCTTACCGTATGTAAGGGATGCTTTTTTCTTTATTGATGATAAGGTTATGGTTCATATCCGTAATGCTGTCAGAAAAGCATGGGAAAAACTTCGCACTATTCTGCTTAAAATGGTAACTTGGATTCACAGAAAAACATCATGGGCATGGGTAAGAACAACAACTTCATGGATTATTAAAAAACTTACTCCGAAACCAGAGGTAACAAAGGTAACAACAGAAGAAGAGGTCAACTGGGATGAACTTCCGCCTGATGTACGTGAGGAGTTTTTAAGAAAAGGAAAACCTGAATATGAAGTGAATGTTACAGAACTGAGAGATAAGGAGATTCAGGAAATGGAACTCAGCACTTAACTTATTTTATAAGAAGGAAATAATTCTTATGATTAAAATTATCATTGCCGTTGCGTTGGCTGCCGTAGGAATTATATGGCTTAAACGTCTGTCAGAAAAGAGTGAAAATGAAAATCGCAATGAGATTGACAACTGGGCAGATGAAACAGTGGCAAAAGCATTGGAGAAAAAACTCAATGTGCCGTTGAAAACCGTTTTGCAATTATTTCAAGGCTCACAGGACACTGATCTGCTTGCAAAAATTCAAAGCATTATAGATTCTGTCACCCTGAATTTTACAAAACTGTCTCCGTCATCAATATCTCTCCGGCTTGAAATAAATTACAAAGACGGAACTTCTTATTCGGTAACAATTGAAAAAGACTGGGACAGACTGCCGGATAAAGTTCGTGAAGAGTTTTTACGCAAAGGAAGCAAGACCGTTTCATTACTTTGGAATATGCCTTTAAAAAATACAAAAACAAAGGAGGATATTTAGTTATGGATTGGGTTTTTGATCTTGTAAAAATTATAGGGGGAGCAGTTTTGGCTGGTGCCGCGGTGGCTGCAACAATTTATGTGATTGAAAATTGGCCCGAAATTTCAGAAAAAATTTCATCATGGCTTCGTCAAAAAAACCTGAGTAAAAGTGCTTTAATGAGTGCTTTGGTCATCTGTGATAGGATAGTTTCAGGTGTTAGCCGCCGTATAGTTGTTGAAACCAGACAGACAGGAAAGCAGACGATAGAAGAAAAAACTCTTTCAATGGAAGAGATTCGGAGAGAAGTTCCTGATTTATATAAAGAACTCCAAAAAAGAACGCATTTAGAAATTGACGTCATGGAACAGATTCAATAAAAGGTGAATATATGCCTATTGATTATAAAAAATCAAGAATACCGGAACCATCTGAATCACATAAACCTGACCCGGCACCGAAAGAAAATCCTTCATCTTCTAAAAATAAGCCTGATGATTCGGAAATATCTGACTCTGAAATCAGCAAAATGATGAAAGATTTTATTCCTGAAGAACCTGTACGGCATTTTGATGACCTTATCGTATCTTCAGCAGTCCGTGCAAGAATTGAAACAGCACTGAACCGGATCCGTTATCATGACAAACTTTACAATGAATGGAATCTGAAAAAAATAGACCCTCACGGACAAAGAACTGCCGTCAATTTTTTCGGTCCGCCGGGAACAGGCAAAACCTTTTGTGCAGATGCAATTGCACATCGTTTGAATAAGAAAATCATCAAAGTCAATTATGCTGAAATCGAATCCAAATATGTTGGTGAAACACCTAAAAGAATAACAGCGGCTTTCAGAAAAGCAAAAGAGACTGCCGCAATTCTGTTTTTTGATGAAGCGGATTCAATTCTCGGCAAACGCCTTACCAATGTTACCCAAAGCACGGATCACGGAGTCAATGTAAGCCGTTCTGTCATGCTGCTTCAGTTGGACGCTTTTGACGGAATTGTTATTTTTGCTTCAAATCTGCCGAGCAATTATGATCCCGCGTTTGTAAGAAGAATTCTTGCACATATCGAGTTTGAATTACCAGACAAAGAATGTCTGATAAAACTGTGGAAATATCTTTTACCGGATGAAGTTCCCCGCTCAGAAGATGTAACAGCAGAATGGCTTGCAGGTCAGTCTGAAGGGCTTTCAGGCGGGGATATTCTGAACATTGTCAAATTGTCGGCAAGTCAGGCAGTTGCCAGAGCAGATGACAAATGCAGAATATTTCAGTCTGATATTCTTGATTCAGTTGGTCAGGTTAGGAGCGGTAAAGAAAAAGTAGGCACAACTTTCCAGAATGAAAGAAAAATTACCGTATCTGAAAAAATTGTTCCGACAGAGGAGCTTCCTGCGGATGTGCGTGAAAAATATAATGAAACTGTCAGTAAAATAACTACTTAACCTGTTCCGATCCATACTGAGAATTATAACATGTTACTCCTGTGTAACCGTATAAGAAAGGCAGAGTGTAAGACGGCTCTGCTTTTTTATTTTTCAGTTGCAAGTTCAGAGATTATCAGATAATATAAGAACATGAATCTGCTGACCCCCAAATCTGATCTTGTGTTCAAACTGCTTTTTACAGCGGATACGGATCTGCTTGTAAATCTGATAAATTCGGTTCTGAATCTTCCTGAAGAGCGTATCATAACGTCAGTTGAAATAAAGAATCCCGGAATTATGCCTGATGAAATTACAAAGAAATTCATAATTCTTGACATACGCGCGTCTGATAATATGGGCAGTTATTACGACATCGAAATGCAGGTGCAAAAATACGAATCATATCCGAAACGGACTCTTTACTATATAAGCAGAATGTATGCGGATCAGTTGAAAACCGGCGATGATTATGAATCGCTTGTTCCTGTTATCGGCATCCATTTTCTTGATTACACTCTGTTCCCGGAACGGACTCTTTTCATTTCCATTTTTACATGAGAGACATCCGTTATCCTGATATTGTGCTGACAGACGATCTGTCGGTTCATATTTTCGAGCTTTCCAAAGCGGATAAAGCGGGGATTGCCGAAATCAGTGACATGACGGAATGGCTCCGGTTTTTCAACCGTGCCCACGAGGAGGTGAATCCTTCAATGAGAAACCATTATAAAAATCCCGCGGTGCATAAGGCTTTCGGTCTTCTTGAAAAGCTCAGTGCAGACGAGGAAACCCGCAGAAGAGCCGAAATACGGGAAAAAGCTCTGACAAATGAGGTATCCATGCTGGCTGCCGCAAGAAGAGAAGGCGAAAAAACCGGCATTGAAAAAGGCGAAAAGATAGCGGCTCTGAGAACCGCCAAAAATCTTCTGTCGGCAAATGTCCTGACCGTTGAACAGATTGCCGAAGCAACCGGACTGACAACTGATGAAGTGATAAAACTTATGGATTAACCGTAAAAAAAAATATCAATCAGAGCATCCTATCCCAAAAAAAACCTTGAAGGTATTCAAAACGACTCGACTGAGCTCGCCGAAGTCCTTCAAGGTTTTAAGTTACATCACCAG
>CAWEAR010000004.1:0-8436 GCA_963806835.1 uncultured delta proteobacterium
AAAAGGTATTTTTGAAATTTTCAATGCAAGCCTTCAGTTTCATGAATATCTGGTTGATCAGGATCCGGACAATACTGACCTCAGACGCCACCTCTCAGTGAGTTACAACAATGTAGGAAATATTTATTCCGCAATGGGAGAAGGAAACAAAGCACTTGAGTTTTTTGAAAAATCCCTTAAAGTCATGCAGGAGCTTGTTGCAAAAGAGCCACAGCATGCAGGATTTTTTAAGAGAACTCTTCAGTGAGTTACAGCAATGTCGGAAATATTTATAAAGCAATGGGAGAAGGAAACAAAGCACTTGAGTTTTTTGAAAAATCCCTTAAAGTCATGCAGGAGCTTGTTGCAAAAGAGCCACAGCATGCAGATTTTAAGAGACCTCTCAGTGAGTTACAACAATGTAGGAAATATTTATGAAGCAATGGGAGAAGGAAACAAAGCACTTGAGTTTTTTGAAAAATCCCTTAAAGTCATGCAGGAGCTTGTTGCAAAAGAGCCGCGAGCGTGCGGATTTTTTAAGAGAACTCTCAGTGAGTTACAGCAATGTCGGAAATATTTATAAAGCAATGGGAGAAGGAAACAAAGCACTTGAGTCTTTTGAAAAAATGGTTTCAGTCATGCAGGATCTGGTTGCAAAAGAGCCGCAGCGCAGCGATTTTTTAAGAAACCTCTCAGTGAGTTATAACAATGTCGGAAACATTTATAAAGCAATGGGAGAAGGAAACAAGGCTCTGGAGTTTTTTGAAAAAGACCTTAAAGTCATGCAGGATTCTGGTTGCAAAAGAGCCGCAGCGCAGCGATTTTTTAAGAAACCTCTCAGTGAGTTATAACAATGTCGGAAACATTTATAAAGCAATGGGAGAAGGAAACAAGGCTCTGGAGTTTTTTGAAAAATCCCTTAAAGTCATGCAGGAGCTTGTTGCAAAAGAGCCGCAGCGCAGCGATTTTCGTGTTGACTTGGCAATAAGTTGCTGGAATATGTTTGGCATCTGCCCGGTAGAAGATGAAATCAAATGGCTCACCACAGCCAAAAATATCCTTCAACCAATGCGCAGAAGCCGGGCTGCTGCATAGTGAGCTTGAAAATGGTTGGCAACTCATCAAAAAAGAACTTGAAGAGCCGCGGGGCGTGGGTTTGAATTTAATGCACGGTACCAGTTGCCGCTGCCTTCGGCTACGCTCAGGCAGCGGCAGCTCCGCTGATCCGCCGCTGCCTGAGGGGAAATCTCGCCGCTGCCTGAGGGGAAATCGCCGCTGCCTGAGGGGAAATCTCGCCGCTGCCTGAGGGGAAATCTCGCCGCTGCCTGAGGGGAAATCGCCGCTGCCTGAGGGGAAATCGCCGCTGCCTGAGCGTAGTCGAAGGCAGCGGCGGATTACTTGTTCCCACGCTTTGTTTTTTCGGAACGCCGCCGGACGCTTTGCGTCTCAGCTCGCGTAGGTCGGATTAGGGCAGCGTAACCCGACATTATCAATAACATCTACATGGATTATACCAAATCTCCATTGATTTTATACAATGCTGTCATTTTTTTCTGATTGATTACAGAAATTTGTTTTTTCAGAAGCATGTTTTCAATGGAGATTTGGTATTATGTGTAAGAAAGGGATTTTTGACAATCCTCTTCTTAACCGCAATCCCTGTAGATAAATCAGTCGGATATCTTTTAATTAAAAAATTCATATCCGGCTGAACATAATCTTTGAAATTTTTTTCAGACATGATATGAAGTAATCAGCATGATTTCAGTTAAAAATTGCCTGAACATATATTAAAAGAAATGGTAAGAACACAAAATGGATATCTCCTGTAAAACAGATGTTGGAAAAAAAAGAGTTCACAATGAAGACAGTCTCATTGTTGATGACAAAAAAAATATTTTTATTGTTGCAGACGGAATGGGCGGACATAAATCAGGGGAGTGGGCGAGTAAAATGGCTGTTGAAGTGGCTTATGATTATATAGTCAGCACGATGAAAAAAGATTATAAAGATAAAGAGATTTCCAGTCTTCTCAGAACAGCTCTGATTAAAGCCCATGAAACAATAAAGCTGAGTGAAAAACTGGACTTTAACTTTAAAGGTATGGGTACAACTCTGGTACTCATGTTGATAAGAGAAAACAAAGCATTTATCTGTCATGTCGGGGACAGCAGGGCATATCTTATCAGTGGTCATATCAGACAGATAACCAAAGATCAGACTCTTGGGAATTATCTGATGGAACATGAGCATAAAAATCCTGAAGAGATTCCTTTAAAAGCATGGCATACTATTACACAGGCAGTCGGGGTTTCAGAGAAATTAAACCCTGAATTAAATTGTGTGGAACTGAAAACAGGGGATATAATTATTCTCTGTTCAGACGGACTGACTGATATGCTGACTGATAATGAGATAGAAGCAATTGTAAAAAAACATCAGAAAGAACATATTAAAATCATGGCTGATATTCTGGTAAAATTAGCAAACAGCAAAGGCGGAAAAGATAATGTTTCTGTAGTTGTTGTAAGATATTAAATTCATGAAAAGGAGAGTTTTTTTAAAGTTAAAAAAACTCTCTGATTTTTCGATTTAATCAGCAATATTTTCAGCAACTTCAATAGACACAATATCCAATTCCCGACCTGAAATAATATCTATCTCTCCGGAGCGGCATTTTTCGCATATAAATACAGGCTCCGTAATTGTCCATTCATTATGACATTTCCGGCACTTTGCCTTTACAGGAATCTCTTCAATATAAAGCTCTGCACCGGCAAGAGAAGTATCTTTGGCAATAATTTCAAAGCAGAATCTGAGGCTCTCCGGTACAACCGCTGCCAGCCTGCCTACTTTAAGATTTACCCTTTCTATCCGGGCATCCTTTATATCATCCGGTATTGATGCTATAGCAATTTCAGCAACCTGCATAGCAATTCCCATTTCGTGCATTTAATCCCTTTTTTTACTTCTGACCTGTCATCTGTTTTATCTTATCTATAGCTTCTTCGGGGGTCTTAACATGATGGAGCAGACCTTGCTCTGCATAACGGTTCAGAAGACCGGTCTTCAGATTCTTGCCGAGATCAAAGTTCATAAGAATCACTTTTTTATTACTCTTCAGTGCAAGGGCTATTTCAGAGAGTGTCCCTGCATCTCCGGTACACGCGACAACAACATGACTTGAAAGGACATTGATACAGTTTCTCGCCATTCCCATTCCGGTAATAATCGGTATTTTAATATATTCCGATGCCTTGCTGTCATTATCATCAGGAAGAATACCGATTGTCAAACCGCCCTGATCCCATGCCCCCTTTGCCGAAGCCTCCATAATTCCTACATTTTCTTCCGCCGTTAAGAAAGTTCCAGCCCTGTTTGGCAATCAATGTTCCCAGACGATAAGCGGCATTCATATTTTCAGGAGATGCTTCTCCGCCGCCCATAACACCGATTATAGTTGCTCTTTTCATGCTGTCATCCTTTTTACTGTTATGCAGATCGTCATTATCTGTAATTTTTATCTGAAGTATAAATTTGTTATCATCTGTTCTGTCAGACATTGCAATTTAGTCCTTTAGCATTTACGGTTAAAAATGAAAAAAGAAACCAAGTTTTTCCAAAAAATTTAGTTTCTTATATGTTGCCAAACCAATTATACAATCTTTCATAAAATAAAATAAGTGATAAAATTCTGAATAAACAGCAGGAAAAACATTATAAAAGTCAGATAAACAGACGGGAATTATGATATTCTGGAAAGCTTGCACGCCCGATAGGATTCCAACCTGCGACCTACGGATCTCGAGTCTGGCGCTATTGAACTGAGCTACGGTGTATGGGTGAGTGATGGGACTTGAACCCACGACCACTGAGGCCACAACCCAGTGCTCTGCCAACTGAGCTACACTCACCATGTACAAAAAATTATATATCAGATGATTAAATATATTTCAAGCAAATTTTGAGCATATCTTTGTTCTTTTATTTAAAATAATCTGAATTTATTTCATTTTAATTTTATACAAATTCTTTTTCTCTGCCATACTGATTCAAGTTGGCTATAAGTTTTTTTCAATGGGGAGACAAAATCTGATGAAAAAATTCTATTATTACCACACTCGGTTGTAAAGTGAATCAGTATGAGTCAGAAAATATTGCAGGATCATTGACAGATGACGGATGGATATTAGCGAGGGATAATGAAGCAGCAGATTTGTGTATAATCAACACCTGTACAGTTACTCAGAAAGCCTCAATGCAGTCAAGGCAGGCAATCCGGCAATTAATACGCTCCAATCCTGATGCTATGATTATTGTAACCGGCTGTTATGCTCAGATTGAACCGTCTGAAATAAAAAAGATACCCGGAGTGCATCATATAATAGGAGATAAAGATAAAAATGAAATCAGAGAGTTATTAAAAAATCAGGAGTCAGGAGTCAGGAGTCAGGAGTCAGGGATAATAACAATAAACAGAACCCGCCCTTTTCTGAAAATTCAGGACGGATGCAATGCGTTCTGTACTTACTGTATTGTTCCCTACGCACTGTGGAAGAAGCCGGAGTATGCCTGCTGAATCGGTATTGCAGAATATCAGGGAGTACAAAAAAGCCGGATTCCGCGAGGTTGTTCTTACAGGGATTCATCTTGGTGTTTACGGAGCTGATTTGAATCCGCCGACTAATCTGACAGAACTGCTGCAATCTCTTAATGACGGAAAACTGATTGAAAGAATAAGACTCAGTTCAATAGAACCTCATGAAATTACAGAAAAGATGATAAAGATTGTTGCATCATCAGATATATTCTGCCGCCATTTTCATATCCCGCTGCAAAGCGGAGATGATGCTATTTTAAAGAAAATGCACAGACCTTATACAAACAGATTTTTCAGGGATTTAATCACAAATATTCATGAACAGATTCCTGATGCTGCGATTGGCGTTGATATTCTTGTCGGTTTTCCGGGTGAAAGCGATGAGGCTTTTGAAAATACTTATGCTACAATAAAAGAACTTCCTGTTACTTATCTGCATGTATTTCCGTTTTCACCTGCAAAGGAACTCCGGCGGCAGCTTATCCTGACAAGTGCCGGTTAATGTAATCAAATCAAGAGCAAAAAAGATGCGTGAACTGGGGATTATTAAACGGAGGGGGTTTTATGAAAAATTCATAGGAAAAACAGTAAGTCTCATTGTAGAAGGGGAGAGAGATGCTTCATCGGGTCTTTTAAAAGGGATTACATCAAATTATATTCCGGTTTTTATATCCGGTGAAGATAATCTGAAAAATACGATTGTCAATGTGGAAATTAAAGAAATACATAGCCAATCCCGCTTGACAGGAGTGCTGAAACTATAATTCTTAATGAAAGAGAAGCTAAGTTTCTTATAGAAACTTAGCTTCTTACACTACAAGGCAGATAACAAAATGGAAAGTCTTATAAAAAAGATGATTTTGCTTTTACCTGTATTTTGTGCTATATAAAATTTGATTAAAAACAGAGAAGAGTACAAAAAAAGACTTCCCAAGTTTCCAGAACTTCGGAAGTCTTGAATTAGGAGTATATTGACAATGAAAATCACCAAAACAAAAACCTTTAAAACCCTTGTTACCCCTTTATGGAAGAATAATCCTGTTCTGGTTCAGATTCTTGGGATATGTTCTTCTCTGGCAGTTACCGCACAGATGAAAACCGCAGCAGTTATGGCATTATCTCTTACGCTGGTTGTAGGTTTTTCCAGTCTTGCAGTTCTCTGATGCGAAATTATATCCCCCGTAATATACGCATTATTGCAGAGCTTACTGTTATTGCAACCCTTGTTATTCTGGCTGACCAGATATTAAAAGCATTTATGTATGAAATCAGCAAACAGCTTTCTGTCTTTGTAGGGGCTGATTATTACAAACTGTATTGTCATGGGAAGAACAGAGACTTATGCTTTGGGAAATTCCGCCAATCCCTTCTTTTATAGACGGGATTGGAAACGGGCTTGGATACGGCTTTGTTCTGATGACTGTTGCCTTTATCAGAGAATTATTCGGGGCAGGTAAAATTTTCGGATACAAGGTTATTCCCCAGTCTTTTTACGCCGCAGGTTATGAAGATATGGGAATCATGCTTTTAGCTCCGGCTGCGTTTATTATCATTGGTCTGCTGGTCTGGCTTCAGAAAACAATCTCACAAAAAATTGGGAATTAATGCAATGTGCAACTTTTTACCGCAAAGAACGCAAAGAAGCGCAAAGGGCGCAGAGAATTCTTTGCGGACATTGCGGAAACTTTGCGTCCTTTGCGGTTTAAAAAAAGTTGCACATCACGTGAATTAGGAATTGGGATAAAATAATTTCAGCAATCTGAAGTTTGAAAAAGTTCGTAGTACCGCCTTTAGGCGGTGCAAAGGAGGTCTAATGAGATTTACTATTATTACAGCGATATTGACAGTGATGCTCTTTTCCGTCAATAACGTAATGTGTCAGGAGAATCCGTCTGCTTTGAAAGAGGATACCTTTGTTATAGCAACATTCAGAGCGGAAGATGATTATCTTGGAAAATGGTATAAAATGATTTATGCAGAGATATTCAAACGTCTCGGTATGAAGTTTGAACTCAGAACTTTTCCGCCCAAGAGAACCAGCATAGAAGCAGACGCGGGAAATGTTGACGGCGAAGCCGCAAGACCTTATCATTATACTGATGAACATCCGAATCTTATCCGTGTTGAAGAATCTGTTGTATCTGTGAATTTTTCTGCGTTTGCAGTGCAGGATTCCATACCGCAACTGAACGGCTGGGAGAGTCTCAAAGGAAAAGATTACAGAGTCGAATACCGGCATGGAATCAAGACGACTGAAGACAATTTACCTAATGTTGTAAAAAAGGAAAATCTTTCAACCGTAACAGAGCAGGTTCCCGGCTTGAAGAAACTGATTTCAGGCAGAATAGATTTATTTGTGGATGAGGAATCCGGTATTCTGACATTGCTGAAAACGCCGGAGTTCAAAGATAGCAGAATCAGATCCGCGGGTCTTATGGAATCTTTTCCTGTTTATCCGTATCTGCATAAAAAACATGCTTTATTGGCTCCGAAAATGGCTGAAATTATAAAGGCAATGAAAGAAGAAGGCTTGATTGAGCAATACCGCATTATGCTTGACAAGGAATTCGGCTTTGTAAGAAATTAGTTGCAAATCAATTTAATTCTGACAAATTTTTATTCAGTTAAAATAAGGAGATTATATGGGATTCAGGATTGCTACAGCTTTATTTATCATGATGATTTCTGTCAATATCGGAATATGTCAGGAAGGTGCGTCTGTCCTGAAAAACAATACCTTTGTCATGGCAACATTCAGACCGGAAAATGATTATCTGGGAAAATGGCATAGACTGGCTTATACAGAAATTTTCAGACGTCTTGGCATAAAAATCGAGTTCAGATATTATCCGAAAAAACGGGTCAGTATAGAAACAGATGCAGGAAATGTTGACGGCGAAGCCGGAAGAATCGCCGCTTATGCTGTCTGCATCCTAATCTTATCCGTGTTGAAGAATCTCTTTTCTATTCAAACTTTGCTGCATTTACAGCACAGAATTCTATACCGCCGTTAAAAGGATGGGAGAGTCTTAAAGGAACAGATTACAGAGTTGAACATCAGCGGGGAACCATAATTTGTGAAGATAAGCTCCCTAAACTTGTCAAAAAAGAAAATCTTTCAGATGTAACTGAAATATCTCAGGGCTTGAAAAAACTTATTTCAGGCAGAACAGATATATTTGTAGATGAGGAATCCGGTATTCTTACATTGCTGCGGACTCCTGAATTCAAAGAGAGCAGAATACATCATATAGGCATCATGGAGCTGTTATTTATTATCCGTATCTGCATAAAAAACATGCTTCCTTAGCTCCCAAAATAGCTGAAATTATAAAGGCAATGAAAGCAGAAGGCTTGATTGAACAATACCGGATAATGCTTGATAAAGAGTTTGGCAAGGAAACAGAAAAATGAAAAAATACCGTTTGGGATTGCCTGCAAAAGTTATTGCTATAGCGGTTACAGCGATAACTTTTATTACAATGCTCTTCGGTATATACAGGTTTCGGAATGAGTCGTCAGACTTGTACCGTGATCTGAATGAAAAAATTCAAAGCAGAATTACGCTTTTATCTCCGAGCCTGAAAAAGCCTCTCTTTGATTATGACGAACAGGCAGTTAAAGATATTCTTCTTCCTCAGATGGCAGATAAAGCAATTGTCGGACTCTTTATTTCAGATAAAGACAAGGTTTTATTCGGATTTGTCCGAAATGATGCAGAAAATATTATTCCCGGTGATAAATTACCTGAAGAGAAAGGCTATATTGTTAAAAAAGAGATAATCAAAGGCTCTCATAATACAGAACTCGGTTTGCTGAGTATTTACGGAACAGCTCTCCATGTCAGGAATATCCTG
>CAWEAR010000005.1:0-9641 GCA_963806835.1 uncultured delta proteobacterium
TCTTGGAGCATTTCAGATTTTTGATGCAAGTTTTCCATTTCACCATGAGCTTGTTGCAAAAGAGCCGCAGCGCAGCGATTTTTTAAGAGACCTCTCAGTGAGTTATAACAATGTCGGAAACATTTATAAAGCAATGGGAGAAGGAAACAAGGCTCTGGAGTTTTTTGAAAAATCCCTTAAAGTCATGCAGGAGCTTGTTGCAAAAGAGCCGCAGCGTGCGGATTTTTTAAGAGACCTCTCAGTGAGTTACAACAATGTCGGAAATATTTATGAAGCAATGGGAGAAGGAAACAAAGCACTTGAGTTTTTTGAAAAATCCCTTAAAGTCAGGCAGGAGCTTGTTGCAAAAGAGCCGCAGCATGCGGATTTTTTAAGAGACCTCTCAGTGAGTTACAACAATGTAGGAAGGATTTATTCCGCAATGGGAGAAGGAAAAAAGGCGCTTGAGTTTTTTGAAAAAATGGTTTCAGTCATGCAGGATTTGGTTGAAAAAGAGCCGCAGCACGCTGATTTTTTAAGAGACCTCTCAATCAGTTTTATGAATGTTGGTGATATAAACAAAGCAATGGGTGAAGGTGAAAAAGCTCTTGGATTTTATAAAAATGCCATGAAAACCTTGCAGGATTTGGTATATCTTGAACCGCAGCATACCGAATTTCAAAGATTGCTTTCATGCAGTTACAACAATGTAGGAAACATTTATAAAGCAATGGGAGAAGGAAACAAGGCTCTGGAGTTTTTTGAAAAAGACCTTAAAGTCATGCAGGATCTGGTTGCAAAGAGCCGCAGCACGCTGATTTTTTAAGAGATTTGTCCGCAAGTTATCATAATCTTGGGAATATTTATTCTGCAATGGGCGAGGGGAAAAAGGCACTTGAGTTTTTGAAAAAATGGTTTCGGTCATGCAGGAGCTTGTTGCAAAAGAGCCGCAGCATGCAGGATTTTTTAAGAGAACTCTCAGTGAGTTACAGCAATGTCGGAAATATTTATAAAGCAATGGGAGAAGGAAACAAAGCACTTGAGTTTTTTGAAAAATCCCTTAAAGTCATGCAGGAGCTTGTTGCAAAAGAGCCGCAGCGTGCTGATTTTCGTGTTGATTTAGCAATCAGTTGCTGGAATATGTTTGGCATCTGCCCAGCAGAAGATGAAATTAAATGGCTGACCACAGCCAAAAATATCCTTCAACCCATCGCGCAAACCGGGCTGCTGCACGGGCAGCTTGAGCAGTTATGGGGATACCTCGAAAAAAGAACTTGAAGAGCGCGGGGCGCGGGTTTGAATTTAATGCACGGTACCAGTTGCCGCTGCCTGAGGGGAAATCGCCGCTGCCTGAGGGGAAATCGCCGCTGCCTGAGGGGAAATCTCGCCGCTGCCTGAGGGGAAATCGCCGCTGCCTGAGCGTAGTCGAAGGCAGCGGCGGATTACTTGCTCCCACGTTTTGTTTTCTCGGAACGCCGCCCGGACGCTTTGCGTCCAGCCGCGTAGGTCGGGTTAGGGCAGCGTAACCCGACATTATCAATAACATCTACATGGATTATATTATGTGTAAGAAAGGGATTTTTGACAATCCTCTTCTTAACCGCAATCCCTGTAGATAAATCAGTCGGATATCTTTTAATTAAAAAATTCATATCCGGCTGAACATAATCTTTGAAATTTTTTTCAGACATGATATGAAGTAATCAGCATGATTTCAGTTAAAAATTGCCTGAACATATATTAAAAGAAATGGTAAGAACACAAAATGGATATCTCCTGTAAAACAGATGTTGGAAAAAAAAGAGTTCACAATGAAGACAGTCTCATTGTTGATGACAAAAAAAATATTTTTATTGTTGCAGACGGAATGGGCGGACATAAATCAGGGGAGTGGGCGAGTAAAATGGCTGTTGAAGTGGCTTATGATTATATAGTCAGCACGATGAAAAAAGATTATAAAGATAAAGAGATTTCCAGTCTTCTCAGAACAGCTCTGATTAAAGCCCATGAAACAATAAAGCTGAGTGAAAAACTGGACTTTAACTTTAAAGGTATGGGTACAACTCTGGTACTCATGTTGATAAGAGAAAACAAAGCATTTATCTGTCATGTCAGGGACAGCAGGGCATATCTTATCAGTGGTCATATCAGACAGATAACCAAAGATCAGACTCTTGGGAATTATCTGATGGAACATGAGCATAAAAATCCTGAAGAGATTCCTTTAAAAGCATGGCATACTATTACACAGGCAGTCGGGGTTTCAGAGAAATTAAACCCTGAATTAAATTGTGTGGAACTGAAAACAGGGGATATAATTATTCTCTGTTCAGACGGACTGACTGATATGCTGACTGATAATGAGATAGAGGCAATTGTAAAAAAACATCAGAAAGAACATATTAAAATCATGGCTGATATTCTGGTAAAATTAGCAAACAGCAAAGGCGGAAAAGATAATGTTTCTGTAGTTGTTGTAAGATATTAATTCATGAAAAGGAGAGTTTTTTTAAAGTTAAAAAAACTCTCTGATTTTTCGATTTAATCAGCAATATTTTCAGCAACTTCAATAGACACAATATCTAATTCCCGACCCGAAATAATATCTGTCTCTCCGCTGCTGCATTTTTCACATATAAATACAGGATCCTTAATTGTCCATTCATTATGACATTTCCGGCACTTTGCCTTTACAGGAATCTCTTCAATATAAAGCTCTGCACCGGCAAGAGGTGTATCTTTTGTAATAATTTCAAAGCAGAATCTGAGGCTCTCCGGCACAACTGCTGCCAGCTTGCCGACTTTAAGATTTACCCTTTCTATCCGGGCATCCTTTATATCATCCGGTATTGATGCTATAGCAATTTCAGCCACCTGCATAGCAATTCCCATTTCGTGCATTTAATCCCTTTTTTTACTTCTGACCTGTCATCTGTTTGATCTTATCTATAACTTCTTCAGGGGTCTTAACATGATGGAGCAGACCCTGCTCTGCATAATGATTCAGAAGACCTATCTTCAGATTTTTTCCCAGATCAAAATTCATAAGAATCACTTTTTTATTACTTTTCAGGGCAAGGGCTATTTCAGAAAGTGTTCCTGTGTCTCCGGGACACACGACAACAACATGACTTGAAAGAACATTGATACAGTTTCTCGCCATTCCCATTCCGGTAATAATAGGAATTTTAATATATTCCGATGCCTTGCTGTCATTATCATCAGGAAAATACCGATTGTCAAACCGCCTTGATCCCATGCTCCCTTTGCCGAAGCCTCCATAATTCCTACGTTTCTTCCGCCGTTAAGCAGAATCCAGCCTTGTTTGGCAATCAAAGTTCCCAGACGATAAGCTGCATCCATATTTTCAGGAGATGCTTCTCCGCCGCCCATAACACCGATTATAGTTGCTCTTTTCATGCTGTCATCCTTTTTACTGTTATGCAGATCGTCATTATCTGTAATTTTTATCTGAAATATAAATTTGTTATCATCTGTTCTGTCAGACATTGCAATTTAGTCCTTTAGCATTTACGGTTAAAAATGAAAAAAGAAACCAAGTTTTTCCAAAAAATTTAGTTTCTTATATGTTGCCAAACCAATTATACAATCTTTCATAAAATAAGTGATAAAATTCTGAATAAACAGCAGGAAAAACATTATAAAAGTCAGATAAACAGACGGGAATTATGATATTCTGGAAAGCTGGCACACCCGACAGGATTCGAACCTGCGACCTACGGATTCGAAGTCCGGCACTCTATCCAACTGAGCTACGGGCACGTATGGGGTGAGTGATGGGACTTGAACCCACGACCCTCAGAGCCACAATCTGATGCTCTGCCAACTGAGCTACACTCACCATGTACAAGAAATTATATATCAGATGATTAAATATATTTCAAGCAAATTTTGACAAATTTTGTTTTATTATTTAAAATAATCTGAATTTATTCTATTTTAATTTCATACAAATTCTTTTTCTTGCCATACTGATTCAAGTTGGCTATAAGTTTTTTTCAATGGGGAGACAAAATCTGATGAAAAAATTTATTATTACCACACTCGGTTGTAAAGTGAATCAGTATGAGTCAGAAAATATTGCAGGAGAATTGACTGATGCCGGATGGCTCCATGCAAATGAGAATGAAGCAGCAGATTTGTGTATAATCAACACCTGTACAGTTACTCAGAAAGCCTCAATGCAGTCAAGGCAGGCAATCCGGCAATTAATACGCTCCAATCCGAATGCTCTGATTATTGTAACCGGCTGTTATGCTCAAATTGAACCGTCTGAAATAAAAAAGATACCCGGAGTGCATCATATAATAGGAGATAAAGATAAAAATGAAATCAGAGAGTTATTGAGGAGTCGGGAGTCAGTAGCCGGGAGTCAGGAGTCAGAAGTCAGAAGTCAGAAGCCGGTAAACAGAACCCGCCCTTTTCTGAAAATTCAGGACGGATGCAATGCGTTCTGTACTTACTGCATTGTTCCTTATGCACGTGGAAGAAGCCGAAGTATGCCCGCTGAATCAGTGTTTCAAAATATAATGGATTACAAAAAAGCCGGATTCCATGAAGTTGTTCTTACCGGAATTCATCTTGGCGCTATGGAACTGATTTGGCTCCGCCGACTAATCTGACAGAATTGCTGCAATCTCTTAATGACGGAAAACTGATTGAGAGAATAAGACTCAGTTCAATAGAACCTCATGAAATTACAGAAAAGATGATAAAGATTGCTGCAGTCATCAGATATATTCTGCCGCCATTTTCATATTCCGCTGCAAAGCGGAGATGATACCATTTTAAAGAAAATGCACAGACCTTATACAAACAGATTTTTCAGGGATTTAATCACAAATATTCATGAACAGATTCCTGATGCTGCGATTGGCGTTGATATTCTTGTCGGTTTTCCGGGTGAAAGCGATAAGGCTTTTGAAAATACTTATGCTGCAATAAAAGAACTTCCTGTTACTTATCTGCATGTATTTCCGTTTTCACCGCGAAAGGAACTCCGGCGGCAGCTTATCCTGACAAGGTGCCAATCAATGTAATCAAATCAAGAGCAAAAAAGATGCGTGAACTGGGGATTATTAAACGGAGGGGGTTTTATGAAAAATTCATAGGAAAAACAGTAAGTCTCATTGTAGAAGGGGAGAGAGATGCTTCATCGGGTCTTTTAAAAGGGATTACATCAAATTATATTCCGGTTTTTATATCCGGTGAAAATAATCTGAAAAATACGATTGTCAATGTGGAAATTAAAGAAATACATAGCCAATCCCGCTTGACAGGAGTGCTGAAACTATAATTCTTAATGAAAGAGAAGCTAAGTTTCTTATAGAAACTTAGCTTCTTACACTACAAGGCAGATAACAAAATGGAAAGTCTTATAAAAAAGATGATTTTGCTTTTACCTGTATTTTGTGCTATATAAAATTTGATTAAAAACAGAGAAGAGTACAAAAAAAGACTTCCCAAGTTTCCAGAACTTCGGAAGTCTTGAATTAGGAGTATATTGACAATGAAAATCACCAAAACAAAAACTTTTAAAACCTTTGTTACCCCTTTGTGGAAGAATAATCCTGTTCTGGTTCAGATTCTTGGGATATGTTCTTCTCTGGCAGTTACCGCACAGATGAAAACCGCCGCAGTTATGGCATTATCTCTTACGCTGGTTGTAGGTTTTTCCAGTCTGGCAGTTTCTCTGATGCGGAATTATATCCCCCGTAATATCCGCATTATCGCGGAGCTTACGGTAATTGCAACCCTTGTTATTCTGGCTGACCAGATATTAAAGGCATTTCTGTATGAAATCAGCAAACAGCTCTCTGTCTTTGTAGGGCTGATTATTACAAACTGTATTGTCATGGGAAGAACAGAGACTTATGCACTTGGAAATCCGCCTCTCCCTTCGTTTATAGACGGGATTGGAAACGGGCTTGGATACGGCTGTGTACTGATGACTGTTGCATTTGTCAGAGAATTGTTCGGCGCAGGTAAAATCTTCGGATACAAGGTTATTCCCCAGTCTTTTTACGCCGCAGGTTATGAAGATATGGGAATCATGCTTTTAGCTCCGGCTGCGTTTATTATCATTGGTCTGCTGGTCTGGCTTCAGAAAACAATCTCACAAAAAATTGGGAATTAATGCAATGTGCAACTTTTTACCGCAAAGAACGCAAAGAAGGCGCAAAGGGCACAGAATTCTTTGCGGACATTGCGGAAACTTTGCGTCCTTTGCGGTTTAAAAAAAGTTGCACATCACGTGAATTAGGAATTGGGATAAAATAATTTCAGCAATCTGAAGTTTGAAAAAGTTCGTAGTACCGCCTTTAGGCGGTGCAAAGGAGGTCTAATGAGATTTACTATTATTACAGCTATATTGACAGTGATGCTCTTTTCCGTCAATAACGTAATATGTCAGGAGAATCCGTCTGCTTTGAAAGAGGATACCTTTGTTATAGCAACATTCAGAGCGGAAGATGATTATCTTGGAAAATGGTATAAAATGATTTATGCAGAGATATTCAAACGTCTCGGTATGAAGTTTGAACTCAGAACTTATCCGCCAAGAGAACCAGCATAGAAGCAGACGCGGGAAATGTTGACGGCGAAGCCGCAAGACCTTATCATTATACTGATGAACATCCGAATCTTATCCGTGTTGAAGAATCTGTTGTATCTGTGAATTTTTCTGCGTTTGCAGTGCAGGATTCCATACCGCAACTGAACGGCTGGGAGAGTCTCAAAGGAAAAGATTACAGAGTCGAATACCGGCATGGAATCAAGACGACTGAAGACAATTTACCTAATGTTGTAAAAAAGGAAAATCTTTCAACCGTAACAGAGCAGGTTCCCGGCTTGAAGAAACTGATTTCAGGCAGAATAGATTTATTTGTGGATAAGGAATCCGGTATTCTGACATTGCTGAAAACGCCGGAGTTCAAAGATAGCAGAATCAGATCCGCGGGTCTTATGGAATCTTTTCCTGTTTATCCGTATCTGCATAAAAAACATGCGGCTTTAGCTCCCAAAATGGCTGAGATTATAAAGGGAATTAAAGCAGAGGGATTGACTGATCAATATCGTATCATGCTTGATAAAGAGTTCGGCTTTGTAAGGAATCAGAATAAACCCTAAGGGACTTCGGTGAGCTCAGTCGAACCGTTTCAGAAACCCTTATGGTTTTGGGGAGATAAATATGAAATTCAGCAGTATTATTATTGTGTTGTTTATAATAATATTTTCTGTCAGGAATGTAACCTGTCAGGAAAGTGTTAAAGAAAATACCTTTGTCATGGCAACATTCAGAACGGAAAATGATTATCTTGGAAAATGGTGGAAACTGACTTATGCAGAAGTTTTCAAACGTCTTGGCATAAAAATCGAGTTCAGATATTATCCGAAAAAACGGGTCAGTATAGAAGCAGATGCAGGAAATATTGACGGCGAAGCCGGAAGAATTGACGCTTATGCTGCACTGCATCCTAATCTTATCCGTGTTGAAGAGTCTATTTTCTATTCAAATTTTTCTGCATTTACAGCAAAGGATTCTATACCCCGGTTAAAAGGATGGGAGAGTCTGAAAGGAACAGATTACAGAGTTGAATATCAGCGGGGAACCATAATATGTGAAGATAAATTACCGAAAATCATCAGAAAAGAGAATCTTTCAGATGTAACTGAAATATCTCAGGGCTTGAAAAAACTGATTTCAGGCAGAACAGATATATTTGTAGATGAAGAATCAGGTGTGCTTACATTGCTGCGGACTCCTGAATTCAAAGAGAGCAGAATACATCTTATAGGCATCATAGAACCTGTTATTTATTATCCGTATCTGCATAAAAAACATGCTTCCTTAGCTCCCAAAATAGCTGAGATTATAAAAGCAATGAAAGCAGAAGGCTTGATTGAACAATATCGTATCATGGTTGATAAAGAGTTCGGATTTGTAAGGAATCAGTAGGGTGGACAAAGCGATAGCGTGTCCACCTTTAGACTAAAACCATTAGTCTGTAGGGTGGACAAAGCGATAGCTTGTCCACCTTTAGACTAAAACCATTAGTCTGTAGGGTGGACAAAGCGATAGCGTGTCCACTTTTGAGACACGGCGGACACGCTATCGCTTAGTCCGCCCTACTACTATGTTGGGGGGTTCACTCCGTTCACCCCAACCTACTTGCTGAAACCCTTAGGGCTTTGTAAGGAGGTATTTATGAGATTTAATATTGTTATAGTGATATTGACATCGCTGTTTTTTTCTGTCAGTAACGTAATGTGTCAGGAAAGTTTTAAAGAGAATACATTTGTTATGGCATTTAACAGACCGGAAAATGATCACCTGGGAAAATGGGAGAGATTGATTCATACAGAAATTTTCAGGCGTCTCGGCGTAAAAATTGAATTCAGAGATTATCCGACCAAACGCGCCGGCATGGAAGCAGACGCGGGAAATGTTGACGGTGAAGCCGGAAGAATTTATCAATACGCTGACGCACACCCGAATCTTATCCGTGTTGAAGAATCTCTTTTAGCTGTGAGCTATGCCGCATTTACAGCTAAGGATTCCATACCGCAGTTAAACGGCTGGAACAGTCTTAAAGGAACAACTTACTATGTTGAATATCAGCGCGGCATCAAGATATGGAACTTAATTTGCCGAAAATAGTAAACAGTGAAAATCTGTCAGATGTAACAACATCGGCTCAGGGTTTGAAAAAACTGATTTCAGGCAGAACTGATCTGTTTGTGGAAGATGAATCAAGCATTCTTGCATTGGTGCAAACTCCTGAATTCAAAGGAAGTAAAATCAGAATAGCGGGTATTATGGAATCTTTTCCTATTTATCCGTATCTGCATAAAAAACATGCTTCATTGGCTCTTAAAATGGCTGAAATTCTGAAAGCAATGAAGGCAGAAGGACTGATTGAACAATATCGTATCATGGTTGATAAAGAGTTCGGCTTTGTAAGGAATCAGGATAAACCCTAAGAACAGGTAGGTTGGGGCGAACGGAGTGAACCCCAACAGTCTGGGTGGGGGAGACAAAGCGATAGCGTGTCCACCTTTAGACACGGCGGACACGCTATCGCTTAGTCCGCCCTACTACTACTCTTAGGGTTTATTCAGACACGGCGGACACGCTATCGCTTTGTCCGCCCTACTACTCTTAGGGTTTATTCAGCATTGTAAGGAATTAAAAAAATGAAAAAATACCGTTTGGGATTGCCTGCAAAAGTTATTGCTATAGCGGTTACAGCGATAACTTTTATTACAATGCTCTTTGGTATATACAGGTTTCGGAATCAGTCGTCAGACTTGTACCGTGATTTAAATGAAAAAATGCGGAACAGAATTACGCTTTTATCTCCTAGGCTGAAAAAACCTCTCTTTGATTATGACGAGCAGGCAGTTAAAGATATTCTTTTGCCACAGATGGCGGATAAATCAGTTGTCGGACTCTTTATTTCAGATAAAGACAAGGTTTTATTCGGATTTGTCCGAAATGATGCAGAAAATATTATTCCCGGTGATAAATTACCTGAAGAGAAAGGCTATATTGTCAAAAAAGAGATAATCAAAGGCTCTCAAATACAGAACTTGGTCTGCTGAGTGTTTACGGAACAGATGTCCATGTTCAAAATGCCCTG
>CAWEAR010000006.1:0-60762 GCA_963806835.1 uncultured delta proteobacterium
TTATTCCGAGTTTACAGGTGTAAATGATGAAAAATACATCTCCTGAATTAAGCAATCTTTTAGCAAGGCTTAATATGATACCGGAAAAATCCGGATTAGTCTTTACAGATAATTTATCTTGCGGATTTGAAGAGAGATTTGCTTTGGAAGCCGCCGGAAAATACGGGCATCAGCGGTTTATTTCCGGCGATTTCCTGACGGGAGACCTTCTATTCCTCAGATTTATATTTATGATCGTACAAAAGTATATTCAGATGAATCAGAAATAGCTAATCTACATTGGAGACTCTGGAATTCCTGTCAGGTTCCTCTTTTTTCCGTTTTTACAAAAACTGATATAAAAATTTTCAATTGTCTGAAATCTCCTGATATTGACAATAATTCTCAGAAATATTCTCTTACACCATTTGAAATTATTGATGTAGCAGAAAAAATTGAGGAGAAATTTGATGATTTTTCAGGAAAATTGTTTGATAATGGTTCTTTTTCGGGAAAATCCTGAAATTAAAAATAAAATCAATTTCAGTGAGAGCGCATTTGAAACATTTTTAGTAAAACTTAAGGAGATACGGAAAAAAATTGTTGAAAAAAAAATACTGGAAAAAAAGATTGCTCACAAACTTTTATTAATGAGCATATTTGTCAAATATTTTGAAGATAGAAAAGACAGGGAGGGAAATTCAGTATTTCCGTCAGAATTTTTTAGGCAATTTGACGGAGCCGATAATTTTTTAGAAGTACTTTCCAAAAAAGGGATATGCTTAAAACTATTTGATTATCTGAGCAGTCATTTTAACGGCGAAATTTTTAAATGGGATAATCTGAAAGAGAGAGAACAATTATCAGAAACTGATCTATGTCCATTGGTAAATATTCTTGATTCTGAAATTATGGCAGGCGGACAATTGGCAATTTGGCGGTTATATTCTTTTAATGATTTACCAATAGAATTGATTAGTAATATATATGAAGAATTTTTGAGAGGTGAAAGTGAAAGAAGAGAGGAAAAAAGAAGGGATTGTTTATACACCGCCATATCTGGTCAATTTTCTTATTGATGAATGTATGCCCTTAGAAGAATCAAAAACTGAGTTCAAGGTATTGGATCCGGCATGTGGTTCCGGGATATTTCTGGTTGCAGCCTACCGAAGAATTATCCAGTGGTGGAGAATTCAGAATAATTGGAAAAATCCGTCATTGCAGGTATTGAAAAATCTGCTGACAAAAAATATTGCAGGTGTGGATAAACAATCAGAAGCAGTTCAGTTATCAAAATTCAGCCTAAGTTTGGCGTTATGTGATATGCTTGAACCGAAAGTGATATGGAATAAATTAAAATTCAATGAGTTAGATGAAATAAAGCTGATTGAATCTGATTTTTTTAAGCTGGTTTCAGATAAAAAAATAGAGAATGATTTTGATTTGATCATCGGTAATCCGCCGTTTGTCGAAAAATTAGGAGAGTATGGTGAAAGAATAGAAAAAGAAAAAATTAATAAGCGTCCCCAAATTCCCCAAAAACAGAGAGCCTTTTTGTTTTTAGATGAAGCAATGTCTTTATGTAAAGAAAACGGACTGGTTTGTCTGCTTCTTCCGTCCGGTCCTTTACTTTATAATAATACATCTTTTGATTTCAGAAAATATTTCTTTCAGGAATACTATGTTTATCAGATATTTGATTTTACACATCTGAAAAAAATATTATTCAGCAGAGATATAGAGATAGCTGTGTCAGCTTTATTTGTTAAAAAAGAAAAGAATAATAAGCCTTTAATACACATTACAGTTCGTAAAACAAAAACATCTTATGAGAAAATCTGCTTTGAACTGGATAAATATGATGTCCATACTGTGTCTAAAGAAATAGCGATGAGCTATCCGTTTGTCTGGAAAACAAATTTATTGGGCGGCGGCAGGTTGTTTTATTTAATCCAAAGGCTTAATAAAGAGAGGACTTTTGAAGATTTTTTAGAGGAAAAGAAAAAATATGGTTGGTATTATGGTGAAGGTTTTATTATCGGCAAAAAAGGAAAAGAATCTTCTTTTTTAACAGGAAAAAATACTTTGCAAACTCATTTCTTTACTGAGAAAGGAATTAAGAAAATAGAAATACTTCAGGAAAAATGGTTTCATCGTTCTAAAAAAGAAGAATTCTATAAAGCTCCCCATGTATTAATTAAAGAAAACATTGGAAGCAGATCAATTCCGGTTGAATTTTGTGATTATGACATTTCCTTCCGAAACGAAATTATAGGAATCCATGCTCCTGAAAATCAAAAGGAAGATTTAATATCTATTGTTAATAGAATAAAGAACAATCAGATATTTCGGTTTTATATTATTTGTAACAGCGGGAGAGTGTTAATTAATAGAGCTACGGCGATATTAAAAAAGGATATAATGCAGCTTCCTTCGACCGATGACGAAAAAAATCTGGAGCTTTCTGTTACAGAAAAAATTATTCAAGATGACGTGCTGAATTATTTATTTGAATATAATAAAGGTCTGAATAAATCTAAGATAGAAAAACCTGTTCAAAATAAGGAATTAACGAAATTCGGAAAAGTTTATTGCATGATATTAAATTCGGTTTATAAGGACGGAGAAAAAGAATTCAGATTTCTCAATCCGATTAAGTCAAAATCTTTTATCTGTTTTCCTTTTTATTATGGCAAACAAAAGCCAAACCTTGCTTATAATGAAAAAGATAAATTTGATGAAAACAGTTTATCAAAATTGCTCTATAAAAAAATCGGAACAAATTTATACATTAACCGAATTTTAAGAATTTATGATGATAATGTCATTTATATCATTAAACCCAAACAGCTTCGTTATTGGCTACGTTCCATTGCTATCCCGCGATGCTGATGAAACCTTTGCAGATTTAAGAATTCAAGGATATTAGAAATGCCTTTTGATTCAAGTAAATCAGTTTATGGAAAATTTACCGGTCCTGAAGAAGATCAATCTGTTGAATTTCTGTTAGTCTTTTTGGAAAAACAACTTCCTGAATTTTCAAAAAAGTATTCAAAAGCAAGAATCAAAAACGAGGAAGGGCTTTCGCAAAAACTTTTTCTATTATTGGAATGTAATTCAAGGGATTATCCTTTTTTCTTTGGACGTGAATATATAACAATCCCTGAAAACGGAAATAGCCCACGTGTAGATTTCGGTGTTATTGCAGAGGGCAAATGAAGGAATAATAATTGCTGCAAAATCTTATAGCAATGATGAAGCATTTTTTCACATTGAAGCAAAAAGACTTCCTACACCGAAAAAGCAAAGAGAACGGGAATATGTAATCGGTAAAGGGAATGGCGGTATAGAACGCTTTAAAAAAGGTAAACATGGGTATGGTTTAAAATACAGCGCAATGATAGGGTATATTCAGAAATATGATTTCAAATATTGGGAAAAAACTATTAATGGCTGGATCAGTAACGAAATTCAATCTGATAAAACTTCTGATTTAAAATGGAATAAATCAGAAAATCTGGTTAAAACAGATTGTACAGAAGTAATTGCTGAACTTATTTCAGAACATTGGAGAATAAATCAGAATCCTATTAAACTTTATCATCTTTGGGTAACACTTCATTAAATTTGCCGAATAATTTTTGATTATAAACAAGCGGTTCATCATCTACAGGGATTGCGTTTAAAAAATGGATTTGAATCGCGGATTAAACGGATTTATCAGAAAGAGAATATATTTGATTCAATAAGTAAACTTAACTTTTTCTTTTACAAAATAAATAATTAAGGAGGGAATTTTAAATGAAAAAACAGACTTTTTCTATTCCAAATATCAGTTGCGGACATTGTGTTGCGGCTGTTAAAAATGAACTGACTGAAATAAAAGGTGTTTCCAAAGTAGAGGGGAATCCGGGAAATAAAACCGTTACTGTAGAATGGGATTCACCTGCTACCCTTGAAGGTATAAAAGCAAAACTGAAAGAAATCAATTATCCGGCGGCATCTTAATACATTGAATTAGTAGGGGTGAATAATTATTCGCTCCTACATTTCAAGGAGGAAAATCATGAAATACGTCATTATCGGAAACGGTGTTGCCGGTGTTTATGCGGCTGAAGCGATTCGGCAACTGGATGCTGACGGCAATATTACAATGATCGGAGATGAATCTTTCCCGCCTTACTGCCGCCCTATGATTAGCCATCTTCTTGAAGGATCAGTTATGCCGGATAATCTTTCTATACGCAGTAAAGGCTTTTATGATGATCTGAAGATCACTCCTGTTCTGGGAAATCGGGTAACTGATATTGATACAGAGAATAAAGCCGTCTTTATAAATGAAAAAAAATTTGAATTTGACAGACTGCTTATTGCAACAGGTGCTGATCCTGAGACCAGTCAGAGCCGGCGGATTGAATTTAAAAAATATTTTTTTTATGCGCACACAAAGTCATGTCCGGCAAATGACAGATGAACTGCCCCATGTTAAACAGGCTCTTGTTCTCGGAGGCGGTCTTGTCGGATTCAAGGCGGCTTATTCTCTTCTTCGCCGGGGAATTGATGTTACCATGCTGATCCGTTCAGGGTATCCTCTTTCCATGCAGGCTGATGAAAAAGCAGGGGAGATGATTCTGTATGAACTTGTCCATCACGGTCTCAAAGTAAGAACAGGTGTTGAACCAACTTATTTTGAAGGCAAAAAAAAGGTGAAGAGAGCTTATCTTTCTGACGGTACAGATGTTTCCTGTGATATGGTGATTATAGGAAAAGGGGTAATTCCAGCATTATCTTTTATTCCAAGTGATAAGATTAAAACAGATTCGGGGATTATGGTCAATTCATATATGGAGACAAATATTCCCGGAATCTTTGCCGCAGGTGATGTTGCAGAAACATTTGATATTGTCCGTAAGAATCCCCGGGTAAATGCTATATTTCCGGAGGCGGTTTCTCAGGGACGGATTGCCGGAATAAATATGGCTGGCAGACAAATGGCATACAAAGGGAGTCTCAGCCGCAATGTGATCCGCATTTTTAATATGGATGTAATGACCGGGGGAATTGTGAATCCGCCTGATAATGATTCATCATATCAGATTATAACTGATTTTAATCCGCGTCTGAAAACATACCGGAAACTTGTTTTTCAGGAAAATAAGCTGGTCGGGATGATTCTGGTAAATAAGATTGAGCAGGGGGGAATTCTTTTATCTCTTATCCAAAGCGAAATGCCTGTAACGATTTCCCAGTCGGGCTTTTTTAAAATTCAGGCTATTTCTCTCTGAACGCAGGACACGCCCTTTTAAAAGCCTCAGTAACAGCCTCTGCATCCTGATTAGAATCAATCACATAAGGAATAATCAGCATAATCATCTCGGTTCTCACCTCAGTCTCTTTTTCCACACGGAATAATCTCCCTATAACCGGTATCTTGCTCAGAACAGGTACACCTGAATATCCCTTGCTCATGGTTGAAGAGATCAGCCCCCCAAGCATCACAGAACCTCCGTCTTTTAAACTTAAGCTGGTGTCAATCTTCCGGGTAAAGATATTGGGACTGGAGATATTACTTGTAGGATCAGGCTGATGCTCACTCACCTCCTGAGAAATCTCCAGATCGATCCGGTTCCCTGAATGAACTACTGGCTTGACGCTGAGAAGCACGCCGGTCTTACGATACTGAATCTCCTGTAAAATCGCGCTGGTTCCGTCCTGCTGTAAATCCGAAGAAGTACTCTGACGGGTAATAATCGGAACCTCTGTTCCCACGTCAATCGTGGCATCCGCGCCACTTTTGACCATTACCCTGGGAGTTGAGAGAATACTCACCCTGCTTTGAGAAGCAAAAGCGTTCAGAATAGCCCGTGTCTGTCCTGCATTATCCAGAATATAAGAGAATCCTTTTGCACCGATCGACAATCCGTCTAAAGTACCGATTTTTATTCCATCTTCATTATTTTCGTTTAAATCATTAAATCCCCATTCAATCCCTAATTCTTCCTGATCACTCAGGGTTATTTCAGCAACAGTTACTTCAAGGAGAACCATGCGCGGAGGGCGATCCATCTCTTTGATAACCGGCAATAATTCTTCCCAGGCGGTTATATTTCCCTGAAAAATAATTCCGTTGCGAATCTCATCAACTACAAGTCTGTTATGGGATTCCTGAGTCTGAGGTGTCGTATCTTTCTGAGAACGGATCCTGCTTAACCGTTGTTACATTGGATAAAACCTTATCCAATACTCCTGACAATTCTGCGGCGCGGGTATTTTGTACCTGATAATAAAAAAATTCCTGCTTTTTTGTCTCTGATTTTCCGGTATCCTGACCCGGACGATCCAGCGTCTCTGCCCATTCTTTAACATGCTCAAGAACAGATGCATCTGCGGCAAAGACCAGTATAGCATTAACCGGCGTAAGGGGCAGAATAATAATGCTTCCCATCGGCGGTTTCAGAGTGGCGGAATATCCTTCGGTATTCAGCACATCCACAAGAAGTTTGCTCAGTTCATCCGCATTAAGAAATACCGGCTCAATCCGTGTGCTGAAACGACCGCGCATATACGGCTGATCCAACATACGGACCGCCTGCAATGCCTGATTCACTATAGAAGGAGTACCCATCAGCAGAACCGCGTTCCGTTCCGGATCTTCGGAGATTTCTATTTTCTGCCCTTTGTAAGCCTGCCTCAGCCATCCTGCCACATGAACATTTCTCACTACTTTAAGCGGAACTAACTGAAAGACCGGGCGGTGAGAAACCGGCACTTCCGGCAGAGTCCGCCCGCTCACCAATAACGGCGGTTCCTCGGGGGGGCTTCCTTTCCCCGGAATGAATCGCAGTATATTCCCCTGAGATTCAACAGCTACGCCGTAATTTCCAAGCACCTGACACGACAGAGAATCAAGCTCTGAAAAGGGTACAGGAGAGTCTGTACGAAGTGTAATCAAATCCCTTTTATCCCGTAGCGATGAATCAATTTCAAAAGATATTTTAAGAATATTTCCATAGACTTCATTGATAAATTCAGGAAGAGAAAGCCCGTCAAAATTAACTGTAACAGGCTCACCTGCAACGCTGATATGTTTTTCTTTTCGGCTTATAGGATCAATAACGCCTGTAGATGGCAAAGAAAGAACAGGGGTTTGTTGAAAGCGGGTTTTAGGCTTTATTCCGACTTCATCTGATTTAACCGGGAGCTGCTGAAAATCTTCCGGTTCTGATACAGGTTCACGCAACCGGGCGGGAAACTTTATCAGGGGAGCATGTTGGGTATCTGAACGGTATGCGGTGCATGAGACGATGAACAGCAGTATGCAGAAGAAACATGAAGAACCGCCTAAAGGCGGTACTACGAACTTTTGTTTTTTCAAAGAACTTAATTTCTTATTGATAAAGTTTAATAACACGAACCATATTCCCCTCAGTTTGAAGATGAACAGAATCATCATGAACCGCCTGCAACAACTGACCGCCGGGAAGCTTATCCCCTGCTTTGTACCGCTGTATTTTATCACCGATTTTTATCAATGCAAAACGCTGACCGGATATACGGACCACACCGCTTAACCGCCATGTATCTGACGGAGCATTTTGTAAACCGTTTTTTTCCTTTCCCCACGGCTGTTTTTGAATAATGGTCTGATAGGCTGTATCAAGGTTATCTTTTCTCTCCAAAAGAGGAAGCTGCCATGAGATGCTTTCCGTTTCTTTCAGACTAAGCCGCTGTTCAGGCATGGGAATCAGCCAAAAGGATATTCCGGTTGAAAAAGATAAAAACAGTATCCAGTATATTATCTTTTGTCCTGAATTCATGAAGAATTTGCCTGAAAATAAAATTTCATAACCAGCGTAAAACGGGGCATCTCATTCAGTATGGCGTCCAATTGTTCAATAACAACAAGCTGCTGGTGAGATTCAACCGCATATAAGAGATCAGCAAGCTGACGAGGATTAAAAGATGCGTCTATTCTTGCACTGACCTGCCATATTCCTTCATATCCTGTTATATCTCTTGCCGGTTCTACCTGAGTCTGTGCATCTGTGATATTCTTTTCTTTCAGGATATTATCAACCCAAATCTGAACATTTGCCTGAGCCAATCCCCGGCTGTTTGCCCGCCAGAGTCTCCCTTCCATTTGGACAATAAGAGCTTTAGCTGCATCCGCCCTGTTTATCCATTCGCTTTGCTGCGTCAGAGCTTTCAATTCATCAAGATGGCGGGTTTTTCGCTGGTAATCGCTCTTTATTGAATCTTCCAAGTCTGAAAGACGCATAATAGTATAAGCCGTCAGAATAATAAAGATGAGCCATCCCCCCATTCTGAGTCTTGGGTTTTGCCGCCATTCATCTGAGATTTTGGAAATGATCATGAGCATCAAAGATTTTTAGTGGGGTTCGGCTACGCTCACTCCGCTAGTTCGGCTACGCTCACTCCGCTAGCAGGGTGAGCATAGCCGAACCCCAACATCAACTTCACTGTCCTTTCAACCGCCCCTTTGTTCGCGGAAAAGACTTCAAAAGCCTGTTTTCCTATTTTTTCAGCGTAATCTTTATCTTCAAGCAACTCGCTTATTATATGGTAAATATCATCAGCATCTTTTACCTGAACTGCTCCGCCTGATTCCAGAAGCATTTCTGCTATCTGTTTAAAATCACTCATATCATATCCGAACAAAATCGGCTTGGAATAAGCTGCGGGTTCAAGCGGATTATGTCCGCCGCAAGGAACAAGACTTCCGCCGACAAAGGCAATATCAGCAATCGCATAAAGTTTTCGCAATATTCCAATGACATCCACGATAATAACATCATTAAATTTATCAGTTGAGGGATTTTCTGACATCATTTTAACGGAAAAATCGGCAGATTTGAATATACTGCAAACTGATTTGGCACGTTCGGATCCCTTGGGGCAATTATCAGCAGAATATCCTTGTATTTCTCTTTTATTTTGGAAAATGCTTTAAGAAGAATCGCTTCTTCTCCGTCATGGGTGCTTCCGGCTAATATATTTTTCTGCGATTGCCGGATATTCATAGACTTTTTCATGTCATGAATCTCTGTTTCTGATACCAAAATATCTACCTGATCAAATTTGATATTCCCTGTTACTGTTATCATATCTGAAGGAACACCGAGCATATTAAATCTTCGGGCATCTGCTTCAGATTGCGTACAGATTCTTGAAAAATTCAGAAACAACTGCTTTGTGAAATATGAAAACCGCTTATATCCTGAAAATGATCTTTTGGAAAGTCTTGCATTTACCAGAATAACAGGGATATTACGTTTTTTCATTTCAGACAGAAAATTGAGCCAGATGTCTGTTTCAACCAGCACCACTATTTCAGGCATGACCTGATTTGTAATATGTCTGACGGAAAATAACAGGTCATAAGGATAGAAAAAAATCGCATCAGCATCTTTTTTTAAGAACTTATTTGCAATTTCAAATCCGGTTTTGGTGGAGACTGAAAAATATATAGGTTTATTCTTGAAATGCGATTTTAATCTTTTTACCAGCGGTATGGCAGAGAGGACTTCACCTACTGAAAGGGCATGTATCCATACAGTTTTTTTCGCTGTGCGCAATGCAGTGTTCGGAAGCGGTATCAGTCCCAGTCTTTGAAGAACTGTTTTCCGCCGTTTATCTGATAAAAGTATCATCGGGATTATCAATGGGAGTCCAAATATAATTCCTATAAAGAGCAAAATATTGTAGAGAATAATCATCTTCACCCCCGTTATTAAAATGAAAAAAAGACCTTGAAGGTCTCAAAGACTTTCAAGGTCTTTATAAAATTATTATAACTGTAATCAGAATCGGATGTCAAACTGTTTTTTTCTGTTTAACAAAATACTTGGAAAGAGTTGACATAAAAATCTAATAAAGATAAATATAACCCAGTTGCCACCTATGCTCCTGCCGGATTGACAAATCCGGCAGGAGGTTCGGATTTGTCAATCGTTCGGCTGAGCCACGCCGAAGTCCGAACCGGGGCGGGTGAGGCTATTTTTTCAGCAGGTAGCAGCTTGGGTTAAATATACATTGAATTAAGAATTGATCTGAAAAGGAGATTATAATTTTATGAGTGTTGAATATCTGGATAGAGTCTTTCAGCCGAAATCTGTTGCAGTTGTCGGCGCCAGTGAAAAAGAGGGGAGTATAGGTGCCGCGCTTATGCGGAATATCATTAAGGGCGGATATAAAGGAATCATTTATCCTGTTAATCCGAAACAGAAAATCATGTGGGATATGCCTGTTTATCCTTCAGTTTCAGCTATCAATGAACCAGTTGATCTTGTGGTGATTGCCACGCCGATAGCCACTGCCCCGGATATTATCAGGGAATGCGGTAAAATCGGTGTGGGCGGTGTTATTGTTATCTCTGCCGGAGGCAAAGAAGCGGGAGAGAAAGGAAAAGAGATAGAGGCGGCAATAAAAAAAGAGGCAGAGGCTTCAGGAGTCCGTATTGTAGGACCCAATTGTCTGGGTATTATCTCCACAGGTTCAAATCTTAATGCCAGTTTTGCAAGCCGTATGCCCCTTTCCGGTAAAATGGCATTTATCTCTCAGAGCGGAGCAATCTGTACAGCGATTCTTGATCTTTCCATCAAAGAACATATGGGATTCAGCCATTTTATCAGTATCGGATCAATGCTGGATGTGGATTTCGGCGATCTGATTGATTACCTTGGCACAGATTACAGGGTCAACAGTATTGTCATGTATATAGAGAGTCTTACCTTTTTCAGAAAATTTATGAGTGCTGCCCGTGCTGTATCCCGTGTTAAACCGATTATTGTCTATAAAGCCGGAAAATCAAAAGCCGGAGCAGCAGCAGCAGCATCTCACACCGGCGCGCTTGCCGGAGAAGATGAAGTTTATGATACTGCATTCAAGAGAGCGGGAATTATCCGGGTCAAAACATTTGAAGAGCTTTTTGACTGCGCTGAACTCCTTGCCAAAGAACCGCGTCCCATGGGATCAGGGCTGGCAATTGTTACCAATGGCGGAGGAATCGGTGTTATGGCGGTTGATGCTCTTTCATTTTACGGGGCAGAGCCGGTTACGTTAAAACCTGAGACTATTGCCAAACTGAATGAATTTCTTCCTGCACATTGGAGTCACGGAAATCCGATTGATATTCTGGGAGATGCCTCTCCCGAACGGTATCAGAAAGCAATTGAAGTCTGTCTGAACGCGACTGAAATCAACGGACTCCTGATTATGTGCGCGCCTCAGGCATTGAGAAATCCGACTGATTTGGCAAAGGCTGTTGTGGATGCTCTTCAGCAGAGAAAAGCCCATTATCCGATCTTTACCTCATGGATGGGCGGACCTGATATGGAAGATGGGCGGGATCTTTTTAACAAAGCAGGGATTACAACTTTTGATACTTCAGAACGTGCTGTCCGTGCATTTACTGATTTATACCGCTATTCCAGAACTATTGAGATGCTTCAGGAGATTCCACCAAGACTTCCGGGAGTTCTTAAATTTAACTATGAAAAAGCATGGAATATTATTCAGAAAGGGCTTGAAAGGGATAATAGGACTTCTGACAGAAACTGAGGCAAAAGATCTGCTTGATGCTTACGGGATTCCTGTGAATAAGACTCAGGTAGCCTGCTTTGAAGATGAGGCTGTGAAAAAAGCGGAAGAAATCGGTTTTCCTGTGGCAATGAAGATTTATTCACAGGATATTACTCATAAAAGCGATGCCGGAGGAGTTCGGCTGAATTTACGGACTGCCGCAGATGTGCGGGATGCGTTTAAAAGAGTGATGGAAGATGCCCACGCGTATGATCCCAAAGCACGGCTGGATGGAGTTACGATTCAGCCGATGCTCAAACGTCCTGATTATGAACTGATTATGGGGTGCAAAAAAGACAGGGATTTCGGTCCCGTGATTCTCTTCGGCATGGGCGGAATCATGACTGAAGTGCTTAAAGATCGGGCAATTGCATTGCCGCCGTTAAACCGGCTTTTGGCGCGCAGAATGATGGAAGAGACAAAAGTTTGGCGTATTCTGCAAGGATACAGGAATCATCCTCCTGCCAATATCGCTCTTTTAGAAGAAATTTTGATCCGTCTCTCCCAATTAGTTACGGATTTCCCTGAGATTGAAGAGCTTGATATAAACCCGGTACTGGTTCTTGAGAATGATGTCCGGGCAGTTGACGCCAGAGTGCTTTTAAAGCCTTCTGAAATCGCTGCGCCCCTTCATCTGGTTATCAGTTCTTATCCGAATGAGTATGAAGGATGGACAACCACTAAAGATGGCGTCAAGCTCTTTGTCAGACCAATAAAGCCTGAAGATGCCTCTCTTTTTGAGGATATGTTTAAATCACTCTCTCCTCAAAGCGTTTATTTCCGGTTTTTTGCTCCTCTCAAACAACTCTCACCTTCGATGCTCGCGATCTTTACCCAGGTGGATTATGACCGGCAAATCGCGCTGGTGGCAACTCAGGAGCTTCCGCCGGAGCAGGGCGGAGGAGAACAGATGCTCGGAATTGCCCGTATTATTCTTGAGCGGGATCCGAAACATGCAGAATTTTCAGTTCTTGTAAGAGATAAGTGGCATGGACATGGAGTCGGTGCAGCATTGCTCAGTCGTTGTCTGGATGTTTCCAAAGATTACGGAATTGAAAAAGTATGGGGAATTGTTCTTACAGAAAATACCCAGATGCTTGCCCTGGGTCGGAAACTCGGTTTCAGTGTGAAAAAAGTTCCTGATGAGGCTGCGTATGAGTTGAATATAAATCTGAAATCCTGATTTTTTCCTCATTCCCCCGCTTTGCATTGGAATAAAAAAGACCTTCGGAGTTTTGAAAACCCCGAAGGTCTTTATATTTAAAAGTTTGTAGTACCGCCTTTAGGCGGTGAGGGCGTGAAGAACCGCCTAAAGGCGGTACTACGAACTGACCCTCGCTACTACAAACTATAATCTAAATATTGATCACCTTATCCGCCAACTGCATTGCTGTAACAATATCAAGCATATTGGTAGTCTCTCCGACTCTTTTCCGCTCAAGAAGATTAAAATGATTCAGGCATGTTCCGCAGACAAGAATATGAAGCCCGTTCTCTTCCAGTTCCTTTAAAACAGGCAATACTTCAGATACTTCAATTGTTAGTTTAACCCCGCTATTCACAAAGACCAGACGCCACAGTTCACTCCCCATTTCTTTAAGGGTCTTTAAAAAACTGACCATAAGTTTGGAACCAAGCTCATCATCCCCATGCCCGATGCAATTTGAGGTAATCATAACCATGATCTTTTTTCTGACTGATTCTGATTTTTCCGTTGAAGCTGATACGGATTCTGCTTCAGGCAAAACAGCTTCTGCTGCCTGACCGATAATATGAAAAAGCTCCCCTTCCTGATGAACAGAAACATTAAATTTTCTGTTTTCAAGAAAGAGGCATACGTTTTCTTTGGATGCTTTATTATCCACAATCACTTTGATATGAGTTGCCCGCTCTTTTTCAATCGCATCCTTTGTCATTAATACCGGAGCAGGACATGCCAGCCCTCTGGCATCTATCTCTTTTATTTTCATTAAAAATAATTTCCTTCTTAAATCATAAAATTTTTTATATAACAATCTTTTCAGCCGGATCAGATATAACCTCTCCGATAATCCGCGAATCTGTCAGCCCTTTTTCTTTTAATTCATCAAGCAGATTCTCTGCATATCTGCTATTTACGGCAATAAGTAATCCGCCGGAGGTCTGAGGATCAAACATAATAAGCTGAAGTGTACGTTCCACAGATGGTGAAAAGGTCACCATTGATTCACGAAACTCTCTGTTTTTATATGCACCTGTGGGAATAAGCCCCATTGCGGCATATTCAAAGGTTTCAGGAATAACAGGAATCTTATCTCCCCATAATTTTACACTTGTGCCGGAGGACTTCACCATTTCAGCAAGATGTCCGAGCAGACCGAAGCCGGTTATATCAGTACACGCATGAACCGGATATTTTTCCATTACCTGCGCTCCCTCCCGGTTCAGCATTGCCATCAGTTTTGTTACTTTTTCAATAATCTCACCTGAAGCAAGCCCCGCTTTTACCGCTGTATTTATAATCCCTGTTCCTATCGCTTTTGTTAATATAAGCTGATCTCCGGTTTTCAGATTTTTTTTGGTAAGAACACGGTCAGGATGAATAAATCCGGTTACAGATAATCCGTATTTTAATTCATTATCTTCAATGCTATGCCCCCCGATAAGAACCACGCCTGCCTCTTTCATTTTATCTAATCCCCCTTCAAGAATACGGCGGAGAACAGATATATCCATTTTTTTCAGAGGAAAAGCGACCAGATTCATGGCGGTTTTCGGAACTCCGCCCATTGCATAAATATCGCTAAGTGCATTTGCTGCTGCAATCTGTCCGAACCAGTAAGGATCATCAACAATCGGGGTAAAAAAATCTACTGTCTGAATAATTGCAATATCATCTGTTACTTTATAAACTCCGGCATCATCTGCCCGTTCAAGTCCTACAATCACGTTGGAATCAGTCGGAATTTCAAGTCCGCATAATGCTTTGTCCAGGTCCCCCGGAGGCAATTTTGAAGCTCACCCCGCACCGGCAACTGTTTCTGTCAGACGAAGATTTTCAGGGGATTTCATAGAGATATTCTCCTTATGCCAATTAAGAATTATCAAAACCAAAAGTTCGTAGTACCGCCTTTAGGCGGTTCTTCACCAAAAGTTTGTAGTACCGCCTTTAGGCGGTTATTCACACCCACCGCCTAAAGGCGGTACTACGAACTTTTATATAATGCTATGATTAAAGGACAGAATTGTCAAATCCAAAAGTTTGTAGTACCGCCTTTAGGCGGTTATTCACACCCACCGCCTAAAGGCGGTACTACGAACTTTTATATAATGCTAGGATTAAAGGACAGAATTGTCAAATCGTAAATATATATCAATTTTCTGTATTGCATTGAAGATTTCAATATCAGAATAAAAAGGCTTCCGAAGTTTTCTAAACTTCGGAAGCCTTATCTTATTTAAAAAAAAGTAAATAACAGTTAATTTACATATCCAATACAAAAAAAGAAGGTTGCATATTAACAGCAAAATGTGTAAAAAACTTATGAACGTTTGATTATTATATCATTGAAGAAGCTGAGTACATTAAACAGTAACTACTACACATCGGGTTATAAAACACCTGGAGTTTTCGGAGAGAAAAAAAATTATGAAAAACTGGACAATCGGAAATAAAATGTTTTTTATCGGTGTTCTGCTCATAGCAGCTTTGGCGATTCCGGCAGGTAATATGTATTACCTTAATTTTATTATAAAAGAAAAAGCAGAGCGTGTCTCTTTACGAAATTATCAGATGGAGCTTTTAAATACAATGAGGCAGTCCCAGTCTGAACTGATGTTAAATGCAATGAATCTGATTATCCAAAAAGAGATAAAGAGCGAAGATGATATGAAAAAGATAAATGCCGGTATCTCTCTTTTTGAAGAAAATTTAAACAAATTTCGGGAAGCGGCAAATACCGAAGAAAAAAAAATACTGATCGAAAAAATTCATAAACTCTTTTCACAACAGGCAGAAATTATCAGATCGGACCTGATGCGTCTTATCATGGAAAGCCTGAAAAAATTAAATAATATTGAACTCTCTTTTATTCAGATAAAAAAAGAACTTAGCCGCAATGATCAAGATATTAAAAATAATTTTGAGAAAATATTTTTTTCGGTTCAGAAAAAAGAGAAAGAATCATCTGATATTTCACTTATCCGTAATCAGCAGGTTATTGTTTTAAATAAACTGATGCACTCTTATTTTAATCTGATCATGGCTGCAAAAGATGCTGTGATTGACAAATCCGAAGGAGAGATCAATGAGAAGAGAATCGCAATAATTAATACAAATGTTGAATTTATAAAAAATAATCTGGATAATCTGGTTGAACTGGCTGATTCAGATATTAAGAAAAAAGCCGCAACAGAGATACGTGATGCTTTTCCTAAGTTGGCAAAGCTGATCATGACAGATCTGAAAGAGCTTATTGAGAAGTATGCTTCTCAGGAGTATTTTATCGGGCTTCAGGATGAATTATCTTTATATGATCTTCAGATAGCAGAGAATTTTGAGAAGATACTCCTTTCTGTACAAAAAGAACAGAAAGATGCCTCAGATCTGATGATGACCAGAAATAATCAGATGATGCTTTTAAATGATCTTATCCGTTCATATTCAGATATGATATTAGCGGCTTTTTATTCAATGACCGGCAAAGATAAAGGAGAGATCGGTGAAAAAGAGATAAATCTGATAAAAGAGAATATCTCGTTTATAAATGATAATCTCGTTTATCTGAGTGATCTGGCAGATACAGATGAAGAATGGGATGCGGCAAATTTTATTCAGGATATTTTTCCTGATGTGGAAAATATGATTAAGAAAGACCTTTTCAGTCTGATTCAGGAAGGAAGTGTATTTGCTGATGAAATAAAGAGAAAATTTTCAGAATCTGTTGCTCTGCTTATCAGTTATAATGAACAGATCAGTAAAGAACTGCTTGATATATTTACCGCTCTTCAGCACAGACAGAAAGATGCGTCTGTATCTTTTTCAGAACTTATATCTCTCTCATTAAAAATTGTTACATGGGTCTTTTTTATCACACTGATAATTACAATTCCTGTTTTTATACTGATAAGCCGCTCTGTTACAAAACCGCTGAATCTTATGATTGAGCATCTTTCCGAAAGTGCTGATCATATTGCAGACGCATCAGATCAGCTCTCATCTTCAAGTCAGTCATTGGCTGAAACATCATCAGAGCAGGCAGCTTTTCTGGAAGAGACCTCTGTATCTCTGGAGAATCTGACTGCTCAAAGCCATGAGACATTTAAAATCACTATGGGGGTTGAGCAGTTGATGAATGAGAATATAAAAAATTCCGCACTCTCTTTAAAGGAGATGGTTGAATTAACGTCAAAAATGGCTCAGATTGAGAAAAGCGGCGGTCAGATTTCACAGGTGATTAAGACAATTGACAATATTTCATTCCAGACAAATCTGCTGGCTCTTAATGCCGCTATAGAAGCCGCACGGGCAGGGGAAGCCGGAGCCGGTTTTGCAGTAGTTGCTGATGAGGTAAGGAATTTATCTTTAAGAACAGCAAAAGCGGCAAAAACAACTCAGGAGCTTTTAAACGGAATAAAAAAAGAAGTGATTTATGCTGTCCAATCCATCAAAAGAATCAACAGTGATTTTGAAGGGATTATTGAATCAGCCACTGTCATGGGGGAGAGAACTGCAAAAATCACTCAGTCAAGCAGAGATAATGCAGATGAAATTGAACAGATCAGTCAGGCAGTCGTTAAGATAGATAATATAACTCAGCATAATGCGGCTGATGCTGAAGAATTTGCCGGTACTTCTGAAGAGATGAATGCTCAGGCAACTGAGATGAGGAATTTTATACATAAACTGGAAACTATGGTAAGGGTAAGGGATTCGGAAAAATCCGGGAATCAACGGAAAGATTGGTTAAGCTGTTTTAATCTTACAGGGGAAGATTCTGTTTTTTCATGTATTATATCATTTTTCAGGAAATTTATCCGCAGGTCAGATTAAAATGTTCCGGCATAAGTTGAGTTTTGTAACCTAACCCCCCTGCCCCCTTCCCTGAAGGGAAGGGGGGAATAAAGCGGAATGAGGTCTCCCCTTCCCTTTGGGAAGGGGTCGGGGGTCAGGTCAGGTCTTAACTTAACGGCATTGAGAGGAGACCCGTCACTCTCTTTCCCCCTTCCCTTCAGGGAAGGGGGGCAGGGGGGTTAGGTTTTTACGACCTGACGGCATTGAGGCTCTGCCTCATAACGAGTTGAAAAAGTTAAAAAAGGAGAGAATTATGAAAAAAAGATTGGGAATAAACGGTTTTGGAAGAATCGGCAAATTAACTCTGTGGCACCACATAGGAAGAAAATATTTTGATGAACTGGTTGTAAATCTCGGCAGAGGAGTCGGCACATCCTTTGAAGATATTGTTCATTATGTGGAAAGAGATTCTACTTACGGTTCCCTTCACGGATACCTTTACGGACACAAATCAGAATCAGTAATTCATGAGGTGAATGAAAAAGAGGGAACCATGATGATTGACGGCATATCTGTCAGATTTTTAAGAATAGCCAGAAATCCTGTTGAAATTGCATGGAAAGATTACGGGGTAAAATTAGTAACAGACACAACCGGGCAGTTTCTTGATCCCACACTTCCGCCTGATCATGCAAAAGGTTCTGTAAGGGGGCATTTGGAAGCAGGAGCTGAAAAAGTAATTGTTTCAGCTCCTTTTAAAATCAAAGATAAAAAAAGAGATGTCGGCGGAAATATGCCGGGTGATGACTGGGTAACAACAATCATGGGGATAAATGAGAATCACTATGATCCGAGACGGCATAAGATTATCTCAAATGCCTCATGTACAACTACCTGTCTTGCACACATGATGAAGCCCCTGATAAATGTTTTCGGACCAAAAAAGATTATGATTGCCTCAATGGTAACGGTTCACGCATCTACAGGATCACAGCAGGTGCTTGACCGTCTGCCAAATAGCGGCGTGGATGATCTGAGAAAAAACCGGAGTGTTATGAATAATATTATTCTGACCACCACAGGAGCGGCAAAAGCTCTGCGGCTGGTGATTCCTGAAATGGAGAATATCGGGTTTATTGCAGAATCTGTAAGAATCCCTACTACAAGCGGCTCTCTGGTGATTCTGGTTCTGAGTATTCAGGATGAATTATCAGGCGGATCCATTCGCAGGGATATGATTAACAATATTTACAGACAGGCGGCAGCGGATGATCCGAATAAATATCTTCTTTATACAGATAAACAGAATGTTTCATCTGATATTATAGGACTTCCCAGAGCCGCAACTGTGATTGAAGGGCATGAAACTCATACCAGAACAGCGGAGATAAACATAGATCTGCTGAAAGTTCCGGGACTTGAAAAAGAGATTATATCCAATTTAAAGGATCATACAATCAGAATACCGGTGACTCAGGCGGTTATTTACGGGTGGTATGATAATGAAATGGCAGGCTATGTGAATATGCTCGGTGACAGAACCGTAACTGTGGCTGAGAATATGTAGTGTTTTTTATACTCGTTACAAGGACTTCGGTGAGCTCAGTCGAACCGATCTGCCTCGTAACCGGAGCAAAACCCTGATCGTCTTAAAGACTTTCAGGGCTTTTTTTCAGAAGGAAAAGATCAATGAATTTTGAATCCTCACATATCATTCAGAAATCTTCATTTGCTGTTTTTGTTTATCCTTTTATATTTGAAACCGGAAAATTTGATGAACGGGTTCAGATAACAGACAACGCTGAATATCAGGATTTGCGGCATAAGCAGACGGAGCAAAAACACTTGGTTCAGATAACAGACAACGCTGTATATCAGAAAACCGAAAATCATGTTAAATTCTGGGAAGCTCAGGCATTTTCCGAAGATGACATACTCTCTGCTGTGGCGGATTATCTTAATATTAAAGATAACAGCAGAACCACTGCCCGGTTGTGGAAACTGAGCGATTCGTTGCGGGATACATTCGGCTTCAGAGCAGACTGGAATCTGAATACATCTTCAGGAAAAATTCCCTTCGGCTTTGGCAGAGACGGTTCATCATCAATACAGCTTGCTTTATTCAGAGTCGGAGTCGGATTTCTCACAGTTCAGGCGCAGCCAAAAAGAGAAAATACAGATAGAATGGCTTAATTTTCTGCATTCTTTCCGGTTTATAAAGGGACAGCGGAGTGTTTCAATGCAGGCGCAGAAACGTACGGGATTTGATGCAGATACAAAAACGCCTGTTTACAGTCCGTTTTTTCCTGAGCCAGCCGGAGGGATTGAAAAGCATCCTGAAGGGAACGGGGTTTTATCTGAAATTCTGACCAGTCTGCTGAATAACGGGATTATTTACAGATTTCCTCAGCAATGGTGGCGTGAAATCTTTATTCCGGGGCAGATGCTTCCTTTTGCCGCTCTTTTTGTCAATGAAATTTCAGAAGAGCATGTTCCGCATCTTCTTTACAAACTGCATAATTTCTTTCCATTCAGGGCGGGGGAATACAGCCATCGCCGGATGATTTAAAGCCGGATTATCATGCCAGGCTTCCATACGATCAGAATCAGTGGTTTAATTTTTCTTTGGAAGGCGGGACATTTTTAGCAGTAAATCCGCCTGATACCCCGTTTTTTAACCAGACTCTCCCTAATCATCTGAAGGAGAGCTATTTTCTGCTGTTTCTGATCGCCCTGCATCAGCGATTTGCTCTGATGATGATCTCTGAGAGAGTGGCTCAGAACTGGCTGATTAAATCAGATAAAGCCGCTTCTGTTAAGCGTGAAAAGATATTTGAAGAGATTCGGAGTCAAATGCTGTTATTCACAGCACGGGGATATTTTGCTCAGGTCATGCAGCGTGAGCATCATCACCGCTGTTATATGAAATGGCAGGAGATTTTCCAGACAGAGCGGCTTTATCGTGAAATCAGCGATGAAATCCGTGAAATACACGAATACACAACTATACATCAATACCGCCGTTTAGAGAGACGAATCAGCAGGCTCGGCGTTTTTATCGGCGTTCCTTCGCTGATTCTGATGTATCTCGGCATTAACATAAAGGGGTTTACCTATCCTGACGGCATAACATGGCAGCTTTCGGGTCTGCTCAGTTTCGGGCTTGGCTTTGTAATCAGTTTTCTGATATTCTGGTTGATCAGGAGGAGAAGTAAGGATTGTGTATCTACAAGGATTATGTTTAAGAAAAGGATTTTTCTAATCCTCTTCTTAACCATAATCCTTGTAGATAAGAGGAGAATAAAAATTTACATCTGTGAAAAATGTAAAAAAGAATGGTCAAATGAAGATGCAGAGACAAACGATTTCTTCTGCACAAGAAAATGCAACGGCAAACTGGTCTTAGAAATCCGTAGTTCAGAAGTTCGTAGTTCCGCCTTTAGGCGGAAAAATGAGGATTTTATTGACCGGCTTCCCTTTCCTGTTGCCTATCCTTGGCGCATGAGCCTTGACTCAGAATTAGATTCTGTAAAAAGGGTCAACAACATGATCTTCACCGTATATCAGGCAATGAGAATCACAGGCTTGCTGCTGCTCTCTGATTATCTTGAATCAGACGGCAACTGCATGGCGATTGGAAAGCCTATCAACAAAATGCGTATGCCATGCTGGTCTGACTGGAAAACACTGACTGACACATTGGCAAACTATATGATCGGCAAAGAGGCTCCGAAATATCCGCCCCCGTCAAATCCAATCTTTGAACAATTGGCAAAGGATTGGATTGGAATGAGAAATATATGGAAAAAGAATCCTCTTGCCAAAGAATTTACTCATGAAAAAGAAAAATACCCGATGGATATTTTTCAGAAGCTTCGCAATGACAGAGCGCATCGTCTGGCAGTTATGGATAAAACCGGAGATGAACCTGAAATTCTTGAAAAATATATGCCGGTGCTGGAATTTATCTTAAAAGCATTATTTGAAAAAAATGAAATATCCCTTCTACGTCTTGCAGGATGCGATCATGCCGATTGCCTTGAGAATATGTTTGGCGGATTCAATTCCTCTGATTCCGCTCAAAGGGATCCATGAAGATTTCTGTTTTAAAGTTGAAGATTTTCCTATGAATCAGAATCTCAGGGAAGCATTGCAGAAATCTCCTTTGGCAGCAATGTATCAGGATAAAGCATTGCCTGTTTATCCTCTGTTCTTATCTTTAGACCTTGAAGAATCGGCTATTCTGGAATGTATTGAACCGGACACAAAATCAAAAGCCGCTGCTGAAAAAGTTATTCTTACAGACGGATTCAGCGAAAAAAAGATTGTCTATCTTGGTGTAAAAACCTGTATAACAGTTGAAGGCTTAGGACAGAAGCTGGTGAATATGCTTGCTTCAAAGAATCATGAGCTTGGACTGACGCGGGAAGAAGCAAATCCGCGACTTATGGTCGAATGGGCGAGGGATAATGCAAAGCTTACTCTGGAAAATCTGACCATGAAAAAATATTTTCCTCAGTGCTATATTGAGCGATCTATGGATATGCGTCTTGCTGAATCTCTTGAAAATCCTTTAAAAGCTGTTGTGATTACAGGAGAAGCAGGCGGGAAAAAGCTCTATGCTGTGCAGGTTTACAGAATCTCTTATTCAGGCAGCGCAGGAAGGGGAAGATGAAAAAATCCGTCATAAACATTTTAAAGATAAGGTAAAAGAAAAAGATATGCGGGAAAAATCTGCTCTTGATGCGTTCATGTCTTTAAAAGGAGCAGGCGATGTTCTGATATTTCTCTCAGGCAGGCAGGGGATTCCCGCTGAAGGGGATGAAACAATGGAGCGCGCTTTTTGCCGTGCCTTGCTGAGAGCCTGCGGAGTCATGGAAAAAGAATTTAATACGCCGGTTGAATTTATCAGGCATCTGGATAAAAATGCCTCTGCTGATGAAAATAAAGATCGGAAAATATGGATTATTTTAGACGCCGTAAATGAGGTAGAGAGATTCAGGGATTTTGCCAAGTATCTTGGATATATTCATGACAGAGACTGTCAAATATCCTTGGCTCAGGGTAATCTGCTCCTCGAGAACCGGCGCGTTGGATTCGTTTCAGGAGAGTTTCAAAAAGCAGAATATTCATGGGATATTGCCCTTTACAGATGAGGCAACATATCAGGTCTTTGTAAATCAGTATCCGAATGAAACAAGAGAAGAGCCGCGTCTCAATATTCCTGAATTTACAGAAAAAGAGAGGCAAGCCGCTTATGAACTGCGTCAAAAAGAGATGCCGGATCGCGCGGCGACAAATCCTTATGACCGGATTCCGCCAAACGTGAAAAATCTGCTGGCATCTCCGCTTTATCTGCATGTTTTTCATGAAACATGGAAAGGAAAAGATGCTGATTTTTCAGGGATTACCGGAGAGGATGCTTTGTTTGATGCCTATCTGCGCTCTCTGGAAAAAGAGCTTCCGGGAATTGCAGAGACTTTAAAGGCAATCGGGAATGATTTATATGAAAAGGAAACCCCGGTCTGGAATGAAGAGGATGCATGGGAATGGACTCAGAAATGGATGAAAGCAAATAACATTGAATCTGCGTTTCATATCTGTACTTTAACCCCTATAGAGACTCTTGTATCAGCCTCTCTGCTCATGCGTCCCACTGATGATGAAACCGGATACCAGTTCAGTCATCAGAAGATTTGCGAGCAGGTTTTAAAACGCAGGATTGAATCTCTCTGGAGTGCAAAAATTTTATTTTTGCACAATGAAGAAGTAGGGCGGACTAAGCGCAGCGTGTCCGCCGATGATCGCAGCGTGTCCGCCGATGATTGCAGCGTGTCCGCCGATGATCGCAGCGTGTCCGCCGATGATCGCAGCGTGTCCGCCGATGATCGCAGCGTGTCCGCCGATGATCGCAGCGTGTCCGCCGATGATCGCAGCGTGTCCGCCGATGATCGCAGCGTGTCCGCCAATGAGCAGGGTGAACACGCTGCGCTTAGTCCACCCTACCAATTATTTCAGACATGGCTCGAAAAAGCAGAGCGTTTTGACTGGCTTGCAAATGCAGTTGCCTCTCTTTTTGCTGATTGGGTTCATACAGATAATGCTCAATTTCTCTCTCTTCTTCCTAAAATTCAGGGAGATGTGCAGAACAGCCTGCAAACTGTGTGCCGTGCTGTTTTTCTTGGTATGTGTGAAAAAAAAGGTTTAAATGAGAATGATGCTGCTTTTATTAAGGCGGGGTTTGTTTCAGGTAATCAGTATTTTCCATTTGCTGTTGCCATGCACCAAGTTTATCAGATTGCGACCACCACAGGAAAGACAAAAGGTATTTTTGAAATTTTCAATGCAAGCCTTCAGTTTCATGAATATCTGGTTGATCAGGATCCGGACAATACTGACCTCAGACGCCACCTCTCAGTGAGTTACAACAATGTAGGAAATATTTATTCCGCAATGGGAGAAGGAAACAAAGCACTTGAGTTTTTTGAAAAATCCCTTAAAGTCATGCAGGAGCTTGTTGCAAAAGAGCCGCAGCGTGCGGATTTTTTAAGAGAACTCTCAGTGAGTTACAGCAATGTCGGAAATATTTATAAAGCAATGGGAGAAGGAAACAAAGCACTTGAGTTTTTTGAAAAATCCCTTAAAGTCATGCAGGAGCTTGTTGCAAAAGAGCCGCAGCGTGCGGATTTTTTAAGAGACCTCTCAGTGAGTTACAACAATGTAGGAAATATTTATGAAGCAATGGGAGAAGGAAACAAAGCACTTGAGTTTTTTGAAAAATCCCTTAAAGTCATGCAGGAGCTTGTTGCAAAAGAGCCGCAGCGTGCGGATTTTTTAAGAGAACTCTCAGTGAGTTACAGCAATGTCGGAAATATTTATAAAGCAATGGGAGAAGGAAACAAAGCACTTGAGTTTTTTGAAAAAATGGTTTCAGTCATGCAGGATTTGGTTGCAAAAGAGCCGCAGCACAGCGATTTTTTAAGAGACCTCTCAGTGAGTTATAACAATGTCGGAAACATTTATAAAGCAATGGGAGAAGGAAACAAGGCTCTGGAGTTTTTTGAAAAAGACCTTAAAGTCATGCAGGATCTGGTTGCAAAAGAGCCGCAGCGCAGCTGATTTTTTAAGAGAACCTCTCAGTGAGTTATAACAATGTCGGAAACATTTATAAAGCAATGGGAGAAGGAAACAAGGCTCTGGAGTTTTTTGAAAAATCCCTTAAAGTCATGCAGGAGCTTGTTGCAAAAGAGCCGCAGCGCAGCGATTTTCGTGTTGACTTGGCAATAAGTTGCTGGAATATGTTTGGCATCTGCCCGGTAGAAGATGAAATCAAATGGCTCACCACAGCCAAAAATATCCTTCAACCAATGCGCGAAGCCGGGCTGCTGCATAGTGAGCTTGAAAATGGTTGGCAACTCATCAAAAAAGAACTTGAAGAGCACGGGCGTGGGTTTGAATTTAATGCACGGTACCAGTTGCCGCTGCCTTCGGCTACGCTCAGGCAGCGGCAACTCCGCTCATCCGCCGCTGCCTGAGGGGAAATCTCGCCGCTGCCTGAGGGGAAATCGCCGCTGCCTGAGGGGAAATCTCGCCGCTGCCTGAGGGGAAATCTCGCCGCTGCCTGAGGGGAAATCGCCGCTGCCTGAGGGGAAATCGCCGCTGCCTGAGCGTAGTCGAAGGCAGCGGCGGATTACTTGTTCCCACGCTTTGTTTTCTCGGAACGCCGCCCGGACGCTTTGCGTCCAGCCGCGTAGGTCGGATTAGGGCAGCGTAACCCGACATTATCAATAACATCTACATGGATTATACCAAATCTCCATTGATTTTATACAATGCTGTCATTTTTTTCTGATTGATTACAGAAATTTGTTTTTTCAGAAGCATGTTTTCAATGGAGATTTGGTATTATGTGTAAGAAAGGGATTTTTGACAATCCTCTTCTTAACCGCAATCCCTGTAGATAAATCAGTCGGATATCTTTTAATTAAAAAATTCATATCCGGCTGAACATAATCTTTGAAATTTTTTTCAGACATGATATGAAGTAATCAGCATGATTTCAGTTAAAAATTGCCTGAACATATATTAAAAGAAATGGTAAGAACACAAAATGGATATCTCCTGTAAAACAGATGTTGGAAAAAAAAGAGTTCACAATGAAGACAGTCTCATTGTTGATGACAAAAAAAATATTTTTATTGTTGCAGACGGAATGGGCGGACATAAATCAGGGGAGTGGGCGAGTAAAATGGCTGTTGAAGTGGCTTATGATTATATAGTCAGCACGATGAAAAAAGATTATAAAGATAAAGAGATTTCCAGTCTTCTCAGAACAGCTCTGATTAAAGCCCATGAAACAATAAAGCTGAGTGAAAAACTGGACTTTAACTTTAAAGGTATGGGTACAACTCTGGTACTCATGTTGATAAGAGAAAACAAAGCATTTATCTGTCATGTCGGGGACAGCCAGGGCATATCTTATCAGTGGTCATATCAGACAGATAACCAAAGATCAGACTCTTGGGAATTATCTGATGGAACATGAGCATAAAAATCCTGAAGAGATTCCTTTAAAAGCATGGCATACTATTACACAGGCAGTCGGGGTTTCAGAGAAATTAAACCCTGAATTAAATTGTGTGGAACTGAAAACAGGGGATATAATTATTCTCTGTTCAGACGGACTGACTGATATGCTGACTGATAATGAGATAGAAGCAATTGTAAAAAAACATCAGAAAGAACATATTAAAATCATGGCTGATATTCTGGTAAAATTAGCAAACAGCAAAGGCGGAAAAGATAATGTTTCTGTAGTTGTTGTAAGATATTAATTCATGAAAAGGAGAGTTTTTTTAAAGTTAAAAAAACTCTCTGATTTTTCGATTTAATCAGCAATATTTTCAGCAACTTCAATAGACACAATATCCAATTCCCGACCTGAAATAATATCTATCTCTCCGGAGCGGCATTTTTCGCATATAAATACAGGCTCTTTAATTGTCCATTCATTATGACATTTCCGGCACTTTGCCTTTACAGGAATCTCTTCAATATAAAGCTCTGCACCGGCAAGAGAAGTATCTTTGGCAATAATTTCAAAGCAGAATCTGAGGCTCTCCGGTACAACCGCTGCCAGCCTGCCTACTTTAAGATTTACCCTTTCTATCCGGGCATCCTTTATATCATCCGGTATTGATGCTATAGCAATTTCAGCAACCTGCATAGCAATTCCCATTTCGTGCATTTAATCCCTTTTTTTACTTCTGACCTGTCATCTGTTTTATCTTATCTATAGCTTCTTCGGGGGTCTTAACATGATGGAGCAGACCTTGCTCTGCATAACGGTTCAGAAGACCGGTCTTCAGATTCTTGCCGAGATCAAAGTTCATAAGAATCACTTTTTTATTACTCTTCAGTGCAAGGGCTATTTCAGAGAGTGTCCCTGTATCTCCGGGACACGCGACAACAACATGACTTGAAAGGACATTGATACAGTTTCTCGCCATTCCCATTCCGGTAATAATCGGTATTTTAATATATTCCGATGCCTTGCTGTCATTATCATCAGGAAGAATACCGATTGTCAAACCGCCCTGATCCCATGCCCCCTTTGCCGAAGCCTCCATAATTCCTACATTTCTTCCGCCGTTAAGAAGGATCCAGCCCTGTTTGGCAATCAATGTTCCCAGACGATAAGCGGCATTCATATTTTCAGGAGATGCTTCTCCGCCGCCCATAACACCGATTATAGTTGCTCTTTTCATGCTGTCATCCTTTTTACTGTTATGCAGATCGTCATTATCTGTAATTTTTATCTGAAGTATAAATTTGTTATCATCTGTTCTGTCAGACATTGCAATTTAGTCCTTTAGCATTTACGGTTAAAAATGAAAAAAGAAACCAAGTTTTTCCAAAAAATTTAGTTTCTTATATGTTGCCAAACCAATTATACAATCTTTCATAAAATAAAATAAGTGATAAAATTCTGAATAAACAGCAGGAAAAACATTATAAAAGTCAGATAAACAGACGGGAATTATGATATTCTGGAAAGCTGGCACAGCCCGACAGGATTCGAACCTGCGACCTACGGATTTCGAAGTCCGGTGCTCTATCCAACTGAGCTACGGGCACGTATGGGGTGAGTGATGGGACTTGAACCCACGACCCTCAGAGCCACAATCTGATGCTCTGCCAACTGAGCTACACTCACCATGTACAAAAAATTATATATCAGATGATTAAATATATTTCAAGCAAATTTTGACAAATTTTGTTCTTTTATTTAAAATAATCTGAATTTATTTCATTTTAATTTTATACAAATTCTTTTTCTTGCCATACTGATTCAAGTTGGCTATAAGTTTTTTTCAATGGGGAGACAAAATCTGATGAAAAAATTTATTATTACCACACTCGGTTGTAAAGTGAATCAGTATGAGTCAGAAAATATTGCAGGATCATTGACAGATGACGGATGGATATTAGCGAGGGATAATGAAGCAGCAGATTTGTGTATAATCAACACCTGTACAGTTACTCAGAAAGCCTCAATGCAGTCAAGGCAGGCAATCCGGCAATTAACACGCTCCAATCCTGATGCTATGATTATTGTAACCGGCTGTTATGCTCAGATTGAACCGTCTGAAATAAAAAAGATACCCGGAGTGCATCATATAATAGGAGATAAAGATAAAAATGAAATCAGAGAGTTATTAAAAAATCAGGAGTCAGGAGTCAGGAGTCAGGAGTCAGGGATAATAACAATAAACAGAACCCGCCCTTTTCTGAAAATTCAGGACGGATGCAATGCGTTCTGTACTTACTGTATTGTTCCCTACGCACGTGGAAGAAGCCGGAGTATGCCTGCTGAATCGGTATTGCAGAATATCAGGGAGTACAAAAAAGCCGGATTCCGCGAGGTTGTTCTTACAGGGATTCATCTTGGTGTTTACGGAGCTGATTTGAATCCGCCGACTAATCTGACAGAACTGCTGCAATCTCTTAATGACGGAAAACTGATTGAAAGAATAAGACTCAGTTCAATAGAACCTCATGAAATTACAGAAAAGATGATAAAGATTGTTGCATCATCAGATATATTCTGCCGCCATTTTCATATCCCGCTGCAAAGCGGAGATGATGCTATTTTAAAGAAAATGCACAGACCTTATACAAACAGATTTTTCAGGGATTTAATCACAAATATTCATGAACAGATTCCTGATGCTGCGATTGGCGTTGATATTCTTGTCGGTTTTCCGGGTGAAAGCGATGAGGCTTTTGAAAATACTTATGCTACAATAAAAGAACTTCCTGTTACTTATCTGCATGTATTTCCGTTTTCACCGTGGAAAGGAACTCCGGCGGCAGCTTATCCTGACAAGGTGCCGGTTAATGTAATCAAATCAAGAGCAAAAAAGATGCGTGAACTGGGGATTATTAAACGGAGGGGGTTTTATGAAAAATTCATAGGAAAAACAGTAAGTCTCGATTGTAGAAGGGGAGAGAGATGCTTCATCGGGTCTTTTAAAAGGGATTACATCAAATTATATTCCGGTTTTTATATCCGGTGAAGATAATCTGAAAAATACGATTGTCAATGTGGAAATTAAAGAAATACATAGCCAATCCCGCTTGACAGGAGTGCTGAAACTATAATTCTTAATGAAAGAGAAGCTAAGTTTCTTATAGAAACTTAGCTTCTTACACTACAAGGCAGATAACAAAATGGAAAGTCTTATAAAAAAGATGATTTTGCTTTTACCTGTATTTTGTGCTATATAAAATTTGATTAAAAACAGAGAAGAGTACAAAAAAAGACTTCCCAAGTTTCCAGAACTTCGGAAGTCTTGAATTAGGAGTATATTGACAATGAAAATCACCAAAACAAAAACCTTTAAAACCCTTGTTACCCCTTTATGGAAGAATAATCCTGTTCTGGTTCAGATTCTTGGGATATGTTCTTCTCTGGCAGTTACCGCACAGATGAAAACCGCAGCAGTTATGGCATTATCTCTTACGCTGGTTGTAGGTTTTTCCAGTCTTGCAGTTCTCTGATGCGAAATTATATCCCCCGTAATATACGCATTATTGCAGAGCTTACTGTTATTGCAACCCTTGTTATTCTGGCTGACCAGATATTAAAAGCATTTATGTATGAAATCAGCAAACAGCTTTCTGTCTTTGTAGGGCTGATTATTACAAACTGTATTGTCATGGGAAGAACAGAGACTTATGCTTTGGGAAATCCGCCAATCCCTTCTTTTATAGACGGGATTGGAAACGGGCTTGGATACGGCTTTGTTCTGATGACTGTTGCCTTTATCAGAGAATTATTCGGGGCAGGTAAAATTTTCGGATACAAGGTTATTCCCCAGTCTTTTTACGCCGCAGGTTATGAAGATATGGGAATCATGCTTTTAGCTCCGGCTGCGTTTATTATCATTGGTCTGCTGGTCTGGCTTCAGAAAACAATCTCACAAAAAATTGGGAATTAATGCAATGTGCAACTTTTTACCGCAAAGAACGCAAAGAAGGCGCAAAGGGCGCAGAGAATTCTTTGCGGACATTGCGGAAACTTTGCGTCCTTTGCGGTTTAAAAAAAGTTGCACATCACGTGAATTAGGAATTGGGATAAAATAATTTCAGCAATCTGAAGTTTGAAAAAGTTCGTAGTACCGCCTTTAGGCGGTGCAAAGGAGGTCTAATGAGATTTACTATTATTACAGCGATATTGACAGTGATGCTCTTTTCCGTCAATAACGTAATGTGTCAGGAGAATCCGTCTGCTTTGAAAGAGGATACCTTTGTTATAGCAACATTCAGAGCGGAAGATGATTATCTTGGAAAATGGTATAAAATGATTTATGCAGAGATATTCAAACGTCTCGGTATGAAGTTTGAACTCAGAAATTATCCGCCCAAGAGAACCAGCATAGAAGCAGACGCGGGAAATGTTGACGGCGAAGCCGCAAGACCTTATCATTATGCTGATGAACATCCGAATCTTATCCGTGTTGAAGAATCTGTTGTATCTGTGAATTTTTCTGCGTTTGCAGTGCAGGATTCCATACCGCAACTGAACGGCTGGGAGAGTCTCAAAGGAACAGATTACAGAGTCGAATACCGGCGTGGAATCAAGACGACTGAAGACAATTTACCCAAGGTTGTAAAAAAGGAAAATCTTTCAGCTGTAACAGAGCAGGTTCCGGGCTTGAAAAAACTGATTTCAGGCAGAACAGATTTGTTTGTGGATGAGGAATCCGGTATTCTTACATTGCTGCAAACTCCGGAGTTCAAAGACAGCAAAATCCGATTTGCGGGTCTTATGGAATCTTTTCCTGTTTATCCGTATCTGCATAAAAAACATGCTTCCTTAGCTCCGAAAATGGCTGAAATTATAAAAGCCATGAAAGCAGAAGGCTTGATTGAGCAGTATCGCATTATGCTTGATAAGGAATTCGGCGTTGTAAGGAAATAGTAGCAAATCAATTGTAATTCTGACAAATTTTTATTCAGTTAAAAAAAGGAGATAATATGAGATTCAGTATTGTTACAGCTTTATTGCATCATGCTGTTTTCTGTCAATAACGGAATGTGTCAGGAAAGTGCGCCTGCTCTGAAAGACAATACCTTTGTCATGGCAACATTCAGACCGGAAAATGATTATCTGGGAAAATGGTAGAGATTGATTTATACAGAAATTTTCAGACGTCTCGGCATAAAAATCGAATTCAGAGATTATCCGACCAAACGAGCCAGCATAGAAGCAGATGCCGGAAATGTTGACGGCGAAGCCGGAAGAATTTATCGCGTATGCTGACTGAACATCCGAATCTTATCCGTGTTGAAGAATCTCTTTTACTATTCAAACTTTTCTGCATTTACAGCTACAGGATTCCATACCGCAGTTAAACGGCTGGGACAGTCTCAAAGGAACAGATTACAGAGTTGAATATCAGCGCGGAATCAAGATATTGTGAAGATAATCTGCCCAAGGTTGTAAAAAAGGAAAATCTTTCAGATGTAACTGAACATATCTCAGGGCTTGAAAAAACTGATTTCAGGCAGAACAGATTTGTTTGTGGATGAGGAATCCGGTATTCTTACATTGCTGCAAACTCCTGAATTCAAAGACAGCAAAATCAGAATAGCCGGTGTTATGGAATCTTTTCCTATTTATCCGTATCTGCATAAAAAACATGCTTCCTTAGCTCCCAAAATGGCTGAAATTATCAAAGCAATGAAAGCAGAAGGATTGATTGAACAGTATCGTATCATGGTTGATAAGGAATTCGGCATTGTAAGGAATAGGTAAACCCTAAGAACAGGTAGGTTCGGGAACAGAGTGAACCCCAACAGTCTTAGGTGACAAAGCGATAGTGTCATTAGACACGGCGGACACGCTATCGCTTAGTCCGCCCTACTACTACTCTTAGGGTTTATTCAGACACGGCGGACACGCTATCGCTTGTCCGCCCTACTACTCTTAGGGTTTATTCAGCATGAAGGAAACAGAAAAATGAAAAAATACCGTTTGGGATTGCCTGCAAAAGTTATTGCTATAGCGGTTACAGCGATAACTTTTATTACAATGCTCTTCGGTATATACAGGTTTCGGAATGAGTCGTCAGACTTGTACCGTGATTTGAATGAAAAAATGCAAAGCAGAATTACGCTTTTATCTCCGAGCCTGAAAAAGCCTCTCTTTGATTATGACGAACAGGCAGTTAAAGATATTCTTCTGCCTCAGATGGCAGATAAAGCAATTGTCGGACTCTTTATTTCAGATAAAGACAAGGTTTTATTCGGATTTGTCCGAAATGATGCAGAAAATATTATTCCCGGTGATAAATTACCTGAAGAGAAAGGCTATATTGTTAAAAAAGAGATAATCAAAGGCTCTCATAATACAGAACTCGGTCTGCTGAGTGTTTACGGAACAGATGTCCATGTTCAGGAATGCCCTGAAGAAAAAAGCTGTTACCACTCTGACAGAACTGATTATAATGAACATTATTATTGCTCTGATACTTTATTTTTTTATGAGGAAAATGCTGATAAAGCCTTTGGAACAGATGATTAAGGGCTTAAAAGAAATATCAAATCAGATTAACATGGCTTCAGGGCAGGTTGCCTCCGCAAGTCAGGATACAGCATCAGGTGCTTCAGAGCAGAACAACATAATTGAGGAGAGCGGGTCTTCACTTAAAGAAATATCTCTTAATGGCAAAACAGAATGCAGATAATGCAGATCAGGCTGATATATCTGCAAAAGAAACAGGCTCTGCTGTCAATAAGTTAAATGAGACAATGAATCAACTGACCTGATTCTATGACAGATATTTCAGCAACAAGTGAAAAAATTTCTCAGATTATCAAGTTAATCAACGAAATCGCTTTTCAGACAAATCTGCTGGCTTTGAATGCGGCAATTGAAGCAGCAAGAGCCGGAGAAGCAGGATCCGGTTTTGCAGTTGTAGCAGATGAAGTCCGAAGTCTTGCAGGCAAAACATCAGGTGCGGCAAATAATATTTCTTCTCTTATCGGAGAATCTATTCAGAAAATTAAAAACGGAACAGAACTGGTTCATCTGACTGAAATTGCATTTGCCGAGGTGGTAAAAAACGCAAAAAGAATTTCAGAACTTATCAGCGGAATTACCGTTTCTTCATCTGAACAGACAAAAAAAATTGAATATGTTCATGAAAAAATGACCCAAAGCAGAAAATTCACAGAACAGCATTCATGCCAATGCCCAGGAGAATGCTGCAATATCTGAGGAGCTTAATACTCATACAATTGAAATGGATCATATTGTTGAAAATATGATTAAGCTGGTTAACGTGAGTTCAAAATAAAAATTTAATTTATAAAATCAGCATGTTTTTTATATCATTTTCTAAAGAGTGCTTATATCGAACTCACGTTGGTTAATATAAATATCGAATTACAGAACACCTGATTTTTTAGACAGATATGCCATATTCTCAGTCAAAAAAGTTTCAAAAACTATTATACAGAATCATTGACAACATCAGTTTCAATGATGAAATCCGGGACCTTGCAGATAATCTGAACAGGCGGGTAGAGCAGTTTGATGAGATAACTCCTGATCTCCTCTCCCACCCCGGAGGCTTTACCCGTGCATTCTACAGACGGCGTATCGGAATTGCCGAGGCTTATATCACGAATTGCAAGAGAGCTTGATCGGAACAATTGTCATAAAAGGCTTCACGCACTGAAAAGCCTTGTTGAACTCTCTCTTCATGCCAAAACCGTCAGCATGCCCCTTAATACAGCACGGGTTCAGATTCAGATTATGAAAGAGGCGATAAACAGTCAGGGGAATCGGCGGAGACAGTTTGAACTTATAGCTGATTTTTCACTTGCCTCTTACGGACATGAAGCCGTGATCCGGAGGTTACTGAGAGAATTCAGACGGGTTGAGATTCCTGAAAAAAACAGACCGTTAAAAGAACTTGATATGGGATGGGATTCCCATGTGCATGATAATCTTTCCGAAGGGAGAAAAACCCCAAGCCAGTTAATTCTTGACGCATTTATAAAAGGTTTTTCAAGACTCACTTTGGCGTATTATGATATTTCAGAGCGTGAGGTGATTTTTGAAGCAATGGAGGCTGGAAGAATTTTAGGGATTGATGTATCTGTCGGAATTGAATTCAGCACGGACGGGCACGCGCAGAAAACATTTCATGTATATCCCTCCGGTTGACAGCTACAGCAGCTTTATTGAATTTTTTGATACACACAAAGAACTGCTTTCGCAGTTTATCAAGGGGCTTGAGGAGAATAAGGCAAGACGGAGAAATACCATTATTCAGATTCTGGAAAATTTCAATAATACTCATCTGATTCGTCTGAATGAACGGTACTCCAGAGAGAGTATATTTTCTCTCAGACCATTGCAGATGGAGGCGCTGGAAAAGATTGTAATGGGAGGACAGTATTCCAGAGTTCATCTTGGAGAGCTTCTTTATTCAGAATTCAAAGAAGTTCTGAAAAGACGGACACTTGCTTTGAAGGTTCAGTTTGAAATATCAAGCCGGCTTGCACGGCAGAAAAAAATAACCGACTGGGAAATTGAGCGGATAAAAGATTCATACCGTGATACACGGGAACAGTATAAATCGCTGAATCCTTATCATCTCGGCACAGAATTTTTTTCAGGAAAAAGTATTGTTGACTATGATTCAGCATTTGCTTTGGAAACAGATATATTACCCTCTCTCAAAAAAACCGGGGGGAGCATTGTTTATAACCGTCCTCTTGAACATGGGCTGTCTGAAACAGTTTCAACTGTTATCAATTCATATCAGTATATTGATCATATTGAACTGATAAATATGCAGGACAGTGCAACACGGAATCCGTCTGAAATTATCCAGCTGGCAAATTTTACTGACCTGATAAATAACAGGGATTTAGATGAATTAAAAACATTTCTGAATGACTGGGGAATCTGTAATACAGATGAAAAAAAGCTGGCAGAGGCGTTTGAGCATTATCACATTAACCCCATTATTCCTGTTGCCGGAAGTGCATCAACCGGATGGAGTCCTAATGTTCCGGGAATGGGGTTTATCAAGGAAATGAGCCTTCCGGTAAAATTCAAAAAGCATTTTGTCATGAATCATTACCGTATTCCATCTCAGATTTCTCTTCAGATTCTTACCAAAGGAAGAGTGACAGATTCTCAGAAAGAGGACTCACCTGAATATGAAATTTTTTCTTTGGGAAAGGTTACTCCGTTCAAACCGAATCTTGTGGGGGATGAAGAATATTTTGAGCATATTACATTTAAGTGCCTGTGGCAATATCTGAATCCTGCATTAAAAAATATTCTCCGTGTTTCAGTCGGACTGATACCTTCCTATTTGTGGATTGGTCCCGGTTATACAATGATATGGTTCGGGATTACCTTTTTCCGAAATATCTTTGTGGATATGGTTGCATCTGCCGGAACTCTTTTTAAAAAATGGACTTACAAAGATATTAATTTTGACAATGCCACCCAGTCTCTTTTTTGGACAGGATTTTCGGTTCCGATTCTTGCTCTGGTCAAACAGGGGTTTGATATGGTATATCCTTTTGCACCGGATACCGCACTCTTTGTATGGTCAAAATTTTTTATAATTTGCATTGCAAACGGTTTATATATATCTATTCATAATAAGATCAGAAAATTTGATAACCGGGTCATCAAAGCAAATTTTTTCAGAAGCCTTCTTGCATTCCCTTTTGCTTCTGTATTTGCTTCTGTGGGGGATTTATTCGGTATTCCGAGTATTGTTCAGGCAAAATTCTGGTCTGATATGGTAGCAGCGGTTATTGAAGGAACAAATAAATTCAGACAGAGAATAGTCATAAGAGAGAGAGACCTGCTTGAAATCCTTCCGCTCCTCGGTTCAAAGGATAAAGCAGTCCGTCTGACGGCTATGCTTGATATTCTTTATATATGGGCAAGACGCCCGCGGGAGAACCTGTCTGGCAAGGCTTCTTGTTTATCACAAAGGGATATTTCATATTTTTCAGAAATTAAAAAAGCCGTCTGTGCCGGATAATGAAAAAAATTCACAGGATTCTCCTGATGTACGTCTCAGGCTGCTGCTGCAAATCTTCAATCCTCAGTGGTCACAGCATGAACTGACTAATTTTATTCTTGAAAGATACACTGCCCGTGAAGCGGTTCTCCTGACCAGCCTGCTTAACACAAGTCTGGTTGATTTTTATATGTGGCTGAAAAAAATGAAGTAATATCATGAAAACTAAGTACTTAGTCGGGTTACGCTCCGCTAACCCGACCTATAAATTTTAACTGTGTTCCCACGCAAAGATTTGGAACAAGACCTAATAAGCAAATATAAGACCTGCGGGGTTTTAAAAACCCGGCAGGTTTTTATTCTCATCGTTTCTAATTTTTGCGATGGAACGCTGAAAAAGCAGACTGTTGTTATGCTTCTGTAAGATTTTTTCTTATGCTGAAAATAATAATTATATGAATTATTAAAAAAATACAGAGAATTTCAGGACACAGCATTTGCATAAATTCTATCTTGCCTTCGCGCAGCGGAATTCCCTGATACTGACTTCTCATAATAACCGCTTCTTTTATAAATTCATCCCACAGACTCCAGTTCATTATGACATAGCATAATCCAATAACATTAATTCCCAGCCCGATCCAAAAACCCTTTGCTTTCAGTTTCAGGATACAATATCCCCAGTAAATAATAATTATTCCATATATAACTGAAAATATGGCAGACATTTCCTGATCTGCATGGATACTGAAAAACGGCATTTGCGGAGTCCACATTACCCAGCGGATAGCTGATTTTGTACCGCTGTTGACAGCTATAATTCCTATAAGGATTGTTAACCATGTTTCATGTTTATAGATTTTATCATCTACAATCAGTATATTACCGTTATCAGTCTGTATGTCAGATATACTCAGAAACATCAGACCCGGAGAATTTTTAAAGAAATAAAGACAAGATTCAATAACCAAGAAAACTGAAATAAATACAAACCGTGAATACGGAAAATTACCTGTAAAATACTCTGATAATCCCCATAAAACGCTGAAAAACATTAAATCAATATAGCCTGCCAGCAATATTCTTTTTTTCGATGCAAAAATTATCTCTTTTTCTGCTTCATAATCCATATATTTTTTCCATTACGGTACAATTAATCTTGAAACTAATAGTCAATACACGGTCAGCCACACGTTCTTTTCCTATTTTGCTGTTCCAATCCTGTGAATCAATGTTCCAGAGCATAACCGGAACCTTCAACTCAGTGAGACAGGCAAGCATTTCTTCAGACCTCTGCCCATAAGGCGGTCCAAAAAACATCTGATTTGAATTTTCCTGAATCAGTGCCTGAATCAGCGTAAGTGATGAATCTATAGAGCCCTCTTAATTTGACGATTTACATATTTGCAGACAAAATTTTTCCTAAACGTCATAAGGATGGTCGCCCGGCAAATTGCATGAAATAAAGCCGTGCTGATTCAACCCGTTGGTTCAGGTCTCAGACTTGAACCAACGAGATTCTGGAAAAATCCCAAAATTTATCTTTTCTATCATGTCATAAAATATAAATCAAGCTCCAAAACCAGTAAAAATATAACTCAATGCAACTGGATGAGTGTATCATGAACTGGAAAAAAAGCCGATTTTTTTTGTAACTTTTTTCCCTCAATCATGAACTGGAAAAAAAGCCGATTTTTTTTGTAACTTTTTTCCCTCAATCATGAACTGGAAAAAAAGCCGATTTTTTTTGTAACTTTTTTCCCTCAATCTGCGACTATTATGACCATACAGGATCGCAAAAGTGCGACTTTCCGCTCCCGTTATTTCAGGAACTTTGACATAAGCGGCAAGTTGAGATATAATCAGCCAAAAATTTGAGAAGCTAAGTTTTTTGGAAAAACTCAGCTTTTTTTAAAAAAAAGGAACTTATAACGATGATGATTTTTTCATTCCTGAGAAAATACAAAAGAAGGTGCAATGTTTCAGTAATCCTGATGATATTGCCGGCATTGACCTGTGCGTGTTCAAATGCAAATGGTGAAAAGCCTAAGGTAAAAAACCGCCCCGTGCCGGTAACAGTGGCAAAGGTTCTTGAAAAGAGTGTTCCGCTTGAGGTTCGCGCCATCGGAAATACAGAAGCCTGCGCCAGCGTGGTTATCAAATCTCAGGTCGGGGGCATGATTACCCGTCAGGCAGTTCAGGACGGACAGGATGTAATCAAAGGCGATCTCCTTTTTACCATTGATCCCAGACCCTTTGAAAATGCACTTAAAGAAGCGCAGGCAAAACTTGATAAGGATATTATCCTGCTGAAACAGGCAGATGTAGATTTAGGGCGTTATTCACAGCTCATGAAAAGCAATGCCATAAGTGAAGAGAGATATGAACAGGCTATAGTGAATGTCAAAACGATCAAAGCAGCAATAAGATTAGATGAAACAGTCGTGGAAAAAGCACGTCTTGAATTGGAATATGCTTCTGTCAATGCCCCGATTTCAGGAAGAGTCGGCAGTGTGCTGGTGCATGAAGGAAATATTATCAAGGCAAATGACGACAGATCGCTTACAGTTATCAATCAGATACAGCCGATGTGCGTCAGCTTTGCGCTGCCGGAGCAGTATCTTTCATCTGTTTTTCAGTATATGGCGGAAAAGAAGCTGGAAATATCGGCATTTATCAATGGAAATGAGACAAATCCTGAGAGCGGGGAGCTTTCTTCCGTTGACAATACTGTGGATAAAATGACCGGAACGATTCGCCTGAAAGGGACATTTGACAATACTGACAGAAGACTATGGCCCGGGCAGTTTGTGCGCGTGGTTCTGAAACTTGCCGATATTGAAGGAACGCGTGTGGTTCCGTCCAATGCTGTGCAGACAGGGATTAACGGACAATATGTCTATGTATTAACTCCTGATAACAAAGCAGATATGCGTCCTGTTAAGATAGGAAGGATTCTGGACGGCGAGACCGTGATTGAAGATGGGCTTAAAGCCGGAGAGACAGTTATCACAGACGGGCATATCCTGCTGACGCCGGGAGCGAGTGTGGAGGTTAGCTCTTAGCTTTTGGCAAAAAGAGGATATAACAAAGGGTTTGCCTCAATGTATTGCTGAAATGAGAGCATCTCAGATATTCAATGAAAAACGGGAAAATCAAATTGAAACAATTTACGGAGTTGTAACAACCGGCAGTAACTGGAAATTTCTGAAATTAAAGAATCAGACAGTTTATATAGATTTTGATGAATATCATATAAAAGAATTAAACAAAATCATGGGAATACTGTTCAGTATGTGCCTGAAAAAAGCATAAGCCGTCATTCACGGTGGATGCTGTTATTACTTTGCCGGTGAACTTGTTGTTAGCTGGCGTGTTAAATTTAAAATCAATATAATTCATATTATAATTAAATAATTATGGTGATAAAAATTGGAATACGAACCGATATTTTCTGAAACAGGATTTCATAATATAAGACTTGAAGATTTTGAAAATATATTTGTAAATCCCTTTAATAGTCAGAACAGAAGAAAATTTTTGGTTGAACGGTTTAAAATGTTCTGGTATAAATTAGAAGAAATAGAAGTAAATTTTGAAATTTGGATAAACGGCTCATTTGTAACTAAAAAGACGGAACCTAATGATATAGATATAGCAATTCTCCATACACCCGAACAAATTAATCAGCTGTCTTCCGAAAAGAAGGAAATACTGAAATATTTATTTGCCAATCCTCAAGAAACAAAATTAAGGTATTGTTGTGATGTCTATTTTATGCCGAATATTCATCCTAAAGAAATAAATTATTGGAAAGAATGGTTTGGACACTCACGGAATAATCAATCAAGGGGTATAGCCAGATTATTTATTCATGCCCGCAAATCAGATAATATATATTTAACTGACTAAAAGAAATAGTAAAATTATGAATACCATCGCCATTCTCAGAGAACATATTAAAGAAGCATCTGTCATAGCGGACAGATATAAGTCCGTTCTTTCTAAAGAACCGGCTAATATTGCATATGAATTAAGTTTGGCAACAATAGAAAAACATATAGATGATTTACAAATTCAACTTAAAAGAGAAAAAGAAATCAGAGATAAAGAAGTTGTTCAATTAAGATTGAAAGGAGAAATTACTCAATACGGCAGCATTCCCTTGTCAGTTTTAGCCGGTATTGCAAAAAATATTTCAGAAGCAATAACCGCATCTTCATATTACATTAAGAAAGGTTTAAATCCGAAAGGAAAAATTCCTAAAGAAATAATAGATACATTGGATTTAAGATTATCCGGAATGTTCCTGGGTTCAACAAAACTGTTTTTAACCGGTAGTATTTCTCCTGATTTATACGGAAACAGTCTGATAGAAGATAGCCTTGAAAACACATTTAATTTGTTAAATTCAGAAACATCGGAACAGTTAACCGAATCTGTTTCCAGAATAGGCGTAAGAGTGCTGAAAAATATTAATAAGTTACTGAAAGAAATAAATTCAGCAGGATTAGAGGCTGAAATTTCATGGGCTTCTCAGTTTGATAAGATTTTTGTATGGAATGGCAATAAAGATAACATCCTGAAGGTTATAAATTCTCTTGAAAAAATTAAGATATTGGAATCGGAGACTATAAAATATTTTGGAAAGCTCGTAACAATTAGCCTTAAATCGCTATTTTGAAATTGAAGACGACACAGGAGTTATATATAAAGGAGCGTTTCCAACCGACTTGCTGGAAGATATAAAAAAACTTCATATAGGAGATAAGGTAATCGGTACAATTGAAAAGAATACAATAATCAATCAAGTAACTGATCGTAAAAAAAATACCTATACCTTACAAACTATATTCGCCGAATAAGCCAGATAACCCGTCATTGCGGTGAACGAGGCTATCGTCCCGCCACTGAATTTTATGTTATCGGGCAGGGAATCATGAGAAATATCAGGCAGAAGAGCAGCAGGAATTATAATCTTGAAATAATTATTGTATTGGCTTTGTTGTTATATGGACTGTTTTGGATGCTTGACATTCCCGGACATAGAATTCGGCTATATCAGAATCCGGTTTCTCAAATACGGCAAATACTTGTTCTTGGCAGTAATCTCTATTCTTCGGGTAAAAGTAACGTGGTCATAACTGATGCTCCAGACTATCAGTGAGATTATGACAGCTTTGAGATCTGCCAAACCGTATTCTCCGAATCATCCTTCAATAAAACGTCATTACATCCTGGTCATAGCGGATGTTGAAGGAGAGAGCTATGTTGATGTTGCTGAATTATCAGGAGAGGGATTTATCCTTTATTGCGAAACCGCTAATGGCGGATTTATATTTGATAGACTCCGAAGTTACTCAATTGGCAGCGTTCTTGAGCGGGCAGTCATGCAGAAATAGCTATCTCCGTGAATAACAGAAGGAAATTTATTTTGTTCTCATGCCTTGCGTGGAAACAAGTATAAATTCAAATAGTTAATCTTTTTATATGCGATGGAACTGCTTTGTCAATATTTCTGAAATCATACAGCCTGATAACTGTTCCTGGTTTTGCCTGTAAAATTCCGTTGAATAGTGTTTCAAGACTTACTTTGTGATCAAAGCGTACCATTCCGTAATGTCTGCTGATGAATTTTTCCCTTTTTGCCTCCTCCGCGTGATCATAATAGCGGTGGCAGTATCCGTTACATTCAAGAACCAGCATCAGCTTTGCGACAAAAAAATCAGCTTTGTACTTTCCGATCTGATAATTGTAACGCAGATCAAAGCCGTCAAAAATTTCGGAGAGAGTTTTCCGCCACATAATTTCATCCCGTGTATCAGGTTTTGCAAAAGAGCCGATCTGTCCGAAGACTTTTCTTTTAAGGCTGATCCCTGCAACTGTATCCATTCCCATAGCGATTTTTGCCACATCATCAAGATTATAGCCGTTCATGCGGGTCGCTCTGCTTCCTGAAGATTTAATTGACAATGAATCAAGACGGAGAGGTTTTATTTCATCTTCTGTGCTTTCTGAGAAAACTGTTGAGGGTGCTTTCCGGGATTTCAAGAAATTTTGACAACATCCTTTTTGGTTGCGGTTTTATCCCCGACTGAACAGGTAAATCCGAATTCTTTCATGAGACTTACCGCATCTATATAATGCTGCTGTGCTGTTTTCTAATGTCAGCAGAAAGACCGCAGGCTTGTCTGATGGCGGTTTCAAGAGCTGTCCGCACCAGAGATGACTGCAAAATGACACATCTTTTGCCAATATGTGTCTGGTTTTGTCTGAGAGCGTCATGGGCGAGTGCCAGTGCATAGCCGCGAATAAAAGACTCGATAAAAGAAGTTTCATAAACATTAATGTTTCTTCCTCTACGGGGACTATTTTCAGCAGTCACTTTTATAGAGTTAACTACCACGCTCAAACCCTTACCAATAAAGGGATCAAGTACTTTTGGGAACCCTTTAGCTGCCACGCTTCTCAAAGAGATATGTCTTATACCCAACAATTCTGCTGCTCCCTCTTTCACTCATAACAGCCGTGTCATCATTCAGCACATAGCCGTCACATATAACGCCAGGTATCAGTTCAACCTGTCCATAATAAACTGCTTTCTGTTCTGTCATGTTTTATCTCCTTTGTAAATATGGTTAATCACTACGCTCAAACCTATATCAATAAAAGGAACAAGCGTTTTTTTGGAGGCAAATTAGCCGCTACACTTCAGCAACAACTTTCACAGAGTCAGTCGCCACGCTTTGATCCCTTGTCAATAAACGGTTCTATGCTTTTTGGAAAGCCATTAGGAAGCAAGTAAAAATAGTTTTCTGTATTTTTTTTCCAAGATGCTTAATCTTAATGAAAAATAAGATAAAAATGGGAGATTATTTTTACTTACTTCCTTAGTCACCCACCCGGTCAACAAGCTAAGTGGCGGCGATAATCGTCCTCTTGAGCATGGGGTTAGCTCAGGATTTTTTCCTTTTTTCCGTGTCCTTTTTGTTCCACCTGAGCTGACACCAATTCAGTGGCGAGGCGATAGCCCCGCCACTGCAATGGCATATATATGATATCAATGTTTTACAAATTTATTTTATCCCTGTAACTCGCTGTAGTATATAAATCACTTCCTGCATACCGATTTTTCCGTCTCCGTTTAAATCAGCGTTAAGATTAATACCGCTTATATTCAGACCCGCAATTAACTTTAAAGCAACTATGGCGTCTGCAAGTTCAGCATTACCGCTGCCGTCAACATCGCCTGTTTCCGGTAAAAGTTTTTTCAGTTGCGGGTATATTTCATCAAAATAATTATCATCAATATTAAATCCCCAGAATCTGAATTTGCTTCTTTTATCGCTTCCGACAGATGCGCTGAATGCGGCGGCAAAGTATGTTTCAACTTTATCTTCCCGGAAATTCACAAGTTCATCCCTGAACAGACTCAGAAAACGTCTGATAACCTCACTGCTATAAGGATTTTCATCCTGAACAGTGCTGTGTAAATATACCTGAAAAAAACTGCAAAAGGCGGCAACATCATCCAATTTGTCATTTTTATCAAAAATTCCAGTTACTTGTCCTGTATTAATTAATTCTTCAAACGCCTCTAATGTGTGCTGAGCCATTTCTGTCGTTTTCCACAAAATTTTTCATATCCGTCCATATATAATCAGTTTTGCTTATGCCATATTTCTCAGGGTGATTATAAAACTCATAAGCAATATATTCAACCGGCAGAGAGAGCTACAGACTCTCCAAAACCTGCGAATTTCCCATCTGAAGCGGATAAAAGCTGACTGATTCCTTTACAGGGAAGAGTAAAATTATGTCCACATTTCATGAAAAAAGGTAATCCAATCAGGGTGGTAATCGAATCCTATCAGGCAACTGCTGCCACTGTCCACATCCGTACCAAGCTGTATCGGATTGATATTGCCCAAGCCACATATGCAACCGGTTTCATAGTTACTGTGACAAGGAACATTTACTAAATACTGAACATCAGCATTAAACGGCAAAGTACCGGTCATTTCTGACTCTATGAGATAGACAATATCAGTAATTTTAACTACCTGATAATCAGTAAAAATTTTTTCATAGTTGTAAGTACCGACCTGCCGGGGAATATAAAAGTTTACATATTCACCCGGCATAGAAATCATTGACAATCCTAAAGAGTTATCTGTGATTCTGGCAAGCGAACTGTTATTGGCAGATATTCCGTTCACTTTGACAGTGATAGAAGGGGATTCATCAACTTTTGAGAAGCCTGATGAGCTGTTACAACACCTTTATCTGATACACTTACCACCTGACTGTTACTGCTGATAAATTCCACTGTCTTTCCAGATAGCGAATCTGTTGTACCGTCAGCATTTTCTATATTGACAGAAAGTTGTCCTGTCGGGTTATCATTAACGGATAAAAGCAGAATAGGCGGAATCAGATTTAATCTTCCAAGCATAACCTGAGTTGTATTTGAACTTATAATTCCGTCAACACAGGCAGTGATTTCTGTACTGCCGAAACCCGTTCCTTTCACAGTTCCTGAACTGTCAACGGTTGCAACTGAAGGGTTGGTGCTGAAAAATTCAATATTTTTTCCGCTGAGAGAAACAGAATTATTCTGATCGTCAAAAGCAAGAACTTTCACTGTTCCTGCTGTCTGTCCGTTACGCAGAATAAGCTGATCAGGACTGAGTTTTATTTTGCCGATTCCGTTAGTTATCTGGTTCAATGTCATTGTGGCGTAGGTGTCGGTTTCGTCTCCTCCTGATGAATCTGAAAATGTATCAATCTCCCAGTTAAACGAAGCGGGTGAACCTATCTGTGTTTTATCAACAGTTATTGAAACTGTATTTCCGTTTATAAAAACAGAACCGATCCCACCGCCCGGAGAGCCTTCATTAATTCCTACTACAAATCCCTGCCACAGACCATCATAATTTTCCACATGTATATTATATTCACTTCCGACAAATTTATGTGTCTGTCCTGTAGCCTGATTTTTATCAGTATCTACTAACCAGAGATACTTTGTTGTTTCAGTTGGCTCGAGAAACATCGCCTGCCATAGTCATACTGAACTGAATAAAGTCTCCTGTCTGAATTGATTCAGCGCCGATAACATCAAGATCAGCCGGTTCGAGCGTCTCCTGATGGGTCATTGAGGGATAGAAGTAAAACCGTCAATCGTAGCTGTAAAAGTTGTTGAATCACATGAGTCATCCGATTTATCACCGGGAGAAATCACAAAATCAACTGACGAACATTGCCTGACCGGAACTTCAATTTTGTAATTTACACCGGCAATATTATCATACCCGATTGACTGAGACCAGACTTCAACTCCGTCAACGAAAATATATCCGGTCGTTCCGTTACCGCAATTTCCATCAACCATTGCATACAAACCTGATATAGTGACTGTTCCTGTATTTTCGCTTTGCCACCTGCGGACTGCCCATTGTTCCATATTACGTGTGTTTAATCCGTTGGGATGCCCGCCTTTAGCCGATAAAGCAGTCCAACCTTCTCCGGAAATACGCCAGGATTCTTTCCAAAACTCATCTGTTCCGAAAGAATATTGTTCCATACGCTTAAAGCTGGAACTCTGAAAAGGAATGTCATAATATCCGTATAACCAATTATTCTGTCCCTGTTTATTAGAAAATTCCTGAACGGAATCGGCAAGAATATCAGCCATTGCTGAATTTACACAAAACAACAGAACTATGATGAGCCAATATGTGACTCTCCTCATTTTATTACCCTTCCTATGTTGTTTAACATAAAGTTAAAATATAATTTACATTTGGTACACATTATTGAAAAATGCAATACCTGTCCGGGCTTAACTCGATGCCGGGCAACGGCGTATTATGCTGATAAACACGCCGTTGCATACCGGCTATCTGACGGTAATTACTTTTGAGCCGCTTTTTGTTACACCGTTGTAAGTATAGCTTGCTGTTATGGTTACATTAATAGGATTGATTTTCAATCTTCCTTTCACTGATGAATCCATGTAAGTGTAACTCGTGCTTTCACTTTCAGTCCAGACAGCAGAAGCTGTCACATTCTGAGATGTTCCGTTAGAAAAAGTTGCGGTTGCTGTACAATCAGCATAAGAAGTCCCGATGACACTTGAAGAACCTGAAACTGAAACAGATGTCAGGATTTTAGTATCTGTAATCGTAACGGTTTTAGTTCCGCTTTTTGTTACTCCGCTGTAAATATAGCTTGCGGTTAATGTTGCAGACTGATTTGAAGTAACCGCCTGTGTTACAAGTTTGCCTTTTGTATAGGAATCAAAAGAGGCATAAGATAAGTTCTCACTCCACGTTACAGAAGCTGTTACATTCTGATTTGTGCCGTCAGAAAAATATGCGGTTGCCGTATAATTTGCGGATGAATTTTCAGACACACTTGCAGAACCTGTAACAGAAACGGATATCAGAGTTTTATCTTTTATGATAACCGACATTGAACCGCTTTTTGTTACTCCGTTGTAAGTATAGCTTGCCGATATTGCAGCAGTCTGATCGGAAGTAACCGCCTTTGTAACCAGTTTGCCCTTTACAGATGAATCCATAGATGCGTGAAGTGGCAGGTGATACGCCCAGACAGCGGAAGCGGTAATATTCTGGGATGTTCCGTCAGAAAAAAGATGCGGTTGCTGTATAATTTCCGGATGAATTTTCATACACGCTCACGGGTCCCGAAATAATTGATACAGAAATTAAGGACTTTGTCACACTGCGGCAAAGCTGTGAATTTCTATCATAGCCAAGCGACTGCCATTGGGGAAAGTTATATATGCCCCCTCTGCTTAATCCGGTAAAGAATAGCCATGCCACCTGTGTATTCAAATCAAAATTGGAATTGCAGTAAACATTATTATCGAATATCAGACTGGAATTGGCTCGGACATCATCATATGCTTCTTCCAAACCGGATCCATACTTAAAATACCTGTCCCTCCATAAACAGGCGTATTGTCAATTACAATATTGCTACGAAAATACAGTTTATCAGTTTCCTTATAAACCTCATTCCACTGATAACCCTGATTTGTATTATATTGAAAGGACAGAGCCACGGATAATTGTATTATTCTCAATTGTATTTGCTAAAGACATTGTTCCCAGTCTGAGTACTGTCCATAATCAGATTATGATGAATATAGCTTTTGGGAGTTTGTGTGAAAACGGAATGCCATGTACAATTCCACAAAGCGTTTTTATACACTTCAAGCTCGGTGTCATTGTTCGTGGGAGGATATTTGGAATATATTCCCCATCCGCCCTTTGAAACACAATCCTGAGTTTTACATGGTGTGGGTTAAGTATTATATATAATATTATCATGGACACGGACAGTTTCTGCATGACCGATGTATATATTTCCGCTCAGATTGAGTCTGACGCGGTCATAGTTATCATGAATCAGGTTGTGGTGAATGTTCACTTCTGAACCGGGGCCGACAGATATACCGCCGAGATTGTTAATACTCAAACCGTCAATATCATGGATCCAGCAGTTTTTTACTTCACTGTCATAAGCACGGAGTACCATTCCCTTTCCAAATGTTTTTCTTATTTCAAACCCGTCAAATACAAGATGATGTACATCATAAGTTTCTACAGGATAAATTTCATTTCCGTCTTTTCTGTCCGATTCTCCCGGTAAAGTATTTGGCAAACGGGCAGAAAAAACAGGATTTTCCCCCGGATAAGCTTTAAATGTTATAGGATTTTCTTCAGTACCGGAAATATATGGAGGAAGAAACATTGCTTTCTTTGCATATTTACCATCTCCGAGATACATATCATATATCTCTGAATATTCACCCGACATAAAGTAAAAGACATCACCCGGTTTGAACCCTCCCATATTGATAATATGCTTTGCAGGCAAAGGACGGATATTGTCGACAAGATTGAGATAAGTCTTCCACGGTTGACTATATGTTCCGGGATTGGAGTCGTTGCCATTCAGTTTTGAGATATAAAAACATCGCCCTCCTCCAGTGGCTTCACATAGACCATTGCTTTTTGCGGGCGGCTGCGGCGGAGATGGCGGATTTAAAGACGGATTCGGCGAAGTAAGCTGCTGAATGTAATTCTCCCAGCTATTACCGCTTCGGACTTTCCAGTGATCTTTCGCATTGAGAAACCAGTTATCCAGTTTGGCGTCTGCATTTTGACTGAATATCTGAACAGCCGGATTATCGGCTATGCTCTGAGTGATGTCAAATCCATTTCCTGCATGACCCGCTGTTGTCAGGAACATAAAAACATGCAACACGAAAACAGTGACGATAAAATTCTTTTTCATTTTTTTACCCTCCTTTAAGGTTTGTAATTTGATACAAAAAGACATAACGCCGCGATAAGTGGCGGCGGACTTGATTAAAAGCCAAAACCGGACTATATAATCCGTCCACTTGAGCAGCGGATTAGTTAGGTTTTTTTCCGTGTTCTCTGTTTTCCTCCGTGCCTTCTTTCTCTCTGTATTTTTCTGTTTTCTATGTTTTCCCCTAAGCTAACAAGTGAATCATTATTCCAATCATCCATTGAATGCCCATCAAAACTTGTCAAATCAATACTCATGATTATCTCCTTTTTATATTTTGACCGGAAACGTGGGAACAAGGAATTTAAACTATTTTAATATATACCAATATTTTTCCGTATCACACGATATAAAATATGTCAAGTACAAAAAATTAAAAAATTTTTTGTAACTTTTTTCCCTCAATATGAAACTATTTTGACATATACGGCAAATTGATTTATATAGGAGCTTATCCCGTTCCCACGCAAAACGTGGGAACGAGGAAACAAACTTTAATAAACCCTAATGGTTTTTAAAACCCTTAGGGTTTAGAGAGAAATATGAACCTTTCCCAAATATTTATTACCCGTCCGGTCATGACCACTCTGGTGATGATCGGAATTCTTATTTTCGGCATAATGGCGTATCGTCTGCTCCCTGTGAGCGACCTGCCGAATGTTGATTTCCCCACCATTGAAGTTAGCGCATCTTTGGCAGGAACCAATCCTGAAACAATGGCGTCTTCTGTTGCAACCCCTTTGGAAAAAGAATTTTCAACAATTGCGGGTCTGGATTCCATGACATCTGCAAGCAGACAGGGGAGTGTCAGAATTACATTGCAGTTTGATCTTAGCCGGGATATAGACGCGGCCGCTGCCAGGATGTTCAATCCGCAATATCATCTGCATTAAGACGGCTCCCCTCTGATATGACTTCTCCGCCAAGTATGCGCAAAGTCAATCCCGCGGATCAGCCGGTGCTTTATATTGCTGTGAGTTCGCCGACTCTGAGACTCTCAGATGTTACTGAATATGCTGAAACCCTTATGGCGCAGAGAATCTCTATGGTCAGCGGCGTGGCACAGGTCATGGTATATGGATCACAAAAATACGCTGTCCGTATTCAACTGAATCCTGACGCATTGGCAAGCAGGGAGATCGGAGCGGATGAAGTTGCTTCAGCCATTAAAAAAGCAAATGTCAATCTGCCGACCGGAATCCTTGCCGGCTCTGATCCGTGAATACACGGTTCAGGCAAACGGACAACTTAGAAACGCCGAGGCTTATCGTCCTATTATTGTGGCATATCGCAACGGATCGCCCGTTCGTCTTGATGAGATCGGCAGAGTCATAGACAGTGTTGAACAGAACAGGCGTGCAAACTGGTTCAACAATGTTCCCGCGATTATTCTTGCTATTCAGCGCCAGCCCGGAACCAATACTGTCAAAGTTGTTGATGCCGTCAAAGATCTGCTCCCTATTTTTGAAAAACAGATTCCTGCCTCTGTTAAAATGGAGATTCTTTATGATTATGCGGAATCTATCCGCGAATCTGTTGAAGATGTCAAATTTACTCTGTTTCTGACTGTCTGTCTTGTGGTCATGGTGATTTTTCTCTTTTTGCGAAATCTTTCAGCCACAATTATTCCGAGTCTTGCCCTGCCACTCTCTGTTATCGGAACATTTGCCGTGATGTATCTTATGGGATACAGTCTTGATAATATTTCCCTGATGTCTTTGACGCTTGCTGTAGGATTTGTAGTTGATGATGCAATCGTCATGCTTGAAAATATTGTCCGTCATATAGAGCAGGGTAAAAAACCGCTTGATGCGGCTCTGACAGGTTCCGGTGAAATCAGCTTTACAATTCTTTCTATGACAATCTCTTTGGCAGCGGTCTTTATTCCCGTGCTTTTTATGGGGGGCGTTGTGGGAAGGCTTTTTCATGAATTTGCAGTAACTATTATCGCGGCTATCCTGATTTCAGGATTTGTATCTTTAACTTTGACGCCGATGCTCTGCAATCTTATGCTCCGTTCTGATGAAAAAGAGAAAAAAAAGCACGGAAAATTTTATCTTGCTTCAGAACGGATTTTTGACAGAATGAGAAATCTTTATCAGACAACCCTTGAAAAGAGCATACAGCAACGATTTATGACGCTCTTATTTTCGCTTCTTCTTCTGGCTGTAACAGTCTTTCTTTTTTTCATGATTCCAAAGGGCTTTCTTCCAAGCACAGATACAGGTCAGATTCAGGCAGTTACAGAGGCTGAGCAGGGCGTATCTTTTGAGACCATGAAAGGTTATCAGCAGAGATTGGCAGGGATAATTTCAAAAGACCCGAATGTGGATGCGTTCATGTCGGTAGTCGGTTCAGGCGGTCCAAATGCGGCTGGAAATTCAGGCAGATTCATGATCCGGCTGAAGCCCCGAAATGAGCGTAAACTTAGTGCGGATCAGATTATTCAGCAAATGCGTCCTAAGCTCTCAACTGTGCCGGGAATCAAGGTTGTTTTGCAGAATCCTCCGGCTATCCGTATCAGGACCGCGTTTTTACCAAAGGGCTTTATCAGTTTACTCTGCAACACCCTGATACCCGTGAACTTTATAAATATGCGTCTGAATTTGAAGGAAAACTGAAGGAGCTTGCATTGCTTCAGGATGTAAACAGCGATCTTCAGTTGAAAAATCCCCAGGTAAATGTGGAGATAGAAAGAGACAGGGCAGCGGCGTTGGGCGTAAATCTGTATCAGATTGAAGATGCTCTTGCCGCGGCTTATGCGTCAAGAGAAGTCTCAACTATATATGCACCGAATAATACTTATCAGGTAATCATGGAACTGGATCCCGCATATCAGAAAGATCCGTATGCTCCGGGGCTGCTTTATGTACGGTCGTCAAACGGAAGTCTTGTATCTTTGGAAACTCTTGCAAAATTTTCTCTCGGTACGGGTACCTTTGTCTATCAATCATTCAGGACAATTGCCTTCGGTAACTCTCTCTTTTAACCTTGCGCCCGGAGTTTCACTTGGAGATGCTGTGGCAGAAGTTGAAGAGCTTGCGAGGAAAAACCTTCCTCCCGCGTTCAGCACCAGTTTCCAGGGAACAGCGCAGGCGTTTCAGTCCTCATTCAAAGGGCTTTGGGTTCTGCTGGTTCTCTCCGTAGTGGTGATTTACATTGTTCTTGGAATTCTTTATGAAAGTTTTATTCATCCTCTGACCATTCTTTCAGGTCTGCCATCCGCGGGTGTGGGAGCATTGCTGACGCTTCTGATCTTTGGAGAAGACCTTGGAATTTACGGCTTTATCGGGATTATCATGCTGATCGGAATTGTCAAGAAAAATGCAATTATGATGATTGACTTTGCTCTTGAAGCTCAACGCAGACAAGGGAAAGATGCGGCTCAGGCGATTTATGAAGGAGCGCTGATAAGATTCCGTCCGATTATGATGACCACAATGGCGGCTCTCATGGGTACGCTGCCGATAGCCATCGGTTTCGGAGCAGGAGCCGAGGCTCGGAGACCTTTGGGATTGGCAGTTGTAGGCGGGTTAATTGTCTCTCAACTGCTGACGCTCTATTTTACGCCGGTCTATTATATTTATCTTGACGCTCTTCAGGCAAAGATGAGAAAAGGCTTGGGGGCACAAGCTGATTCAAGTATCAGACTTGAACCGTCTGAACTGTGATTTTCAGATGATTCTTATGATTACCGTGATTTAATCATGTAAATCATACGGGAATCATAGTTCAGACAATGAAACATGAAAAAATTCCCCGATTCCTTGAGACCGCTTTTCCTTGTTCCCATGCAAAGCGTGGGAACAAAACAAGACAAATAAAAGAACCGGAGAACAAATCTGCTTCTGCCCTCCGGCGAACAAGAATTAATCGGTCATAATCATGACACTTGTTGCTTTGATAATTGAGTGAACTACCTTTCCTACCGAAAGTTCCAATCTCTGAGCAGAACTGTTTGTGATGACAGAAACAATTTCTGTTCCGCAATCTGTCTGAATCACCACTTCCGTCATTACCTGTCCATGACGGAGTTCTTTGACCTTACCTTTCAAAACATTTCTGGCACTTAGTTTCATAACTTCCTCCTTATTGGTAAATTATATTGTGAAACGGCAATGAACATTTTCTTGTATCATTATCTTTTCAGTATCCATGCTTTTATTTCCAAATGTAAAACAGAATAAAAGCAGCAACCAGCAATGAAGCACTCAAAGCCGGATGATAAGCAAGAAGCGGCAAAGCAATGGATGCTGACAGAAAAGGCATCTCTTTTTCCCAAAATTCGCTTTGAGAAATTTTTGTCTCTCCATACCATTCTGCTGATATTCCGATTTCCGAATCATAAACGCAAATTGAAGACCCCATACAAACATCTGTCAGATAGTGAATAAAAACAATGAATATGATGAAAAAAATGATAAAGATCATAGAACCCCTCTGATTTTATAAACCCGGCTTTTTGAGATTGAAAGTTAATAGCTGAGATAACTCAATCGGCAAAAAACAATCAGCCGGATACAGATAATCTTCATGCGACTCATCTACAACCATTAATTATCAAGGTAAATTACCTGCCTAACCTGTTCTTCTTTTACTAAGGAATGTAAAATTTGTCAACTATAAAAGCATAATAGGTTAAACTCGTTGATAAAATTTATAACACTCTAAAAAATATCGGCTCAAAATTGGTTCGTCTGATTTTCCTGCGGAATCATAGATTCATCAGGCAGCACTGTGATACCGTGCCGATAGCCCCGTAGGGGCGACATATTATTGTTGCAACAAAATATATCGCTCCTACGGAGCTTGAAAATAGCGGAAACTGTTTTTCTACAAATATTTAGCTCCTATGGAGCTAATTTTTCCTCTTACCGATTTCAGCGCAATCCCTTTGAAAAACGTATAGCAAAATATGCCGTCTTCCTGAGCAGTTCTGTTTAAATCCTTAATCCCTTTTTCCCATGTATCCTTATCTATGAGCTTTAAATTCAGAGACTGCTCTCTCACCCCTTCTACCATGGCAGTAAATGTATTTTTGGTAAATCCTTCAACCCATTCAGGTCTGCCTGAATCCACATAAACCATTCGCGGGGAGACTTTGACATCTGTGAATCCGGCATTTTTCAGTAAAGGAAACAACTGACGCCCTATAAGTGAATTACCCCCCATTTTTGCCTGAATATCAATTAGACATTGAATTGCTTTCACTGCTTCCCTTGATTCAGGATAAAAATAAGCTGACCCGTGATCCCCTTCTATGACAGTTATTGAACCGCCTTTTTTTAAAACTCTTTTCAGATTCTTTAATGCTTTTAACGGCTCTTTCAGATGCTCAAGAACAAAGCAGATAAAAATATGGTCAAAACTTTCTGTTTCAAAAGAGAGATCAAATAGATTTCCTGTCTGAAATTTTACATTTGATATATTCTCTTTTTTTATCAAATCGCTTGCTTTATTCACGGAATCCTGAGAAATATCTATGGATGTAAATTTGGCATCAGGGCTTTTTTTTGCCAGAATAAGAGTTTGTGCGCCGACGCCGCATCCTGCTTCTAAAATTTTACTTCCGACAGGATAGATTGTATCCCAATGCAGAAGATCGGTCAGGGTATTTGCCTGATCAAATAATCTAAGATTCTCTCTTTCGGAATAACCATGAACATATTTGTTTTCACTCATAAGATGTTCTCCTAAAAGCCACGTAGGTTGGGGGTAAGCAGATCGACCCCCACTATACTATATCCTTTTCTTATACACAATCCTTGTAGATGTTACGAGGCTCTGTCTCGTAACAAGAAAATCTCAATTCTCTGATTCTACTGTTTTTATCTCTTCTTCTGTTAATCCGTACAGTTTATAAACCAGTTGATCTATCTGCTTATCTGTTGCATCAATTTGACGCTGTATCACTCTCTTTTGCTGTTCAAGATTTGAAGATGCAATTTGCCTGTTAAGAGAGAGCATCTGCTCAACCAGCGTAATCATTTGATCATAGCGGAGTTTATCTGCGGAATTGTTAAAATTGATTTCAGGAATCGGAAGTTGAACAAGAAATTGTTTATTTGCGGCAAAATAACCGCCATGAAAAGAAGTGCTTACATTTTTCATAAACCAATTCAGCAACATGCTGTTTAAAAGACCTGTTATAAATTTCATTGAATAATTTTGATCTGTTGCTGTAATTCCAAAGCCGCCTGTTGTTACATTTACAAAATAACTGTTATCTTCATCATAAGTTGCTGAAAGCCTTGTAATCATATAAGGCATCATAATTTTCGGCTGTTCCCATGTATCCAGATTTTTCGGGTATAGCTGATACCAGCCGCTGTTTTTAAATTTTCCGTGTTCCCGCTCAGTCAAAAGTTTTTTATTACATTCTAAATATTTCAATGTATTCGGGTAAACAGATTTCATCTCTTTTTCATCAATCAGCCGGAATGAATTATCAATTAATTTGTATGGAAATAAAACTAACGCACTTGGTTTTGCCCAAAATCTTCCGATATTTCCGCTTCTTATGACGTTTTTCAATAAATGCGATTCTATTTCAACATGCCTTTTCAACTCTTTTGAATATACTTCAGTTATCAATCCTTCTGATTTTTCAGAGTCTTTAAATAAAAATACTGTGTCAGCGCTTGTTTGCAGACCGACAAATATTTTTGATATTTCACCTAATTTAAGGGAAAAATTATTTAACCGTTCAAATAAATTATAATTTTTACCGATTGTAAAATTCCACTCTCCGATGCTGATTTTTGAAGCAGGAATATAACTCTCAGTCAATAACTGTTTACTTCTCCATTCATCAAGATTTTCAATTTTCATAAAATGGCAATTATTATTACCGCATTTATCCAGAAACATTAGGCATGTATAAGTTGCAGCTGCCTGAAAATATTTGATTATCACCGAAATGAATTACATGAGACAGATATTTCCCTTCAGAAATCAGTTTTCTTAACGGTTCACCATATTGAGCATTAAAAAATTTGTGCGGCAGAATATAACCCAACAGTCCTTTGCTGTTTAACAGATTCAATCCTTTTTCAGCAAAAACAATATAAATATCATAATTCCCTTTACTTGCAGAGATATATCGTTTTTTATAAAATTCAACTTCAACAGTAGCCCATTCTTTCATTCCCTGTATTCTTATATACGGCGGATTGCCAATCACGGCATCAAACCCTCCCGCCTTGATAATATCGGCAAATTCAGTATCCCAGTCAAAAGTATTTATCCGCTCCTGCTCTTCAGTGCTTAACAGATTCATCTGTTTTTCATGATAAAAATCAGAACCTATTAAGGAATTGCCGCATTTGATATTTTTCCCGAGATCGGGCAGCACTCTTTCTTTGAACAAACCCTTCTGAATCGTAAAATCATCTTCACCCTCAAGAACTTTCAGTAATAAAGAGAGCTTGGTAACTTCAACAGCCTGAAAATCAATATCAACTCCGAAAATATTATTCAGCAGAATCTGTTTTCTGACATCTGTTTTCAGCCGGATATTGCCGCTTCTGTCTTTGATAAGAACAGCCTTTTTCCCTTTCAGATATTTACCGGAATCTTTAACATAAAAATTCAGATGCCAATCCAGAAGATACTGATATGCGTGAATCAGAAAAGAACCTGAACCGCAGGCAGGATCAAGGAATTTCATCTTTTCAATCTGTGCGGGAGTTTTTCCTTCAGTAAGTTTTCCTATTGTATTTTTTACAATATAATCAACAATATATGTCGGAGTATAATAAACCCCTCCGGCTTTTCTGACTTCAGGTTTTTCTTCAACAGTAACGGTTCTGTCAGAGTTGAGCAGAATGACTTTTCCCAGAAAACGCTCATAAATATGACCGAGAATATCCGCAGGCATAACTGCAAAATTGTAAGGCGAGGGATAATAAAGTCTTTCAATGACAGATTTCAGGGGTTTATCGTCAATCTTCAGAGCCGGAGTGAATGTATCAACACCCTCAAGCCGTCCTTTCTCCTCTTCAAAATAAAATATGCCTGAGTTGTATTTTTTATCAGCATCTTTGAACAGTTGCAGAAGCCCTGAATAGATATTCCCTTTTTCTGTCAGTTTTTTCATATCTTCATAAGGCTCTGTTCCTCTGTCTTCACAGATTCTTAAAAATACAATTCTGTCAACGGTTCTCTGAACTGCAAAATTAATCTCTTTTCCGGAAATCTCAGGATTCCGCAAGGCAATATTTACTGCCAGCAGTTCTCTCCATGATTCCATATCTTTTAAAAAAGCCTCATCAACAGGAAGCGCACCCCGTTTTATTTTGACTTCATTGATAAAAGAATTTAAGGAACCTGAAGCAACCGCACTTTTAGAAAAGAGTCCGGCAATTTTTTCCCAGTTATCTTTGTAATCTGTATATTTGAAATACCGGATACATGCAACATTGGCGCTGTCATCTGCTTTGGGTTCATATCTCCCGTCATAAACCGCAAACTCTTCAAAATCAGTCAGAATTCCAATCGGAACTTTTGCATTCCAGCAGTAACTGCGAAGCTGAAAAGCTGTATTTCTGTTTGCTTCAATATTGACATAAGGGGCTTTGGCTTCGACAAAAAACATGGAGTTGCCGTTCAGTCTGAAACAGTAATCAGCTTTTTTCTTTCCTGATTCATAAGTTACAGAATATTCAGCAATAACTTCTTTTTCATACTCATGAAGTCCCTGATTTCTGACATTCCATCCCATCATTTCAAACATCGGGTCAATATAATTCTTGCGGATTTCCGATTCATTTTTTTCTTTCCCTTTTTTCAGAATATCAATATTTATTCCGAATGTATCAACAAGATTATGAATTTTTTCAGGCATTGTTACATTCACCTTGACCTATAGGCTCTCGTTACGAGGCTCTGCCTCTTCTTACTCGCAATCCCTGTATCTGCAGGGATTGCATTTAAGAATAGGATTGAAGAAAAATCCCTTTCTTAAACACAATCCCTGTAGATGTTTATACAATCCTTGTAGATGTTACAAGGAGCAGCCTCGTAACAGGAAGAGATATTTGGCACTATTTTCCGAACATTTCAGTGATCTGCATCCTGCGGTAATCCTGCGGAATCTCAAATACCGAAGGAGGAAGAGGTTTATTTTCAATCTTTGAAACCTCATCCACCTGAATTGCTCCTTCTTCTTCAAAATAAACAGTTCTTAATACCCAGCCTCTGGCAATAAGATTCACGACTTCAGGAGACCAGATCGCAGGCCCCATCTCCGTGTCCGAATCCTGACTGAAATATCCGCATCATATTTCCGAATCTGTTAATATCAAATTCTTTGCCTACCGGAATATTCTCAGATGTCCAATTCTCAAATTTAAGCTGACCATTGACCAGAATTTCATATTTTCTGACATCATATCCGGCGACTTTATCTTTATCAGGATTCGGTCTGACTTCGACCCGGGGCGGCATATCGGCGTCTTTTTTGATCTGTTCTGAGCATATCCTCTTTGAAAGATTCTCTTTGTTTTGTCGGCATCCATGCCATTTCCTGATCTATGCTCTCTTTTATATTCTCAAGAGATTTTTTTCCGTAATCGGCAAATTCTTCAGGGTTTCCGCTCCAGAAACTCTTCTGATTCGGATTTGCAATTATGATCGTGTTATTGTTCAGATCAAATATCTGAATCTGATCCGGTTCAACGATTTTTATTTTGTTATCCTGAATATACGATGTTTTTGCACCTTCTTCGCCCTTCTCCGTAAATATCCATCCTCCGAAACAATCAGATACAGCCATTGTAATGAATACAACACACACAAACATTTTGAGTTTCATATTTTTTCTCCTTTTAAAAAAATATTTTTTTAATACTGCTACATAACCAATTCAGATTTTAGCGGAAAGAAGCTAAGTTATAAAACGGCGGACACGCTGCGCTTAGTCCGCCCTACTAAATTTTTCATTCCCCGCTTCCGATAAGCGGTAATTCTTTATCTATTTTAAAAATAACCAGAAATTCAGATCCTTTTTTGGCGTCATCATCAGGAGAAGAGGCTCTGCGCTTTAAAGATTTGAGCAGTTTGCTATCCTCTTCCTCACGGATTTTGGTCAGAAATAGCCGTTTACCTTTGTAACCAGTTCCTTCTTCAAGAAATAAATACGCAGCATGAGGATTTGATTTAAGATTTACATGCGTTAAACGGTTGCGCATAATCATCCCCACGGTTCCATCTTCCAAAATGTGGGGTCTTGCAAAAATAGCTGCATCTACTCTCCCTTCTTTATCTGCTGTTGCCAGAACACCTGTTCCTTTTGTATTTTCAAAATATTCCCTTAAACTCATTTTTATCTCCTTTAAAATTATTTTAAAAAGTAAATATCATATTTTGATTGTTCTTATCAATCTATAAATAAAATTTTTTTAGCTTCACAATTGTTTTGTTTAAGATTTTGAGGTATAATTAACAAATCGGAAATTCGGAAAAGTTTGTAGTACCGCCTTTAGGCGGTTACTGTACAGACAGACTTTTTCAGATATTTATGGCATGATTTTTGCATCAGGTTCAAAAAAGGAGAGAATAAAAATGGAATGTAAAAGATGTAAAGAAACCATTATTGCCGGAGAAGAGAAAGAATTGAACGGGCAAACCCTTTGTGAAGACTGCTATATGGATGTGCTTTCACCTGCCCGCGCGTGTGATCCCTGGGCTGTTCACAGCGCTAAATCCTTTTCACAACAGGAAGGGGGGAATGTTGAACTGACAGAGATTCAGAAAAAGATACTGAATCTGTTAAAGGAGACCGGAGGTACAGAGCCTCATAATATTGCTGAAAAATTTAATATAAAGCCATCTGATCTTGAAAGAGAGATTGCAACTCTTCGCCATATAGAGAAAGTCCGGGGTAAACTGGTAGAAGGAAAGAAAATTATATGCCTCTGGTAATTACAAAACCCTAAGGGTCTTGAAGTGACCCTTAGGGTTTTAAGCGTAATTATGCCGGTGTGTACTAAGTTTCTTAAAGAAACTTAGCTTTTTATATCATAATTTTTAATTCTATGCGTATATGGGATATACATCCGGGGTATCTGAACCGGCAAAGTCTTTTGGGAGAGCATCGGGAGCTTCATGCGATTATCTCCATCATCATTAATAATAAAAAAGGATATTCTCATCACCCGGAAACAATCCGATGGAAAAATCATCTTTCCGGTTTGAAACTGAGGCATGATCTGCTTGTTTCAGAGATGAATTTAAGGGGATTTCAGCATCACAGCCCGCTCCCTGAAATTGAATCTCCTTTATCTTTTCCGAATGTTTTTATTGACCCTCCGGGAAAACAGTTTACAATCCTGAAAGAAAAATATAAGATGCGTGAATCCGGCAGAATCCCATTGCCCCGTTCATTACAGGAATTATGGGCGCAGCATAAATATTCTGTTATGGCGCATGATCCGAATTATTACCGCATGATCGGACATATTCTTGCAGATTCTTCACAGCAGAATATATCTTTTGACGAGCTTGCTCTGAAACTTGTTATCATGATGCGTGAAAAGCCGAAAAACGGAAGATTGAAAAATGCTGTTGAACATCTATGGGGATATGTTTCAGAGTTTGAAACAGAAAAAAAAGAGCATCTGAATCTGACTGAATTGCTTTGTAAAATTCAGAGATCAGCTTTTACCAATAAAATTAAATATCTTATGGAATCAACTGCTTTAAGCGAGTTAAATATTTGGCTTAAATAGAATAAATCAAGAAGATTACTGTTTGATCTTCAGAATATTCCTAATTCCTGATTCTCAATTCCTAATTTTTATTAAAAGGTTTTTCTTGACACTCTTTTGTCATTTAATCTATATTTCAATGTTTAAAACTCTAAGGGTTTCGGAAACCATTAGGATTTGAGAAGTAAAGAAGGGTATATAAAATCATTTTTTTTATTTTTTACTAAGGAGGTAACAGATGAAGGTTATGGCGGTTAAGTATTTGAAAACTTTATTTCTGATTCTTTTCGGGGCTGTGTTTCTTACATGGCAGATAGGGTGGGCGCAGGAGACCACGCTGTCAATTGAAGGGGCTCCTTCAACAAGTGCAAAGCAGGGGATACCTTATACATTTGTAGGCAAAGCAGTCGGAGGGAACGGAACTTATACATTTGATAAAAAATTCCTTCCGGGGTGGCTCACTATGACTACCCAGGCTGACACAGTTACTTTGCAGGGAACTCCCGCAAATGCTGATGTCGGAACTCCTCAGAATGATATTTATATCTGGGTAACAGATGGAACA
>CAWEAR010000007.1:0-11220 GCA_963806835.1 uncultured delta proteobacterium
CCGGGATCGCCTGATCAGATGCTTTTCCCATAATTCCAATTACTTCAGCAGCAGCAATACGCTCACTTCCCCAGCCCCTCTTTCAGAACTTTCACAAATTCAGTTATTGCTTCACCGGCAATTTGTTTCTGCACCATTTAGGTATCAATCTTTTCCCATGTTTCAACCGCTGTGGTGCGGATGCTTTTATCATCTTTTGATAATAATTTTACCAGATGAGGGATTGCCGCAGTCTGTCCGATGCTCCCCAATGCTTCAGCCGCTGCTGCCTGAACAGCTTCATCATTACTGAGCAGCATATTCACAAGACCAGGAACCGCCTCTTCTGCTTCAGGGCCCTATATTTCCAAGTGCGTCTGTGCAGGGCAATCTGAACATCTTTGTCATCATAATCCAAAAGGCTTACAAGACGGGAGATAACCTCTTTTGCACGGGACCGAATTCTCCTAACGCGTTGGCGGCGGCAATTTTAGCACTGCTCTCTTTGCTTGCCAGTCCTTTTGAAAGTTCAGGAATAGCATTCAAAGCAGCCTCGTTATTATGCCATTCAGGATCAAGCTCTGTCAGAACTTTGCCTGCGGCATTCCGAATATCATCGCTGATGTCTGCCAGAGCTTTAACCAGATAAGGTATTGCAGAATCTGCAAAAGAACCGAATGTTTCTATCTCTTTTAAAGCAAGCATACGATCTTCAGCAGGATATTCAGGTGAAGAAAAGATTCTGCCTAATTCGTCAACAGATTTGGATCCCCCTTTTGAAAAGCGTGATAAAAGTCTGTTAAAGATTACAATAATAAAAAGACCGAAGATCAGGCGGAAAAAGATGGCAGCAGATGCAAATAAGATGCTCATTTCTTTGCTTCCTGTCTGAATTGAGGGAAGAACAGGATATGGAATATCCCCGAATATCTGAAATGCGTCTCCGATGTCTATTGTAAGCAGCATATTATTCAAAGGAACCAGATACCAACCACCCGCTGATTCTTTAAAACCGAATCCGATAAGTGCGATAAGCGAAATTCCAAGTAATCCTGGAATTATCCATTTTTTCAAGCCCGGAGCATCTTTTGCCTTTGTCCGACTGCTCACGATATTGAATACTGCTCCGGTAATAAATATAGCAATAACAATATACATGCTGAAAACCGGAAGTCCTGAAAGAAAATCCTGATGCCTGATATTCTGAACCGGAAGACCATAAGATTCTATAAGCGGAATAATATTATATGCCTCTGTTATATCCAATATATCAACTGCTTTTAACAGATGCCCCCCTGTAAATGCCAACCAGTCATACTGGGTAGGAGGTGATGAAGCGCAGAGATAATGAGATGTTTCAGGAATTGAATAAATCTGAAGACTGAGTTGAAAAAAGATTCCTATCTGTGCTAAGTGAAGCAAAATAGCCCATGGGCTTATTTTTCCTCTCATGAAAAACAGGTTCATCAGCAACAGGCTGATATTAATAATATTTAATACAACTGTAATCCAGATAACTATGCTTTTCCAATCTTTTAAAAGCGGTTCAGGCTGTTTATCCAGAAAAAAGATTGCACCCGCATAAAGAATTGATATAATTGCCGCTGTAAATAAATATTTATCTGATTTCATTTTAATATTTCCTTTTTGTACTGTTAAAAGAAGCTAAGTGGGCTGTCAAATAAATTTTTTTACATTGTCTGAACTATGATTTTAATGATTAAATGAATACTGTGATTATGATATAATTAAAAACATCATAGTCCGTCATTTAATCATCAAATTTGTCTGAACTATGATTTTAATGATTAAATGAATACTATGATTATGATATAATTAAGAAATAATCACAGTCCGTCATTTAATCATCAAATTTGTCTGAACTATGATTTTAATGATGAAATGAATACTGTGATTATGATATAATTAAAAACATCATAGTCCGTCATTTAATCATTAAATCATAGTTCAGGAGGGTGAAATGTTGAAGAAACTTAGCTTCTTTTTGTTTCTTTTCGATTTATACCAATTTTCAATAAAAGTCAAAAGTGAAGCCGGATGCTTTGCAATTCTTGAAGGTGGCTATAATCACGATGTTTTAGGGGAGAATGTTGCGGCTTTGGCAGAAGGGCTTTCATCATGGTCCGAGGGCGGGAATCGAACCCGCATGGACGTGAAGCCCGGAGGATTTTGAGTCCTCTGCGTCTACCAGTTTCACCACCTCGGCATAACTTTACTCTCTTATATAAAAAATAATATCGCTTGTCAACAAAATTCAGGATACAGGAAAATTTTTATCTGAGTTGGTTCATAAGCAGCAACTTCAGCAGATCGAAAACTTGTAAAAGTTTGCAGGTAGTGGTTCTTTTTAAACTGATAAAGTGGCATTGTAGTTGTTGATAAATATTCTTATGCGTTTTTCGTGCATCTCCTCATTTTTACTGAAAGAGAGCGATTTTCGCACCATGCCGGGGCATCTCTGCCGTAACGTATTGTTAAAACGCTCAATATGTGCTGTCCCGCCGCTTTCTTTTCCGACCTGACGCAGACGTTTTGAAGGGAGAACATTTCCGTATGATTCCCAAAAATCTGTGTAAATAACAGCACGTTTACGGTAATCCGGAGGAAAGTGACCGCCATAATTCAAGACATGTCTTATCGGATCTGTCTCCGAAAGCAATGCCGACGATTTGCCTGGTATTACGGTCTATTGCAATCCAAATCCATACCTTGCAATCTTTTGAGCCGACAAACGACCATATTTCATCAATTTCGACAACAGGGCGTTCCTCTGTCTTTACAATGCCGGATGCGACAGGCGGAATTTCTTTTTTTTATTATTGTTATCACTCTGTTACGGCTGACACGGGCAAGCCTCGCTATTCCACGCTGAGAAACCCTTTCACAGAGAAGTTTTTCTATAAGTTCCTCTTTTTTCTTCTGTTTTTCTTCCTGAGTGACGAGTGTTCCGTAAAAATTGCAGTCTTTGCAGTGATATTTCTGATCACCATGTTTTGTTTTGCCGTTTTTACGAATATTTATGCTGCCGCATTTTCTGCAAGGTATGCCTATCATGAATTCTCCCCTTTTTTTCTTTTTTTTATATATTATAACAAAAAAAATTATAAGTCAATAAAATACCACTACCCGGAAATTGAGAGATTACAGCCTAAGTCCAACACATCAAAAAGGAAAACATAAAGCCCGTATGTTTTTATCGTTTTTGGGTATAAATTCTGACGATGCAGATGAATTGCTTGATATTCTTTTGAAAGCTGTTAAAGAATATAATGCGGAATTGAGCTTGAAAGATGAATACGGGCAGCGGTATCAGCTTGATTTTAATTTGGAATGGAAAGGCAGACATGCAATAATCAGAACTGCCTGGATTATTGAACCTGATATACCTTATCCCAGACTTACCAGTTGTTACGTGCTGGGAAAACAGTGGGAACATCAAGATGCGAAATACAACAGTCAGACTGCTTGATACAGTGGCATTAACTGTTGATTTGCCCGAACACGGCTTATATTGCGGGCAAGTCGGAACGGTTGTAGAATTTCTTGCACACGGACATGCCTTTGAAGTTGAATTCAGCGACAGCAGAGGACATACATATAAATCATTAGGATTGCGTCCTGAACAAATTATGGTGCTTCATTATGAACCGTCAGAAGTATATTATCTGACGCCGGCGTGATATAAAAAGACTTCAAAATGACAAAGATAGAAAAAGTGATAGTTCTTTTTATACACCGGAAAAAAATTGTCTGTCAAGATAATTTTTTCCGCATAAAATAATACTGTGAAATACTATAATATTCTATAGAATCCAGTGTATAAATATAATACATGGGAAAGAACATGGCAGTATATAGCATTTCCCTTTTGATTCTTATACAGTTTTATTTCATAAATCTGTTCATGCAATATAGCCCGCAAAAATTTGTTCCGTATTCAAACGGGAAACGCTATAAGCCGTTAAGAATGCTTTCAAATTCAAGCATGACTGCTATTTCAAATGCACTGCTTGAGGATTTCGGTATAAAGAGCAGCGGGATTTCAGAAAGCCTTTAGGTCTTTAGTGACATATTCATATCCCGAACCAGCGGAGATCATATATCTCCGCTTCCGCTGATTATCCGCATAAAGAGCAATCCGTTCATTCATAAAAGACTTGAGTTTATTATAATTTCACGTTATATCTGTATTCAAAATTAAATTAACTGAGTATTATGGTAAATATTTCTGAAACTTTCAAAACATCTGAAATTTTTGAAAAATCTGTTTTTGAAAAACTCCGTTTTTTATCTTATTCATCATAAATATCAGGAGCTTAACATAAAATTACAAAAGATTATAGGCAACTTGAATTTCTGAAAAATATAATTTATTATGATCTGATAATGAAAAGGAGTAAAATAAAAATATCTGGATTTGATATAAATATCAGTTTTATAACGCTGTCAGATTCGTTCAGAATAATAACGGAATTTTTTTGTAACCGTCAAATCCTTTTTAAACGTCTTAGTTATACCGGATTAGTCTGTTATTTACCACTGCCTTTTATTTTTTACTTTTTTATCAGCGATTCAGATTATGCCGCTTCCGGGTGCGGATGCTTTTATCCAAACCCGCTCTCCGAATATTTTCTCATTAATTACATTTTTGTTTGCACTATCGGCTCTTTTTTGGGTATTTTTATCTTCGCCGATTTTAAATAGGCTTATATAACAGAGAGTTTTATCTCAGGAATCCAGAAAATTGAAAAATAAAAAAGGAAGGCATCATATTTTTTGGGTTGACATAAAGGCATCAATTATTTATATCTGATATTAAATTTTAGAGGAGAGGGAATAGCGGGGTAGAGGATTATAGGAATAAAGTGTCGGAATGATTTCGTATTCTCTTTTTATTATTGCGGAATCTTGCTGAAGTGCTGGTAATCTTTGAGGGATTTGTAGCTGCCTCCCCATGTCCAGCCCAATTTTAAGAATGTTTTAACAACAGGAGAATCATGAGTCAGGGTTCCGGGACGTTCGGGATTATACTGTGAACCCGCAGGCAATACTGTTTTTCCTTTAATATATGGATTAAACAGAGGATTGAGGTCTATGGCAAAACCATAAGCATGGTTTGAAAGTGTTTTTCCCTGTGCGGCATTTCTGTAATTAAACCCGGAGGTATTATTGGCTTCCATACTTTTTTTATCATCCCACTGAAAACGGGGGTGGGAAACAGGAATGACAGAAAAAAGAGGAAATCTTTCTTTCACCGCCGCAGAAAAAACCTCACGAATATCCTCAACAAGTCGTTTGTCAATAACAATTTGTCCCTGATGAAATTTGCCGTCAAAAGAGTAATAGATCAGATCAAGAATCACCTGATTTCGGAGAATGCGCTCAGGAATAGGAGTACCTGTTTTTTTTGTCAGAGCATCCCTCCGGGACATCTGAGAGTCAATAACAGGATTCTCCAATGTTCCTAATGACTGAGCCTCTGTAGATTCTTTTTCAGCAGTAAGGAAAAAGAATAAAAGGAATATCCATGTCAGCATTCGACTGAGCTCACGCCGAAGTCATTACTCTTTTTATATTTTTCATGGCAATAACCAATAATATCCATGAATGTCAGCAAAAAACAGGACAAAGAATTAACAAAAGGAGGATTAAAATGGCACGAATGTTTATGATTCGCCCTGTCAATTGTATTATTTTTGTTTTTATTACAATAAGTTTTTATTCCTGTTCAACTGTAAAACCCGCGGGAATTATTCCGCCAATGAAGGTCTCTTCTTCCATGTCTGAAAATGTCTCATCGGGCAAACCCGCCGTAAAAAAAGCTGATACAATTGTAAAGAAAAAGAAAACATCTCCGGCAGCCCGGACAGTTGGGGCAAAGACAATTGTAACAAAGGCAACTCAGCCTAAAGCTGATATTATACTTAAAACTGAAGCGGAACACAAGAAACAGAGTAAAGATAATACTGTTTCCTGCATGAATAAGAATATTTTGCAGGAAGATGACGGATATGCTCTGATGAGTGAATATTTATTCCAGGAAAGTTTCGGATATTCTTTCGGAAACTTAGATAAAGATATAGCAGAAAAGATAAAAAAAGAGATCAAAATAAATGTCAGCGGATTAGGATACCGCGAAAAATCGGATGATGACCCGTCTGAATCATCTCCGCTTTATTCAGATACGCTATACAATGAAGGAGATGACAATTTTGATGAAAAATCTGTTGAAGAGGATTATTATGATTTGGAATTTTATTCAAGATATTCAGAAAAATGGGGTCTTGATCTTGACGGTACAGAAGATAAGCAGTTGATTATGGCAGTGGATGAATGGATTGGTACCCGCTATAAATGGGGAGGGTGTTCAAAAAATGGCGGCGTGGACTGCTCATGCTTTGTAAAATCCATTTATGAGGATGTTTACGGCATAGAATTAAGCCGTTCATCAAGCAGTATCTTTTACAATAATTTGGTTCCTGTAAAAAAAGAAGAATTGCAGGAAGGGGACCTCATCTGTTTTAAGAGCAAAAATGATATAATCTCACATATCGGTTTATATCTTAAAGATGATAAGTTTGTTCATGCAAGCCGCACCGGGGGTGTAAAAATTGACAACCTGAACAACGAATATTATAAGGAAAGATTTTTTTCCGGGGGACGTGTAACAGAAAAATTGCACATGAGTATGAAGATGTCGAAACACTCATTAGGATCGAGCTTAAAATAAGCTGACTGTTCGGAAAAGGAACCGGGTTTCTTTAAGGAACAGGTTCCTTCTGAAATTATAAAGACTTACTGACTTAGCCATATTAAAAAGGGTTTCAACCGCCTTTTTTCCTTCATCTCCTAAATCAAGAGTAAATTCATTCACATAAAGAGCGATATGCTGCTGAATCACTGACAAAGACATCTCCTGAGCATGTTTTCTGATATATTCATCAGCGGATCCTCTGTTATGAAAAGCAAATGTTACACTGTCACGGATAGCGGCTTCCACCCTCTCTGCAATTTCAGAAGGAATATCCCTGCGGATAGCAATTCCGCCAAGAGGAATCGGGAGGGATGTTTTCTGCTCCCACCATTCTCCCAAATCCAGGAGACTGACAAGCCCGTATTCATGATAGGTGAATCGCCCTTCATGAATGATAACCCCGATGTCAGCATCCCCTTTTGCCACAGACGGCATGATCTGATCAAACGGCATGGGAATAAGATTTACCGGGGTCTGCTCCAGATAAAGAGATAACAGCATACATGCGGTTGTCCACAGACCCGGAACAGCTATTCTTTTTGTATGGATAGAGACGGATTGGCAACCCGTCTCTGCAAATTCCGGCTTTGCAATAATAAGAGGACCCGCATCCTCTCCCCAGAGCAGCACCGGTGCGGAGAAGCGAATACCGCTCCTGAAGTCGCCAAAGAGCAGCAAACGAAAGCTTGGAAATATCTAATATCCCTGATTCTGCTTTCCGGTTCAGGGTTTCAACATCAGCCAGATGAATATCAAAGCTGAGATTTCCGCAGTCAATCAGGTTATGGGCAAGGGCATAAAAGATAAATGTATCATTGGGGCAGGTGGAATACCCAAGCGTTAAAGTTTGTTTCATATTTCTCTCTCCGGCGTTTCACCGCCTAAAGGCGGTACTACAAACTCTTATAAACTCTTTTTTTTTGAAGTTTGTAGTACCGCCTTTAGGCGGTGAGTTGTGCGGTCACCGCCTAAAGGCGGTACTACAAACTCCTCTTTTTCAGGTCGGAACAGGAATTTTTTTCAGAATCTCTTCAACCACCCCTTCAGCAGTTCTGCCGGAGAAACGAGCCTGAGGTATCCATAATTATCCGATGAGCAATGATTGACACTGCAATCTCCTGTATATGCTCAGGGGTAACAAATTCGTTTCCGTCAAACAGGGCAATCGCCTGAGCAGTTTTCATCAAAGCTATGGATGCTCTCGGACTTGCTCCTAATGTAACTCCTGATGCAGTTCTGGCGGCTCCGGTAATATCAACAATATACCGCTTCAATTCATTACTGATACGGATATTTTTTACATGATTTTTTAACCTCAGAATATCTTCTGCTGTAACGCATGGTGAAATATCCTCTATCGGATGATGCTGCCGCTGGTCCGAAAGAACAGCGACCTCTTCATCAGGAGATATATATCCGAGACTGAACCGGATCGCAAACCGATCCATCTGAGCTTCAGGAAGAGGATAAGTTCCCCGAAATTCCACAGGATTCTGGGTAGCAATAACAAAAAAAAGAGCTTCAAGAGAGCGGCGATCTCCGTCAATACTGACCTGTCCTTCCGCCATTGCTTCAAGCAGAGCAGACTGAGTTCTCGGAGAGGCTCTGTTAATTTCATCTGCCAGTAAAATATTGGTAAAGACAGGTCCTTTATGAAAATGAAAGCTCTGATCTTTCTGATCAAAAATAGAGACCCCCAATATATCTGAAGGCAGTAAATCCGGTGTAAACTGAATCCGTTTGAATTTGGCATCAATAGTTCTTGCTAATGCTTTTGCCAGAGTGGTTTTGCCGGTTCCGGGATAATCATCTAAAAGAACATGCCCTTCGCCTGCAAAGGCTGCCAGAAGATTCCTAATGGCGGAAGATTGTCCGCGCATGACTTTTTCTATATTTGCGGTAATCTTCTGATAAATTTCTTTTGGAGATAATTCATTTGTATTGGACATGAATTTTTTTCATAAAAGCTGAACGATGGCTTTTAGCCCTTTCTGATAAGCGTTAAAAACCATATCATTTTTGGTAGTGGTATTTTATTGACTTATAATTTTTTTTGTTATAATATATAAAAAAAAGAAAAAAAAGGGAGAATTCATGATAGGCATACCTTGCAGAAAATGCGGCAGCATAAATATTCGTAAAAACGGCAAAACAAAACATGGTGATCAGAAATATCACTGCAAAGACTGCAATTTTTACGGAACACTCGTCACTCAGGAAGAAAAACAGAAGAAAAAAGAGGAACTTATAGAAAAACTTCTCTGTGAAAGGGTTTCTCAGCGCGGAATAGCGAGGCTTGCCCGTGTCAGCCGTAACAGAGTGATAACAATAATAAAAAAAAAGAAATTCCGCCTGTCGCATCCGGCATTGTAAAGACAGAGGAACGCCCTGTTGTCGAAATTGATGAAATATGGTCGTTTGTCGGCTCAAAAGATTGCAAGGTATGGATTTGGATTGCAATAGACCGTAATACCAGGCAAATCGTCGGCATTGCTTTCGGAGACGAATCCGATAAGACATGTCTTGAATTATGGCGGTCACTTCCTCCGGATTACCGTAAACGTGCTGTTATTTACACAGATTTTTGGGAATCATACGGAAATGTTCTCCCTTCAAAACGTCTGCGTCAGGTCGGAAAAGAAAGCGGCGGGACAGCACATATTGAGCGTTTTAACAATACGTTACGGCAGAGATGCCCCGGCATGGTGCGAAAATCGCTCTCTTTCAGTAAAAATGAGGAGATGCACGAAAAACGCATAAGAATATTTATCAACAACTACAATGCCACTTTATCAGTTTAAAAAGAACCACTACCAATTTCCGAATATCAACTATGGCGAAATCTGAATTGGGTAACTTCATAAAAGTTTGTAGTTTGTAGGGCGGACAAAGCGCAGCGTGTCCGCCTTTTCGTCTGTTTTGTGTTTAAAGTCGGACAAGCATGACCAGTATAATGGTGGACACGCTGCGCTTAGTCCGCCCTACTTTTCAATGAAGGCGGACACGCTGCGCTTAGTCCGCCCTACTTTTCAATGAAGGCGGACACGCTGCGCTTAGTCCGCCCTACTCAATGACCAAGGATAAAGCGACCAGTCAACAGATAATTCCATTCTATCAGGTCTTTCAGCTTTTGCCAACTGATCCGCATTCATATTCATCCGTTTCATGATTTCAAAGAAAAGTGAATCATCAAGTTTATCTTTAACAGATTCAAGCCATTTGCAAAGATGATTTTTATACTGTTCCGGTAAAACGCCGTTCATAAAAGCCTGGGGAACAGGATGTTGCCAGCCTTTGTATGCTGTAGTCAATCCTGTGGTCGGAAGGATTATATCACCTTCAAGACTGAGACGGAGCAGCAGATCATGAGATGCCGCGTTGCCAAGAGCAGAATTAAATCCGCCGAGTTCTAAAAACTTATCACGCTTGACACATACAGATTCAGGGGGCATAACCAGAATACCGCCGTGAGGAAATTTTCTCTGCATGTATTATAAAAATCAAGAGCAACCGGATAAATAAGATAGCCTGCGGCACATTCAACTGCAAGCACTGCATTCTTTTTACGCAAAGGAAACAGAATATGCTCCAATGCCCAGGGATACATCAGAATTCCGGGAATCAGAAATTTGACATATTCAGCACACGCTGGCTTTTGCTCCTTCATTCATAATTTCTAATAAATTTTTATCAAGACCTACGGGGTTTTTAAAACCCCGTAGGTCTAAAACCTGAATACGTGGGTCTGAATACTCATTTTTCAGGAGTTCAAGCTCTTCTTTTACTCCGCACAGGATAAGTTCAAATTCAGTCAGGCTTTGCACAAGAACGCTTTCAATCGTGGATTTCAATTTATCCTGATTTGAAGTAACCGGAAGAATTACACTTACCTGAATATTTTCAGGCTGTTTGTTTATACTCCCTAAAGGGGTTGAACGGGGATAATCAGACCAGTCGGGGGGCTGTTGGCTGTTGGCTGTTGGCTGGTGGCTGGTGGCTGGTGGCTGGATGTATTTTGTATATTGCAGTTTTTTATTAAAAAAAAGCTTCAGAAAACGTATTGCATCAACAGGTCTTTTATGTTTAATTCCAAGACTGAGAGCATATAAAACCGCTCCTCTAAGAATTTTTCTTATAGCCTGTTTTTTTTCATTTTCAGGCATGGGGCAATCAGGATGACAGAGAGCTTCAAATGAAATGGCATATCCTTCTGTTGTAAAATTATGTGCAATATTTGTCTGAGTTGTAAGAACTTGTCCCTCATGTATGCGATAAAAACAGAGTCCCGTAGGGGCAAAAAGTACAGAAAAGTGACGTGCCATTTTAAGTATTAAATCCCAGTCGCCTGATAATTGCCATTTATAATTCTCAAACCCACCGATATACTCAAATGCACTTTTCTGATATATAGAAGTAAGCGGAGAATTACTCATACTTTTTCCGTGTATAAAACATCGCTGATAAGC
>CAWEAR010000008.1:0-84968 GCA_963806835.1 uncultured delta proteobacterium
TTTGCTAATCCCGCAGGAGCATAGGCGGTAAATGTAACAGCATCAGAAAATTATGGGAAATCATGTATGAAAAATGAAATGTGATATTCGGAAAGAAAAGTATATAGATGTATATGCTTTTAAGGTATCTTATATAAGATACTCTGTTATTCCCTCTTTATATCACCGCAGGCAAAGGCGGAAGCATATACATTTATATACTTTCACGGTATCTTATATAATATGCTTTCATCTTATATAAGATACATGATATTCAGAAAAATGTTATGTATAATCAATGGTTAGCCCAGGCAGAAGACGCAAATGATGCAGAAGACGCAAAGAAAAAAAGCCTGAGCTAACCCGGCGCTCAGGCGGACGGCTTACGCCGCCGCTTAGCTTGTCGTTATGCCGGAAAAGGATGAATTTTGCATATTTCGATAATATACCGGTTTCATTTGAGACTTCTCCGGGTTAAAGGAGGTGATAAAGATCAGTTAAGGTGCGACCGGCAGAGACAATTGTTTAATGGCGGAAAAAATATCGGAAGGGGGATGGAGGGATTAAAAATAAAAAGGCAAGTGTGTTATGATGAAGATGAGGGAAGTATTTTGTATAACTTAACTTAACAAAAAAGGTTTCAAAAAAGGAGATATGTGTAATGAAAAAGTTGTCTGTTTTTAGTATGATTGGTGTTATTTTGCTGAACATAGGCGGAATAGCATATTCACAGGAATATAAGGATATTGTGAAAGATACATCCGATTGCATGCCAAAAAGTACAAATAGATTGGCTGTAAAACTAGATTCTGGTAGGGGAGACATTTCGATTTATAAAATTTATGGATCCTGATGGAAATATAAGTCTCTGTCATTTGTATTTTGCGGAAAGGCGGTTCGCTGAAAGTGACTTACCCACAGTTGAAGATTTTGTCATAGAAAACGATCTTCTCTAGATATATTGGCGTAAAAAGCCTTTGATACACAGATTATATAAAAGATAATGAAGTGCTGGGATGTGGTTGTGACATAAAAAGAAGATGAACGTAAATATAGATGATCCGGCCTGAATACGGAACTGTAATAATTAACGAGGACGGAACTGCTGTTGTAACGATAAATGGCAAGGAGGTTGATGAAAAAGAGATAGAGTTGAATATTAAGAAGATAGTCAACGAATTGCCGAAAACGCCGTGAAATTCGATTAAGCAATTGCCGAAATATACTTCAGAAATTGGCGGTCCGAAATGGTTTAGATATTTCCGATTTTCAAAAGGCTATAGAGCATGGACAAAGTTCTGTAAAACTTTCGGTGACAAAAGGTCAGATTATTTCATTTGTTCAAAAAAACAAAGATATCATCTCAGGGATTATGTTATATGTAGAACCTAAAAAGGGATTATCTGATGCAATGTGGGCAACACGTATTGATCCGTGGGCACTGAATTACAGCAACAATAGGGGAGTGGAATAGGAATTTTTATGGCTAACCTATCTGCCCCGATCCCTGGTTATATTTCAAATTATACAATAATTGGTGCTCACAACTATGGAGAAGACGATCACTCCGAATTAGTTAGCGCTATATTGCGAGGAGTATCGCCCGATTCTCACATATACTGCAAAGATGATACTTGTAGTTTTCCTGAACCAGAATATCTGAATGGATATAATGGCAATCCGCCTATTTATATAACGACTCATTCCTGTTACTGGAACACGAGTAATTCTTATACTCCCTATGACAAAGACTTTGATAATTATGTATATAATAATGGTATTGCTGTTTTTGCTTTAGCCGGAAATATAACAACAACTGATAATGTTGTAACACCAGGTAAAGGACTAAATGTCATTACTGTTGGGAATTATAACGACAGCGATGGCACAATAAGCAGTCAATCCTGTTCTGGTAATCCTGAAACTGGTAATCATAAACCTGAAATTGCTGCACCGGGTAAACGTATCTCAGCTGGCGGGCATACAAGTTCAGGAACAAGTTTTGCTACGCCTCATGCTGCTGCTTTTGCAGCGGATTTGTTATCAGCTTATCCGTGGATGCAATTAAGACCTCATATGGTGAAAGCTTTTATGCTGCTGGGGCTACAAACAGTATCAACGGTGATTATGACCATGTCGGTCTGGGCGGAATAGACTATCTGAGCTGTGCATGGAATGTAAAAGCCAGCAAATACTGGGAAGGGAGCAACAGCGATTATTCATATTTTGATTCTGTGGATCCTTATCCTGACAATGGTTTTATAGATTATAAAGTCCATTTCAGCTGCGCGCCCTGGGTGGGAAGATATTTGGATAGTCCTGAGCTGGCTTAACAGAGGCACATATATCTACGCGGATAGAAGTGATCCTTATCCGCTCGGTATGGATTTTGATATGAAACTCTTTGATCCGAATGGAAATCTTATAGAAACTTCCGCATCATTTGATGATTCTTTCGAAGTCATAAACTTTACCCCTGCAACAGAAGGATACTATAGAATCAGGATTCAAAGAACTTCGAATCGGGATACCGATTCGAAACTCAGTATGGCATTAACTGTCAATGCCTATACTTCAGCCCAAAAAGACGTTAATATCGGAAGCCATTATTCCAAAGGCTTTAATAATAATGTTGAATTTTATGGATTGGATAATGGATGGTGCAGACACGGTGAAGCGAGATGTCGGGGGGGATGGTGGTTTGATCCTTGTAATTGGAGCTCATATTGTTCAACGGGGTGGGAATCGGTGTTAACAAATTTTTATATTGTTAACTCTAACTTATGTGATTGCAATTAGTTAAAATTAGATGATAGAGGCATGTTTGAAAACTCATGAATATATGCATGCCACCGGCGTTCCGCTCCGCGGAACGCCGAAGCGTGGGAGCGATGAAATTTAATCCCTGATTAAGGAGGTAATTGTCATGCGGGAATTGGTAAAATTTTTCTTTACGGTTATGGTTCTATCCGGCATCGTCTGTTCTTTCTGACATCGGTGCCGCCGAATGGATTCATGTAAGCGGAAGCGTGACATCGGACAACGGAGCCCCCCTCTTGTGCGATGGTGCTGGCAAACGGGCAGCATATGTTTAGCTGCGGTGAAGATTCGGGTTCGTATGATCTGAATGTCCCCCCTGATGAAAACGGCGCGGTAACCCTGTTTGCCTTCTGTGACGGACTTGCTCCGTTCAGAAAAACCCTGTATCCGGCGGAACCGGGCAGGTTTATAATATCACCATGACCGCCGCTTCGGGAAACAGCCCGCGGATTGCCCTTGAATATCAGATAACCGCTGTCCGAAAATCCCGGATGGGTAAAAATCACAGGAGTGGTGACAGATGAAAGCGGAACCATGCTGTGCACGATGGTGCTGGCAAACGGACAGCATACGTTTACCTGCGGATATTTCCCGGTAAAATTCGAACTGGAAGCTCCCCCCGTACCGGGGGAAATCACGCTGTTCGTTTTCTGCGACGGTTTTGCGCCTTTCAAACGGATTACGGAAGCACCCGATTTCGGAACGGATAACGACGGGGACGGCAGTTTTACGGATGACTGCGACGACAGCGACGCGGATATCTATCCCGGTGCCGGAAATATGCGGTGACGGAATCGATCAGGACTGTGACGGAAAAGATTCCGGATGCGGGACCGCCCCTGTCAGCGGAAGAGTATCCGACGGGGCGCGGTATGCGGTGAGACACCCTGTATTGTCCCGGTTGCAGGAGCCGCGGTGAGCATATTCCCATATCATGACACATCAGATGATGCCCCGGAGACAGGAGGACTGCATACTTATACCGACAGACACGGCGAATATGAGTTTTTCAATCTGCCGGCTGGGCGAATATAAATACAGAATGACTGTGGAAGCTGATTTTTATGAATCTTCCGAAATTATTATAGATATATCGGAAGGCAATGACAGCCGGCGGGTGACCCTGATGCCTGCCCTGTCCTGCTCCGAAAATGACGAATGCCCGGAGGATATGTACTGCGCAAAATTCCCGGAAACTGCGGGGGCATCGGGATGTGCGGGGGGAGATACAGGCTATGTGTCGGTGTGTGGCTGCCTGTATGCGGATGTGACGGACTGACTCATTCAAATGACTGCGCTACCGGTCTTTCCTGTGTAAATGTGGCTTATAACGGCGAGTGTTACCCTGATATCCGGAATGACGGACGGACAATCCGGGACTGAAAAACCTGAAATTGTTGCCCCGGGTACAAACATAACAGCAGGAGGGCATACAAAGACAGGTACAAGTATGGCTTCCCCTCATGCGGCTGCTTTTGCAGCGGATTTTTTATCAGTTTATACATGGATGAAATTAAGACCTCATATGGTGAAATCTTTTATGCCTGCTGGGTGACAGACAGTATCAATGGTGGTTATGACAAGGTCGGTCTGGGCGGAATAGACTATTTAAGCTGTGCCTGGAATGTAAAAGCCGGCAAAGTCTGGGAAGGGAGCAACAGCGATTATTCATATTTTGATTCTGCCGATCCTTACCCTGACAATGGTTATATAGACTATAAAGTCCATTTTAATTGCTGCATGCCGGGTTGGGAAGATATTCGGATAGTCCTGAGCTGGCTTAACAGAGGCACATATATCTACTCGCATAGAAGTGATCCTTATCCGCTCGGTATGGATTTTGATATGAAACTCTTAGATCCGAATGGAAATTGTATAGCAGATTCCGCATCACGTTATGATTCTTTCGAAGTCATAAACTTTACCCCTGCAACAGAGGGATATTATACAATCAGGATTCAAAGGGTTTCAAATCGGGATACCGATTCGAAAATTTCTATGGCATTAGCTGTCAATGCCTATACTTCATACCAAAAATACATTAATATCGGAAGCCATTATTCCAAAGGCTTTAATAATAAAGTTGAATTTTATGGATGGAATTTGGGGGGTTATGGATGCACACACGGTTATGCAACATGCCGGGGGGTATGGTGGATTGATCCCTGTAAGTGGGAATCATATTGTTCAACAGGATGGGATACAAATATTGGATATTATTATTCTGTCAACTCTTCCTATTGTGACTGCAATTAGTTAAAATCAGATGATAGGATATGCATGCCTTCCGGGGTTCCGTGGAGCGAAACCCCGGAGTGGAACGCAGGAGCGTGAGAACGATGAAATTCAATCCCTGATTTAAGGAGGTAATTTGTCATGCTTATGACTGAGAAATTTGTAAAACTCTTCTTTACTGTTACGGTTTTATCCGGTATCGTTTATCTTTCTGATACCGGTGCCGCCGAATGGGTTCATGTAAGCGGAAAAGTGACGTCAGACGACGGAACCCCCTCTGTGCGATGGTGCTGGCAAACGGGCAGTATATGTTTAGCTGCGGTGAATATCCGGGTTTGTATGATCTGAATGTCCCCCCTGATGAAAACAGCGCGGTAACCCTGCTTGCCTTCTGTGACGGACTTGCTCCGTTCAGAAAAATCCTGTATCCCGGCGGAACCGGCAGGTTTATAACATCACCATGACTGCCGCTTCGGGAAACAGCCCGCAGATTGCCGTTACATGTCAGATGGGAACCGCGTGCCGGACATCCCGGATGGGTAAAAATCACAGGAGAAGTGAGAGATGAAAACGGACCCTGCTGTGCGCGATGGTGCTGGCAAACGGACAGCATACGTTTACCTGCGACAGCCCGGGAGAATTCGGACTGGAAGTTCCACCCGATGCCGGGGGGGACATCACGCTGTTCGTTTTCTGCGACGGTTCTGCGCCTTTCAAACAGATTATGAATGTATCCGGTTTAAAAATGAATAAAAAAGCATCGGACAGCCTGCCGGAGGGCGTGGTCCGTGGTGTCATCTGAAATCATCATAACACCGGACGGACGTACATTTCAGTTTGTCAGATTCACGGATTCCGAAGGAAACCCCGGATCCGTCTGGCTGGATTCGTCGGGAAACCCGGTTTCGGAAAGTGAGCTGCCGCCTGCGGAGGAGCGGTCTTCTATAAACAGCACCCTTTCATATATACTCGGCAGAGAACCTTCCGACCCGGATTATATAGAAGATGACGGGGTGCTGGATGTGTATGTCGGGTTAAGAGCGGAATATGTACCATGCAATACTACGACTGAAGAGGCAAGTATGGTGGGAGGGATCCTGACAGTAAACGGTGAAATACTTGCCGGAAAAGAGGAGATAGATGCATATATAAAGAAAAGAGCCGAGCAAATCGCCGAATGCGGGGAAGCCCAGCGGGAGAGCTGCCGCAGCGTGCTGCGGGGAACTGGCAGACCGCAACGGATTTTATGATGTGCCCGGTTTTCAGGAGGCTCTGGACAACGGCTGGGGTTCTGTGAAAATCCCGATGAAAAAAAGTGAGATAACCGCATTTGTAAAAAAGAACTGCGATATTGTCGCAGGAGTTGAATTATATGGGGAACCTCAGGACATCCTCGATGATGCGGTAGTTGCCACAAATATTGATCCGTGGACTTTGGATTTTCCCGATAACACAGGGATTTGAAAACCTCGCAGGTCTTCAAAATTGGATTACAAATACTTACGGTTATCTTTTCCGCGGAAATGTGCTACAAAAGCTGTATCAGCAGCAATGTGCTGAACCTGAAAATCCGCATAACCCCTCATTGCAGCGGACTGCTTACGCCGCCGCTGAATTTGACGTTGTGCCTTTAGATAAATTTATTAAGAACAACAATTTGTTGTGAGGTGATTAAAATAAAATGCCTACCAGAGACAGTTTTCACAGCACCGTTAAAAATGCACTGATCAGAGAAGGATGGAAAATTACTCATGACCCTTACTTTATGAAGTACGGCGACACGGAGTTTTACGTTGATCTCGGAGCAGAAAAAATTCTGGCCGCAGAAAAAGAAGGAAAAAAGATAGCTGTTGAAATAAAAAGTTTTCTCGGTGATTCAACTGTTTATGAATTTCATACGGCTCCGGGGCAGTTTATCAGTTACCGCAATATTCCGGAAGAAACAGAACCCGACCGGACTCTTTATCTGGCAGTACCGGCCGATATTTATGATTCATTTTTCAGAAGCCGTTTCGGACAGATGGCGGTCAGAAAAAATCAGCTCCGCCTGATTGTATATAATGCTCGGAGAGAGGAGATCGAATCATGGACAAATTAGAAAAATACAGAAGTTATATTACTGAAATAATAAAAAAATACGGGAGTTACAAGCCTTCATACGGAGATATAGAAGTGCAGACAGTTTCCGACAGGGAAAATGATCATTATCAGATACTGAATGTCGGATGGCACAACAATAAAAGGGTTTACGGCTGTTCACTTCACATTGACATAAAAAACGGCAAAATATGGATTCAGCATAACGGGACGGAGCGGAGTATAGCGGGCGAATTGACAGAATACGGTGTTCCGAAGGAAGATATTGTTCTGGCATTTCATGAACCTTACAGAAGACAGTTTACTGACTACGCAACAAATTAAAGGCATAACCCGTCATTCAAGCGGACACGGCTATCGCCCTGCCGGTTAGCTTTGTGTTATGTGTTCAGAAACAGAGTGCAACATATTGATTAAGGTGTAATTATAATGAAACTGAAAGAAAAAATACATACTGCTGTCAATCAGATGAATATGAGCGAGCTTATCTTACTGTATGAACAGATCAGACTTTTAAAAGAAATGAAACAGAGACTGAGTCAGAAAACAGCAGACATTCCTATAGAAAAAATTCTTGAGATGACGGCATCCTCTACAGGTTGCTGGAGTGATACAGTAATACAGGAAAGAGCAGATCGGATATGAAATATTATTTTGATACATCAGCTCTTGTGAAAATTTATCATCGTGAGAAAGGCACTGAAACTGTTCTGAATATCTATAAAAGCCGTGATGAAACTGTTATTTCGGAACTGAGTAAAATTGAATTCATCTCAACAATTTACCGTAAATACAGAGAACGTCAATGACCGCTACCCTACCTAAAGGGATAGCGGCTTGTGGTGATTAAATCACCGTAAGCCCTGTTGACCGGACTGAGTTCTTTGAGAACTATGTTATTTTGGTCATAACACCGGCGGGTGCGTGCCGGTCCGCTGCTCTGCTGTCCGGCATTAAACAGGTGTAAGGGTCTGAAACCGGTGTGCCGGGCGTAAAAAGCCGTTATAACTTTGTCGGGGCAAACATTACACGGAGAAATCCGTGATGCTCCTTAATCGGAGCAAAAACGTTTTTGCATGGTGATTCTTCACCATGCAAAACTTTAACTACATGACAAACTAAAAGGAGAAGGTGCATTCCTCCGCTACCCTAAAGGGATAGCGGTTTCCTGCACCAGAATTTATGAAATTGCACATGAAACTTTGACAGCGGTTATTCAGAAGTTTGAAGTTGATGTCAATATCCGCTACGATGAGATACTCAGATTTTCCTCACTGGTAATTGAAGAAGCATGGAATCTGATTTGCCGTATTTCTGAAAAATATTCACTGAAAACACAGGACAGTATTCAGTTTGCTTTCTTTAAAATCTATTGTGAAACAGATACCGTATTTGTATGTTCTGATGATAAATTCATAAAAACAATTCAAAATGAAGGAGTTAAAACATTAACACCTTGAAGGAAAACACATAACCCGTCATTGCAGCGGAAGGGCTACCGCCTGCCGCTTACCTTGTTGTTATAACTTGAAGACTAATTAAAATATTAAAATAGTTAAATTATGTGAAGGGTGCATAAAAATATTGATATAAAGGAAAAAATATGAAAAACCTCAGCATACAGTCTATCCGGAATCAGGCAATAATAACGGTTGATCTTTCCTTTATAAATATTCAACCGCTGAATTGTCTGTTCGGACTGAGCAACTGATTCATAAAACGGATTTCAGCGATGGAGTTGTAAAACGCGGAAAATCTCCGCAGATTCCATGAAACAGAAGACAGGAAACGGAAAAAATAAAAGAACAAAAACAGGAATAAACAATGTTCAATATTCAGAGAGCAATTATAGAACCTTTTGTACAAGAGCTGAATTTGGCTTATACTCGAACTTATGGCAGAATGGAGCCGGAACTTGGCAATATTATAGAATGGTCTGCACATCTTGCACTTGAAAATATATCTAACTGCGACGCGCTTTATCATAATGTAGAACATGCTATTATGGTTACGTTATGCGGTCAGCAGATTCTCAGAGGAAAGCATCTGAGCGAAGGGGGCGTTACTCCTAAAAACTGGTTTCATGTTATTATGGCGTGTCTCTGTCATGACATAGGATTTGTCCGGGGTATATGCAGAGATGACAAAGAGGGCGTCTATGCAACCGGCGTGAACAATGAAACAATAAAACTCCCGCAGGGCGGAACAGACGCTTCATTAACACCTTATCATGTTGACCGGGGAAAACTTTTTATACATGAGCGTTTCGGCGGAAAGCTTCTAATGGATGCAGATGCTGAACTGATTATGTCATGTATTGAAATGACCCGTTTTCCGATTCCTGATGATGATTTTCACAAAGATACAAAAAGTTATCCGGGATTGGTAAGAGGAGCAGACCTGATAGGTCAGCTCGGAAATCCGAGTTATCTGCGTAAAATCCCCGCGCTTTTTTATGAGTTTGAAGAACTGGGAACCAATCAGAGGATCGGATATAAAAGCCCTGATGATATGAGGAAAAGCTATGCAAAATTCTTCTGGAATGTTGTAAATCCTTATATTCAGGATGCTTTACGCTATCTCAAGGTAACTCAGGAAGGAAAACAGTGGATTTCAAATCTTCATTCACATATATTCACAGTTGAACACAGCAAAGACAGATATGATCATCAGTTGGTTCCTAATATTAAGTTTATGTAAATAACATTCAAAACTATGCAAGCAAAAAGGGTAGTGGTTCAAAATTGACTTGAAACTATTATTATAATCCTTATTAATTTAGGATATTATAATAAAATATCGGTCTGGATTGACCCACTACCGCAAAAAGTTTGTAGTACCGCCTTCAGGCGGTCTCACCGCCTGAAGGCGGTACTACAAATTTCTTTGAGCTTGTACTCCCTAAAAAAATGCAAAAAGATCGTAAGATACTGATCGAAAATATCAAAAGACTGCTAAGGCGGGATGCCCTTACCCATCTCCGTAAAATTGTGAATAAAACCCATGCAGTTGACTTAGCTGTGGTTTTTTCCTCTATTTCCCTTCCAAACCAGCATAAACTCTTTGATATGATGGAGGATATTGAAGAGAAAGGGTTTCTGCTGACCAAACTTGAAGATGACAAATTTCTCATTTTTATTGAAGGGATAGAGTTGGATGATATTGTAGAAATCCTTGAAGAGATGCCTTCAGATGATGTTGCTGATTTGCTGGGAAAATTACCTGATGAAAAAGCTGATGCGATTCTTCAGAAAATGAAATCAGGCTCCGAAGAGATTGAAGGGCTGCTCCGTTACGGAGATGAGACCGCAGGCGGAATTATGACTCCTGATTTTATTGCTCTGAGCGAAGATATAACTGCAAAACAGGCTATTGAATCAATTCAGAAAGAACATCAGGATGTGGAGATGCCTTTTTATCTTTATGTGGTTGATGAATACGGCAAATTAACAGGCGTCTCTTCTTTGCGTCAGTTGGTTGTTGTTCCGCCTGATACTCCGCTGAAAAAATTCATGACAACAGATGTTCTGTCAGTTCAGACCGATATGGATCAGGAGGAAGTAGCAAAAATTGTTGCCCGTTATGACATACTTGCAGTGCCGGTTGTAGATTCTGCAAATAAACTTGTAGGTATGGTTACTGTTGATGATGTTATTGATATTATAAGAAAAGAAGCAACTGAGGACTTCCTGAAAATGGCAGGCGCGGGTGAAGAGCTTATAGAGACAAAATCTGTTTTAAAGAGTTCAAGAATCCGTTTCCCATGGCTGTTTGCCAGTTGTATCGGCGGAATTGCCGCATCTTTTGTGGTCGGTTCTTTTCAGAACAGTCTGAGCAAAGTGGCATATCTTGCAGCATTTATTCCGATAATTATGGGTATGGGAGGAAATATCGGCATTCAGTCTGCAACTATTGTGGTTCGCGGACTTGCAACCGGGTCTCTCAATATAAGAGACATGGGGACTGTTATTCTCAAAGAACTCACTATCGGGCTGATGCTGGGTTTAACTTACGGCTTGATTGTCGGACTTGTTGCCGAGGCTCGGTACAGTAAGATAATGCTTTCCATATCTGTCGGATGTGCGGTTCTCTGCTCCATGTCGCTGGCAGCACTCTCAGGCTCTCTGATGCCTATGCTTTTCGCAAAGATGAATATGGATCCTGCGGTTTCAACCGGACCATTTGTAACAACAGCCATTGATATTATCAGCGTATTCTTCTATTTTAAAATATCCACATTTCTTCTTGGAATATAGTCAGTGATCAGTGATTAGTTGTCTGAAACTTAACACTTAAAACTTAAAACCATTTTCGGATAATGCCGGTTAAGGTTTCATTTCTTATTGATATTCTCTATAAAAATTCCCCTTCCTATTGAAATAATCAAATTGACAAATTCAGGCATTAATAATTTAGTGTCTGATATTTGGTTTTTAAGAAAATTTTCAATTAAGAGAGGAAGAAATAATGAGCGAATCATATAAAAGCATGTGGGAAAGTCTGGGACTGAATCTTAAATCCCATGATGCACTGCTCAATGTTTTGGGAAAAGCATATCAGGATATTTATCTTGCACAAAAAAACCGCCCCGAAGGAATGGGGTATTTTGATTTTGTTATGAGCGAGGTTCACGGACTGCGGATAAAAGAATTATCAGATGAAAAAGCCGCAGGACGCAAGATTATCGGCTCTTATTGTGTATTTGTGCCGGAAGAGATTGTCAAAGCGGCTGATGCCACTCTTGTCGGACTCTGCTCCGGAGCTGACTTTGCAATGGATGAAGTTGAAAAATTCCTTCCGCGGAATACCTGCTCCCTTATTAAATCTGCTTTTGGCTTCAAATTGGGAAAAGTCTGTCCTTACCTTGAATCTGCTGATATGATTGTCGGAGAAAATACCTGTGACGGCAAGAAAAAAGGGTATGAAACCCTGAATGAACTGATCCCGAATCTGTATGTCATGGATATTCCTCAGATGAAATCCCCTGAAGGGCGATTACTGCTGAAAACAGAATATCTCAGATTTAAAACAGCAGTTGAGAATCTTACCGGCATTACGATTGACGCCGCAAAATTAAAAAAAGGGATAGAGATTGTCAATAACAAACGGAAAGCAATTCATCGTCTTATGAGTCTGCGCAATGCAAAGCCTGCTCCGATTTCCGGGCTTGATGCTCTGCTGGCAAATCAGGTCTTTTTCTATGATGATCCAATACGCTTTACAGACTCGGTAAATAAAATCTGTGATGAACTGGAAAAACGGATTGAAAAAAAAGAAGGGGTATTCCCGGAATCAGCACCCCGGATTTTGTTATCAGGCTGTCCTATGGCGGTTCCGAACTGGAAACTCCCATGGATTATTGAGAACATCAGGTGCCGTGATTGTCGGTGAAGAATCATGCGTTGGTGAACGGGGAACGCGTAACCTGACAGATGATTCAGGGAATACGGTTGATAATATGATGGAAGCTGTAACAGATCGTTATTTTAAAATAGACTGCGCTATCTTTACACCTAATCCGGATCGGCTGAATCATATAACAGAAATGGTTGAGGCATATAAGGCGGATGGCGTGATTCATTACGGGCTTCAGTTCTGCCAGCCGTATCTTATGGAAGCAATGCCGATAGAAAAAGCACTTGAATCAAAGAATATTCCTGCACTTCGCATTGATACGGATTACACTATGGAAGACGTGGGACAGTTAAAGACCAGAGTGGAAGCATTTATTGAATTAATTAAGAATTAGGAATGAAAAATAAGAAATGAGAAGTGAGAAGTATTTTAAATAATTTTAATTCCTAATTCTCTTTGGAGATTTACATGCAGTGCGCAGGTATTGATATTGGTTCAAGAAGTATTGAACTGGTTGTATTAAGTAATAAAGAAATAACAGAAAGCAGGCAATGTGATTCAGGATTTGATCCCATGAAGAACGCCAAAGCACTTTTGAATGGCGTAACGTATGATCGGATTATCTCCACAGGCTATGGGCGACATCTCTTTGAAATCGAATTCGGCTCGCCGACAGTAACAGAGATAAAAGCGTATGCTGCCGGTGCAAAGGCTTTATTTCCGAATGTTCATACCATCCTTGATATAGGAGGACAGGACAGCAAAGCAATTGCCCTGAATGACAACGGTAAAATCATCAAATTTGAGATGAATGACCGATGCGCCGCAGGAACAGGGAAGTTTCTTGAGATAATGGCGCGTGCATTGGGATATGATATAGATGAATTCGGCAAAGAAGCTTTAAAAGCAACAAAAGATATTAACATCAGCAGTATGTGTACTGTATTTGCAGAATCGGAAGTTACTTCGCTGCTGGCAAAAGGTGAAGATCGCATGGAGATTGCTCTTGGGCTTCACAATTCTGTGATTCGCCGCGCAGCAGGGATGCTGAAACGGGTTTCTGTAAATGAGGCAATCATCTTTGCAGGCGGTGTTGCAAAGAATTCATGTATGTGTCATCTGCTTGCAGAAACATTTCAGAAAAAGATTCTTGTTCCTGAAAATCCTCAGATGGTCGGAGCATTCGGCGCGGCATTGCTGGCTGGAGAAACATTATGAGATTTATTTTTGTATGTCCTGAAAATAATAAAACTTTTGAAAGTGATGATTTTGAACTGACCGATAATCGCGGAATCGCAGTTGATAAAGACGGAAAAAAATTTCTTGATGCAAAAGTAGCGTTGTCTTTACCCTGCCCGTTTTGCGGAAAAAAGCATATCTTTCATGCAAGTGAACTGACTTGTCCGTTTACAGGTCAGAGTATGTAGTACCGCCTTTAGGCGGTTCTTCACGTTTTACCGCCTAAAGGCGGTACTACGAACTTCTCTGGCGGTTCTTCACAGAGTATGTAGTACCGCCTTTAGGCGGTTCTTCACGTTTCACCGCCTAAAGGCGGTACTACGAACTTCTCTGTTCTTCACGTTTCACCGCCTAAAGGCGGTACTACGAACTTCTCTGTACTACGGACTTTTCTGAAAGGATTAGCCTGCAATGCTCTTTATTGTTTCATCAAATATAGACAGACAGACATCTGCCTCATCTGATGTTACAGTCAAAGCGGGACAAAAACGGATACTGTTTTCACCGCAGCCGAGCAGCAGCAGCCCCTTTTCAAACGCCTTCTGAATAATCTCATTGCGCCATTTTCCAGCCGGTTTTTTGCTCTTCCGATCAGTGACCAGTTCAGCGCCGATCATCAGCCCCTTGCCCCGGACATCTCCTATACATTCATAAGACTTCTGCAATTTCCTAAGTCCGGTCATCAGATATTCCCCTTGAACTACAGCATTTGCCATAAGCTCTTTTTCAAGCAGAGCAATTGTTGCCAATGCCGCTTCACAGGAGATCGGATTCCCTCCGAAAGTTGAAGCATGGGAGCCTGCTTCCCAGTTCATAATCTCCGCCTTTGCCACCATTGCGCCCAAAGGCATTCCTGATGCAATCCCTTTTGCAAGTGCCATAATATCAGGAACCACATCAAAATGCTCCATAGCAAACATCTTTCCTGTACGCCCCATGCCTGCCTGTACTTCATCTGCCACATAAAGAATACCGTATTTTTTGGCAATCCTGAACAGCTCTTTGTGAAATTCAGGGGGCGGAACAATATAACCCCCTTCCCCCTGAATCGGCTCAACAAAGATTGCCGCCACCTCCTCCGGCGGAATTGTTGTTCTGAACAATGTATTCTCAACCCAGTGAACACAGGCTAACCCGCATTCAGGATAAGTAAGATTATAAGCGCACCGGTAACAGTACGCATACGGAATATGGGTAATTCCAGGAACAAGCGGATTATAATGCTTTTTCTGAACCGTCTTGCTTGCGGTTAATGAGAGAGCGCCCATAGTGCGCCCGTGAAATGCACCGTAAAAAGCAATATTCAACTCACGCTGTGTATGCCACCGCGCCAGCTTAAACGCGGCTTCAACAGCCTCTGCCCCTGAATTTCCGAAATAGACCTTTATGCTCCCTTTTCCCGGAAAGAGAGAAGCAAGTTTCTCTGCCAGCTTTATCTGAGGGGTATAATAAAAATCGGTTCCTGACATGTGAAGCAGACGGCTTGCCTGCGATTTGATTGCCTTCACCACTTCAGGATGGCAATGCCCTGTAGCGCAGACCGCAATTCCTGATGTAAAATCAAGGAACTGATTGCCGTCAACATCATGTATCCAAAGCCCTTTTGCTTTATCCGCCACAAGAGGATACATACGGGTATATGACGGGGATACATACGCCCGATCCAGTTCAATCAAATCTTTAGCCCGGGTACCGGAAGAGATGTTTTAATAACAGGTTGTTTTTTCATATTTTTCTCTTTATATGTAAATTGACGGTTGAAATTATCTCTGTAAATTCTGAAGATTGTATCTGAAAGTTTATGTCCCGTTCCTTTTACTGATTACTGATTTACAGTTTTTTTGCAATTGACATCTTTTACTCCTTATTATACCATATATATAATAACATAAAGCAGGGGCAGTATCAAGGCAAATTAACCATGAACAGCTATTCAGTCCGGGTTATTAACCTGATCTGCAAAGTTGCACAGGAAGGATAATCCTCAACAAAGGAAATAACATGAAGAAGAATTTCATCATAATGAGTTTTTTCATTCTCATAGGGCTGATATGCTTTAATCCTGCCTTTGCACAAAAAGAGATGAGAATCTCATCATCCCCTAATCCTGTGGGATCAGGCGCGAGAGCATTAGGAATGGGCGGCGCGTTTATCGGGGTGGCAGATGATGCAACCGCCGCATCATGGAACCCCGGAGGGCTGGTTCAATTGCCGACTCCTGAAATATCGGTGGTGTTAAACGGATTTCACAGAACCGAAAATAACAGCTTTGGAAGCAATCCCGAAGCCGGCGGAACCCAGAGTGTAACCAAAGAGGCAATCAACTATCTGAGTTTTGTCTATCCTTTTAATCTTTTTAACCGGAATATGGTTATCTCCCTGAATTATCAGAATCAGTATGATTTCACACGGGAATGGAATTTTCCGGTTACCTATTCAGAAGAATCTGAATTTATAGGGAAAAGCGAGACAAGAGAGAACGTTCAGTATGAGCAGAAAGGAAATCTTTTTGCACTTGGAATTGCCTATTCTGTCCAGATTATCCCTGAATTTACATTCGGATTTACCCTGAATATATGGGATAATAATCTGACAGGCAATCAGTGGGAGACAAAAACCATAAGTAACGGAATAACCGATTATTCTTTATTCGGCACATCATCATCCTACCTGAAAAGTGAAAAAGATAAATATCTGTTCAGCGGTTTTAATGCAAATATAGGGATATTATTCCGTCCTACAAAGAAAATCAACATCGGCGCTGTTTTGAAATTACCTTTCAAGGCAGATTTGGAGCATGAAAAAGTATCTGAAAGTTTTACCAATAATATTGCTGTAGTAAATATGAAAACCGTGACAGATGAAAAGATGGATATGCCTATGTCATACGGATTAGGCTTTGCTTACCGCTTTTCAGACAAACTGACTCTTTCTACAGATATTTACAGAACCGAATGGGATGAATTTATCATAACAGACTCAAACGGAAATGAAACATCAGCGATAACCGGAAAGTCAACTGATCTTTCAAAGAGTGATCCCACGCATCATCTCAGATTCGGAACGGAATATCTCTTTATCAACCCGGAATTAAACTATGTTATCCCATTGAGAGCAGGTATATTTTATGACCCTGTGCCATCAGAAGGAAGCCCTGATGATTATTACGGTTTCAGTATGGGAACAGGGATTTCTGTCGGAAAATTTGTTTTTGACATCGCTTATCAGTATCGCTTCGGTAATAATGTAGGTGATTCAATTATTTCAAATTACGGTTTTTCACAGGATGTCAAAGAGCATACGGTTTATTCATCATTGATCATTCATTTCTGACTTTATCCCGGAAAAGTTTGCAGTACTGCCTTTACGAAGGAACGAGGATAACAAAAGACCTGTGAGGTTTTAAAATTGTGAAAGGCATTACTAAAATTGCCAAATTTAAAATTAATAGACAGATATAACCGGCATCTCAATTATCTGCGTATATCTGTAACAGACCGCTGTAATTTGAGATGTATCTATTGCCTCCCAAGAGGATATATCCCCAAGCTGGCGCACAGTGATATTTTAAGTTATGAGGAGATTCTGCGGCTTGTGCGGATAGGTGCAGGACTCGGAATCTCAAAAGCCAGAATAACCGGAGGTGAACCTCTTGTAAGAAAAGGGATTTATGATTTTCTGAAGCGGTTGTCCGAGATCAGAGAGCTTGATGATATATCTTTGACTACTAACGGGATTCTGCTTAAAGATAATATTAAAAAAATCGGAGCAGCCGGAATAAAACGTATAAATATCAGTTTAGATACATTAAAACCTGAAAAATTTAAAAAAATAACCGGACATGACGCGTTTCATCAGGTATGGGAAGGGATAATACTGGCACATCAGTCTGGATTTTATCCTATAAAGATCAATGCAGTGGCGTTGAGGGGAATCAATGATGATGAATTTACAGATATTGCCCGATTATCTCTTGATTATCCTTTTTATATCAGGTTTATCGAATATATGCCTGTGGGTAATACAGAATTTGGAAGAGAGAATGCAGAATGTGAAATACTTGCACCTGAAATCATGGAGCGTATCACTTCACTGGGACGGCTGAATCCTGTTGAAAAAGCAGATAAATGCGGAATCAGTCATGATGGTCCGGCGGATCGTTATAAATTTGAAGGAGCAAAAGGGGAGATAGGATTTATACGCCCTTTGAGTCATCATTTTTGTCATAAATGTAACCGCTTAAGATTAACAGCAAGCGGTCATCTGAGAACCTGTCTCTTATCGGATCATCAGACGGATATGAAAAGCCTGATTAGAAAAGGTTGTTCGGATAATGAATTGGCAGAACTTTTTATTCAGGCAGCCTCTTTCAAACCAATGCAGCATAATCTTTCAGTAAAAGAATCAGATCCGGTTGCATCTCAGATGTCAGCTATCGGCGGATGACAGATAAATTGTAGGTTGGAGTGAATGAAATGAACTCCAACAATACGCCATGTGCAACTTTTCTTAAACCACAAAGATCACAAAATTTTTCACAAAGGAGACAAAATTTTCTCTGTGTTCTTTGTGCATCCTCTGTGTCCTTTGCGGTTAAAGTTGCACATGACGTCAATAATACCAAATCGCCATTGAAAACAAATTTCTGTAATCAATCAGAAAAAAATAACGGCATTGTATAAAGTCAATGGAGATTTGGTATAAACCTGAAAATGTTGGGGTTCGCTCTGCTCACCCCAACCTACGCGGCTAATGGTTTAATAAAAAAGCTCCGTAGGAGCGTTATATTTGTAGCATCGTAATACACAATAAAAATCAAGCTCCGTAGGAGCGGCATATTATTGACGGACAAAATATACCGTAATTACAAATATAACGCTCCTAACGGAGCTTTTAAAAAAACAATATCCGATATGTCTAAAATACTGATACAGCAATATTATGCAAGGGTTGAAAAGGTGATTCAGTACGGGGGATCGCGGAATGAAACCGCCATCCGTAACGCATTTTATAATCTTCTGAACTCCTACTGCGAAGCAAGAAATCTTGAGCTTGTTCCTGAACTGGAATATAAGGACAGAAAGATTTATCCTGACGGAACGGTTAAAGATGCACTGCGTCTTGACTGGGGATACTGGGAAAGCAAAGACCAGTATGATGATCTTGATGAAGAGATAAAGGATAAATTTGCAAAAGGTTATCCGGCAGGCAATATTCTCTTTGAAGATTCACAGAGAGCGGTCTTAATTCAGGGCGGTTCCAGAGTATTGGAATATCCGATCAGTGATCCTGATAAGCTGGATCAGATTCTTACGGCGTTTCTCAGTTATGAACGCCCTGAAGTAAAGACTTTCCGTGAGGCAGTCGGAAAATTCAGAGATGATTTGCCAACGGTATTAAATGCACTCAGAAATCAGATTGATAAAGAGGCGGATAAAAATCCGGTTTTTAAAGACGCACGTGAAAAATTCCTGAAACTCTGCAAAGATGTGATAAATCCTTATATCACAGAGGCAGATGTCAGAGAGATGATTATCCAGCATATTCTGACAGAGGAGATTTTTCTCACGGTCTTTGATGAATCCCAGTTTCACAGAGAGAACAATATTGCCCGTGAATTACAGCGGACTGTGGAGACGTTTTTTACAGGCGGTGTCCGCCGGAATACCCTTGACAGCATAAAAAGCTATTATCTTGTGATAAAGCAGGCAGCGGCAAGCATTGCAAATCATCATGAAAAACAGCGGTTTCTCAAAGCATTATATGAAAATTTTTATACCGCGTATAATCCCAAAGGCGCGGACAGGCTCGGCATTTTTTATACGCCGAATGAAATTGTCAGGTTTATGATTGAAAGCGTGGATTATCTTTTATATAAGTGCTTTGGCAAGATGATCGGAGATAAAGGGGTTGAGATTCTTGATCCCGCGACAGGCACAGGAACATTTGTTACTGAACTGATTGAATATCTTCCGAAAGGGAATTTGGCGTATAAATACAAAAAAGAGATTCACTGCAACGAGGTTTCAATTCTGCCGTATTATATTGCGAATCTGAATATTGAGTTTACCTATAAGCAGAAAATGGGGGAATATGAGGCGTTTGAAAATATCTGTTTTATGGATACGCTGGATCATGCGGCGTTCAGTAAGAAGCAGCATGATCTCTTTTCCATTACTGTTGAGAATACTGAGCGAATAAAGAATCAGAATGAGCGGGATATTTTTGTGATTATCGGAAATCCGCCGTATAATGCAAATCAGAAGAATGAGAATGAAAACAATAAGAACAGGGAATATCCTGAGATTGACAAACGGATAAAAGCAACTTACATAAAGGAGAGTACGGCGCAGAAAACCAAGTTATATGATATGTATGCGCGGTTTTTCCGATGGGCTTCGGATCGTATCGGTGAAAAAGAGGGGATTGTTGCGTTTATCAGCAATTCATCTTTTATTGATGCCCGGACTTTTGACGGGTTCAGAAAAGTGGTTGCGAGAGGAATTTGATGAAATTTATGCGTTGATTTGGGCGGAAATGCCAGAACCAGCGGAGAACCAGGAAAAAAGCGGAAGTGTTTTCGGCGATAATATTAAAGTCGGTGTTGCAATTTCATTTATGATAAAACGGAAGCAAAGGAAAAATGTATGTAAAATCTTTTATTACCGTCCATGAATTTGAAACCGCCAAGGAAAAGCTGAATTTTCTGGCAACAGGCAAATTTGAGGAGCTGATCCGTTCAGCGCATATTACGCCTGATGAAAATCATAATTGGATCAATCTTACCGATAATGATTTTAATGATTTGATTGCCATTGGCAAATAAAGAGACAAACTGGCAAAGACAAAAGATGATGAAAAGGCGGTGTTTAAGTTGTTTTCACGGAGTTGTTACAGCAAGAGATGAATGGGTTTATGATTTTTGATATGAAAACCTTTGGAGAAAAAATGACTTACTTTTTTTGATACATACAAGAATGAAAGAAAACGCATTGACAGGAAAAAAAGTTACATGATCACGAGTTGATCTTCAAAAATCAAATGGACAAGAGATTAAAAAAGATGGGTTGGTAAATGCAGATGAGCTTGAGTTTAATAGCAAAGAAATTATTAATTCTTTGTATAGACCTTCATATAAAAAGAATATTTGTATTTACAAAAGAATTTGTAAATGAAATGCAATATCAAGTTAGCCGAAATATATTTCCGGAAAAGAGTAAGGAAAATGAAAGTAATTTCAATTTCAGGCACAAGTATAGCAAAACCATTTTCAGTGTTAGCAGTAAATAAATATTCCTGCTTTGATTTTATATGCCAAAGAAACTCAATGCCTTCCCCTTTATCGCTACGATGAATCAGGCAACCGCCTTGATAACATAACCGACTGGGGTTTGAACCAGTTTCAGACTCATTACAAAAATAAGAAGATCAGCAGAGAGGATATTTTTCATTATGTTTATGCCGTGATGCATAATCCTGAATACAGAAAGAAATATGAGCAGAACCTGAAGCGTGAGCTTCCCCGCGTTCCGTTTTATGAAGATTTTCAGAAATGGGTCAAATGGGGTAAAAATCTCACGGATTTGCATATAAATTATGAAACCGTTGAACCTTATCAGCTTGAAAGAATTGATTTACCTGACATCAGAACCAACAAGCCCCGGTTAAAAGCGGATAAAGATGCTGGGAAAATCATAATTGACGCTGTTACAACATTAAGCGGCGTTCCCCAAATTGCATGGGAATACAGACTCGGCACATACTCGGCTCTGCAATGGATTCTTGAGCAGTACAAAGAAAAGAAGATCAAAGACCCGACAATCGCGGAAAAATTCAACACCTACAAATTCTCGGATTACAAAGAAGAGGTGATTGCGCTGCTGATGTGCGTCTGCACCGTCAGCATCGGAACAATGGAGATTGTCAGGCAGATGAAAGCATAAAGTTTGTAGTACCGCCTTCAGGCGGTTCTTCACACATAAAGTTTGTAGTACCGCCTTCAGGCGGTTCTTCACACATAAAGTTTGTAGTACCGCCTTCAGGCGGTTCTTCACACATAAAGTTTATAGTACCGCCTTCAGGCGGTTCTTCACACATAAAGTTTGTAGTACCGCCTTCAGGCGGTTCTTCACACATAAAGTTTGTAGTACCGCCTTCAGGCGGTTCTTCACACATAAAGTTTGTAGTACCGCCTTCAGGCGGTTCTTCACACATAAAGTTTGTAGTACCGCCTTCAGGCGGTTCTTCACACATAAAGTTTGTAGTACCGCCTTCAGGCGGTTCTTCACAAGGCGGTACTACGAACTTTTTTTGTTTCTATGCTTTGCGTGGGAACAAGGGTAGAATAAAAAATTTTATTACACAGGAGAATTTGAACTATGAACCATGAAGCAGAAAGTAAAAAAAGTTTTGGCAATCCGTATCTTGCAGGAGTGCTGCTCGGACTGACCCTTCTTGCATCGTTCCTTATTCTTGGAGCGGGGCTTGGGGCATCCGGCGGGCTTTCACGGATAGCATCATTTCTTGAGGGAATCTTTTTTCCCGCGCATACATATTCAAGTGAATATTTCGGAAGCTGGGGATCAACACCTTTAAATTATTATCTGGTCTTTATGCTGGTCGGTATATTTATGGGCGGACTCTTTTCAGCGATTCTGAATCAGCGCACAGAGCTTAAAGTAGAAAAAGGCTCTGCCGCAACTTCAATACTTCGACTCTCCCTTTCCCTCGTTGGCGGGATTCTGGTCGGATTTGCAAGCCGTCTTGCCGGAGGCTGTACATCAGGACAGGCACTTACCGGAGGAGCGATGCTCTTAACAGGAAGTCTTCTCTTTTTAATTTGTGTCTTTATAGGCGGTTATACCGCAGCTTATTTTGTAAGGAGACAATGGGATCAATAACCCGCGACCCTGAAGGGTCGGGGCTTGTAAAAGCCCTTGTTGATTAGACTGAGTATTAAATTACTGCGTTATGCAGGAATATACAGTTACCTGCGGATGTTTATCCTGGTCCGCAGCTCTGAGGTCGGTGATTAAACAGTCCTGACGGGCAGGGACAGTGTTGCCGGCATCAAACCCTGTAATAACATTGTCTGAGGATATTTACGGGTTTGCCGGTTCCTGAACAGAAATTGAGATTATCTGTTATAAAAACCGGCTATTTAACAGAAAGGAGAGAAGGCGATTCATCCGCTAACCTGAAGGTATAGCGGTTTCCCCGCCAAAATTTTATGATTAAAACATTTTACGGTCTTGGAACCTTAGATTCATCAGGCGCATTCTTTGCCTCACTTGTAATCGGCTTTTTCTTTGGATTGGCGTTGGAGCGTGCTGGATTCGGAAGCTCCCGCCGTCTTGCAGGAATATTTTATTTCAGAGATATGGCTGTTCTTAAAGTCATGTCCACGGCTATGCTTACTGCAATGATAGGACTCTATGTTTTTGAAGGACTCGGCTTGATTGATCCCTCAACAGAAATCTATTATATGCTCTCTTATTACGGAACATATCAGATGGCAGGGCTTATATTCGGAGTCGGTTTTGTCATGGGCGGCTGGTGTCCCGGAACATCAGCAGTAGGAATTGCATCAGGAAAGATTGACGCTATGATATTTTTTGTCGGCGCAATCATCGGCAGTATTCTTTTTAACGAAATATTTTCTGTTATCAAACCTTTGTATCAATGGGGAGAATCTTCTCAGGAGAATTTCGGGCAGCCGGGGCTTGCGTTTGTTTATAAAAGCCTTTGTATGCCGAAACCGCTTTTTACTTTTTTATTTACGCTTATTGCTGTAGGATGTTTCTGGGGTTCAGAAATGATTGAGCAGAAAAAAGGAAAATCCGCTGAAAGCGGAAAATATTTTAACACGCCGTTTCTGAAATCATTCAGCGCGATTTTTATCATGCTGGCTGGAACTCTCTTTCTCTTTCCCTCACCGGATGCAAGAATATATGAATCCTTTTCCAACAGCCAAACTCCAACGGTTCGACTGAGCTCACCGACAACAGCCAACGGTTCGACCAAGCTCACCGACAACAGCCAACGGTTCGACCAAGCTCACCGACAACAGCCAACGGTTCGACCAAGCTCACCGACAACAGCCAATGAAAAAGAGCTTCTTGAATCTATCGAAGCGGCTGAAGATCATGTAGAGCCGGAGGAGCTTGCAGATGCTCTTTATAATAAAAATCTGAATTTTCTGGTGATTGATGTCCGTTCCAAAGAAGAATACAACCGCTTTCATATTCGGGGAGCAGTAAATGTTCAACTTCCTGATCTTCCTGATTTTGCAGCGAAGAATACAGATAAAAGCATGATTGTTCTTTATTCCAACGGCATGACGCATCCTGCTCAGGCAAGGGATTCGCTTTTCCGTATGGGATACCGCAATCTTTATATTCTTACAGACGGCTTAAACGGGTTTATTGAACAATGCTTAAAGCCGGTTTCACTCAGAAAAGAGCCGATTTCTCAGGAGACTGCGGATAAGATTAATGCGTGGAGAGCATATTTTTACGGGGAAGAAAAGATTGAACTCCTGTCAGATAAAGGTATGCAAGGCTCTATTATCCCGTCAAAACTGATAAATACCGGATGGCTGGCTGAACATCTTGGAGAGAAAGGGATAAAGATCATAGATTCCAGAGATCAGCCTGATTATAACCGAAGCCATATTCCTGATTCTTTGGCGGTCTCCTGTGAGAGCTTCAGGGGGGTTGTGGATGGCGTGCCATCGCTTCTGCTTCCTGCAAATATTCTGGCGGAGCGGTTTTCACTTATGGGGATTGAGCCGGAGGATACGGTCATTCTGGTTTATGGTGCAGATCGGGTCAGAGACGCCGCTTTAATCGCCATGGCATTTGAGAGGCTTGGGCATAAAAATTACGCTATTCTTGACGGCGGATTTGATAAATGGGCGGCTGAGGGAAAAGCGATTTCAACAGACCTTCCCTCGGCACATCGTTCAGATTATCCGACAAAAACAGATGCGGATCATTTTACGCTTGATTATAAACATGTTCTGGCATATATTCAGAATAAAAGTGCAATCATTTTGGATGTCCGTCCTGAAGAATATTTTACCGGCAAAAAATCGGATGAAGCACGTGCAGGGCATATTCCCGGAGCGATCAACCGTGATTTTAAAGAAGACTTGAGCCGTTCTGAGGCATACAGCGGATTAAAGCCGAAGGAAGAGCTTGAAGCGGCTTATGCAAAACTTATTCCGTCAAAAAATACAAAGGTGATTATCCATTGCAGAACCGGACATCAGGCAAGTCAGACTTTTTTTGTTTTAAAGCATATACTTGGTTATACAAATCTGTTCTGGTATGACGCGGGGTGGACAGAATGGGCGGCACGGAAAGAATTACCCGTAGAGATTCATTAAGTAACCGTCGTCCATAAGTTTTCAGGTATAATCCTTGCATCAGACCTGCGGGGTTTCCGAAACCCCGCAGGTCTTTATGCAGGAAAATTTATGAACGGTTACTTAACATGAAAGGAATTTATAAATGGAAAACCTTGATGCAATATTTTCGCCGCAATCAGTTGCGGTTATCGGTGCCTCATCTATGCCCGGAAAAGTAGGGCATGATATATTTGCCAATATTTTAAAAGGAAATTATATCGGAACTTTGTATCCGGTAAATCCGGGTGTCCGTTCTGTTTCAAGCGTAAGAGCGTATCCTTCTGTTAAGGATATTCCTGACCCGGTGGATTTGTCAATTATCATTCTCTCACCTCAGCACGCTATGAAGGCTGTTGAGGAATCCATTGAAAAAGGGGTTAAAGGAATAGTGATTGTTTCCGCGGGATTTCGTGAAGTCGGCAAAGAAGGGAGGGAGATGGAGGACAGAGTTCTCTCAATGTGCAGAGAAGCAGGAATCCGGCTTATAGGACCCAACTGTCTTGGCGTGATTAATCCTCTTGAATCTGTCAGATTGAATGCCAGCTTTTCTGCACGAATGCCTAAACCCGGAAATATCTCTTTTATCTCTCAAAGCGGCGCGCTATGTACCGCAGTTCTTGATTTTGCCGCAGACAGAGATTTCGGGTTTTCCAAGTTCATATCAATCGGGAATAAAGCAGATGTGGATGAACTGGATATTCTCCGTTATCTTCACCATGACCCGGAAACCGAAGTGATTATGATTTATCTTGAAGAGCTTAGGCGCGGGTATGAATTTATCGAATGTGTCAAAGAGATCACATCAGGAAGAAGACCTACTCCTGTTCTTGCCATAAAATCAGGAAGAACCGGCGCAGGAGCAAAAGCCGCCGCGTCTCATACCGGCGCATTAGCCGGATCCGAGGCTGTTTATGATTCTATTTTTGAACAGTCCGGTATTATGCGGTTGGAATCTATTCACGAACTTTTTGATTATGCAACAGCATTTGCATATAAAAATGAATCAATGCTTGGAAAATTCCGAAGAAAAGTCCCTGACGGAAATGCTGTTGCAATTGTTACCAATGCAGGCGGTCCCGGAATTGTGGCAACAGATGTAACTGTTTCATCCGGGCTTAAACTTGCCAAATTCAGTGAAGAGACTGTTGAGGCTCTTGAGAGCCATCTGCCTGCTGCGGCAAATCTTCATAATCCCGTAGATGTTATCGGGGATGCTTCCCAGGATCGTTATGAAAATGCACTTGGTGCGGTGATAAAAGATGAAGGGGTTGACGGAGCTATTGTAATTCTGACTCCGCAGTCTATGACCAATGCTCTTGGTACTGCCGAGGCGATTGTGCGTATTGCCAGACGGACACATAAGCCGATTCTCTGCTGTTTTATGGGGATTATTGATGTTTCCCAGGGTGTAAAATATCTTCAGACAAACGGAATTCCGGTTTTCCGGTTTCCTGAAAATGCGGCAAAGGCTTTCGGCGCTCTTTATCAATATTCCAAATGGCTTAACCGCCAGCATCTTGCACCCTTTTCTTTTGAGCATGACAAAGACCGGGCAACAGAGATTATCAGAAACTGCCTTGCCGAAGGAAAAACATATCTTGGAGAATTAGAGGGGAATGAACTGCTCAAATGTTACGGTTTTAATGTGCTTCCGACCCGGCTTGCCAAAACAGAATCAGACGCTGTCAATATTGCCAAAGAGCTTGGATTTCCGGTAGTTATGAAGATTGTATCTTCTCAGATTATTCATAAATCAGATGCCGGAGGCGTCAAATTACGTCTAAAAAATGAAGATGATGTAAAAAGAGCGTATAATGAGATTGTTGAAGGGGCAAAAGCATATAATCCAAATGCGGTTATTGACGGGATTCTGGTTCAGACAATGGCACCGCCGGGTGAAGAGGTTATTTTAGGGGTGAACAGGTATCCGATTTTCGGTCCTTTGCTGATGTTCGGATTTGGCGGGGTTTTTGTTGAGGTTTTTCAGGATGTATCGTTCCGTCTTGCGCCTATCGGCAGAAACGAGTCGAGGCGAATGATCCGTAAAATCAAAGCATACAAGCTCTTTGGCGGATTCAGGGGAAGACCTGTTGCTGATACTGAAATTCTTGAAAAACTGATGGTCTGCCTTTCTGATATGGTAATCAATCACCCTGAAATCAGTGAAATGGACATCAACCCCCTGCTGGTGCATGAAAAGGGAAAAGGGGCAACCGTGGCAGATTGCCGGATGATTCTTAAAGAATAGAAAAAATTATAATGTCGGGTTACGCTGTGCTAACCCGACCTGCTGATTTTTAACTAATTCTCATCTGTTTTATAGCAGTTACAATGCTTTTCACCGCATTCTCTACAGACATAAGTGACATCTGCTTTTTTAACTTCGGAAGAAGTCTCTTTTTTATAAAAGACCAGCCAAAAGAATAAGAATGCGAGCAATACAGCGAATAATACAAAAATCGTTGCCATATTTTTTACCTCATTTTTGTGAAGTTTATGAAACTTAGGAAGTCTTTACATTTCAACAACTCTTAAACCGGCAATGTATCTTTGTCAAGAATAAAAAAATATCCCGGCTTGCGTTTTTTCTTATATAAATTTATAATTAGAATAAATTCAGCAGATCGAAAATTTGTAAAAGTTTGTAGTACCGCCTTTAGGCGGTCAGTGTGAAATCAGACTGTTATCGCAGCACGCCGAACCGCCTAAAGGCGGTACTACAAACTTTTCGATCTACTGAAATCAGGAATCGGGAATTAACGCTATCTGCAACTTTTTTTTAAACCACAAAGATCACAAAGTTTCTCACAAAGGACACAAAGTTTTTTCCGTGTTCTTTGTGCCTTCTTTGTGTCCTTTGCGGTTAAAAGTTGCACATGACGTAGTTGCACATGGCGTAAAGGATATAAAAATGGAAATCAAAGTTGTCCGAAAAGTACTTGATGTAAATAATACTATGGCGCGACAGAACCGGAAGCTGTTTGCTGAAAAGAGAATCTTTGTTCTCAATATGATGAGTTCACCGGGTTCAGGCAAAACAGCTATTCTTGAAAAGACGCTCACTATTATTCCGCAGAAAATCAGATGTGCGGTAATTGTCGGTGATATATGTACCACCAATGATGCGGATCGGCTTGCTAAAACCGGCGTGCCTGTTGTTCAGGTGAATACAGATCAGTTCGGAGGCGACTGTCATCTTGCGGCTCATGTGATTGCCAATGCTGCTGAAAATCTTGATCTTGATTCAACTGATCTGCTTATTGTTGAAAATGTCGGCAATCTGGTATGCCCTGCCGAGTTTGACATTGGCGAAGACGCACGTGCTGTTGTTCTCAGTGTTACCGAAGGAGAGGATAAGCCCTTAAAATATCCGCTGATGTTCAGGGTCTGCAATGCGGCTCTGCTCAATAAAACTGATCTGCTTCCGTATCTTGATTATAATAAAGAATCAGCAGTAAAGAATATTCTTCAGATAAATCCTCAGATGGATATTTTTGAAATATCAGCAAAAAAAGAAAAAGGATTTGATCCGTGGATAGAATGGCTGATAAACCGTGTGGAACAAAAATCAGGCGGAAATTATTAAGAATGTGTAAAATAAAAATTAATTCTTCAATACTGTGCGGTCTGTTTGCCTATATATTTAAAGGCTTATCAGAAAAAAATCAGGCTGAACCGGATATGAGCGGAATTGAATCTCCGAAAGACAAATCTTCAGAATGCTCTTTTCAAAGGAGTTAATTTTCAGGACTCGGATTTTCAGGAGGCTGATCTGAGAAATGCTGTTTTCCTGAACACAAATCTTCAAGGTGCGGATTTCTGGAAAGCAAATCTTCAGAAAGCAATGCTTATTAAAGCTGAACTTCAGCATGCGGAATTGTCAGAGGCTGATCTTTCCAATGCCAATCTTTCCAATGCCAATCTTTCTTATGCTAATCTGACAGGCGTGAATCTCTCCAATGCCATACTTCATGAGGCTGATCTTTCCTTTGCCAATCTTCAGGGAGCAAAGATTGTTATGACAAATCTCCGATATGCTGATCTTAAAGGTGCAAGTATTCAGCAGGCAGATATGACCCGTGCCGAACTTCATCATGCAATTCTTTATGATGCTGATCTTTGGAAAAGCAATCTTTACGGTGCGGATTTGGAGAATGCGAATCTTTCTGAAGCTGATCTTATGGGGGCTAATCTTGAAAATGCAATATTTTGGAAAGCAAACCTCTGCAATGCGGATCTGACAGAGACTGACCTCACTCATGCCATACTTAAAGAGGCTGATTTGACAAATGCCAGATTAAAAGGGGCTAATCTTTTCGGAGCTGATATTCAGAATGTCAAGGGATTAAAATTAAAAGAGCTGGCACAGGTAAAAACTCTCTGTCAGGCAAAGATGGAGTATGATCTGAGATCACGCATAGAAAAAAAATTTCCCCATCTCCTGAATGAAGCGGATACAGAATAAAAAGGAGTGTGAATTCTGATACCCTCAATAATTTACCCAAATTTATTTTTTGGGTAAATTATCAGCGGTCTTTAAATAAGATACTTTAAAAATTACAAAACATTTCCGTTCAGATATCTTTCCAGACATTCGTTAATTTTTCCTCCTGTCCAGTACATTACATCTTTCATACATTTTGAACACAGAAAAAGATAATTATCGGTTCTGTGAATTTCACTGTAAGGCACTTTTTCATTGCATTTGTCACAGATGTTCACGATAAAACGGATTCCGACTCCGTAAACAGAAGCTCCGTTCCTATATACTCTTCTGCACCATACAACTTCGCCCCGATAGCCGTCTTTGGCTTCATTTTTGTGAGTATGAGGGGTATTACCGTTTATTTTGATACGGATATCTACTCCTGTCGGAAGATGTTCTTTTGATTCAAAATACAATCCTCCCTCACTGGTGTTATACATTTTGGCGTCAAAGAATTCTTCTTTCTGATTGAATACAGAATACTGAATCTGCGCCTCACAACAGTCGCGAGCAAAAGCTCTTTTTGAAGTATTGTTGCCAATCATTTAACACCTCCTCAAGTCATTATAAAAAATAAAAAAATAACCTTTGGAAGATAACATCAGAATTTTTATAACAATATATTTATTATAAAATTCTTTCTTACCTCAGTATCAAAAATTATCTGTTCCTATAATGAACATAATTTGCTGAAATTTCAAGACTTGACTTTTTCAGACAAAATACTTGCCTAATTCCAGAATTATTTAATGGAAAGCAAATAAGTTCTCAGATTTATCTTTTTGCTCTTTATACCGATCTTCTTTCTGAGATTGTATCTGTGAAACTCGACAGTTCTTGAGGATAAATTCAGCATATCAGCAATTTTTCTGGTTGTTTTACCCTGTTTCACCAGATTTGCAACCTGAATTTCAGAAGGGGTAAGTTTCAGAGCAGGCGATAATCTTCTTACCAGAGGAGAAGAGATGTCATTCAGAATAGATTCAATAATTTTGAGATAAGAGCTTTGCAGATCATTCAGTCCGCTTCTCTCCAATTTTTCTATATAAGGTACAATCAGTTCTTTTATATTAAACAGTACTTTCTCTTCAAGTTCTGTTTTATCCTTATTTCTTCTCTCCAGCAAAACTTCCAAAGTAGTTTTTGCCTCTTCAAGATGAAGAGTTTTTATTCTTAATGTCTTTTCTGCCTGTTTGCGTTCTGTAATTTCAGCGATTAATTCTTTATTTGATTCTGCAAGCTCAAATGTTCTCTCTTTAACCCTTTTTTCCAATTCATCATGCGCTTTCTGCAAAGCATTTTCCGCGTGTCTGCGCTCTGTTATGTCAATCCCCATCTTAATGATCAACCGGGAAGTATCCATATCAGAGAGGAGATTATTGTAAATTATATAAATTCGTCCGTCAGGCAAAGTCCATTCCCATTGACAGGGCTTTTGGGTCTCAAAAATACGGAAAGTCGGACACGGGTTACAGGGAGTTTCTCTTCCGTGAATAACAGCGTAACAGTCTCTTCCCTCCGGATTACCGAAGAGTTCCATGAACTTCTGATTTGCAAACGGAATGGAATAATCGGAAGCCTGAAGATAAACAAATGCCGGGATAGACTCCAGTACAGATAAAAACCGGATTCTCTCATATATGATAGTTTCTGTTTCTTTTCGTTCTTTGTCGTTCACGGCATTTGTGTTTATGCAAATATGTAGGGCGGGTCAGCTGATAGCGTAACCCGCCGTTTGCATGGGAACCATAATGTCGGGTTACGCTCCGCTAACCCGACCTACATGGCTACTGATTTTATTTTTTAGCTTTAGGAGGACTTACCAATGCTTCTCCGTCCACCACAAGGGTTCCCTGCTGATTGGTACAGGTTGTTCTCAATTTTATTCTGTTTTTTTCAGATATAACCTCTGTCACCTCAACTTTAGCGGTGATAGTATCTCCGATGCGGGCGGGAGCGAGAAATTTAAGATTCTGACTCAGGTAAATAGTGCCCGGACCAGGGAGTTTCATTGCAATCACACAGGAGATAAATCCCCCAAGCAGCATACCATGTGCAATTCTCCCTTTGAAAAAGGTCTTTTCTGCATATTCCTGATTGATATGTGCCGGATTCAGATCTCCGGTTATTCCTGCATATATGTATATATCTGATTCAGAAACAGTTTTTGCGAATTCATCAAAATCACCTACTTTGATTTGGTCAATTGTTTTTCCAAGCATTATCAAATTCCTTTCAAAAACTAAGTCTTTAAAAAAACTAAGTACACGAAACAGTAAATACGCATCAGGTTGCACTTAGTGTCTTTGTGTCCCGGTGTCAGGAAAACACAAAGACACTAAGGCACAAAGACACAAAAAAAAAGCGTATTTACTGTTTCATGTACTAAGTTTCTTCGAAAAACTTAGTTTTTGTATTATCAAAGAAACTTAGTTTCTTATCTCTTTAAAACCACAGCTTATGGCTCCAGATATTCTCTTCCAGTTCTTTTTTATCCTCCTGAAGATTAAGATACATGGAAGCATTCTGAATAGCCAATCCGCCCTGATGCGCCATTGCAGTTACCAGCATAATATCATCTTCGGTGAATTCACGGGGAACATAGCTGTAAAGCCGCATTACTCCGATAACATCTTCTCTGGCGTTGATAGGAACGCTCAGAATAGAGACTATTCCCTCCTGCTGTTTCTCTTTCCGGTATAAAACTCCTTCATCCTTTGCCACATCTTTGACAACAACAGCCCGGTTCCGAAGCGCTTCAGGAATACCTTTTTCAGCAGATACAGCCCCTTTGTTTAAATATTTTTCACTAAGCCCGTAACTTGCTACAAGTTCCAAAGTTCCTGTCTCTTCATTCACCAGACGGACAGAAGCGGCTTTTACTCCAATTATTTCAGCAGTATCAGCAGACATAATATGTAAAATTTTCTTTACATCCAAAGTGGAATTGATGTTGACGGCAAGATCGTGGAAAAATTCTGTATTCATACGCATCCGCCGAATCAGTCTGGCATTTTCAATAGCGATTCCGCCCTGCTGCGCCAATGCGTTAACAAGATTGACCAGATTTTCAGAAAAATCCCGTTTAACACCGCTGGAGAGTCTCAATTCTCCGAGAACGCTTTTACCGGATTTGACAGGAGCGCAAAGCATGGAAACAATCCCTTCTTTTTTTGCTTCTTCTCTGTACTGAACCCGTTTATCTTTTGAGGCATCCTCAATAATAACCGTCTCACCTTTAAGAATCTGCTGAATAACTTCACTCTTATCCGCTGATACAGGACCTTTATTCAAATATTTTTCACTCAGTCCGTAGCTGGCAACAAGGTCCATAAGCCTTGTTTTCGGATTATACAGCCTGACAGAAACCCCTTTCATGCCAAATGCTTCACCAATATCAGCAGATAAGATATGAAATATTTTTTTTATATCCTTCGTGGAATTCATGTTGGATGCAAGATCAAAAAAAAGCATTGAGTTTTTGTTGATTCTTTCCACCAGACGGGCGTTCTGAATCGCCATTCCGCCCTGTTCAGCCATAGCAATAAGGAAGTCTATCTCATCTTTGGTAAAATTTCTGGGAGTAGCCGTATAAAGAGCGAGAACACCGATTGCTTTGCCGCTGACCATGACAGGTACATCCAGAATAGAGGCAATTCCTTCCGCTTTTTTTGATTCATGATTCTCCACACGGGGATCGCTTGTCGCATCACGGACAGCAAGATAGCCATCCTCTTTTAATATATTGGAAACAATCTTTTTCGCCTGAACAGGTATTGCGTGAAGATATTTATCAGACAGTCCTTTCTGTGCCACCGGAGCAAATACATCTGAGCCGTCATCTGTCATCAGAAAAAGACAGGCTGCCTTTCCATCCATGTTATCAATGGCGCTTTGGACAATCATATCCAAAAGTTCTTCTTTTTTATGTGTTGTTCCGAATGCCTTGCTTATTTTACAAAATGTTTTGAAATAATCGGTTTTGCTTGTTGTCATTTTATCTCCTTGATAAAAGCTGCTGTTGGCTATTAGCTGTTGGCTGGTTAGCTAACAGCCGACACACAGCTAAATCTCTTTTTTATCACCGGTAAACCGGGTTTGGTGTCTTTTCTTGTCTTTCTTATATGTGAAGCAATTTTTGTTTCCGTTCTGATTTCAGAAGGTGTGTCACTCTTTTTATGACCCGGACTCTCTAAGACTGCTATTACCGGTAAACCGGGTTTGGTGTCTTTTCTTGTCTTTCTTATATGTGAAGCAACTTTTGTTTCCGTTCTGATTTCAGAAGGTGTGTCACTCTTTTTATGCCCCGGACTCTCTAAGACTGCTCTTGGCGGAAGCGGTTTTTTTGTCTCCGTTTCATTTTTATCCTCTCCTTCTCTCTCTTTCAGCCATTTTGCAATTTTAGGCGTAAATTCCTTCTGACACTTTGAACTGACATAAATTCCGATATGTCCTGTATTCAGACAAATATCTTCCTTATCCGTGCTTCCGACCATTTTGGTCAGAAGCTCACATGCTTCAGGCGGCACCAGATGATCGTATTTGCCGTAAAAATTCAGCAGAGGCATTGTAATATTTTTTAATTCTACCCGTTTTCCGCCCAGTTCCATTTTACTTTGAATCAGCAGGTTCTTTTTATAGCCGTCTTCGATAAACTGACGAAATGTTGCCGCAGGTATATCAGGACTGTCAAAAATCCATTTTTCCATTCGGATGAAATTCTCTACAAAGTCTTTATTATCAATATTTTCAAAATAGCCGACATATTTATCAATAATCAGACGCGCGGGATTGAGAAGAAGAAATCCCAGATTCATAACATCCCCGGGCATATTACCGTAGCATCCGCCCATATTAAAGGCATCTGTATTTTTCATCCAGATATGAAGCATCCCTTTATCAGTATCAAAATTGGTAGGCGTAACAGTAGTAACAAGATTCTTAATTTTTTCAGGATGAAGCGAAGAATACATCACGCTGAACGCCCCTCCCATACAAATCCCCATCAGATTTATTTTGGGGATATGATGACGCTTTCTGATGAAATCAATAACATTATCCATGTAGCCGTTGACGTGATCATCAATGGTCAGAAACTGATCTTTACGGGTAGGATAACCCCAGTCAATCATATAGACTTCAATCCCTGAATCAAGCAGGTTCTGAATCACGCTTCTTCCGGGCTGAAGGTCAAGCATGGTCTCCCTGTTAATCAGCGCATATACAACCAGCAGCGGAATCTTCTGTCTGACCTGGGCTGGCTTATAATACTTTAATTTAATTCTCTCTTCTTCATAGACAACTTCATAAGGAGTAGTAGCAAGGTCTGTTTCAAGAGGATTAAGCAGAACTTCTGACGCTCTCCGGGCGCGTGTTTTTACATGTTCTGTGCTTTCGGCTAATTTTTTTAAGATAAGGTCAACAGCAATTTTAGGCTGATTCATAACAACGACCTCCTTTCGATTTTGAAGGATTGAAGGGGATTGGAAATTGAAAATGCCATAAAATACTGCAATATGAACTCCTGAATTTATACATTTTCTAATTCCTCAATTTTTTTGGAGAGTTCTTTGACTTTCTTCTTGAGATTATAAAAATCTTTGTAAAGTTCGTCCATGTCCTTGTTTGTGGGGATGGGAAGTTTCTGAAGAATATCATACATGACCTCATCCTTTGCCTGTTTATATTTTATCAGAGCATTGATGGTATTGTTCATCACTTCCGTATATTCAGGAGACTGAAGCAGCTTCATATAATGACCTTCCAGCACTTTGATCCACGTATTGTAATAATCCTTGAAATTGTCGTGGAGTTCACCCGCTTCAGCCATCTGCTCCAGTTTCTCCTGCATGACCCCGAAAGATTTTTCTATAGGAACATAAAACGTATAAATAAATTCACCCATGGAGGTCTGAAACAAGTTGAATTTATCGGTCAGCCTGTTTATTCTCTCCTGAGAAGAACGGTTTAATCCCACTTGCGGTATGTTCAGAAATTTCTGATATTCCTTTTCATAAATCTCTCTGGTCGCTTTGAATATGTTCTGGTCAATATCTTCAAAATTATATGCTTTGCTTTGCTGACCCAATTTTGCTGCCTGATCCATACATCTTTTCTGCAATTCAAAGCAGCCATCCCATACCTGCTGAGATATATTCATCATAAACTCAGGAATTGTATCTGCCCCTTTAAACAGCGAGTTCAGATTATCCGGTTCACTGAGCATCAGACCTACTGCTCTTAAAATTTTACTGCCGGTTTCAAATGCTCTCTGCGCCTGATATGCCGCGCTTTTCTGGGATTTTTCATCAGGTTTGCCGAAAGCTCCGAAAGCATCAGGCTGAATTTTTGGGATATTTCCCCATAAATCTGCTGCTGATTTCATCCATGCAGCAAATAAAGACTCCATATCTGTTCCCTTTTTCTGATTTTGATCCATTTCTTACTGTTTCCTAGACGGGTTTTAGGTGTTAAGTTTTAAGTTTCAGGTGTTAAGTTTTAAGTTTCAGGTGTTAAGTTTTAAGTTTCAGGTGTTAAGTTTTAAGTTTCAGGTGTTAAGTTTTAAATTTCGTATTAAAAAAAAAATTTGTTCAGAATTTAACACTTAAAACCTGACACTTAACACCTAAACTCTATTCTATCAAATAGGCGGTTAAAAGCAAGTTCTTTTTAAAAGTTGCACGGCGTGACATCTAAGCAGGGCAATATTTGCCCTACATTCCTTCAGGGAAGGGGAGATATAAATAAGGGCTAATAATTATCATCCTAAGTTTATTCAGAAATATTCGGAAGTTGAATAATACTACATTTATCATCCCCCTTCCATTCAAGGTTGCCAATAATATTCGCCCCTACATTTATCATCCCCCTTCCATTCAAGGTATGTAGGGACGAATAATTATTGCCCCTACATTTATCATCCCCCTACATACCTTCAGGGAATGCGGTTAAGTTTTTTTTCGTTCCCACGAGAAACATGAGAATAAAGCAACCACTGATTGAACGGATTTCACAGATTATTTCAATCCGTGCAATCTGTTTAATCCGATAAATCCTTGATTCAGTTTTCATTTCCTATAACATCCGCACCCTGAAGAAGAGAAGGCGGAATCACAAATCCTGCTGCTTTTGCCATCTTCAGATTGACTGTCTTACGGCTCTCTTTGTTTTTGGCTAACGGAATATCAGAAGGTTTAACGCCGTCTAAAATTTGCAAAGCCGTAATTGCCGCATATCTCCCCTGTTCTTCAGCAATTCTTGCAAGAGTAAAAAGAACAAAACGGGACATCCATGTGTTATGTGTTCCTGTCGGAACCTTTGTATTTTCAAGAAGAAACTGCTCCGCAGCATCAGGATCCCAGCCTGTTATTCCTGTATAATTGTAAATATAGAGCATGTCGTTTTCTTTTTGAGCGTGCAGAAATTCTTTTTTGAATTCCTCAAATGTTTTGACCAGATAAGTCTTCATCTTTCCTTTAAAAAACATATTATTATACATATAAACCACTTTCCGTTCAGACTCGACATCGCCGCTGACATATCCGACCCGATCTCCTTTTGTAAAATGCCTGAAAAGATTTATCATTTCTTCTGTTACATCCACCTCAATCATTCCTGTTACATTCTGATACGGATAGCCATATATGGATGCATCCCAGTTCACGCCGCAGAATACTACAGGCGTCTCTTTATTTTTGAAAAAAGGGAGAACCAGATATTTCTGGGCATTGTCATCAGATGCGATAATAACATCCGGCTTAAATTCTCTTGCTTCAATATAAACTTTCCGTCCGGAATCTTTTCCGAATTCAAAAGAATCATTCCTTTTGGTATCCATTCTCGCAACTTTCAGATCCGCACCTGTATTGTTCAGCACTTCACGGATACCTTTCTCAATTCCGTCACTCCATTCATATCCCTGATGATACGAATCCGCCCACAGAATCTTTTTTCCCTCATACTTGACTGAATCTGTCCGATTCTTTTCAATGACATCTTCATCCTCCGCCACCGCCGGAATTGTCATTGTGCCAATGAAAAAGAGAATTGCCATTGTTACGATTGAAACCTGATTTTTCTTCATCTGCCTGCCTCCTTCTTGAAAGCGTTAAAAAAACGGTTTATATCTCAGACCTACGGGGTTTTAAAAACCTCGTGGGTCTTTTCTTATCTATCGTTAATAAGCTCTAACGAGTATTTAACTCGAATCTTTTTTTAAACGGAGACGATACAAATCAGACTGATTTTCAAGATGCTTTAACAGGGCAATAATATTTGTTTTGAATTTATATTTGCCGTCACTTCCCTGCAATTTAGGGAACTGCAAGACTTCCGCCTGCTCTCCTACGCTTTTTTCTCCGATAATCGTATCAAACGGATCCAGTTTTGCTTCCAAAGGTGAACTTGTACCTTTTGGCGCAGCTGATTTCTGATAAGCATTTGCATGAATAAACCTCAGAATTTCGTATAATGCTGCCTGATCCTTGCCGGGAGTCGTCAATGCCGCTATTGCTCTGCTCTGAATTGTCATGGTTTCAGGATAACACCTGAACAGATAATCATTAATTCCGCTGTGCAGTTTTTCACCGGAGCCGCCACCTTCGACAATCCGGTATGTAACAACAGACGCCGCCCGGAATAAACTGCTTTTATCAGAATCTTCAATTGAAATATCATTTGCAGGATCATGAGGTAAAAATATCGGATACTGCGTCTTTCCCTGAAAAAGACGGATGCCGAAAGATTTTTGCGTAAAGAGCGGATAGACTCTGAGATCAGGCATTTCATCATTTATTTTCTGAAGGATTACCGGATTGGTATAAACAGAATCTTCATAACTTGTCATACGGATGCGCCGGGTAAAAGGGACTTTGGTAATAATCATCACATCACGGAAACCTTCTTCATACAGTTTCCTGACAGTATGAAAAAGGATTGACGGATTTTTAAAACGATCCTCGGTATTCATATCATCACAAAACGCCTGAACCGGCTTATGACGGTAAAAATTTAATTCATATTCAAATCTGTGAATATCTCCGAACATCACATCCCGATCCCCGTGTGATCGCCTGTTAAGCCGGTCGCAAGGACGCGATGTAAGCGTAAGCAGAGCGATTTTTCTGATAGCCGGTTCTTCCGGCAACTGCCAAAGAGCATCCAACCCTGAAGAAAGACCTGTTACAATATTCCAGAAGCGGTAATCATTCAGCTCGGTTTTAATATAAGATTCAGATATATCTTTTGAGATTGAATCTTTTCCGGCAGAAGATGAAGCTGATTTCTGAATCAACTTTTTCCATTCTCCGGGGTATTTTAATTTAAATCCCTGACTTTTTACAGGTATATGCTGTCTGATGATATGCAGAATTGCTTTATGTGCGTCATGAGTAAAAGGCGGCGGAGATTCTTCAACCTTGGAATGAGATTCAGCAGCATACAATGAAAGTATCATCATCATGGTTTTGTCAGCATGGAGTGGAAGGTTTCCTTCTGATTCTTCAGAATTTGTCATCCGTGCAACTGCTTTGAGAACAGCGTAAACCAGAAGGATATGAATCAGTTGTGCAATTCCGGCAAGATACGGATCAGATTTGCCTGAAGAATCTGTTATACCGTGAAGCAAATCCCTGTTATAAGAGATAATCAGGTTTGTCAGTCCATCAAATGCTGATGATATGCGGAGCATATCATTATCTCTTGGAAGAAAAAAGAACTCCGATTACATTGCGGTTTTTATCCCGTAACATTCTCCGTTCAAAAAATTCTGCTTTGTGATCAGGGAGAGTCAGATAACGGATCTGCTCTGTCAGAGAGATCTCTTCTTTAATCAGGGCATTATAATCACTGTCAGGATGACGCGTTACTTTGAGAAAACGTAAATATCCGGTGGTAAAATCTTTTGAAGGTGGCGGTTTTATTGCTTCAGCGTTCTCCATGCTCTCCTGATCGCTGAGAATATCTCTGTGTATTATAAGATAAAGTTTCTGTTTATCCGGTGGATGATTATCCGGTTTTCTGCCTGTTAATAATGCTTTGAATTCTTTTTTTATCTGACGGTTTTTATTGAGAATTTCTTTCTCTTTAAGCCGAGCGGCAATCTGCATAAGGATTTCATCTGTTTTTACATGATCTGCGTTCCATTCGCTAAGATTTTTCTTCAATCCCTTGTAATTTGTAAGGGCATTCCGATATTGCTTTCGGATCATCACGGAAAATAACATAATAGAGAACCGCAATCCGCAATATCCGAATCAGAGAATCACGGGATTTTATCCCCTGATCTGATTTTAAATATTTTGCCATGCTCTCTATTTTATTCAGATTAAATTCAAATACAGATGATCCTCCCTGATTCTGAACTTTGCCGTCCATTTTAAAATGCTGCCCCATAGTACTGGCAACACTGTCTTTGACGGTTATTTCAGAGAGAAGTTCATCAAACGTTATCCAAAATGGAAGTATATCAAAGGCATCTGCTCTGCTGAACTCATTCATCAGATCAAGCTCAATCACCCCTGCGCCGTCAGGAGCCGGAAATTCCAGCTTTAAATCATCAGGGGTTAATCCGCTTTCCGGCAATGTTCCCTGAACAAGTTCATTAAATTCATCTACCCGGCGCACATAGGGAATAACAGGCGAATTTACAGGAAGCTCCTCTTCTGCCATGCGCCGTAATACACAGCAGGAGTATGTTCTGCGGATTCTGCCGTAAATATTCTGATCCAGAATATTCAGAAGATCATTCAGTCTGCCGATATGATTATTCAGATTTTTATCTGTTATATCAATAATATCTTCAATCTCATCATCAGGAAGTCCGCCTTCAAGCCTTATTCTGACGGCACTTTTTACAGCTTTCACCAGTGTATCTGATATATTATCATTCAGTTGGATAGTATGATGCGGAATTCGGAGCAGCGATTTTGTTCCGGGGTATGTTTTCAACAGCTTGGCGTCAGGGAATATGGAAGACTGCGGAGTATCGGTATCTGCTTTTTTGTTTGTCAGCCCGTTTACAGCATTGAAAAAAGCTGATGCACTCTGTCCGAAATTCTCTTTTTCTTTGAGCAATGTGCGGAGATTTTCATAAATCATATCCTCCAAAAATGTTATCTGTTTCATCTGCTCTTCCCGGATTATTTGACTTCTGGATAGAGTAGTGATTATATTTGCATATTCTGTGTCGGAAAAAAGACGCCCATCCTGATACAGATTTTCCGTCAGCTTTTTATCATTGAAAATCTGCTTAATTACAAGATCAGTTACCGCAAAAATTTTTCCTTTTCTTTCCCTGAGCAGGATATTATAATCCGCCTGAATACAGGCGATAACAGCTTTGATCAGATGAGTTAAATCTGTTTTTCCGTGTTCCCCGATCTTTTCAATGATTTCAGCCATTTTTTGGGTATCCTTTACTTAAACAGAAGTTAGTGTAAGAAACCAAGTTTTTTGAAAAAACTTGGTTTCTTTGCAGCACGGATCCGCCTGAAGGCGGTACTGCAAACTTTTCAGATTTCTGATAATCAGCAGATCAAAAAAGTTCGTAGTACCGCCTTCAGGCGGTTCGGCGTACTGCGATAACCGTTTGATTTCAAACTGTTCCGCCTAAAGGCGGAACTACAGACTTTTCAGATTTCTGATAATCAGCAGATCAAAAAAGTTCGTAGTACCGCCTTCAGGCGGTTCGGCGTTCTGCGATAACAGTTTGATTTCACACTGTTCCGCCTAAAGGCGGAACTACAAACTTTTCAGGTTTCTGATAATACATCATTCTGTCAGACATGAAAAGTAAAAAAGTGAAAAAAACTAAATTTCTTCAAGAAACTTAGTTTTTGATAATTGGTTATGTAACAGTTAAAATTGTTGAATTGCTGTTTTCGCAATTCTTTTCTTGACAAATATAAAAAAATTATCTATAAAATATAAGGATTTTTTTATTTAATTTAAAGGGCAAAACTGCCGAAAGGCGGTGACGCAAAGCCACGGGTCTGAAGCCGTAAGGGTATGACAGCCGGGCTGCTGAATATTGTTATCAATGCGCCTCCGTGTAACTGCCCGGAGGCGTTTTTTGTTTTGACATTTTTTCAATATATTACAAGGAACTTAAAAAGCAGATGATAAATCCCAAATCCCATGATTCTCTTTTCAAGTGGCTGATAACCGCATTTACGGAGGAATTTTTCGCACATTATTTTCCCGGTATCAGAATCGGGAAATACGCCTTTATTGACAAGGAATTCATAAGCAGATACGAAGCTCTGAAAGAGAGTCTTAAAGGAGATCTGTTTCTGGCAATGGAGGTTGAAACCGAAGGCGTTTACAAAGAAGTTGTCATTCAGATTGAACATCAGAGCGAAAGAAAAGATGTTTCGGATCGGGTTTATGAATACTCCTGTTACGCATGGCTGCTGAAAAAGAAACCTGTATGGAGTATTGTGATTTATACGGATGACGCTGTATGGCGGAAATCTGTCTCAGGTTGCTTCTGGTATGCTTTTGACAGCAGAAACGGAAAGCAGTATCATCATTTTGATATTATCAAAGTAAAAGCGGAAAAGAGTATTGACCTGATACAAAAACATTCTCTGCTTTGCAAACTGCTTGCTCTTAAAGCAGATGACAGGGAAACAGATCATGAAAAACTGGTTTATGAAATTTACCGGGCGGCGTCTGAAATGAAAAATGGGCTGACAAATGAACAGATGCTTTTACTGGATCAGTGGGTCAGCTTTTACAAAAAAATACCTGATAAGACACTTTACAGGATAAAAAAAGAGGTAAATATGGAATTTATAGAAACAACCATTACAGAGCATATTTTTAATCAGGGAATGCTCAGAGGAAAAGCTGAAGGCAAGACTGAAGGCAAAACCGAAGGCAAAAAAGAGACCGCCGTGAACCTTCTGAAGCTGGGGATAGATATAAAAATTGTCAGTCAGGCTACAGGACTGAGTGAAGAAGAGATAAAACAGATGATTACGGATAAAAATCAGAGTTAATGATAGTAGGGCGGACAAAACATAAGTGTGTCCGCCTTGTATCTCCGCCAAAATAAAAAGGCGGACACGCTCCGCTTAGCTCCATAGTCTCGCCCTACAGGCTTTTTTAAGTCAAATAAATGTAAATATATAAAACAAAAGGAGATATTCATGAAAGCATTAAAATTCTTCAGATTTGCATTATTTATCTCAATGGCAATGCTTGCGTTTTGCGTGAGCAGTTCGTATGCTGTAAACAATGCACTTACCTTTGACGGTTCAGATGATTATGTAAACTGCGGCGATTCGGCTTTTCAAATCGCAACCGGCACATGGGAAGCATGGTTTAAGGTGAATGCTCTCGGATCCGATCAGACAATTATTTCAAAAGATGATTCAGGCTATAATGATGACGGGTGGCTGGGGATAGCATCCGACAATAGAATATATTTCTATATAGATAAACCCGCTGTCAGTTGCTATGAATTATACTCTGATGCCACAGTTTCAACAGGAATATGGTATCATATAGCAGTTACATGGGGTTCCGGCGGTATGAAGATGTATGTGAACGGTATTTTGCAGACAGATACGGATGCGAATACATCGGGAATTATCTCATCAGGTTCAAATCTGAGAATAGGATCCAGAAACGATACAACATTTTCCAATTATTATTATTTCAACGGACAAATTGATGATGTCCGCATCTGGAATATCGCCCGCAATCAGGCTGAAATCAAGCAATATATGAATACCACACTTACAGGAAGTGAATCCAATCTTGTGGCATATTACAATTTTGACCAGATCTCGGGAACAACAACTTTGCCTGATTTGGCAGGTGGAGATAACAACGGCACACTGACCAATATGACCGGATCCGAATGGGCTGCTTCAGGCGCAGTTGTCATTCCCCCCGGCAATACGCTTGATTTCAACGGAGCAAATCAGTATGTTGACTGCGGAACAGGAATAAACCCTTCTGTGTTCACAATAGAGTCATGGGTGAAATTAAATACACTGTCGGATGGTGTGATAGCCTCTAAAATCAACAGCGATTTGGGATATTATTATCAGAATTTTGAACTTAGGACTACAGCATCAGGAAATATAAACTTCATGGTCCCGGATGGAAGCAGTTGGTTAAGTGTTACTTCAGCCGCAACTATAATCGCCGGAATCTGGTATCATATCGCAGGGACTTATGACGGAACCACTGCGAAAATCTATATAAACGGTGTTCAGGATTCAAATACCCTGAGCAACTCTACTTATGCCAGCACGGATAATGCGGATACCAATTTTACTATCGGCACGCGCTCTTTAGGCAGCAGCTCATTATTTTTCAACGGTCAGATTGATGAAGTCCGGCTTTGGAATATTGCCCGCACTCAGACCGATATTCAGAACAATATGCACAATACCCTTGATCCGTCAGGCGAAGGCAATCTTGCGGCATATTACCGCTTTGATCAGGCAGGCGGCACAACCCTTACAGATTACACGGCAAATAATTATCACGGAACGCTTACCAATATGGCAGGCACGGAATGGACAGCCTCAGGGGCAATGTGTCCTTTTCCTATTTCAGCAGCAAATGTAACCACGATAGGCTTTACCGCAAACTGGAACGCTGTGAACGGTGCAACCGGCTTTCGGATTGATGTGTCAACAGACTCAAATTTCGGTTCATTCATCACAAACGGACAGGATATTGACGCAGGTTCAGGAACTTCTTTTAATGTAACAGGTCTGACTCTCACTCCAGGATCAGTTTATTATTTTCTTATGAGAGCAGAAAAAAGCGGGTGGACAAGCCCCAATTCTGCACCTGTTACGGTTATGTTTTCACCCGGCAATGCCCTTCAATTTGACGGAGCAGATGATTATGTTACTGTTCCTGACAATGCCAATCTGAATTTTACAGGTAACTTTACGCTGGAAGCATGGATTTATAAAAATACATCCTTCAGCGGCTGGTCGGGAATTATCAGAAAAGGCAATTATTTTCTTGTTGGGATTCAAGGCACGGATAAAGTGAGACTCGGATTTGTTGACACTTCACCTGTAGAATATGACTGCGATTCTCTGTCAGATATTCCAAATAATCAGTGGGTTCATATTGCAGGAGTTTATGACGGCACAAATCTGATAATTTACATTAACGGAGTATTGGACATAAGTACGAATATCGGAAGTCATACAATACTGACAGGTACATCGCCCTTGTATTTAGGTGAAAGTTCGAGCTATTATTTCAACGGTAAAATGGATGAAGTCCGGATCTGGAATACCGCCCGCACTCAGTCGCAGATTCAGAGCAGCATGATGAAAGATGTAACCGGCACTGGCGGGCTTGTTGCATATTACAAATTTGACCATACATCAGGCACAACTCTCACTGATATTGCAGGCGGAGATAACAACGGAACGCTTACCAATATGGCAGGCACGGAATGGACTGCCTCAACCGCCTTTAATGTATGGACAGGTCCCGGAGCCGGAAATTGGAATACAGCATCAAACTGGAGCAGAAATTCAGTTCCGACATCATCTGATAATGTGTATGTTACTTCTAACAGTGTTAATCTTACCGGTACAACAGGATCCTGCAATCATCTGGTAAATGAGGTAAATATACAGATGGGTGTCGCCCTGCAGGTTTCAGGAAATATTTACAATAACGGCACATTCACTACTGCCCCCGGCAGTTTAGTATGCAGCGGCACAGATCCGCAGTATATAAGATCAGCAGGCAGTATAGGAATTATGGAGATAAACAATACGGGCGGCGGTATAGTGTTGGCGGGGAATCTTACTGTCGGGAGTTCTCTGACAATGACAGACGGCGGATTGAATCTGAACGGATATACCTTTTCCTATACTCCCGGCGCTTTCTTACCTATAACGGCATTTATACCACAGGCAGTGAATTTCCTGCAACCGGTCTGGGAAGTCTTGTTGTCAACAATACAGTAACTCTCGGTTCAGGCGGAGCTTTATCAGGCAATCTTACGATAAACGCCGGAAAAACCCTTGATGCGAATAATTATAACCTTAATGTATTCGGAACATGGGATAATCAGGGAGGCACATTCACACCCGGAGTCGGAACCGTTATATTAAACGGACCAAATCAGATCAACGGCAATAATACGTTTTATAATTTTACAAAAACCGTTGCGTCTGCGGATACTCTTACTTTTACAGCAGGGACAACTCAGACAATTACCAATGCTCTGACTTTGCAGGGTGCGGCTGGAAATCTGCTTTCTTTACGCAGTTCTACACCCGGCACACAATGGAGCATTGACCCGCAGGGAACACGGACAGTTTCTTATCTTGATGTCCAGGATTCAAACAATACCAACGGCACAGCGATAAATATGGCAGGAACAAACAGCACAGATTCAGGGAATAATACCAACTGGGGCTTCAACACTGCTCCTGTTGCAACTGCCGATTCATACAGCACAAATGAAGATACACCTCTTACAGTTTCAGCTTCCGGTGTTTTATCAAATGACACAGACGGAGAGAGCAATCCTCTTACTGCTGTATTGGTAAGCAATGTTTCAAACGGTTCTCTTACATTAAATTCAGACGGTTCATTTACTTATACGCCGACTGCCAACTGGAGCGGTTCAGATTCTTTTGCTTACAATGCAAATGACGGAACAGTAAATTCCGCATCGCCTGCTACTGTAACGATAACTGTAAATGCGGTAAATGACACGCCGACAACAACAGGCATTTCAAATGTTACCGTGAATGAAGATTCTGCAAATACTGTTATTAACATGCTGACTTCATTCAGTGATACTGAAGACGGAACCGGATTGACTTATTCAGTCCAGTCAAACACAAATCCGGGACTTGCAAGCGCAGCCGTTTCAGGCGGCAATCTCACGCTTTCTTATACTGCCAATGGAAACGGATCCGCAAATATCACAGTTCGCGGAACGGACTCAGGCGGGTTTTATGCTGAAACGGCTTTCACAGTAACGGTAAATGCTGTAAATGACAATCCCGCGACAACAGGAATTTCAAACATAACGGTGAATGAAGATTCTGCAAATACTGTTATTAACATGCTGACTTCATTCAGTGATACTGAAGACGGAACCGGATTGACTTATTCAGTCCAGTCAAATACAAATCCGGGACTTGTAAGCGCAGCCGTTTCAGGCGGCAATCTCACGCTTTCTTATACTGCCAATGGAAACGGATCCGCAAATATCACAGTTCGCGGAACGGACTCAGGCGGGCTTTATGCTGAAACGGCTTTCACAGTAACGGTAAATGCCGGCGATGACAATCCGACAACATCAGGAATTTCAAACATAACGGTGAATGAAGATTCTGCAAATACTGTTATTAACATGCTGACTTCATTCAGTGATACTGAAGACGGAACCGGATTGACTTATTCAGTCCAGTCAAATACAAATCCGGGACTTGTAAGCGCAGCCGTTTCAGGCGGCAATCTCACGCTTTCTTATACTGCCAATGGAAACGGATCGGCAAATATCACAGTACGCGGAACTGACACCGGCGGGCTTTATGCTGAAACGGCTTTCACAGTAACGGTAAATGCCGGCGATGACAATCCGACAACATCAGGAATTTCAAACATAACGGTGAATGAAGATTCCGCAAATACCGTAATTAATCTGCTGACTTCATTTAACGATACTGAAGACGGAACTGGACTTACATACACTGTTCAGTCAAATACAAATTCAGGATTGGTAAATGCAAGTATTTCAGGAGGCAATCTTACGCTTTCCTTTACAGCGAATGGAAACGGAACTGCAAATATCACAGTGCGGGGAACGGACTCAGGCGGGCTTTATGCTGAAACGGCTTTCACAGTAACGGTAAATGCTGTAAATGACAATCCCGCGACAACAGGAATTTCAAACATAACGGTGAATGAAGATTCTGCAAATACCGTGATTAACCTTCTGACTTCATTTAACGATATTGAAGACGGAACAGGTCTTGTTTATTCAGTTCAGGCAAACACAAATCCGGGACTTGTAAGCGCAGCCGTTTCAGGCGGCAATCTCACGCTTTCTTATACTGCCAATGGAAACGGATCGGCAAATATCACAGTACGCGGAACTGACAGCGGCGGGCTTTTTGCTGAAACGACTTTCACAGTAACGGTAAATGCCGGCGATGACAATCCGGCAACAACAGGCATTTCAAACGTAACGGTAAATGAAGATTCTCCAAATACTGTGATTAATCTGCTGACTTCATTCAGCGATATTGAAGACGGCTCGGCAGGGCTTGTTTATTCGGTTCAGTCAAATACAAATACAGGCTTGGTAAGTACAGGAATTTCAGGCGGTAATCTTACGCTTTCTTATACCGCAAATGTAAACGGATCTGCAAATATCACAGTTCGCGGAACTGACACCGGCGGACTTTTTGCTGAAACGACTTTCACAGTAACGGTAAATGCCGGCGATGACAATCCGACAACATCAGGAATTTCAAACATAACGGTAAATGAAGATTCCGCAAATACCGTAATTAACCTTCTGACTTCATTTAACGATGTTGAAGACGGAACAGGACTTACATATTCAGTTCAGTCAAATACAAATACAGGATTGGTAAGCACAAGTATTTCAGGAGGGAATCTTACGCTTTCCTTTACAGCAAATGCAAACGGAACTGCAAATATCACAGTGCGGGGAACGGACTCAGGCGGGCTTTATGCTGAAGCGGCATTCACAGTTACGGTAAATGCGGTAAATGATACGCCTGTGATTTCTTCTATATTGAATCAGAGTATTGAAGAAGATACATCAACACCGCTGATTAACTTCACGGTTTCGGATCCGGAAACCCCTGCTGAGAATCTGATATTGTCTGCTGTATCTTCAGATACCTGCACTGGTTCCGGACAGCAATATCGTATTCGGAGGATCCGGAACAAACCGGACACTGACAGTTACGCCGCTTCATGACAGATACGGGCAGACAACCTTGACTGTTAAAGTAAGTGACGGTGAACTGAACAGTGAAACATCCTTTGTTCTGACGGTCGGTCTTGTTACTTATGCAGTTTCAGGACAGGTAACATATTACAGCAGCGGAATCCCTGTTTCAGGCGTGATTATTACCCTGACAAATCCTGATGATCCTTCTTATAAGGAAACAGCGGTAACAGACATTGAAGGAAAATATTTTTTTTCTGCTGTCCGTTCTGAAAACAGCTATATCTGCACTCCGTCAAAACCGGGCGACCCGGATTCGCGGGACTGAGCGCGTCTGATGCTTCAAGAATAGCAAGATTTTCTGTGGGAGCTTATGAGATGAATGAATATGAGCAGATTGCCGCAGATGTTACAGGAAACGGCAGAGTGAGCGGACTTGACGCATCCCGCGTTGCAAGATATGCTCTCGGCGTCATACCTTATATGAATGAAATCAGCAATCACTGGAATTTTTCACCGGCTTACGGAGAATATCTTTATCTTGATTCAGACAAGACGGAACAGAATTTCCTTGCAATGCGGCTCGGAGATGTAAGCGGCAGCTATGTCCCGGAAGGATCATCAGCCCGGCGCTCGGATCGGACATCCGAAGTTTTTAAAATCCGTGAAATCTCCGCGGAAAACGGAACGGAATTTTCCGTTTCTCTTCCGCTTGAATATGAAACTCAAATAGAGGGAGCAGATATAATTGCTGAATTTGATGAAAATATTCTGGAATTAACAGGCATAACATTATCCTGCGGGATTCTGGAAAATGAGAATTACGCTCTTGAATTCAATGACACTGTTCCCGGAAAAATTTCCGTGATGATCTTTGCCCAGTCTGAGCCGGTTACCGGCAGCGGAAAGATTCTCAGTCTGAATTTTCAGGTCATCGGAGAGCATTATGAGGGCGAGGTTATTGATTTAACAAAATTTATATGCAATGAAACGCCTGTATATCAGAATAATACAAAGCTCCGTTTTATTCTCAGGACGGAGCCGGAAGACCTTATGCAGTATGACCTTGACAATGACGGAAAGGTCTCTTTGCAGGATGCTCTCTATGCTCTGAGCATCGGAGATATGAAAACAGCGATCCGTGTGCTACAGATTATGACAGGTATTTAATTGAGCATGTAGGGTGGACAAAGCATAAGCGTGTCCGCCTTGTTCTGCGCCGCCAAATATAGTTAATTTGATATTTGGCAGCGTGCAATCCGGCGTTGGCATATTCCTGTGAGGCGGACTCCGCCAAAATGAAAAGGCGGACACGCTTCGCTTAGTCCGCTCTACAGGCTTTTTTAAGTGAAATAAATGTAAACATATAAAACAAAAGGAGATATCCATGAAAGCATTAAAATTCTTCAGATTTGCATTATTTATCTCAATGGCAGTGCTTTCGCTTTGCGCGGGCAGTTCGTATGCAGCAACTGCAACTTACATTTCTGCAACGAATACAACATCAACCGTTGCACTGGATTTGTCGGCAACCGACTTCTATGTTTTCGGGGATAATGTCAGAAAGAGCGTGGGACAGTTCGCGTTTACCGATGTTTCAGGCGATGCAGCCCCCATTTTGGCACCCGACAGTCCGGTTGGCGTTGCATGGACCGGAGGCGCGCCCGCCTTCTCCTCCGCCGGATCGACAAATTATGATTACGCACCGTTTGGGAGCAGCTACGGACCCAGAGCCACATACGCCGAATTTACAGTAACCATGCCATACGCAAGCGGAAAGCTGGATGTCTGGCTGAGACCGAACGGAAACGGCTCATCTGTCAGTTACACGGTTAGGGTGGGCGGTGCAACAAACGCCTTTACGGACACATCCGGCAACAGTGATTTGCAGCGTCTCCGATACACCATATCCGGCGCAACCGTCAGTGAAGTTATAACCGTCAGGGTTGACACGGTTTCCGGTTCCAATGTCTGGCACAATGTCGGATTTATCGCCGCGAGCTTACCACCCAGGCATCCCTGTCATTTGACGGTTCAGATGATTATGTAAACTGCGGCAGCAGTTCCGCCTTTGAAATTGCAAACGGAACATGGGAAGCATGGTTCAAGGCAAACGCGCTTGGAATCCAGCAGACAATTATGGCGAAAGATAATGCAGGATATAATGATGACGGCTGGCTGGGGATAGCTTCCGACAGCAGAATATATTTTTATATAGACGAGACAGCTTAACGGCGTCTGCTATGAGTTGTACTCCGACAGCACCGTTTCCACAGGCACATGGTATCATGTGGCGGTTACATGGGTTTGCGGAGGCATGAAGATGTACGTGAACGGAACCCTGCAGGCAGATACCGACACCAACACATCCGGAATTGTCAATTCAGTCGCCGATCTGGAGATCGGCGACAGAACTCCATCGCCATATTATTTTTTCAACGGACAGATTGATGATGTCCGCGTCTGGAACATTGCCCGCGCCGGGGCTGATATTTATCGGGACATGGGCATAACCCTTACCGGAAGCGAAAGCAATCTGGTCGCCTATTACCGTTTGGATGAGGGAACTGGAACAACTGCGACTGATTTGGCAGGCGGCGATCAGAACGGCACACTTACAAATGGACCGACTTGGGTAATAGGGACGGCGCTCCGTTAAGCTACGAGCCGTCAACCCAGTCGTCCAATGTAACCTTTTCAGGCATAACCACCACATCGGCAATCGTGAGCTGGACACCGGGCAGCGGCGGAGCCTCCATTGTGGTGATGAAAGCTGGCAGTGCGGTTGATTCCCATCCGGTTGACGAAACGATTATACCGCCGATTCAATATTCGGCAACGGCGATCTGATCGTCGCCGGCAATTACTGTGTGTATGCAGGCACATCAATATCGGTAACAGTAACAGGACTGACTGCTGGAACCACTTATTATGCGGCAGTGTACGACTACAACAACTCGGGCTACGGAGCCAATTTTCTAACTCCGGGAGCAACAAACTCATTTACAGCGCATTCGGTTCCTGTGATTGCTCAGACATCTCCGGTATCTGCAACAATGTCCGAAGACGGCTCCCCGACCGCATGGGTTACTCCGACAATTTCAGCAACAGACGCTGACGGCAACGCACTGACATGGAGTAAAACAAGCGGTTCCTCAAACGGCACTGCTACAGTTTCAGGCACAGGCGCGTCGCCGACAATTACTTATTCCCCGACTGCAAATTGGAGCGGTTCAGACAGTTTTGTTGTGCGGGTAACAGATGTTGACGGATATGATGAAATAACGGTGAATGTAACCGTGAATGCTGTGAATGATGCTCCTGTAATTACCGGACAGAGTGCTTTGTCAACAAATGAGGATACTGCCCTGACAATTGTATTGGGAAATCTGACAGTAACGGATATTGACAACACATATCCGACAGGGTTCAGCCTGACGGTTCAGAGCGGTTCAAACTACACATTTTCAGGAAACACAATAACACCGTGCATTGAATTACAGCGGCACGCTGACAGTTCCTGTTTATGTGAATGACGGTTCTGCAAATTCAAATATTTACAATCTTACAATTACGGTTAATGCTGTAAATGACGCACCTGTTATAACCGGACAAGGCACGTTAAGCACAAATGAAGATACGCCGTTGACAATCAATTTAGCTGATCTGACCGTAACAGATGCTGACAATACCTATCCGACCGGCTTCAGCCTTACAGTTCAGAGCGGTTCAGATTATACATTTTCAGGAAATACAATTACACCGTCTGCAAACTATAACGGAACGCTTACAGTTCCTGTTTATGTTAATGACAGTTCTGCAAATTCAGCATCTTATAACCTCAGCGTTACTGTAAATGCGGTAAATGATGTTCCCTCTTTCACCAAAGGAGCGGATCAGACTGTAAATGAAGACGCCGGAATACCAGTCTGTTTCAGGATGGGCAACTGCAATTTCAAAAGGCGGCGGTTCTGATGAATCGGGACAGACGCTTACGTTCAATGTAACCAATAATAACAACGCACTGTTTTCAGCACAGCCTGCTGTAAGTGCGACCTGGAACTCTTACTTACACGCCTGCGGCAAATGCCAACGGTTCGGCAACTGTAACAGTTTCTCTTTCAGATAACGGAGGCACGGCAAACGGAGGAGTTGACACTTCCGCAAATCAGACATTTACAATAACAGTCAATGCGGTAAATGATGTTCCCTCTTTCACCAAAGGAGCGGATCAGACTGTAAATGAAGATGCCGGATCCCAGTCTGTTTCAGGATGGGCAACTGCAATTTCAAAAGGCGGCGGTTCTGATGAATCGGGACAGACGCTTACGTTCAATGTAACCAATAACAACAATCCTCTTTTTTCAGTGCAGCCTGCTGTAAATTCAACAACCGGAACTCTTACTTACACGCCTGCGGCAAATGCCAACGGTTCGGCAACTGTAACAGTTTCTCTTTCAGATAACGGAGGCACGGCAAACGGAGGAGTTGACACTTCCGCAAATCAGACATTTACAATAACAGTCACTGCGGTAAATGATGTTCCCTCTTTCACCAAAGGAGCGGATCAGACTGTAAATGAAGACGCCGAATCCCAGTCTGTTTCAGGATGGGCAACTGCAATTTCAAAAGGCGGCGGTTCTGATGAATCGGGACAGACGCTTACGTTTAATGTAACCAATAACAACAATGCTCTTTTTTCAGTGCAGCCTGCTGTAAATTCAACAACCGGAACTCTTACTTACACGCCTGCGGCAAATGCCAACGGTTCGGCAACTGTAACAGTTTCTCTTTCAGATAACGGAGGCACGGCAAACGGAGGATTTGACACTTCCGCAAATCAGACATTTACAATAACAGTCACTGCGGTAAATGATGTTCCCTCTTTCACCAAAGGAGCGGATCAGACTGTAAATGAAGACGCCGGATCCCAGACTGTTTCAGGATGGGCAACCGCGATTTCAAAAGGTGGGAGTTCTGATGAATCAGGACAGATGCTTACATTCAATGTAACCAATAACAACAATGCTCTTTTTTCAGTGCAGCCTGCTGTAAATTCAACAACCGGAACTCTTACTTACACGCCTGCGGCAAACGCCAACGGTTCCGCAACTGTTACGGTAACGCTTTCAGACAGCGGCGGCACGCTGAACGGCGGTATTGACACTTCAGCCGTGCAGACATTTACAATTACCGTTACTGCGGTAAATGATGTTCCCTCTTTCACCAAAGGAGCGGATCAGACTGTAAATGAAGACGCCGGATCCCAGTCTGTTTCAGGATGGGCAACTGCAATTTCAAAAGGCGGCGGTTCTGATGAATCGGGACAGACGCTTACGTTCAATGTAACCAATAACAACAATGCTCTTTTTTCAGTGCAGCCTGCTGTAAATTCAACAACCGGAACTCTTACTTACACGCCTGCGGCAAATGCCAACGGTTCGGCAACTGTAACAGTTTCTCTTTCAGATAACGGAGGCACGGCAAACGGAGGAGTTGACACATCGGGTTCTCAGAACATTTACGATAACACTCAATCCGATAAATGATCCGCCGGTAAATACAGTTCCGCCTGCAATTACCGGAAGCCTTATGGTCGGCAATCTTCTGACATCAGACAGCGGAACATGGAATGATAACATTGATACGGATGTCAGCGGTTCATCTGTAATCACTTATGCTTATCAGTGGCAAAAGGCGGATGACGGCGCGGACGCAAATCTGACAGATATTTCCGGCGCAACCGCTAATACTTATACAGTTACTTCTGATGACGCTCACAAATATATCCGTATTAAAGTTACTGCAACAGACAGCGGCGTAGGAACTCCGGCAACCCAATCTGTTACTGAGTATTCCGGTTATCTGTCAATAAACAATACTGCTCCGGTAATTGCTCAGGGAGATTCAGTATCTGCAACTGTGGATGAAGACGGTTTTCCGACTACTTGGAGTACGCCTGTAATAAACGCGTCAGATGTTGACGGAGATGCCCTTACATGGAGCAAACACAGCGACCCGTCTCACGGTACAGCAACAGTAAGCGGATCAGGCTCATCTCCTGTGATTACTTATACCCCGACTGCTGATTTTAACGGTTCAGACAGTTTTGTTGCAAAGGTGACAGACAGTGAAGGAGCGACTGATACTGTAACGCTAAATATAACGGTCAGTCCGGTGAATGATGCTCCTGTGCTTACAGCCAATTCCCCGTCTCTGACTGAGATTACGGAAGATGAAACAGATAATATCGGCGATTTTATATCCGATATTCTTACAACTTCTGTAACCGATATTGACGCGGGAGCAGTTCAGGGGATTGCTGTATATTCAACCGATTCAGGCAACGGAACATGGGAATATTCAGTTGACAGTGGGGTTACATGGAATCCTATGGGAGCAGTTGATGAAACCAATGCTTTACTGCTCCGTTCCGATGATAAAATCCGGTTTGTGCCGGATACTCTGAATTCGGATGCCGCCGTCATTCGACTACTACGCATGGGACAGGACATCTGGAGCAGAGGGGACAAAAGAGAATGTATCTGTCAGAGGCAATACAACTGCCCTCAGCGCAGACGGCGATACAGCATCTCTTACAGTCAGCCCTGTAAATGATGCTCCGGTTATTACAGGACAGACGGCTTTAAGTACAAATGAAGATACTGATCTGACTGTCATATTGCCGAATCTGACAGTAACAGATATTGACAATATTTATCCTACAGGCTTTTCTCTTACTGTTTTATCAGGAACAAATTACACAGCATCAGGAAATACAATAACTCCGTTGCTGAATTTTAACGGAACATTTATTGTTCCTGTTAAAGTGAATGACGGGGGATTGGACAGCAATATTTATAATCTCACGGTTACTGTAAATGCCATTAATGATACGCCGACAACAACCGGAATTTCCAATGTTACCGTGAATGAAGATTCTGCAAATACCGTGATTAACCTTCTGACTTCATTCAGCGACATTGAGGACGGAACAGGGCTTACATATACTGTTCAGTCAAATACAAATTCATCGCTGGTAAGCACAGGTATTTCAGGAGGGAATCTCACGCTTTCCTTTACAGCAAATGCAAACGGCACTGCAAATATCACAGTGCGCGGAACGGATTCAGGCGGATTTTTTGCTGAAACAACATTCACAGTTACGGTAAATGCTGTAAATGACAATCCGACAACAACGGGCATTTCCAATGTAACGGTGAATGAAGATGCGGCAAATACTGTGATTAACCTGCTGACTTCATTTAACGACACTGAGAGACGGAACAGGACTTGTTTATTCAGTTCAGTCAAACAGAATTCAGCATTGGTAAACACAGGAATTTCAGGCGGAAATCTCACGTTGTCATATACTGCAAATGCAAACGGAACTGCAAATATCACAGTGCGCGGAACGGACTCAGGCGGATTTTTTGCTGAAACAACATTCACAGTTACGGTAAATGCTGTAAATGACAATCCTACAACAACGGGAATTTCCAATGTTACGGTAAATGAAGATTCCGCAAATACTGTAATTAACCTGCTGACTTCATTTAACGATGTTGAAGACGGAACAGGTCTTGTTTATTCAGTTCAGGCAAACACAAATCCGGGACTTGTAAGCGCAGCCGTTTCAGGCGGAAATCTCACGCTGTCATATGCGGCAAACGGAAACGGCACTGCAGACATCACCGTGAGAGGAACAGACACAGGCGGGCTTTATGCTGAAACGGCTTTCACAGTAACGGTAAATGCTGGGGATGACAATCCAGTGACAGCAGGCATTTCCAATGTAACGGTGAATGAAGATTCTGCAAATACCGTGATTAATCTGCTTACCTCGTTTAATGATACAGAGGACGGAACAGGACTTACATATACTGTTCAGTCAAATTCAAATTCATCGCTGGTAAGCACAAGTATTTCAGGAGGGAATCTTACGCTTTCCTATACTGCCAACGGAAACGGAACATCAAATATCACAGTGCGCGGAACAGATACAGGCGGACTTTATGCTGAAACGGCGTTCGCGGTAACAGTGAATCCTGTCAATGATCCGCCGGTAATCTCCGCTGTTCCGGATCAGAGCATTGAAGAAGATACGGTCTCTGTTCCTCTGATTTTCACTGTTTCGGATAATGAAACCCCGGCGGAGAATCTGACATTATCCGCTTCTTCTTCGGATACAGCACTCGTTCCGACCGGGAATATCGTATTCGGCGGCTCAGGCGCAAACCGCACTGTAACACTTACACCTGTCCGTGACGGATACGGGCAGACAAAAATAACTCTGACTGTAAGAGACGGAGAATTACAGGCTGAAACATCTTTTATGCTGACAGTAGGTATTGTCACCTATCAGATTTCAGGACAGATAACTTATTACAGCAGCGGAATTCCGATTTCCGGCGTAATTCTTACACTGATAAGCCAGGATGATCCTGCTTTTAAAGAAATAACGGAAACAGACAGTGAAGGGAGATATACCTTTCCCGCTGTACGTTCTGAAAAGAGCTATATATGCACACCTTCAAAACCGGGGATCCCGGACCTGCGGGACTGAGCGCATCGGATGCGTCAAAAATCGCAAGATTCTCGGTAGGAGCTTATGAGATGAATGAAAATGAGCAGACAGCCGCGGATGTTACCGGAAACGGAAAAATCAGCGGACTTGATGCGTCACGTGTCGTAAGATATGCTCTCGGTATCATGACATATCTGAATGAGAGCGGCAATCACTGGAAATTCTCTCCCTCTCCCGCGGAATATCTGTATCTGGATTCGGATAAGGCGGGGCAGAATTTCCTTGCAATGCGGCTCGGAGACGTCAGCGGCAATTATATGCCGGAATCCCTGTCTGCTCGTACATCCTCAAAGACTTCCGAATTTTCAGAAACTTCGGAAATCTTCACGGAACAGGACGACAGTTTTTCCGTCCCTGTTCTTCTGGAATACGGAGCATCTGTCGAGGGAATTGATATAGCCGCGGATTTTGACAGAAATATTTTTGAGATGACCGGAGCATCATTATCCGGCGGCATCTTTGAATATGCCGATTACGAACTGACAGTCAATACCGCTGTTCCGGGGAAGGTCTCTCTCATGCTTTTTGCCCGTTCGGAACCGATCACCGGCAGCGGAACAGTTGTTACCCTGAATTTCCGTATCACCGGAGAGCCGTATGACGGGGCAGTTATTGATCTGACAAAGTTTGTATGCAATGAAACCCCTGTATATGAAGGGAAAACAAAACTCCGTTTTGTTCTGCGATCAGACGGTACGGTTTTCAGTACAGAAGCGGAGGAAGACCTTATGCAATATGATTTTAACAATGACGGAAAAGTCGGTTTGCAGGATGCGGTATATGCCCTGAGCATCGGAGACCTGAAAACAGCGATACGGGTATTGCAGGTTGTTACAGGAATAAATTAAAAATCCGTAAGAACATTCAAAACTCTTACGGGTTCTGAAGGATATAAAAAACAGGATGATAAATCCCAAAGCCCATGATTCTCTGTTCAAGTGGCTGATAACCGCTTTTACGGAGGAGTTTTTCGCACATTATTTTCCCGGTATCAGAATCGGGAAATACTCCTTTATTGACAAGGAATTCATCAGCAGATACGAGGCTCTGAAAGAGAGTCTTGAAGGAGATTCGTTTCTGGCAATGGATGTTGAAACCGAAGGAATTTACAGGGAAGTTGTCATTCAGATTGAACATCAGAGTGAAAGAAAAGATGTTTCGGAGCGTGTTTACGAATACTCCTGTTACGCATGGCTGCTGAAAAAGAAACCTGTATGGAGTATTGTTATTTATACGGATGATGCGGTCTGGCGGAAATCTGTTCCTGATTTTTTCCGGTATGCGTTTGACAGCAGAAACCGAAAGCAGTATCATTATTTTGATGTTATCAAGGTAAAAGCGGAAAAGAGCATTGACCTGATCCAAAAGCATTCTCTGCTTTGCAAACTGCTTGCTCTTAAAGCTGATGACAGGGAAACAGATCATGAAGAACTGGTTTATGAAATTTACCGGGCGGCGTCTGAAATGAAGGACGGACTGACAAACGAACAGATGCTTTTACTGGATCAGTGGGTCAGTTTTTATAAAAAAATACCTGATAAAACACTTGACAGGATAAAAAAAGAGGTAAATATGGAATTTATCGAAACAACCATTACCGAGCATATTTTCAATCAGGGAATGCTCAGAGGCAAAGCCGAAGGCAAAGCCGAAGGTAAAGCCGAAGGTAAAGCCGAAGGCAAAGCCGAAGGCATGAGAGAGACTGCCGCAAACCTGCTGAAACTGCGAATAGATATAAAAATTATCAGTCAGGCAACAGGGCTGAGTGAAGAAGAGATAAAGCAGATGGCTTGCGGATAAGAGTTAAGTTGTGGGTTTTATTGAAACAACTATAAGTGAGCATATTTTCAATCAGGGAATGCTCAGAGGCAAAGCCGAAGGCATGAGAGAGACTGCCGCAAACCTGCTGAAACTGCGAATAGATATAAAAATTATCAGTCAGGCAACAGGGCTGAGTGAAGAAGAGATAAAACAGATAATCGCGGATAAGATTCAGAGTTAAATCTGCGCACCGCCGTGATTTGAATATCTCCGCAAGATCAATTACCGTTAATACGGCAGTAATGCGGACTCCTTTCGGCAAATTTTAATATTTTTGTCATATCTGCCGAAAGGTATGTTATATTTTTAAAATGTCAAAAAATTATTGTTCAGGTACTTAAGTTTGAAAAAATTCGGAAGTCTTTAAAATCTCTCTAAACAGCAGAAAAGGCGGATTCAATATCTTCAATAATATCATCTGCATCCTCAATACCTGCTGAGATTCTGATAAGCCCGTCTGAAATGCCAGCCTGCTCTCTCTCCTCTTTTGTATAATTGGCATGAGTCATGGATGCAGGATGCTGAATCAGGGTCTCACAATCCCCAAGACTTACCGCCAGGATACAGAGCTTTACATTATCCATGATCTTCTTTCCTGCATTTATCCCCCCTTTTACTTCAAATGAAACCATTCCCCCGAACTGTTTCATCTGTTTTTTGGCAATTATATGCCCGGTATGAGACAAAAGCCCCGGATAATATACCTTTGCAACCTTAGGATGTGATTCAAGCCATTGTGCAATTTTAAGGGCATTATGACAGTGGCAATCCATTCTCACCCCAAGAGTCTTTATTCCTCTTAAAATAAGCCACGCATTAAAAGGACTCATAATCGGACCGTAATGTTTGACATATTCATCTTTGATATAATTCATCATCTTTTTTGTTCCGACAATCACACCCCCTATAACATCACCGTGTCCTCCGAGATATTTGGTTGCAGAATGAAGAACAATATCTGCTCCAAGCTCCAGAGGGGATTGAAGATAAGGAGATGCAAATGTATTATCAACAATCAGAGGGATATGATGCTGTTTTGCAACAGATGCCCACATTTCAATATCAATGATGTCAAGGGTCGGATTAGCAGGAGTCTCTGCATAAAGGAAACGGGTATTCTGATCAATCAGATTTTGAATCTGCTGAACAGAGGCATAAGAAGAAGGCTGAATAAAACGGGGAATAATATTGAAGTCTCTGAAATGCTTATTGAATATTGCGAATGTTCCGCCATAAATTGTATTACATGATATAAAATTATCACCCGGTTTTGCCAGACTCATAGAGACCGAAGCAATTGCCGACATCCCGGAGGATGTAACAATCGCCGCCTCTCCGTTTTCAAGAACCGCCATTTTCTCCTGAAGCATATCTGTTGTAGGATTTGCGATTCTTGTATAAGTATAGCCGTCATTTGTTCCGCTGAATATTCCTGCTCCGTGATCTGCATTTTTAAATTTGAATGTAGATGTCATGTGAATAGGAGGAACAAGATCCATTGTTGTGGTATAGCTGGTATGGATTCCATGAACTATTTCAGTATTTTTTGCAAATTTTTTCATTTATCACCCCCGAAAATGTATTATTCACAACCCCCGATTTCTCAATTCCCAATTCCTAATTAATCTGCCTGTATTTTTTTAATAACGGTTCAAAAATCCTGATTGATGTTTCTTCAAATTCCGAATCCAGAGGATTTGCATCACTGAAACAGAATTGAAAATATGAGTCTTTATTAAACTCACCTGAAGAATACTCATCTCCTCTCCAGCCATCTCCGGCTTTTTGTAAAGCATAAACAGAATCTTTTTTTCCTCTGATCTGTTCAGCATATTGCCATGAAGATTCAGGAAAAAAATGAAGCGGCTTTTTCAGCCCGTACCAGTATTTCTCCAAAAGGATTTTCAGAATATCTTCACTCTCTTCTACAGGCGTATATTCCCATATTGAATCTTTTCCCGCAAGCATACTTGTTTTCGGATAACCGTTTTCTGAATATCCGTTCTGACAGCAGTTTAATATAAGGTGATGGATCCATATCTTAATATGATCTTTTGCTTTTACAGTTGCATATCTGTATTGAATCATCCTTTCAGGATAAATCCCTGTAAGTTTTCCGGTCAGCCTGAAATCAGAGATATTCAAATCCACTTCAAACGGCTTTAAAGCATCTTTTTTAGTATAATGATCTATTTTTTTAACAAAAGATTCAACATTCCTGCAAAATTTGTCATATATACATTCTCCGACAGTTCCGTGAGGAAGAATACCGGAAGCCTTTTTTACTGCAAGAAATTGAAAAATATTTTTATCTTCTGCTCTTTTTTCCATAAGATTCTGTCCCAGAAAATAGCTGTCAAGCCCTTCAACCCGAAAAAATTCTTTCTCTTCAAGAACAGAATCACTTTTATCAAGATAAATTCCGAGTCTTTTATTCAGCAGAAACTGTGCCGGATTTCTGAAAAAACGGCAAAAATCTGATAAATCAATCGTTTTCCATTCAGATTCAGGCTCTGAAATTCCCTTGGAGATAAATAACCGGGGATTAACACGGGATTCTATAAGTGTTCTTGCAGCAAGGCAGTTTTCCTCTGAATAACTGAAGAGGCTGTTGTTTGTAGTACCGCCTTTAGGCGGTTCTTCACCGCCGTTCGTATTACCGCATTTATGCGGTTTATGTGAAGAACCGCATAAATGCGGAACTACGAACTTTGACTTCTTCTTAAAATACTCCGGGCTGAATCCCTGAAGGCGGTGCTTTGTTACAAGATGCTCTGAAATTTTTATTTCCGGGATTTTATAATTTTTTTCAATATAATCAATTAATTCGCTTATAAGCACTGAAGGGGGGATAACGCTGTTATTCTGAATACTTTGACCAACATAACTGATATATAACCTTTCCCTTGCAGATAACAGAGATTCAAGAAAAAGATAACGATCATCATTGCGCCGTGAACGATCTCCGGGTTTGGGATATTTTGCCATAAGATCAAATCCCAAAGTCTTTCCCTGACGCGGATATTCCCCGTCACTCATTCCGATCAGACAGATCACTTTAAACGGAATACTCCGCATAGGAAGCATAATGCAGAAGGTTACACCCCCGCTGATAAAACCGAATTTATCCCCTCTTTTTTCAACATGATGATGAAGAAAAGATTTGATCACGCTTATATCTGTTTTTTCATTAAATCCCGATATTTTCTGAATATTCTCCAAATCATTCAAAGTTTCTCTTATAATACGAATATCCGGCTCAATCTCTTCATCTGCCTTAAAAAAATTATCAAGAAACCTTTCTTTCAGCAGCTTTGACCACTCTGCAAGCGTTCTCTTTTTTTTCAGTAATCTGATAAATGAAAAAAGCCTGTCAGTAAATTCAAAAAAATTTCCGAGAACCTTTGTTTCACTCCCTTCCATAAAGTCATAAGGAAGAATATCAGCAAAAAGACTCTCATCCCAGCCGGGCATTGCATAACCCATCATGAGGCGATCTAATCCTGCCTGCCATGTATTTTCAGATAAATCAGGGAGTCCCATTTGACGGCGGTTCTTCTTGTCTATTCCCCATCTGATCCGGGTATCTTTCACCCATTTGCGTATCAGGTCAAGGTCTGATTCTGTTAAATCAAATCTCTGATACACAGCAGGGGTTTCAAGAATTGTAATCACCTGTGCAGCTCCGAATCTGCTGCCGATCAAATCAAGAATATTAAAGAACGCATCAATGATCTGACTCTCCACCCGTACCCCGCGATCTGCTATACTGAAAGGGATTCTTCGGGGATCATTTGTCGGCATATCAAAGACCGCCTGAATATAAGGTGCATAAAGCTCGATATTCGGCGTCATCACCAGAATATCACGGGGCTTTAAATCTGTATTATGTTCAAATAATTCAAGAAGTCTGTCATGCAGGACTTCAACCTCTCTCATAGGGGAATGGCATGAATGAATCTGAATTGATTTATCATAAGGATCAATAATCTTTTTTATCTTATATTCTCTGAGATTTAATATATCAGACTGAATAGAGTTCAGAAGCGTTTTTTCTTTTGAATATTCAGCATTTGGCTCTTTTTCATCGTCAATAGGTTCATGTTCAAGATCAAATTCACTCAATATATTAAAGAAATCCCTTCCCATAGTTCCCATAGATGCAAGAAGTGAATTTCCGTCATTTATATGAAGATCATGCGATCCTGAATCTTTTGTAATCCGCTTTTTTTCCCGCTTTGAAAGAATATCCCCCCAGTATTCCTGACATGGATTCATTAAAAAGAGATTCACCTGCATAAAATTTGATATTGCGTCAAATACCTGTATATGAAATCCGGGAAGTGCGGATATTCCAAAGACAGAAATTCGTGCAGGAGATTTTTTGTTATCAGTAAAAGATTGCTCAATCTTTTGAAAGAATATTTTTGCAAGAGCCGCAAAATGTTTTGTTTTATTTTCATTGATCAGATCTCTCCAAAGCAATGCCTGCCAGTGATCTTCTTTACCTTTTTCCCAGTCAAAGATCATTTCAGGACGAAAAAGCAGATACTGATCAAATATATCTGCTATCTGCTCTGCTATCTGAAATTGTTTAAGATTTTTTCCGATCCCTTCAAGATAAGTTTTAAGATGCTCAAATTTATTTCCAAAATCGGGATGTTCAACGCAGGCGGGGAGAAGTTTCATTATTCTCCATGTCATAATCTCAGTTTCATACGGGGATGTTTCAGGAATCTCTGAAAGGATTTTCCTGAAAATTTCTTCATACACAAATTTATTTGGAAAGGTGAAACGCATATTCGCACAAATCCCGTGATGCCGGGCAAGCTCCAAAGAGAGCCAACGTTCCATTCCTTTGCTCTGAACAATGATGATTTCTTTATCCAGCGGAGATTCAAGAGGGGTTCTTAATTGATCCGCTAATTTTTTCAGAAGGTTTTCCAGTCTGTTGCTGGTAAAAAGATTGAATTTTTTCATGGAAATAACCCTCCATATAAATATATCGTCCCTAACGGGACTGAAAACAATCTGTGCAATCCGTGATTCAAATCCTGTGAATCCTTTTAATCCTGTGAATCAAGGTTTATCTTTTTCAGGCTTCCGGGAATATCCCATTTTTTCAGAAGAATCGCAACACACGAAGGAACCATATCATCCGATGCCGAATATCACTCGCACTTATCTCTTTCTCTTTATAAGGAATATCCCAAAGTACATGACATTTTAAACCCATAGCGGTGTTTCTCTCTTCCCCAGTCATTATAAATCGTAAGAAAAAATATTGCGTCCAGAGGAACATAATATTGATAAAGTTCAGGCATATTAATCGGCAGATGGACTATTGAACTGAGTTTTCCTACTTCTGTCAGCGCTGTTTTGAGAAGAAGATAACGTTCATAATATTTGAGATGATCATTATTCAGTACCTGAAATCTGCCGTGAATCACGCCGGTTTCATAAAGTGAATTCATTAATGAGCCTCCGATTCAAAGCCTGAAGACTTCCTATCTGCTGATTATCACCTGATCTGACAACAGCGGCATTCAGGTCATTTATTTTTTTCGGGAGGATTATTTTTTTTGCCTGAAAATCCTGACATCTCCTTTAATACTTTAAAAATAAGTATTAAATTTGAAGGTCTTAAAAATTTGAAAGGATTCAGAGCCGGATTAAAAAACAACTGATGAATACTGAAAGGTTTTTCTCTTATCAGTCTGACCTGTTCCATATCCAGCCCTTCTTCGGCAAACTTCCGCTTCTCTTCCTCAAGGGTTCTTATAAGATAGTCAATCTGCTCCTGTTTCAACTGAGGAACAGCTTTGACAGCTCTCTCTTTTTCCGTGTAAGTAAGGGAAACGCTCTTATTCAGCATTTCCAGAAAATTATCTTCATCAAACACCGTGTGAGGGTGCTTAGGCAGTTTAGTAAATGTTTTATCTTTTATTTTTTGCATTTTGAAATATATTCCTAATTCTTTAATTCTCAATTCCGGCGTTTACAGCTCAAAATAAACTCAGATTATCTGAAAATACGGGGGATTCATCATCATATCTGATTTCTGTGATTCTTCCCTCCAGTCTTTTCTGAATCACTTCAACATATTTTTCAGAAATATCAACTGTAATATAATTTCTTTTCAGTCTCTTTGCGGCTGCCGCGGTTGTTCCTGTTCCTCCGAAAGGGTCAAGAACAATATCTCCCTGATTTGAGCTTGCCCTGATAATCCTTTCAAGAAGAGCTTCAGGCATCTGACACGGATGTCCGCCTATTCTTTCTCTGAATGTTCCGCAGACGCGTGAATACTGCCACACATCGTCAGGAATTTTTCCTTTTGGATCGGCTCTTTTATCATTGTAAAGCGACCGTCTTGCAGACGGAACCCTGATTTCATCGGCGTTAAAGGCAAATTTCTCTTTGTCCTTTGTGAAATATAAAATATGTGTGTGTGAACGGTTAAATTTTTTTTTCTGATTCTGACCGAATGTGTAATACCATATAATCCAGTTTCTGAAATAATAACCTGTTTTCTTCAGGATAATATTTACCTCAGCCGCAAACTCGTCTCCGATAGCAATATATAAAGAACCGTAAGGCTTAAGTATTCTGAATGTTTCACGGATCCATTTTTCAGACCATTCATAATAATTATCGCCGCTTTTACTGTCATTGTAATTGTCGTATTTAATACCGATATTAAATGGCGGATCCGCAAAGATCAGGTCAACAGATTCCGGCTCAAGGTTTCCCATTATCTCAATACAGTCTCCGATGTAAATTTTATTTATCTCTGTCATTTAAATATATTAAAAAGTTCACAAGGTTTAAAATTGGAGGGTGTTTGAAAAGTCCTTTAATCGTTATTTCTCCTTTTTTTAAAGGGGGAACAGACTTTTTTAAACACTCTCTAATTGACATTACCTTTCTTTTACAACATATTCAACAATGATCTTATCTTCTGAATCAGATGCGATTTTTAAAACAGGAGTAATAATTAAACCCACAGTTACTGTTCCTGATTTTTCAATTTTATCAACCGGCATTTTTTCAGTATAAACAGTTGGAATATCATTTAATATATTGTTAATCCCGATCAACTGAATCTCATCGGGATAGAGTTTTACACTCTCTATAATCAGATTGGAAGGGAGTTTTCCGGTCCAGTCAACCTGAACAGGAATTGTTCTATTTACAGGCTTATCCATCTCAATCGCTATAACATCAGGATTTACCTTAGTTAATGCAATGCCTGGAGGAAGAGATATATTTTCTTCTTTGATAGGAAATGAATTTTTACCCATAACAGCCTTGCTCATATCTATCTTTACCCTGACCTGCTCCGGTTTTATGGATTTAATCAGAACATCCGAACCTGTCAGATTAAGGCGGACTGTATTCGTCAATGTATTCACAATATCCATAGAAGGATCACGGTTCAGGTATTCTATGGGAACATCAATGGTAATCATGGTATTCAATCCTCTGGAAATACTGAACCATATTCCTGTAATAAATAAAAGAGAAAATAAAGCAGTTACAGCGGGTCCGAACATTTTCTGTTTCATAAGAGAGGAATAACATCCTTTCTGTTTTTCTCCGCTCCCAAGATGTTCCAGTAATTTTTCTTTAAGCTCTTCATTTTTGTGCATGACGATCATCTGCGTCCCTTTTGCAACAGTTACCACACCTCTCTCTTCAGATACCACAACTACCATTGCATCTGTGAGTTCAGTCAAGCCAAGTGATGCTCTGTGCCGTGTTCCGTAATATGAGGGGAGATCGGTTCTCGGGGTCAGAGGGAGAATTGCTGAGACCTCTGTTATCTGGTTTCCCTTAATAACAACAGCTCCGTCATGCACCGGATTATTATGCCAGAATATGGTAAGTATCATCTCTTTGCTGACAAGTCCCTGCCATGGGATTCCGTTTTTTACAACATCTTTGAGGCTCTCTTTCCCCGGAAAAACAATCAACGCCCCGCAATGTTTTTTTCCCATTTCAAAAGCACTTTCAGCGATGATCTCTACAGGGGTATGAATCACTTTGCCGGGTATGTTCCAGAGAATCGCCTTGAAATTTTTTGCATGAAAAACAGAACGGATTTCACTGCTGAAAGCAACAATAACAATGAACGCGGTAACAGCCGTAAACCCCTGAATCGCCCAACTGGTTACAACCAGTCCTAATGAAACAGCTATTCTCTGAAAAAAGAAAAGGAATATAATTCCGATAAGAAGCCGGAAAACATGAGTCCCTCTTAAAAGAATACAAAGCCGGAAGAAGATATAACTGTTCAGTAATATATCAATAATATCCTGCCATCGGATGCCTGAAAGATAGGGAAAAAGATTGTTCATGATACTAATATCCTTTTTTCTGAAAGATAATTTCAGATTCGGTTAACAGATGAGAACAAAATAACTATTTATCTTACTTTTTTTTATCATTCAACATTTTTTTAACACAGACCGGAATAATTTATTTACAGAGGAATTTTTAAATATTTTTTTTGAATACAGTCAGCAGATCAAAAAGTTTGTAGTACCGCCTTTAGGCGGTTCGGCGTGCTGCGAAAAGTTTGTAGTACCGCCTTTAGGCGGTTCGGTGTCAAAAAGTTTGTAGTACCGCCTTTAGGCGGTTCGGGCGTAAAAAGTTTGTAGTACCGCCTTTAGGCGGTTCGGCGTGCTGCGATAACTATCTGACTTAAAAGATGACCGCCTAAAGGCGGTACTACAAACTTTCCGGATTTAAAGTAACCGCCTAAAGGCGGGGTACTACGGACTTTCCGGTTGCAGAGACTGTTCTTTTTAAACTCCGGCAGGTTTGACTCGAAATTAATTTCTGAATTTATCCCGAATCGCCCTGATAATGTCAAAAATCTGAAAAAATGCTTTTGTAACCTCAGGATCAAAATGCTTACCGGACTCGTCTTTAATCAGAGAAAAAATTTTTTCATCGCTCCAAGGATCTTTATAAGAACGCGCTGAAGCCAGCGCATCAAACACATCAGCCAGAGTAGTTATTCTTGCAGCCAGAGGAATCTCTTCTCCTCTTTTAGGTTCACCCATCTCTACTTTTTCTGACATAATATCAGAAATTTTTCCCGGATACCCCCCTCCGCTCCATTTTTCATGATGATTCAGGGCAATATCCTGACTCATCTGATCCAGTTTGGATGTATTATTAATAAATAACCTTGCTCCGTAAACCGTATGCCATTTCATGCTTTTAAATTCTTCTTCAGTCAGTTTTCCCTGTTTTTTGAGAATAAAATCAGAAATCCCCACCTTTCCGACATCATGAAGCATAGATGCAAGGCGTATCAAATCTTTTGTACGCTTTATCTCTTTCCTTTCTATTCCCTGATTTAACGCCCATCGCTGATAAATCTCGGCAGAATAGGCACCGACCCGCTGAACGTGAAGTCCGGTTTCACCCGGATCATGCAGCTCCGCCATTTTGACCATACGCAGAATCAGCTCCCGATTCATCATACCATGCTCAATAGCTGATGAAGCATGATTGGCAAATAAAGGAACATATATCTGACTTTCAAGGGAAAAATGGACTGAATCTCCCTTCTCATCCTTTGCATTGATAAGCTGCATAACCCCTACAACTTTATCCTGAAATGTCTTGAGGGGAATGGTAAAAATAGATGTAGTATGATAGCCGGTCTTTTTATCATAAGAGGGATTAAAAGAATACGGCAAATCTATCCGCATTTTATAGACATTTTCAATAACAAGAGTTTCACCTGTAAGGGCGACATATCCGACAATAGATTTATCATCAACCGGAACGGTAAAATCCGCATAAAGTTCTGCATTTGCTTCATCTTTATTAAAAAGCGTGTCATTATGGACATAACTGAATTTAAGAGCATCCCCTTCTATCAGAAATATAGAACCGGCATCAGCGCCGGAGAGTTGTCTTGCTTCATATAAAATTCTGTCAAGGATAGTATCAACATCTTTAAGATGATTTAACTCCTCAGTGGTCTGAAGAATTGAAATAACAGTATCATTTGAATATGCTTTATAATTATAAATCATGGAAAACCTCCGAACAAGGAAACACTTAGGATTTCTGAAACAATCAGGGTTTATTTTACCGGAAAAGCATGTGATATGTCAAATTACAGGGTTACTATTAAACCCTAAGGGTTTTTACCTTTATAACCTGCTGATTACAGCATCCCTGAATTTTTCATCCCCGATGATAAATCTGACTGTGCTGAATGTTCCGGTAATTGTTCCGATAATCCCCGGTGCTGTAACACTCTGCCCTGAAAGAAAGAGTCCTTTGACTGAGGTGCGATTCAGCAATGCCGCGGAAAGCATCTGCTTTGAAGATCGAAGCACGCCGTAAGCAGAACCGTTCGGACTGTCTGTATAATCTCTTATAGTCAAAGGAGTATAGACATCTATAAGATTAATATCTTTCAAAGAACCGAATATTTTTTCAGCCTCATGAATAAGACGGAATGCCTCTTCTTTTTTTGCAGATTTATAATCATCTCCCCGGTTGCCTGTCTTTGTATTTTCCCATTTTTTCCACAGATGATCTTTGCCTGATGCAAGGATTGAAAGAAGATTTTTATCAGGTTTCCGGCTTTTTCTGATCTGATAGAATTTCATATCAGAGATATTTCCTTTTGCATCACTGTGAACCTTGAAAATATTATACGGAATCGCCGGATGAGACGCCGCATCTGTTTCAGCCTGAACTGATAAAATTCCTTTTGTATCTTCCAACTGAGATATTCTTTTTTTATAAGAAGGCTTTACCGCTCCTTCCGGCAGCATATTCAAAAGTATTTTAGGATGTATTGCCCCGATTACAATATCTGCGCTGATTACCTCTCCTGATTTTAAGCGGACTCCCTTAACAATACGGGAACTGACAAGAACCTCCTGAACCGGCTCATTCAGAATAATCTTTCCGCCAAGTGATTTAAAGCGTTCTGCAAAAATATCAGCCATATAAGAGCCGCTGCATTTCAGTCTCCATGAAGAGAAAAGATAAGAGGCAAGAAACATATTATGGTAAAAACATGGAACTTCTTCCAAAGGAACGCCGAGCCATGCACAAGGAACACCTAAGACAGCCCGTAATCCGGGTGAGCAGTCTGTTTTTGTCAGAATCTCTCCAAGCGGCTCTGATTCTTCAAAAAAAGAGAATCCGCTCTGATCTGCCGGTGATAAAAATTCAAGAGAGTGCAGCTTCTCAGCCATTCCCCTTAATTGTTTCATTAAAAAATGAATCTGATTCTTCTGATCCGGAAAAGCAGATAAAAGATTATTTTCATATTCATCTATACACACGTACTTGGACCGCTACTGATGCTTCTGGTAATGCTTCGCAAGCTTCACAGACTATAAACGTTCAGGATATTACCGCTCCCGTGATTGCTGCTCTGCCTGGGCCGTCTACCATCGATTGCCCGGCTGCTCCAGTATTTGCTCAGGCGACTGCTGTTGATGATTGCGGGGTTTAGCTCATTACCCTTACATTTCATGATGATACAACACCGGGCGCTTGCGCTGGATCATACAGCGTAACCCGTACTTGGACCGCTGCTGATGCTTGTGGTAATTCATCGCAACTTCGCAGACTATCAACGTTCAGGATATTACAGCTCCCGTGATTGCAGCACTGCCTGGGCCGTCTACCATCAATTGTCCGGCAGCTCCTTTATTTACTCAGGCAACTGCTGTTGATGCATGCGGTAGCGCATTCTCCCTTACATTTAATGATGTTACAACACCGGGCTCTTGCGCCGGCTCTTACAGCGTAACCCGTACCTGGACCGCTACTGATGCTTGTGGTAATTCATCGCAACTTCGCAGACTATAAACGTTCAGGATATTACAGCTCCGGTGATTGCTGCTCTGCCTGGGCCGTCTACCTAGACGATTGCCCGGCTGCTCCTTTATTTACCCAGGCAACTGCTATTGATGCTTGCGGTAGTTCATTCACACTTACATTTAATGATGTTACAACACCGGGTGCTTGCGCCGGTTCTTACAGCGTAACCCGTACTTGGACCGCTACTGATGAATGTGGTAATTCTTCGCAAGCTTCACAGACTATAAACGTTCAGGATATTACAGCTCCGGTGATTGCCGCGCTGCCTGGTCCTTCTACCATAGATTGCCCGGCTGCTCCTTCATTTACTCAGGCTACTGCTATTGATGCTTGCGGTAGCGCATTTACCCTTACATTTAATGATGTTACAACTCCGGGCGCTTGCGCCGGTTCTTACAGCGTAACCCGTACCTGGACCGCTACTGATGCCTGTGGTAATTCTTCGCAAGCTTCCAGACTATAAACGTTCAGGATATTACAGCTCCGGTGATTGCTGCGCTGCCTGCGCCTTCTACCATAGACTGCCCGGCTGCTCCTCATTTACTCAGGCTACTGCTATTGATGCTTGCGGTGCACAGTCACACTTACATTTAATGATGTTACAACTCCTGGTGCTTGCGCCGGATCTTACAGCGTAACCCGTACCTGGACCGCTACTGATGCCTGTGGTAATTCTTCGCAAGCTTCTCAGACTATAAACGTTCAGGATATTACAGCTCCGGTGATTGCTGCTCTGCCTGGCCGCTACCATCGACTGCCCGGCTACTCCATTATTTGCCCAGGCAACTGCTACTGATGCTTGTGATGCTACATTCACACTTACATTTAATGATGTTACAACACCGGGCGCTTGCGCCGGTAATTACAGCGTAACCCGTACCTGGACCGCTACTGACGCATGTGGCAATGCTTCTGCAACTTGACAGAGACTATAAACGTTCAGGATATTACAGCTCCGGTGATTGCTGCTCTGCCTGTGCCGCTACAATCGATTGCCCGGCTGCTCCATATTTGCCCAGGCAACTGCTGCTGATGCTTGTGGTAGCCCAGTCACACTTACATTTAATGATGTTACAACACCTGGCGCTTGTGCCGGTCTTACAGCGTAACCCGTACCTGGACCGCTACCGACGCCTGTGGCAATTCTTCGCAACTTAACAGACTATAAACGTTCAGGATATTACAGCTCCGGTGATTGCTGCGCTGCCTGCTGCTACTACCATAGATTGCCCGGCTACTCCTTTATTTGCTCAGGCTACTGCTATTGATGCTTGCGGTAGCGCAGTCACACTTACATTTAATGATGTTACAACACCGGGCGCTGCGCCGGATATTACAGCGTAACCCGTACCTGGACCGCTACTGACGCTTGTGGTAATTCATCGCAAGCTTCACAGACTATAAACGTTCAGGATATTACAGCTCCGGTGATTGCTGCGCTGCCTGGCCTTCTACCATAGATTGCCCGGCTGCTCCATTATTTGCTCAGGCTACTGCTGATGATGCTTGTGGTAGCGCATTTACACTTACATTTAATGATGTTACAACACCTGGTCTTGCGCTGGTTATTACAGCGTAACCCGTACCTGGACCGCTACCGATGACTGTGGCAATTCATCGCAAGCTTCACAGACTATAAACGTTCAGGATATTACAGCTCCGGTGATTGCCGCGCTGCCTGCTGCGTCTACAATAGATTGCCCGGCTACTCCTTCATTTGCTCAGGCTACTGCTATTGATGCTTGCGGTGCACAGTCACACTTACATTTAATGATGTTACAACACCGGGTGCTTGCGCCGGTTCTTACAGCGTAACCCGTACCTGGACCGCTACCGACGATTGTGGTAATTCATCGCAAGCTTCACAGACTATAAACGTTCAGGATATTACAGCTCCGGTGATTGCCGCGCTGCCTGGGCCGTCTACCATAGATTGCCCGGCTACTCCTTCATTTGCTCAGGCAACTGCTATTGATGCTTGCGGTGCACAGTCACCCTTACATTTAATGATGTTACAACACCGGGTGCTTGCGCTGGTTCTTACAGCGTAACCCGTACCTGGACCGCTACCGACGCTTGTGGTAATTCATCGCAAGCTTCTCAGACTATAAACGTTCAGGATATTACAGCTCCGGTGATTGCCGCGCTGCCTGCTGCTTCTACAATAGATTGCCCGGCTACTCCTTTATTTGCTCAGGCTACTGCTATTGATGCTTGCGGTGCACAGTTACACTTACATTTAATGATGTTACAACACCGGGTGCTTGCGCCGGTTCTTACAGCGTAACCCGTACTGGACCGCTACCGATGATTGTGGTAATTCATCGCAAGCTTCGCAGACTATAAACGTTCAGGATATTACAGCTCCGGTGATTGCTGCGCTGCCTGCTGCTTCTACAATAGATTGCCCGGCTACTCCTTCATTTGCTCAGGCAACTGCTACTGATGCTTGCGGTGCACATTTACACTTACATTTAATGATGTTACAACACCGGGTTCTTGCGCCGGTAATTACAGCGTAACCCGTACCTGGACCGCTACCGATGCCTGTGGTAATTCATCGCAAGCTTCACAGACTATAAACGTTCAGGATATTACAGCTCCGGTGATTGCCGCGCTGCCTGGCCGTCTACCATAGACTGCCCGGCTACTCCTTCATTTGCCCAGGCTACTGCTACTGATGCTTGTGATGCTACAGTTACACTTACATTTAATGATGTTACAACACCTGGTTCTTGTGCCGGTAATTACAGCGTAACCCGTACCTGGACCGCTACCGACGACTGTGGCAATTCATCTACTGCAACTTCCAGACTATAAACGTTCAGGATATTACAGCTCCGGTGATTGCCGCGCTGCCTGCTGCTACTACAATAGACTGCCCGGCTACTCCTTCATTTGCCCAGGCTACTGCTACTGATGCTTGTGATGCTACAGTTACACTTACATTTAATGATGTTACAACACCTGGTTCTTGTGCCGGTAATTACAGCGTAACCCGTACCTGGACCGCTACCGACGACTGTGGCAATTCATCTACTGCAACTTCCAGACTATAAACGTTCAGGATATTACAGCTCCGGTGATTGCCGCGCTGCCTGGGCCTTCTACCATAGACTGCCCGGCTACTCCTTCATTTGCCCAGGCTACTGCTACTGATGCTTGTGATGCTACAGTTACACTTACATTTAATGATGTTACAACACCTGGTTCTTGTGCCGGTAATTACAGCGTAACCCGTACCTGGACCGCTACCGACGACTGTGGCAATTCATCTACTGCAACTTCCAGACTATAAACGTTCAGGATATTACAGCTCCGGTGATTGCTGCGCTGCCTGCTGCTACTACAATAGACTGCCCGGCTACTCCTTCATTTGCCCAGGCTACTGCTACTGATGCTTGCGGTAGCGCATTCACCCTTACATTTAATGATGCTACCATTCCGGGCGCTTGCGCTGGCTCTTACAGCGTAACACGTACTTGGACCGCTACTGATGCTTGTGGTAATGCTTCGCAAGCTTCACAGACTATAAAACGTTCAGGATATTACCGCTCCCGTGATTGCTGCTCTGCCTGGGCCGTCTACCATCGATTGCCCGGCTGCTCCAGTATTTACTCAGGCAACTGCTGTTGATGCTTGCGGTAGCGCAGTCACACTTACATTTAATGATGTTACAACACCGGGCGCTTGCGCTGGCAATTACAGCGTAACCCGTACTTGGACCGCTACTGATGATTGTGGTAATGCATCGCAAGCTTCACAGACTATAAACGTTCAGGATATTACAGCTCCGGTGATTGCTGCTCTGCCTGGGCCGTCTACCATCGATTGCCCGGCTACTCCTTTATTTGCTCAGGCAACTGCTATTGATGCTTGCGGTGCGCAGTCACACTTACATTTAATGATGTTACAACACCGGGCGCTTGCGCTGGCTATTACAGCGTAACCCGTACTTGGACCGCTACTGATGACTGTGGTAATTCATCGCAAGCTTCACAGACTATAAACGTTCAGGATATTACAGCTCCCGTGATTGCTGCTCTGCCTGGGGCGACTACAATAGATTGCCCGGCTACTCCTTTATTTGCTCAGGCAACTGCTATTGATGCTTGCGGTGCGCAGTCACACTTACATTTAATGATGTTACAACTCCGGGCGCTTGCGCTGGCTATTACAGCGTAACCCGTACTTGGACCGCTACTGATGCTTGTGGTAATGCTTCGCAAGCTTCACAGACTATAAACGTTCAGGATATTACCGCTCCCGTGATTGCTGCTCTGCCTGGGCCGTCTACCATCGATTGCCCGGCTGCTCCAGTATTTACTCAGGCAACTGCTGTTGATGCTTGCGGTAGCGCATTCACCCTTACATTTAATGATGTTACAACTCCGGGCGCTTGCGCTGGCTCTTACAGCGTAACACGTACTTGGACCGCTACTGATGCTTGTGGTAATGCTTCGCAAGCTTCACAGACTATAAACGTTCAGGATATTACCGCTCCCGTGATTGCTGCTCTGCCTGGGCCGTCTACCATCGATTGCCCGGCTGCTCCAGTATTTACTCAGGCAACTGCTGTTGATGCTTGCGGTAGCGCATTCACCCTTACATTTAATGATGTTACAACTCCGGGCGCTTGCGCTGGCTCTTACAGCGTAACACGTACTTGGACCGCTACTGATGCTTGTGGTAATGCTTCGCAAGCTTCACAGACTATAAACGTTCAGGATATTACCGCTCCCGTGATTGCTGCTCTGCCTGGGCCGTCTACCATCGATTGCCCGGCTGCTCCAGTATTTACTCAGGCAACTGCTGTTGATGCTTGCGGTAGCGCATTCACCCTTACATTTAATGATGTTACAACTCCGGGCGCTTGCGCTGGCTCTTACAGCGTAACACGTACTTGGACCGCTACTGATGCTTGTGGTAATGCTTCGCAAGCTTCACAGACTATAAACGTTCAGGATATTACCGCTCCCGTGATTGCTGCTCTGCCTGGGCCGTCTACCATCGATTGCCCGGCTGCTCCAGTATTTACTCAGGCAACTGCTGTTGATGCTTGCGGTAGCGCATTCACCCTTACATTTAATGATGTTACAACTCCGGGCGCTTGCGCTGGCTCTTACAGCGTAACCCGTACTTGGACCGCTACTGATGCTTGTGGTAATGCTTCGCAAGCTTCACAGACTATAAACGTTCAGGATATTACCGCTCCCGTGATTGCTGCTCTGCCTGGGCCGTCTACCATCGATTGCCCGGCTGCTCCAGTATTTACTCAGGCAACTGCTGTTGATGCTTGCGGTAGCGCATTCACCCTTACATTTAATGATGTTACAACTCCGGGCGCTTGCGCTGGCTCTTACAGCGTAACACGTACTTGGACCGCTACTGATGCTTGTGGTAATGCTTCGCAAGCTTCACAGACTATAAACGTTCAGGATATTACCGCTCCCGTGATTGCTGCTCTGCCTGGGCCGTCTACCATCGATTGCCCGGCTGCTCCAGTATTTACTCAGGCAACTGCTGTTGATGCTTGCGGTAGCGCATTCACCCTTACATTTAATGATGTTACAACTCCGGGCGCTTGCGCTGGCTCTTACAGCGTAACACGTACTTGGACCGCTACTGATGCTTGTGGTAATGCTTCGCAAGCTTCACAGACTATAAACGTTCAGGATATTACCGCTCCCGTGATTGCTGCTCTGCCTGGGCCGTCTACCATCGATTGCCCGGCTGCTCCAGTATTTACTCAGGCAACTGCTGTTGATGCTTGCGGTAGCGCATTCACCCTTACATTTAATGATGTTACAACTCCGGGCGCTTGCGCTGGCTCTTACAGCGTAACACGTACTTGGACCGCTACTGATGCTTGTGGTAATGCTTCGCAAGCTTCACAGACTATAAACGTTCAGGATATTACCGCTCCCGTGATTGCTGCTCTGCCTGGGCCGTCTACCATCGATTGCCCGGCTGCTCCAGTATTTACTCAGGCAACTGCTGTTGATGCTTGCGGTAGCGCATTCACCCTTACATTTAATGATGTTACAACTCCGGGCGCTTGCGCTGGCTCTTACAGCGTAACACGTACTTGGACCGCTACTGATGCTTGTGGTAATGCTTCGCAAGCTTCACAGACTATAAACGTTCAGGATATTACCGCTCCCGTGATTGCTGCTCTGCCTGGGCCGTCTACCATCGATTGCCCGGCTGCTCCAGTATTTACTCAGGCAACTGCTGTTGATGCTTGCGGTAGCGCATTCACCCTTACATTTAATGATGTTACAACTCCGGGCGCTTGCGCTGGCTCTTACAGCGTAACACGTACTTGGACCGCTACTGACGACTGTGGTAATGCATCGCAAGCTTCACAGACTATAAACGTTCAGGATATTACCGCTCCGGTGATTGCCGCTCTGCCTGGGCCGTCTACCATCGATTGCCCGGCTGCTCCAGTATTTACTCAGGCAACTGCTGTTGATGCTTGCGGTAGCGCATTCACCCTTACATTTAATGATGTTACAACTCCGGGCGCTTGCGCTGGCTCTTACAGCGTAACACGTACTTGGACCGCTACTGATGCTTGTGGTAATGCTTCGCAAGCTTCACAGACTATAAACGTTCAGGATATTACCGCTCCCGTGATTGCTGCTCTGCCTGGGCCGTCTACCATCGATTGCCCGGCTGCTCCAGTATTTACTCAGGCAACTGCTGTTGATGCTTGCGGTAGCGCATTCACCCTTACATTTAATGATGTTACAACTCCGGGCGCTTGCGCTGGCTCTTACAGCGTAACACGTACTTGGACCGCTACTGATGCTTGTGGTAATGCTTCGCAAGCTTCACAGACTATAAACGTTCAGGATATTACCGCTCCCGTGATTGCTGCTCTGCCTGGGCCGTACCATCGATTGCCCGGCTGCTCCAGTATTTACTCAGGCAACTGCTGTTGATGCTTGCGGTAGCGCATTCACCCTTACATTTAATGATGTCTACAACTCCGGGCGCTTGCGCTGGCTCTTACAGCGTAACACGTACTTGGACCGCTACTGATGCTTGTGGTAATGCTTCGCAAGCTTCACAGACTATAAACGTTCAGGATATTACCGCTCCCGTGATTGCTGCTCTGCCTGGGCCGTCTACCATCGATTGCCCGGCTGCTCCAGTATTTACTCAGGCAACTGCTGTTGATGCTTGCGGTAGCGCATTCACCCTTACATTTAATGATGTTACAACTCCGGGCGCTTGCGCTGGCTCTTACAGCGTAACACGTACTTGGACCGCTACTGATGCTTGTGGTAATGCTTCGCAAGCTTCACAGACTATAAACGTTCAGGATATTACCGCTCCCGTGATTGCTGCTCTGCCTGGGCCGTCTACCATCGATTGCCCGGCTGCTCAGTATTTACTCAGGCAACTGCTGTTGATGCTTGCGGTAGCGCATTCACCCTTACATTTAATGATGTTACAACTCCGGGCGCTTGCGCTGGCTCTTACAGCGTAACACGTACTTGGACCGCTACTGATGCTTGTGGTAATGCTTCGCAAGCTTCACAGACTATAAACGTTCAGGATATTACCGCTCCCGTGATTGCTGCTCTGCCTGGGCCGTCTACCATCGATTGCCCGGCTGCTCCAGTATTTACTCAGGCAACTGCTGTTGATGCTTGCGGTAGCGCATTCACTTTTTCACCTTAATGATGTTACAACTCCGGGCGCTTGCGCTGGCTCTTACAGCGTAACACGTACTTGGACCGCTACTGATGCTTGTGGTAATGCTTCGCAAGCTTCACAGACTATAAACGTTCAGGATATTACCGCTCCCGTGATTGCTGCTCTGCCTGGGCCGTCTACCATCGATTGCCCGGCTGCTCCAGTATTTACTCAGGCAACTGCTGTTGATGCTTGCGGTAGCGCATTCACCCTTACATTTAATGATGTTACAACTCCGGGCGCTTGCGCTGGCTCTTACAGCGTAACACGTACTTGGACCGCTACTGATGCTTGTGGTAATGCTTCGCAAGCTTCACAGACTATAAACGTTCAGGATATTACCGCTCCCGTGATTGCTGCTCTGCCTGGGCCGTCTACCATCGATTGCCCGGCTGCTCCAGTATTTACTCAGGCAACTGCTGTTGATGCTTGCGGTAGCGCATTCACCCTTACATTTAATGATGTTACAACTCCGGGCGCTTGCGCTGGCTCTTACAGCGTAACACGTACTTGGACCGCTACTGATGCTTGTGGTAATGCTTCGCAAGCTTCACAGACTATAAACGTTCAGGATATTACCGCTCCCGTGATTGCTGCTCTGCCTGGGCCGTCTACCATCGATTGCCCGGCTGCTCCAGTATTTACTCAGGCAACTGCTGTTGATGCTTGCGGTAGCGCATTCACCCTTACATTTAATGATGTTACAACTCCGGGCGCTTGCGCTGGCTCTTACAGCGTAACACGTACTTGGACCGCTACTGATGCTTGTGGTAATGCTTCGCAAGCTTCACAGACTATAAACGTTCAGGATATTACCGCTCCCGTGATTGCTGCTCTGCCTGGGCCGTCTACCATCGATTGCCCGGCTGCTCCGGGTGTTTTTCTCAGGCAACTGCTGTTGATGCTTGCGGTAGCGCATTCACCCTTACATTTAATGATGTTACAACTCCGGGCGCTTGCGCTGGCTCTTACAGCGTAACACGTACTTGGACCGCTACTGATGCTTGTGGTAATGCTTCGCAAGCTTCACAGACTATAAACGTTCAGGATATTACCTCTCCGTGATTGCTGCTCTGCCTGGGCCGTCTACCATCGATTGCCCGGCTGCTCCAGTATTTACTCAGGCAACTGCTGTTGATGCTTGCGGTAGCGCATTCACCCTTACATTTAATGATGTTACAACTCCGGGCGCTTGCGCTGGCTCTTACAGCGTAACACGTACTTGGACCGCTACTGATGCTTGTGGTAATGCTTCGCAAGCTTCACAGACTATAAACGTTCAGGATATTACCGCTCCGGTAGTTACTGCGCCTACTGCTCCGCTCGCAATGGCTTGCTTCGATGCTGCTGCTGTGACAACCTGGGCTGCCGCTGCTACTGCTACCGATAACTGTGACGCTAACGTTACTGTTACTCATACTTATACCATGCCGACGGCCGGTTGCGACCAGCTTATTACTGTCACATTCTCCGCTACCGATGCTTGCGGTAATACCGGTACCGCTACCGCTACATTCGCAGTCGATGACAATGTCGCTCCGGTAGTTACTGCGCCTACTGCTCCGCTCGCAATGGCTTGCTTCGATGCTGCTGCTGTGACAACCTGGGCTGCCGCTGCTACTGCTACCGATAACTGTGACGCTAACGTTACTGTTACTCATACTCTATACCATGCCGACGGCCGGTTGCGACCAGCTTATTACTGTCACATTCTCCGCTACCGATGCTTGCGGTAATACCGGTACCGCTACCGCTACATTCGCAGTCGATGACAATGTCGCTCCGGTAGGTACTACGCCTCTGCTCCGCTCGCAATGGCTTGCTTCGATGCTGCTGCTGTGACAACCTGGGCTGCCGCTGCTACTGCTACCGATAACTGTGACGCTAACGTTACTGTTACTCATACTTATACCATGCCGACGGCCGGTTGCGACCAGCTTATTACAGTCACATTCTCCGCTACCGATGCTTGCGGTAATACCGGTACCGCTACCGCTACATTCGCAGTCGATGACAATGTCGCTCCGGTAGTTACTGCGCCTACTGCTCCGCTCGCAATGGCTTGCTTCGATGCTGCTGCTGTGACAACCTGGGCTGCCGCTGCTACTGCTACCGATAACTGTGACGCTAACGTTACTGTTACTCATACTTATACCATGCCGACGGCCGGTTGCGACCAGCTTATTACTGTCACATTCTCCGCTACCGATGCTTGCGGTAATACCGGTACCGCTACCGCTACATTCGCAGTCGATGACAATGTCGCTCCGGTAGTTACTGCGCCTACTGCTCCGCTCGCAATGGCTTGCTTCGATGCTGCTGCTGTGACAACCTGGGCTGCCGCTGCTACTGCTACCGATAACTGTGACGCTAACGTTACTGTTACTCATACTTATACGATGCCGACGGCCGGTTGCGACCAGCTTATTACTGTCACATTCTCCGCTACCGATGCTTGCGGTAATACCGGTACCGCTACCGCTACATTCGCAGTCGATGACAATGTCGCTCCGGTAGTTACTGCGCCTACTGCTCCGCTCGCAATGGCTTGCTTCGATGCTGCTGCTGTGACAACCTGGGCTGCCGCTGCTACTGCTACCGATAACTGTGACGCTAACGTTACTGTTACTCATACTTATACGATGCCGACGGCCGGTTGCGACCAGCTTATTACTGTCACATTCTCCGCTACCGATGCTTGCGGTAATACCGGTACCGCTACCGCTACATTCGCAGTCGATGACAATGTCGCTCCGGTAGTTACTGCGCCTACTGCTCCGCTCGCAATGGCTTGCTTCGATGCTGCTGCTGTGACAACCTGGGCTGCCGCTGCTACTGCTACCGATAACTGTGACGCTAACGTTACTGTTACTCATACTTATACCATGCCGACGGCCGGTTGCGACCAGCTTATTACTGTCACATTCTCCGCTACCGATGCTTGCGGTAATACCGGTACCGCTACCGCTACATTCGCAGTCGATGACAATGTCGCTCCGGTAGTTCATGCGCCTACTGCTCCGCTCGCAATGGCTTGCTTCGATGCTGCTGCTGTGACAACCTGGGCTGCCGCTGCTACTGCTACCGATAACTGTGACGCTAACGTTACTGTTACTCATACTTATACGATGCCGACGGCCGGTTGCGACCAGCTTATTACTGTCACATTCTCCGCTACCGATGCTTGCGGTAATACCGGTACCGCTACCGCTACATTCGCAGTCGATGACAATGTCGCTCCGGTAGTTACTGCGCCTACTGCTCCGCTCGCAATGGCTTGCTTCGATGCTGCTGCTGTGACAACCTGGGCTGCCGCTGCTACTGCTACCGATAACTGTGACGCTAACGTTACTGTTACTCATACTTATACCATGCCGACGGCCGGTTGCGACCAGCTTATTACAGTCACATTCTCCGCTACCGATGCTTGCGGTAATACCGGTACCGCTACCGCTACATTCGCAGTCGATGACAATGTCGCTCCGGTAGTTACTGCGCCTACTGCTCCGCTCGCAATGGCTTGCTTCGATGCTGCTGCTGTGACAACCTGGGCTGCCGCTGCTACTGCTACCGATAACTGTGACGCTAACGTTTCTGTTACTCATACTTATACAATGCCGACTGCCGGTTGCGACCAGCTTATTACAGTCACATTCTCCGCTACCGATGCTTGCGGTAATACCGGTACCGCTACCGCTACATTCGCAGTCGATGACAATGTCGCTCCGCTAGTTAATGCGCCTACTGCTCCGCTCGCAATGGCTTGCTTCGATGCTGCTGCTGTGACAACCTGGGCTGCCGCTGCTACTGCTACCGATAACTGTGACGCTAACGTTTCTGTTACTCATACTTATACAATGCCGACTGCCGGTTGCGACCAGCTTATTACAGTCACATTCTCCGCTACCGATGCTTGCGGTAATACCGGTACCGCTACCGCTACATTCGCAGTCGATGACAATGTCGCTCCGCTAGTTAATGCGCCTACTGCTCCGCTCGCAATGGCTTGCTTCGATGCTGCTGCTGTGACAACCTGGGCTGCCGCTGCTACTGCTACCGATAACTGTGACGCTAACGTTTCTGTTACTCATACTTATACAATGCCGACTGCCGGTTGCGACCAGCTTATTACAGTCACATTCTCCGCTACCGATGCTTGCGGTAATACCGGTACCGCTACCGCTACATTCGCAGTCGATGACAATGTCGCTCCGCTAGTTAATGCGCCTACTGCTCCGCTCGCAATGGCTTGCTTCGATGCTGCTGCTGTGACAACCTGGGCTGCCGCTGCTACTGCTACCGATAACTGTGACGCTAACGTTTCTGTTACTCATACTTATACAATGCCGACTGCCGGTTGCGACCAGCTTATTACAGTCACATTCTCCGCTACCGATGCTTGCGGTAATACCGGTACCGCTACCGCTACATTCGCAGTCGATGACAATGTCGCTCCGCTAGTTAATGCGCCTACTGCTCCGCTCGCAATGGCTTGCTTCGATGCTGCTGCTGTGACAACCTGGGCTGCCGCTGCTACTGCTACCGATAACTGTGACGCTAACGTTTCTGTTACTCATACTTATACAATGCCGACTGCCGGTTGCGACCAGCTTATTACAGTCACATTCTCCGCTACCGATGCTTGCGGTAATACCGGTACCGCTACCGCTACATTCGCAGTCGATGACAATGTCGCTCCGCTAGTTAATGCGCCTACTGCTCCGCTCGCAATGGCTTGCTTCGATGCTGCTGCTGTGACAACCTGGGCTGCCGCTGCTACTGCTACCGATAACTGTGACGCTAACGTTTCTGTTACTCATACTTATACAATGCCGACTGCCGGTTGCGACCAGCTTATTACAGTCACATTCTCCGCTACCGATGCTTGCGGTAATACCGGTACCGCTACCGCTACATTCGCAGTCGATGACAATGTCGCTCCGCTAGTTAATGCGCCTACTGCTCCGCTCGCAATGGCTTGCTTCGATGCTGCTGCTGTGACAACCTGGGCTGCCGCTGCTACTGCTACCGATAACTGTGACGCTAACGTTTCTGTTACTCATACTTATACAATGCCGACTGCCGGTTGCGACCAGCTTATTACAGTCACATTCTCCGCTACCGATGCTTGCGGTAATACCGGTACCGCTACCGCTACATTCGCAGTCGATGACAATGTCGCTCCGGTAGTTACTGCGCCTACTGCTCCGCTCGCAATGGCTTGCTTCGATGCTGCTGCTGTGACAACCTGGGCTGCCGCTGCTACTGCTACCGATAACTGTGACGCTAACGTTTCTGTTACTCATACTTATACCATGCCGACGGCCGGTTGCGACCAGCTTATTACAGTCACATTCTCCGCTACCGATGCTTGCGGTAATACCGGTACCGCTACCGCTACATTCGCAGTCGATGACAATGTCGCTCCGGTAGTTACTGCGCCTACTGCTCCGCTCGCAATGGCTTGCTTCGATGCTGCTGCTGTGACAACCTGGGCTGCCGCTGCTACTGCTACCGATAACTGTGACGCTAACGTTACTGTTACTCATACTTATACCATGCCGACGGCCGGTTGCGACCAGCTTATTACAGTCACATTCTCCGCTACCGATGCTTGCGGTAATACCGGTACCGCTACCGCTACATTCGCAGTCGATGACAATGTCGCTCCGGTAGTTACTGCGCCTACTGCTCCGCTCGCAATGGCTTGCTTCGATGCTGCTGCTGTGACAACCTGGGCTGCCGCTGCTACTGCTACCGATAACTGTGACGCTAACGTTACTGTTACTCATACTTATACCATGCCGACGGCCGGTTGCGACCAGCTTATTACAGTCACATTCTCCGCTACCGATGCTTGCGGTAATACCGGTACCGCTACCGCTACATTCGCAGTCGATGACAATGTCGCTCCGCTAGTTAATGCGCCTACTGCTCCGCTCGCAATGGCTTGCTTCGATGCTGCTGCTGTGACAACCTGGGCTGCCGCTGCTACTGCTACCGATAACTGTGACGCTAACGTTTCTGTTACTCATACTTATACAATGCCGACTGCCGGTTGCGACCAGCTTATTACTGTCACATTCTCCGCTACCGATGCTTGCGGTAATACCGGTACCGCTACCGCTACATTCGCAGTCGATGACAATGTCGCTCCGGTAGTTACTGCGCCTACTGCTCCGCTCGCAATGGCTTCTTTCGATGCTGCTGCTGTGACAACCTGGGCTGCCGCTGCTACTGCTACCGATAACTGTGACGCTAACGTTACTGTTACTCATATTTATACCATGCCGACGGCCGGTTGCGACCAGCTTATTACTGTCACATTCTCCGCTACCGATGCTTGCGGTAATACCGGTACCGCTACCGCTACATTCGCAGTCGATGACAATGTCGCTCCGGTAGTTACTGCGCCTACTGC
>CAWEAR010000009.1:0-4734 GCA_963806835.1 uncultured delta proteobacterium
GCAAAAATTGGTGGTGGGTCAAATCCGTTGACAATCTTCCGCAGGGGCAAATAATTATTTGCCCCTGCAATTTTTTTCAACGGATTTGACCCACTACCGAAACTTGTTTATATTGATGAGATTTTCTTCAACTTTCTGAGAATTGTAAGCCCCGTATCTCAGTTCGGCAACAGTAATAATCGTGGTTCTCAGACTGTCAGTTCCAATCCGCATAATTTTATCACGGATTCTTTTATTTCCGTTCAGCCAGTAAATGCAGATGTCTGTATCCAAAACATAGTTCATAGCTGAATATCCTGTTTATCTGATATGCGTGTCATATAGATTTCCTCGATAATCTCCTCAGCGCTCCGGTTATCCTGCCAGCTTCCGAAACTTTCCAAGAATAACTTCAGGTCATTATTTGCCTTGTCAGTTTTGCCTTTTTCAGCATTATATTTTTTTGCTTCATTTTTAAGGCTTTCCTCAAGTTCTCTGATCCGCCGTTTTAATTTTCTTTTTGGCAGATTATCAGGTACATTTATGGTTACAATCATGGTTTATTCTCCTTTCCACTGGGATTGTGTTTAAGAAAGGATTTTTCTTAATCCTTTTCTTATACAAAATCCCTGTAGATTCAACATCTGAACCGCTGATAATCATGATTATCAGCGGTTCAGACGGCAATTATCTACAAGGATTATGTATAAGAAAGGATTTTCTTAATCCCTTTTCTTAAACGCAATCCCTGTAGATTCAACATCTGAACCGCTGATAATCATGATTATCAGCGGTTCAGACGGCAATTATCTACAAGGATTATGTATAAGAAAGGATTTTCTTAATCCCTTTTCTTAAACGCAATCCTGATGAATATATATCCCTGCTTTAAGAATCTTTTCAGTCAAAGGTCTTATTTCCGGTATAAGCCTCTGTTTTTTTGCTCTCAGCAGCAGACCGAGAGTTCCCACCACGCCAAGCCCGATAATGCTTGCCTGCATTCTGGCAATCTTTTCGTCTATAATAACCTCATCAACTTTCTGTTCACAGGCAAGAACAATTACTTCGGATTCTCCTTTATCCAGTTCATGAAGCAGGGAAAGCTTTGTCGGATCACGAATCTTCATAATTTTTAACCATCCTGATTTATCAAGCTCTTTTATTCCAATCCGGTTTTTACCGCCTGCCAGAATCTCTTCTTTAACAGCAGCAGGCATAAGAACATCATCATAAAGTTTTTTCAGCAGATCTGTCTGTCCGCACGCTGATAAGGCAATCCACGGAGATGTATTATATTTATACACTGGATTCTATGGAATATTACAGTATTTCGTGGTATTATTATCTGTGAAAAAATTATATTGACAAATAACTTTCCCTATGATATTTTTTTATCAGAAATTATCGGGAACCGTGTTTCCGGTGATTTCCGGGAACAGTGTTCCCGTAAGGCTGGACCGCCGCCGGAGGAGAAACCGCAGATATGAAGAATGCAGGCTGTCCGTAATACGGCATGCGGAAAAGCTCCGGCCTGCCTGTGATTTTTCCGCGGAATTCCGCCGGATGATATGGTACGGCTTCAAAACCTGACGAATACTATGAAATACTATTCAAAAGGTAACTATTGATAACCGTATCCTTTGATTTGATCATGTTATCTCCCCGCCTCTTCCAGAATTTCGTCCATGCTTACCTGAAACGGTGAAATCCTGTATTCCCCCAGTTTAAGAAGAAAAGAGACCCGATCCATGCCAGCCAGTTTTGCCGCCTTTCCGGAAGAGATTTTTTCCAGTTCATAAAGTTTCAATGCGAGGAAAAAACGGGCATCCTGTTCAAACTGCCTGCTGTCTCTTTTTAAAGACAGAAGCAGATACCTCTGTGTATGATATTGTCAAGATATTTTCTTTCATTTCAGCGGTATCCTTTTATAAAACCTTTTATGATTAATTACCATGATAATCCTTTTCTGGTAGTGGTTCAAAGTTGACTGAAAACTATTATTATAATCCTATTAATTTACATTGCCGCCGGTTGCCACGTCATAAATGTTGAATGTGAGTCTCTTTGTTCCGGTCATGGGACTGCCGCCTGCATCTGTCAGCATTCCCTGATAGCTTATTAACGGCGGAACTGATGTTGTTCTGTGAATATGCTATGAAGCCCGCCAGCATAACAAAAGCCAAAGCCATAAAAATCCCTGTGAATTTTTTCATTTTTATTTCTCCTTCTGTTTTGTCAGATATACGGTTATTCTTTCAACAAAAACCTCGAAATCTGACAGGTTATTTTTGAAAATCCCATATACAATCGCATCATCTATGCGTTCATAATAATGAACCAGAAGATTGCGGAAAGAAGCCATCTTATGAAACCGTTCCAAATCATCAGTCGTAAGTATTTTATTTTCTGTGAGAACTGCAAAAGTATCCCGGTAACTTGAAGGTTCACGGAACTGCTCATCTGAGATGATATGATGCGCAGCATCAAGACAGGCTTCTATTGTAATATGAAGGGTACGCTCCACAAAACGCCGCGATCTTTTATCTGTCTGATAAACTTCCCATGTAATATCTGATGCCTGTTTCAAATCTTTGATATTGATTTTTATATCTGAAACAAGACGCTCCAGCAGAATCATATCAACCATGTTTTTCTCCGTAAACAACTGTTTTTGCATATTTTTTATGCAGATAGAGAAAATCTTCGTAAGATTTTCTGCCCCGTATTTCAAAATCCTTGCGAAACCGGGAAGACCTTTCAAATACCAGCTTGCCGTCTCTGCGCACATGATATTTGAGCAGTTGCCCGCATGATTCAGTACAATCACATCAGTCCGGCATTTGAGAGATTCTTCAAGGTCAGTCATCAGTGAAAGCAGTGAAAATGACTTTGAATATGTTTCATCCAGCAGAACAGCAACATCAATATCGCTATGCTTTCCTGTTCTGCCCTTTGCAGCCGAACCGAAAACATAAGCCGCAGCCACAGCAGGCTGATGAGAACATACCGAAGAAACAATCCGGCTGATTTCTTTTAATTCTTTCATTTTTGCTCCTTTTCTCCAAAAGACCTGCGGGGTTTCCAAAACCCCGCAGGTCTTTTACCTGTCAAAATTAATGCGGTCATGTACTACAAGGATTTGGTATAATAAGAGGATGATAATCCTTTCTTAAACGCAATCCCTGTAGATGTTCAAACCCTAAGGGTTTTAAAAACCCTCAGGGTTTATGCCTGCAAGGATTTGAGGATTTTTCTGTTATCCCCTGATAATCCTTTTCTTACACACAATCCTTGTAGATTACATCGTTATTCAACCTCTTCTTCCTGTTTCTCTCTTGCATAAGAAGGCGTGAAATATGTAACATCAAAGGTAATCTCAATATCTGTAATCTTGTCCAACTGTTCAAGCACCTTTGCGTTCACACCGCCGCCCATATCGCCTCTTATTGTGAATACCCATCTGTCATTGGCAGGGCTTCTTTCATTGAACTGAGGAGTTGATGGACGGTAACCATCAGAACTAATAACTTGAGGAGCTTTGGCATTAATTGCTGCAATTACAACAGACATTACAGGCTCCAAATTCCAGAAACGCATGGCAGTCGGGCCATCATCCCATTTTTTAAACCGTACAACTGAACTTCCTTCCTGTTTCAGACCGATTCTCACCCGTTCATCTCCTCCGATACTCAGGTTTCTTCCTGCGATAATAATTGTAACCCCGTTTTGTTCACCCGATTTACCATTAGGGTTCCAGGAAAGAAGCATACCTCTTGAATAAGGAATATGAAGCGGGTATCTGCTCCGGCATTTAAAGATGTGCTGAATGTAAACTCCAGTTTTTTGGCTTTGATTTTTGAATCAAACAGACAATGACTCTGGAGAAAACTTAGCCAGTCTGAATCTGAAACTGCCTGTGTATTTGACGGATTTCCGTTTGCATCCAACTGAGTTTCAAATGTGCTTTGACTCGGAATAATGTTTCCGCTGGAATCTGTTACAATATTATTGTTCTGAACAAGAAAATGCCTTACCGACAATTTCAGACTATCCGTCTGTCTTGCGCCCTGCTCTATCTGCTGTCCATAAACATCCTGCTTTAATCCGTTCAGATATATCAGCAAATCCTCTGTGCGCCGGGCTTTCATGATGTTTTTAATCGTGGTGTTGATGTATGTAAGACTCGGATCAGGATTAATCCGGTATTCAGCAGTCTTTGCTGCAAGATAACACCGTTCCTGCGCATAACTGAACATTTCATTTGCATCCCGCATGGCAAGAGAGAGAATTAAACGGTAATCAGCACGGTTTAACGGACTGATTGAAGCAAAATAAATTGCTCTGCTCCATTCCTGCATTAGAAATGCAACTCTGCTCATCATATTGGACAATTCGCCACGCGCCATATCTTCACGCTGTTCTGCTAAAAGAATGTTCAGCTTGAGTCGTTCACAGCGAAGGGTCATTTCATACAGTGCTTCCTCTGTCTGATAAAGATTTATATCACGCGAAGCAAACTGCATACTTGCCTGTTCAAAATGCCTGATTCTCTCTATCTTCTTGTTTATATTGCTAATTTGCAGGACGCAGTCTTCTGCATTTCTGGCAATGGCGGTGGAAGTGGAAGCTCCGAGATATGACTGAGCTATACCTGCTGCACCTGAGACTAAACCTGCAAGTGCACCCGCAGGACCACCTGTAATCCCTCCTGTAATAACTGATCCTACAGCACCGATAATCGAATCAAACAATCCA
>CAWEAR010000010.1:0-10300 GCA_963806835.1 uncultured delta proteobacterium
TTTATCCCGCTTTTTACACTGTACAGGGATTTTTTATAAGAAGCGGATTATAAAAATTGGATTTTTATCCTTTTCTTATAACAAATCCCTGTAACGTAAAATTTAACAAGCAGAAAGAGGATATTATGCCAAAATTAGCGGAGATTGAAATAAGCTATGAACAGATTGCAGATTTGGTTTGCCAACTTGAATTTGAGGAAAAGATGAATCTGATAAAAATTCTTCTGTGAAAAAGAATATAAAGATAAGTTCTACAGTTATACCGAAGGATTAAAAAACAGGTATCAGATTCCTGAAATGAATGAAGAAGAACTTGACCGGTTTCTTCATGAACAGGGATGATAAAATTTTGACAATAAAAATTGTAATTGATACAAATATTTATATTTCAGCAATATTCTGGGGCGGGAATCCGAGAAAAGTTATAGACCTTGCGAGGAAAAGAAAAATAAAGATTCTTACATCTTCAGAAATTGAAGAAGAGATAATGGAAAAACTCATGTCAAAATTCGGTTTGGATAATAATGATGCAAGCCGGATTCTTGCAGATTTTTCTACTTTTACCATTCCTGTTTATGCAGTAAATCAGATTCAGGCGGTACCTGACGACCCGGATGATGATAAATTTATTGAATGTGCTGTATCAGGAAAAGCAGATTATATTGTTTCAGGTGATAAACATCTGCTTAGGCTTAGGGAATATACAGGCATAAAAATTCTGAAAGCCGTTGAATTTTTATCAATTATTTCAAAATATGAATTATGAAAAAAATAACAGGCTTATTGGTCATAGTCTATAAAAGGGATGTGGTTCTATGATTGGGGGAATATTTTATTCCGGTTTTTGGAGAAACCCTTAGGTTTAAATTAAAAAATCAGACAAGTAAAGGAGAAATCATCATGAAATCCAAAGTTTTTTATGCTGTAACGGCAATTATAGCGGCAATACTGGGTAGTGGGTCAATCCAGACTGATATTTTATTATAATATCCTAAATTAATAAGGATTATAATAATAGTTTCAAGTCAATTTTGAACCACTACCCAATACTGATTATTGCTCAGGGCGCGGCTTTTGCAGAAAGCCACATTTACATTGATCAGGCAAAGGGAACAAACAGCAGTTCAACCGCAGGCACCGTGTCTGCTCCGTTCAAGTCTGTCTCTTATGCTATGATGACCATGAAAAACAGAAACACGCCTGATCCCTGGTTTGTGCATATTAAAGCAGGCACGTATGATGCAGACACAGCAAAGCCTGCAAATGAAAAGGAAATCTTTCCTATTGAACTGCTGGCAGGGCATAACAATTCAGGATGATGACGGGGCTGAAAAGTGCATTTTAAGCGGGGCATTTAACCCCTCAAGCAAATCCGCAATTCTGCGGAGTGAAAACCTTACAGGCATTACTATTAAAAATCTGACTATTGCAAACATGAACAGAACAAGCGGCAACGGCGCAGCCTGCGAATTAATCAAATGTTCAGGGCTTGTGCAGGGAATCGCGGTGAGTACGAATAAAAATGGTAATTACGGTGCTGTCTGGCTCTCTGTCGCAGATAACGACACATTCAACTTTGCAAACAATACATTCACCGGAAATGAAGGCGGCAACGGCGGCGGATTTTTTGTTTCCGGTGCATTTACCGGGGATATATCCGGCAATACATTCACAGGAAATTCTTCTCATTACTACAGCGCTGGTGCATTTAATGGCAGCGGTGGCGGATTTTATGTTAACGCATTTACCGGGGATATATCCGGCAATACATTCACTGGAAATTCTGTTGGCGGATTTTATGCCGGCAAAGTTACCGGCAATATCAGTGCCAATGTATTCAGCAGGAATTCAGTGGAGTTTAAGTGTGGCGGTTTTCTTCTCGGATCTCAAGGCGGAGATAATGTGATTGTATCCAACAACTTTTTTCTTTACAATACCAATACAACGAGTGGTTCATCGAATAAAGGCACAGGCTTTTATTCCTATCAGAATGTTACGGTTATAAACAATACATTTTACGGTTCAAAAACAGATGAATCTGTTGCAAACATAAGCCAATATGCACCTAATTCGGTTTTCAAAAACAACATTTTTGCCAATCTTCACACTGCAATCTGGGAAGAAACCGAATTAGACCTTGTTATTGAAAAGAATGATTTTTACGATGTTACAGATATTATGTACCGGAATAATCAGCCGATGGGAAATGATGCGGATTTTATTGCTCTGCTTCTTTCGGATTTTCAGAATAATTATACATGGACACCGGGAATAGGCGGAGAAGATATTGATACCGGAAACTGGACTGCAAAATGTATATATGATTCGGTAAATAATTATACCATTCTGACAGATACCGATAAAAATTGGACATCCGGCAAATTTAAAGGCATGATGCTGAAACTGCTGCCGAGTGCCGCCAGTGTAAGTCAGGAATATCCGATACTTGACAACACTGCAACGCAAATTATGGTAATGGGGAATCTTACATATACAGGGCTTGGCAATCCTGACAGTGCAACGGAACATGATTATGCAATAAGCGATTATCACCTGACAGGTTATTCTCAGAATATAGATGCAGGCACAGCCGTTTCTCTTACAACAGATTATGAAGGCAACACACGCCCTGCGGGAAGCGGTTTTGACATAGGAGCAGATGAATATTCTTCAGGCGGCGCTGTCCAACAGAACTCCTGTTGCAAATTCACAGTCTGTTACAACTGATGAGAATACAGCCAAAGCAATTATCCTTACCGCATCAGACGGGGATAATGATCCTCTGACTTACAAAGTTGTAACTCAGCCCTATCACGGAACATTGACAGGCAATGCCCCGAATCTTACTTATACGCCTTCTCAGGGATATTCAGGTTCAGACAGTTTCACATTCAGAGTAAATGACGGAAAAGCAGATTCACAGACAGCAACGGCAAGCATTACAGTAATACCCAGGCCGAATAATATTCCTGTTGCAAAGGCACAGACTGTTACCACAAATGAGGATACAGCAAAAACAATTACACTTACAGCAACAGACGGTGATAATGACCCTCTGACTTATATTATTGTAAAATCTCAGTCTCATGGAACTCTGCTCGGCAATCCGCCTGATTTGTCTTATAAACCTGCTCAGGATTACAACGGTTCAGACAGTTTCACATTCAAAGTCAATGACGGAAAAGCAGATTCACTGCCTGCAACCGTGAATATTACCGTGAATCCTGTCAATGATTCGCCTGCGGTCGGTTATAATACATCTCCTATGGTTGCTGTAAATCTTTCCGGCTCAGATATTGAGAATGACAAGCTGACTTATACGGTTGTAACTCAGCCCTCTTTCGGGAAACTTACCGGCACTGCTCCGAATCTTGTTTACACACCGAATGCGGGTTATACCGGCGATGACAGTTTTACAGTAAAGGCAAATGACGGCAAAGCAGATTCTTCGGTTACAAAAGTCAGCATAAGCGTTTCAGGCTCAGGATGCGTGGTTGTTTTTGACATCTACGGGGACTGCAAAAAAGGACTTGAAGAAGCAATTGACGCATTGCAGACAGTAACAGGAATAAAACCTTAAAATTTTCCTCGTTCCCACGCTTTGCGTGGGAACGAAAGATCGCTGTGAGATAAATCTCACAGCTTAAAGCAGAAGCACGCTGAAGCGTGCTGCTGAGATGAGATCGTTGTCAGCAGGCTTCAGTCTGCTTATGCTTTAAGCCCTGACATTTATGTCGGGGCTTTGGATGCAAATCTTTCATTCAGCGTTCCCACGCAAAGCGTGGGAACGGGATGATTCAGGGACTGTACAGGGATTTTTTATAAGAACAGGATTATAAAAAACGGATTTTTATCCTTTTCTTATAACAAATCCCTGTAACGTAAAAAAATACAGTTGCTACAAATATACTGCTCCTACGGAGCTTTAAAAACAGAGGAAAACCATGCAGAATATTCAATTATGTGAAATTAAAATAAAAGTTCCTGAATTTATAGTAAATGACATATCATTGTCAGATATAATATCATCAATGATTTACAAGGCATTGCTTAAATCCGAATATTATCTCGGCAAATCCAGAATCATGGAAGAAAAATACGGCTTAAAATTTTCAGAATTTCAGAAAAAATCGGAAAATCAGGAGCAGGAAAATTTTGAAGAATGGGATGATCTGATTCTTTGGGAAGGATATGAAACAGCATATAAGGAGTGGTTAAACAAATATAAGGAATTAAAAAAATGTATTCCGTCTTATCCGCATTGAAAGAATCGGAATGTTTTGATGATATTCAGGTAATTGAATTTATTGATGAAGATTCTGTAAAGCTGCTTAAAATAAGGGCTTCAGTAAAAGATAAATCTATCCTTTATATAACAGAATCAGCAACCTGTGATTATCAGAAATATTCTTATCACTGGCAGAAAGATACAGGAGAATTTATAGCCCGCTGGGATAATAAGCCTCATTGGAAAATTCAACTTTTCCTCATCATAAACATGAAAAGGGCAAAGTTTTACCATCGGGCAGAATAACCATAGAAGAGGTTATAAAAGAGATAAAAAAAGTTGGAATATATTTAAGAATTATCTTGTTACCACGCTTTGCGTGGGAACGAAGAGTAGGGGCGAATAATTATTCGCCCCTGCAATGCAATATTTTATACCATGAACAGTTACGAAAGGAATAAAAGAATGACATGGGAAGAGATAAGGGAATATTATCCTCATCAGTGGCTGCTGGTAGAAGCAATCAAAGCATTTTCAGAATCAGGGAGACGTATTGTTGAACAACTCTCTGTTATCAGGATTTTTCCTGATTCAATAACAGCCATGCAGGATTACAAACAACTGCACCGTGAATCACCGGAACGGGAACTTTATGTTTTTCATACAGACAGGGAGAAACTCGAAATTTCAGAACGTAACTGGCTGGGAGTCAGAGGTATTAATTGAAAATACGAATAAAAGACGGATTACCTTATATCAGGCGTCTCTTTAAACCATAAAGGACAGCAAATGACACTTGATAATGTTCTTCTTGATACTGGTTCCGCAGGAAGCATTTTTTCAGCAGACAGCTTGTCGAATATAGGTTTGAGGCTTGAAGTGAATGATTCCGTACACAGAATCAGAGGTGTCGGCGGCACAGAATTTGTCTTTACAAAATGTATTAGTTCTTTATCTGTCGGAAGACTTCAAGTCATTGATTTTGAAATCGAAGTCGGTGCAATGGATTACGGCTTTGAAATAGAGGGTATTCTTGGGCAGACTTTTTACTCATGGTCGGAGCTTGTATTGATTTAGCTGAATTAGAAATCTAAGTAACCAGTCAGAAGTTTTAGTATATAAAGACCTGCGGGGTTTCAGAAACCCCGCAGGTTTGCCGTTGAAAAATTTATGAATGGGTACTTATAACCACGCACTTAGGCAATATCAGTAATTTTTATTTTTGTTTTAATGCGTTATGTCCAATAACGATAAAAAAATCAGCGGGAAGCTAAACTTGCTATCCTGTGTTCCCGCTCAAAGCGTGTGAACAAGATAAAAAAAATTGTAATATATTTAATTAATAATAAAAGGAGAAAAAGAGATGAGTTTTATGAAAAAAAGCAGGTTATTGTTTTTTGTATTGGCAATTGCATTGGCATTATGCAGTATATCTTTAACAAATGCTCATGCCACAGGAACACCTCATATTGTCTATGGAAAAGTCAAAAATTCAGATAATTCTGTTCCGATCAGCAGTGTAATAACTTTTGAAGTTTATATAAACGGAAAAACCAGTGATAAACTTACACAGGCAAGCACAGGATGCGGATACAGCAGCAACGGCTTATGGTGGGCGGAACTCGGAAACCTGACCACATGGGCTGTCGGGGATGTATTGCATATAACGCTTACAAATACCAGTATTAATAAAAAAATAAGCGGAGAGATAACTCTTGACGGAAAAGGAAGCCAGATTATGTCTGATTTAACTGTTCCGGCAGCAGATTCAAACGGAGGAACAACCACCTCAAGCGGAGGAGACGAGGGCAGCGGTACAAACTGCTTTATTGATACAGCATCAGACCGATTCGGAGGAGAAAATTTTACTTTGTCAGTCTTCAAATGGATAGGAATTCTTTTTATAATCATTTTCTTTGTTATGAGGCAGAGCCTGATGTCATGCGTAACGAGACAGAGCCTCGTAACAAGAGGCTTGATAATCCTCTTTTTTCAGTTGGCTTTGATGATCGGACAGTCTGCTATATGTCTTGCAGGGTCATATACCTTTACATTGAAAACAGGCTGGAACAGTATATCTTTGCCTTACAAAGAGACTCAGATAACTGATGCTGAAGGATTGAGCAGTGCGATTTCCAATTGCACAACAGTCAAACAATGGGATGCTTCTCAGCAGAAATATGTTGAACATTCAAAAGGAAGCAGTGAAAATAATTTTACCGTAACATCAGGCAAGCCTTATTTTGTTTATGTTACTGCAAATACAAGTTGGCAGATAACCGGAACAAGTTCAGCATATACAAATACAAGCCTGATTACAACCACGGGATCAACTGCTATCAATGCTGTTGCGGTTCTCTCTGAGCCGAAGCGATCTGACAGATGCGGAAAAACTGGCTGCGGATATTCCCAACTGTGATGCAGTCTGGTACTGGGATTCTTCAGCCGGTGGATATATCGGACATCCAAAAGGAACTGAGATAAGAAATTTTACAGTAACAGCAGGATATGTTTATCTGGTTAGCGTTACTCAGAGCGGCACATGGAGTTATACGCCGTCATCTGATGACACTGATAATGACGGAGACGGATATACAGAAAATCAGAGCGATTGTAATGACAATAATCCGGCGATTTATACAGGGAATACAGAAACATGCAATGACAGTCTTGATAATGACTGTGATTTAAAAACCGACTGTGCAGATTCAGACTGTTCAGGATATTCTGCATGTCAGTCATGTACAGATGCAGATGCAGACACATATTACAAACAGAGCGGATGCGGAACTTCTGTTGACTGTAATGATACAGACAGTGCCATTCATCCGGGAGCATCTGAAATCTGTAATGATAACAAAGATAATGACTGTGATTCAAAAACTGACTGTGCAGATTCCGGCTGTTCGGGAAATGCCGCGTGTCAGTCATGTACAGATGCTGATAAAGATACATATTATAAAGAGAGCGTATGCGGAACCGCTGTTGACTGCAATGATTCAGACAATACAGTTCATCCGGGCGCACTTGAGATATGTAATGATTCAAAAGATAATGACTGTGATTCAAAAACTGACTGTAATGATGCTGACTGTAACGGAAATGCTTTATGTCCCGCATGTACTGATGCAGATTCAGACGGATATTATAAAGAGAGCGGATGCGGAACTACAGCGGACTGTAATGACAGCAATGCGGGGATTTATCCGGGAGCAACTGAGATTTGCGGAGACGGGATTGATCAGAATTGTGACGGCAGTGATGCAACCTGTCCTGTAGATCCTCTGGAGCAGGATAATGACGGAGACGGTTTCACAGAAAAACAGAATGACTGCGATGACACTAATCCGAATATCAATCCTAATGCAACAGATATATGTGAAGACGGAATTGATCAGAACTGTGACGGAAGCGATGCGACCTGTACTGCGGAAGATAAAGATGATGATAAAGATGGCTATTCAGAGAAAGCAGGGGACTGCAATGATGAGAATCCGGCAATCCATCCGGGTGCGACAGAGATTTGCGGGGACGGAATTGATCAGGACTGTGACAGCAAAGATTTAGAATGTACTGAAGATGACAATGATAAAGACGGATATACAGAGGGACAAGGGGATTGCAATGACAATAATCCCTGGATTTATACCGGAGCAACTGAAATCTGCGGAGATGGAATTGATCAGGATTGTGACGGCAAAGATACTGAATGTTCCTCTGATGTTAAAGAGGGTATATTTATAGATAATTTAGTTCAAGGTTTGCGGTATGAAACAGCAACTCAGGCAGGGGTAACAGATGCAGCCGGTATATTCAAATATAAAGAAGGGGAGAATATTCTTTTTTATGTCGGAGATATTCTTTTAGGAAATGCTGTTGCCAAACCTCTGATTACTCCGCTTGATCTGGTTTACGGAGCAGATGAAACAAATACCGGGGTAATCAATATATGCAGATTCCTTCAGACTCTTGATGATGATGATTCCTTAAATAACGGAATCCTTGTCAGTCAGGCTGTCAGAGAAGGTGCTGCTGGAATGTCGGTCAATTTTGATTTAAGTCTGACAGATTTTGAAAGTGATTCATCTGTCAAGTCTGTTATAGAGACTCTGACCGTGCTCAGAAGTTCAGGAAAAAGAGAGCTTGTCTCTGCTGAGAATGCTTCGGCACATCTCCATCATAAATTATACGAGATTGACAAAGACGGAGATAAATACACAGTCAGTCAGGGAGATTGCAATGATTTTAATCCTTTGATTTATCCTTCTGCAACAGAAATATGCGGCGACAGCATTGATCAGGATTGCAGCGGAAGCGATCTGCAATGTGAAGGTGAATATGCGGTTGTTCTGAATACTGTTCCGGCAAAAAACGCAACAGAGATAGAAGTAAACACAAAGATAACAGTTACTTTTTCAAAAGAGATGAATCCTGAATCTTTCAGCAAAGATACGTTTTATGTACAGACCGGCGATGGTTACAGTCTGGCTACCGTATCAGGAACTATCTCATGTTCGGAAAAAACAGCGGAATTCAAGCCTGATGCACCGCTGAATAATATAACTATTTACCGTGTTACAGTAACAAAGGATGTTAAAAGTACTGACGGATATTCTCTGGAATCAGATTATACATGGTCTTTTATCACCTCTACAGCAAATACTGATAAATATCCTGAGATTATATCCACAGTTCCTGCAAATAATGCATCGGATGCTGAGGTAAATACAGAAATAAGCGTTACTTTTTCTGTAGATATGGATCCGGAATCTTTAAATAATGATACGTTTTATGTACAGACCGGCGAGGGTTACACTCTGACTACTGTATCAGGAATTATCTCCTGTTCAGGAAAAACAGCAGAATTTAAGCCTGATGCACTGCTGAAAGGTACAACTGTTTACCGCGTTACAGTAGCAAAGGATGTTAAAAGTATTGAAGGGTATTCTCCTGAAGCAGATTATACATGGTCTTTTACAACTTCTGCTGTAAATGCTGAGAAATATCCTGAGGTAATATCCACTGTTCCGGCAGATGATGCATTGGATGCTGATACAGATACAGAAATAAGCGTTACTTTTTCTGTAGATATGGAACCGGAATCTTTAAATAATGATACATTTTATGTACAGACCGGCAAGGGCTACAGTGTACAGACAGTTTCAGGTACTGTCTCCTGCACCGGCAAAAAAGCTGTATTTAAGCCTGAAACGCTTCTGGAAGAAAATGTCACTTACAAGGTTACAGTTACCGAGGGAATAAAAAGTATTGAAGGGTACCCTTTAGAATCAGATTATAAATGGTCATTTACCACCTCGGTAATTTCGCCTGATATATATCCTGAAATTAGTTCAACTGTTCCAATCAGCAATGCAGAAGATGTAAATGTAAATTCAGTGATAAAGGTCAGCTTCTCTATGAGTATGAATCCTGAATCCCTGAATAAAGATACGTTCTATGTAAGTAACGGAACGGAAAATATCAGCGGAACAATTGCTTACAGTCAAAGAACCGCCACATTTACACCTGATTCATCTTTAGACGGAGACACAGCCTATAATGTCACTGTCACCACAGAAACCAAAGGCTCAAACGGAAATTCTTTAAAAGCAGATTATACATGGTCATTTAAAACAGGCGGTACAGAGCCGGATAATGACGGAGACGGCTATAAAGTGAGTGATGGGGACTGCAATGATAATGACGCTGAAATCTATCCTTATGCAAAAGAGATTTGCAATGACAGTAAAGATAATGATTGTGACGGAGTGAACGACTGTTCCGATTCGGACTGTAAGAATGATGCAGCATGTCAGACTTCATGCACTGACACGGATACAGACGGATATTTTGCCGAATACAACTGCGGCTCGGAAATAGACTGCAACAATACTGATCAGGGTGTTCATCCGGGTGCAGCAGAGATTTGCACTGACAATAAAGATAATGACTGTGACGGAAAAAGTGACTGTTCTGATTCAGACTGTAAGAATAATGCTGCATGTCAGACATTATGCACAAATGCGGATGCAGACGGATATTTTGCTGAAGAAAACTGCGATACAGATATAG
>CAWEAR010000011.1:0-10624 GCA_963806835.1 uncultured delta proteobacterium
CAAATATACCGCTCATACGGAGCTTTAAAAACTATGGAGGAAAATATGCGGGCAAATATAACATCTCATAATCTTCTTAACTTATTTGACAGTCTGCCGGAAAAAGAAAAAGCTGAAGTTGCGGCGGCTATTATTAAAAAAACTTCAATGCCTGAATTACCTGATTCTTCTGATAATGATTTTACTTTGACAGCCGAAATAAAAAATAATGTAAGACAGGAGACGATATGGGATAAAATTGATAAACATATCAGAAATGTGCCTTCGGAACTATGGGAAAATATTCCGGCAGACGGATCGGAACAGCACGACCATTATCTTTACGGAACTCCTGAAAAATGAGAATCATATTTATTGATACATTTTATTGGATTGCAATTATTAATCCGAAAGATCAGTGGCATAAAAAAGCTGTTCAGGTAAAACTTGTTTCAGAACCTTTCAGAGGTGTAACCACTGAATCTGTTCTGATTGAAGTTGCAAATTTTTTTTGTGCCTACGATTCAGAGATAAGGAAGGCGGTTTCGGGTGTAATTTATGACATTCTGAAAAATCCTTATATTGAAACTGTACCTCAGACACGGGAAGCACTGTTTTCAGGTTTGGCTTTTTATAAAGCACGTTCTGATAAGGGTTACAGCCTGACAGACTGTATTTTAATAAATGTGATGCGTAATTACGGACTGACTGAGGTTCTGACTCATGACAAACACTTTACTCAGGAAGGATTTGATATTCTGTTGTAAAGTAGTAGGTTGATGTTAATAAAATACGGCGAGGAAAAGCTACTCGCTTCCCACGCTTTGCGTGGGAACGAGATAACCCCACCCTACTGACTGACCGTACAGGGATTTGTTATAAGTTCGTAGGGCGGACTGTCCGCCATTGTAATAAATTCATCTCGTTCCCGCGCTTTGCGTGGGAACGAGATAACCTACTGACAGACTGTACAGGGATTTGTTATAAGAAGAGGATTATAAAAATTGGATTTTTATCCTTTTCTTATAACAAATCCCTGTAACGTAAAATTTAACAAGCAGAAAGAGGATATTATGCCAAAATTAGCGGAGATTGAAATAAGCTATGAACAGATTGCAGATTTGGTTTGCCAGCTTGAATTTGAAGAAAAGATGAATCTGATAAAAATTCTCCGTGAAAAAGAATATAAAGATAAGTTCTACAGTTATACCGAAGGATTAAAAAACAGGTATCAGATTCCTGAAATGAATGAAGAAGAACTTGACCGGTTTCTTCATGAACAGGGATGATAAAATTTTGACAATAAAAATTGTAATTGATACAAATAGTTATATTTCAGCAATATTCTGGGGCGGGAATCCGGAAAAGTTATAGACCTTGCGGAAAAGAAAAATAAAGATTCTTAAATCTTCAGAAATTGAAGAAGAGATAATGGAAAAACTCATGTCAAAATTCGGTTTGGATAATAATGATGCAAGCCGGATTCTTGCAGATTTTTCTACTTTTACCATTCCTGTTTATGCAATAAATCAGATTCGGAGGCAGTACCTGATGACCCGGATGATGATAAATTTATTGAATGTGCTGTATCAGGAAAAGCAGATTATATTGTTTCAGGTGATAAACATCTGCTTAGGCTTAGGGAATATACCGGCATAAAAATTCTGAAAGCCGTTGATTTTTTATCAATTATTTCAAAATATGAATTATAAAAAAAATAACAGGCTTATTGGTCATAGTCTATAAAAGGGATGTGGTTCTATGATTGGGGGAATATTTTATTCCGGTTTTTGGAGAAACCCTTAGGGTTTAAATTAAAAAATCAGACAAGTAAAGGAGAAATCATCATGAAATCCAAAGTTTTTTATGCTGTAACGGCAATTATAGCGGCAATACTGGGTAGTGGGTCAATCCAGACTGATATTTTATTATAATATCCTAAATTAATAAGGATTATAATAATAGTTTCAAGTCAATTTTGAACCACTACCCAATACTGATTATTGCTCAGGCGGCGGCTTTTGCAGAAAGCCACATTTACATTGATCAGGCAAAGGGAACAAACAGCAGGGCATAACAATTCAGGGTGATGACGGGGCTGAAAAGTGCATTTTAAGCGGGGCATTTAACCCCTCAAGCAAATCCGCAATTCTGCGGGTGAAAACCTTACAGGCATTACTATTAAAAATCTGACTATTGCAAACATGAACAGAACAAGCGGCAACGGCGCAGCTGTGAATTAATCAAATGTTCAGGGCTTGTGCAGGGAAGCGCGGTGAGTACGAATAAAAATGGTAATTACGGTGCTGTCTGGCTCTCTGTCGCAGATAACGACACATTCAACTTTGCAAACAATACATTCACCGGAAATGAAGGCGGCAACGGCGGCGGATTTTTTGTTTCCGGTGCATTTACCGGGGATATATCCGGCAATACATTCACAGGAAATTCATACAACAGCGGCGGCTTTTATGTTTCCGGTGCATTTACCGGGGATATATCCGGCAATACATTCACAGGAAATTCAAGCCGGAACGGCAGCGGCGGCTTTTGTGTTTCCGGTGCATTTACCGGGGATATATCCGGCAATACATTCACAGGAAATTCTTCTCATTACTACAGCGCTGGTGCATTTAATGGCAGCGGTGGCGGATTTTATGTTAACGCATTTACCGGGGATATATCCGGCAATACATTCACTGGAAATTCTGTTGGCGGATTTTATGCCGGCAAAGTTACCGGCAATATCAGTGCCAATGTATTCAGCAGGAATTCAGTGGAGTTTAAGTGTGGCGGTTTTCTTCTGCGAATTCAAGGCGGAGATAATGTGATTGTATCCAACAACTTTTTTCTTTACAATACCAATACAACGAGTGGTTCATCGAATAAAGGCACAGGCTTTTATTCCTATCAGAATGTTACGGTTATAAACAATACATTTTACGGTTCAAAAACAGATGAATCTGTTGCAAACATAAGCCAATATGCACCTAATTCGGTTTTCAAAAACAACATTTTTGCCAATCTTCACACTGCAATCTGGGAAGAAACCGAATTAGACCTTGTTATTGAAAAGAATGATTTTTACGATGTTACAGATATTATGTACCGGAATAATCAGCCGATGGGAAATGATGCGGATTTTATTGCTCTGCTTCTTTCGGATTTTCAGAATAATTATACATGGACACCGGGAATAGGCGGAGAAGATATTGATACCGGAAACTGGACTGCAAAATGTATATATGATTCGGTAAATAATTATACCATTCTGACAGATACCGATAAAAATTGGACATCCGGCAAATTTAAAGGCATGATGCTGAAACTGCTGCCGAGTGCCGCCAGTGTAAGTCAGGAATATCCGATACTTGACAACACTGCAACGCAAATTATGGTAATGGGGAATCTTACATATACAGGGCTTGGCAATCCTGACAGTGCAACGGAACATGATTATGCAATAAGCGATTATCACCTGACAGGTTATTCTCAGAATATAGATGCAGGCACAGCCGTTTCTCTTACGACAGATTATGAAGGCAACACACGCCCTGCGGGAAGCGGTTTTGACATAGGAGCAGATGAATATTCTTCAGGCGGCGCGCGTCCAACAGAACTCCTGTTGCAAATTCACAGTCTGTTACAACTGATGAGAATACAGCCAAAGCAATTATCCTTACCGCATCAGACGGGGATAATGATCCTCTGACTTACAAAGTTGTAACTCAGCCCTTATCACGGAACATGACAGGCAATGCCCCGAATCTTACTTATACGCCTTCTCAGGGATATTCAGGTTCAGACAGTTTCACATTCAGAGTAAATGACGGAAAAGCAGATTCACAGACAGCAACGGCAAGCATTACAGTAATACCCAGTCCGAATAATATTCCTGTTGCAAAGGCACAAACTGTTACCACAAATGAGGATACAGCAAAAACAATTACACTTACAGCAACAGACGGTGATAATGACCCTCTGACTTATATTATTGTAAAATCTCAGTCTCATGGAACTCTGCTCGGCAATCCGCCTGATTTGTCTTATAAACCTGCTCAGGATTACAACGGTTCAGACAGTTTCACATTCAAAGTCAATGACGGAAAAGCAGATTCACTGCCTGCAACCGTGAATATTACCGTGAATCCTGTCAATGATTCGCCTGCGGTCGGTTATAATACATCTCCTATGGTTGCTGTAAATGTTTCCGGCACAGAATATTGAGAATGACAAGCTGACTTATACGGTTGTAACTCAGGCCTCTTTCGGGAAACTTACCGGCACTGCTCCAATCTTGTTTACACCGAATGCGGGTTATACCGGCGATGACAGTTTTACAGTAAAGGCAAATGACGGCAAAGCAGATTCTTCGGTTACAAAAGTCAGCATAAGCGTTACAGGCTAGGATGCGTGGTTGCTTTTGACATCTACGGGGGGACTGCAAAAAGGACTTGAAGAGGCAATTGACGCATTGCAGACAGTAACAGGAATAAAACCTTAAAATTTTCCTCGTTCCCACGTTTTGCGTGGGAACGAAAGATCGCTGTGAGATAAATCTCACAGCTTAAGGAAAACCTCGCTGAAGCGTGCTGCTGGAGTTGAGATCATTATCAGCAGGCTTCAGTCTGCTTATGCTTTAAGCCCTGACATTTATGAGGGGCTTTGGATGCAAATCTTTCATTCAGCGTTCCCACGCAAAGCGTGGGAACGGGAATAATGCACAGGACTGTACCAGGGATTTTTTATAAGAACAGGATTATAAAAAACGGATTTTTATCCTTTTCTTATAACAAATCCCTGTAACATAAAAAAATACAGTTGCTACAAATATACTGCTCCTACGGAGCTTTAAAAACAGAGGAAAACCATGCAGAATATTCAATTATGTGAAATTAAAATAAAAGTTCCTGAATTTATAGTAAATGACATATCATTGTCAGATATAATATCGTCAATGATTTACAAGGCATTGCTTAAATCCGAATATTATCTCGGCAAATCCAGAATCATGGAGGAAAGAATACGGCTAAACTTTTAGAATTTCAGAAAAAATCGGAAAATCAGGAGCAGGAAAATTTTGAAGAATGGGATGATCGATTCGTTGGGAAGGATATGAAACAGCATATAAGGAGTGGTTAAACAAATATAAGGAATTAAAAAAATGTATTCCGTCTTATCCGCATTGAAAGAATCGGAATGTTTTGATGATATTCATGTAATTGAATTTATTGATGAAGATTCTGTAAAGCTGCTTAAAATACGGGCTTCGGTAAAAGATAAATCTATCCTTTATATAACAGAATCAGCAATCTGTGATTATCAAAAGTATTCTTATCACTGGCAGGAAAAGATACAGGAGAACTTATAGCCCGCTGGGATAATAAGCCTCATTGGAAAATGATTTCAACTTTTCCTGCATCATAAACATGAACAGGGCAAAGTTTTACCATCGGGCAGAATAACCATAGAAGAGGTTATAAAAGAGATAAGAAAAAAGTTGGAATATATTTAAGAATTATCTCGTTACCACGCTTTGCGTGGGAACGAAGAGTAGGGGCGAATAATTATTCGCCCCTACAATGCAATATTTTATACTATGAACAGTTACGAAAGGAATAAAAGAATGACATGGGAAGAGATAAGGGAATATTATCCTCATCAGTGGCTGCTGGTAGAAGCAATCAAAGCATTTTCAGAATCAGGGGAGACGTATTGTTGAACAACTCTCTGTTATCAGGATTTTTCCTGATTCAATAACAGCCATGCAGGATTACAAACAACTGCACCGTGAATCACCGGAACGGGAACTTTATGTTTTTCATACAGACGGGAGAAACTCGAAATTTCAGAACGTAACTGGCTGGGAGTCAGAGGTATTAAAAAATTGTAATATATTTAATTAATAATAAAAGGAGAAAAGAGATAGAGTTTTATGAAAAAAAGCAGGTTATTGTTTTTTGTATTGGCAATTGCATTGGCATTATGCAGTATATCTTTAACAAATGCTCATGCCACAGGAACACCTCATATTGTCTATGGAAAAGTCGAAAAATTCAGATAATTCGGTTCCGATCAGCAGTGTAATAACTTTTGAAGTTTATATAAACGGAAAAACCAGTGATAAACTTACACAGGCAAGCACAGGATGCGGATACAGCAGTAACGGCTTATGGTGGGCGGAACTCGGAAACCTGACCCACCTGGGCTGTAGGGGATGTATTGCATATCTCTCTTACAAATACCAGTATTAATAAAAAAATAAGCGGAGAGATAACTCTTGACGGAAAAGGAAAACGCCAGGTTATGTCTGATTTAACTATCCCGGCGGCAGATTCAAACGGAGGAACAACCACCTCAAGCGGAGGAGACGAGGGCAGCGGTACAAACTGCTTTATTGATACATCATCAGACCGATTTAGAGGAGAAAATTTTACTTTGTCAGTCTTCAAATGGATAGGAATTCTTTTTATAATCATCTTCTTTGTTATGAAGAAGAGCCTAATATCATGCGTAACGAGACAGAGCCTCGTAACAAGAGGCTTGATAATCCTCTTTTTCCAATTGGCTTTGATAATAGGAAACTCATGCATATGTTTTGCCGGATCATATACCTTTACATTGAAAACAGGCTGGAACAGTATATCCTTACCTTATAAAGAGACCCAGATAACTAATGCTGAAGGATTGAGCAGTGCGATTTCCAATTGCACAACAGTCAAACAATGGGATGCTTCTCAGCAGAAATATGTTGAACATTCAAAAGGAAGCAGTGAAAATAATTTTACCGTAACATCAGGCAAGCCTTATTTTGTTTATGTTACTGCAAATACAAGCTGGCAGATAACCGGAACAAGTTCAGCATATATAAACACAAGCCTGATTACAACCACGGGATCAACTGCTATCAATGCTGTTGCGGTTCCTCTGAGCCGAAGCGATCTGACAGATGCGGAAAAACTGGCTGCGGATATTCCCAACTGTGATGCAGTCTGGTACTGGGATTCTTCTGCACCCGGTGGATATATCGGACATCCAAAAGGAACTGAGATAAGAAATTTTACAGTAACAGCAGGATATGTTTATCTGGTTAGCGTTACTCAGAACGGCACATGGAGTTATACGCCGTCATCTGATGACACTGATAATGACGGGGACGGATACGCAGAAAATCAGAGCGATTGTAATGACAATAATCCGGCGATTTATACAGGGAATACAGGAGACATGCAATGACAATCTGGATAATGACTGTGATTTAAAAACCGACTGTGCAGATTCAGACTGTTCAGGATATTCTGCATGTCAGTCATGTACGGATGCGGATGCAGACACATATTACAAACAGAGCGGATGCGGAACTTCTGTTGACTGTGATGATACAAACAGCGCAATTCATCCGGGAGCATCTGAAATCTGTAATGATAACAAAGATAATGACTGTGATTCAAAAATTGACTGTACAGATTCCGGCTGTTCGGGAAACGCCGCATGTCAGTCATGCACAGATGCTGATAAAGACACATATTATAAAGAGAGCGTATGCGGAACTGCTATAGATTGCAATGATTCAGACAATACAGTTCATCCGGGCGCACTCTGAGATATGTAATGATTCAAAAGATAATGACTGTGATTCAAAAACTGACTGTAATGATGCTGACTGTAACGGAAATGCTTTATGTCCTGCATGTACTGATGCAGATTCAGACACATATTATAAAGAGAGCGGATGCGGAACTACAGCAGACTGTAATGACAACAATGCAGGGATTCATCCGGGAGCAACCGAGATTTGCGGTGACGGGATTGATCAGAATTGTGACGGAAATGATGCAACCTGTCCTGTAGATCCTCTGGAGCAGGACAATGACGGAGACGGTTTCACAGAAAAACAGAATGACTGCGATGACACTAATCCGAATATCAATCCTAATGCAACAGATATATGTGAAGACGGAATTGATCAGAACTGTGACGGAAGCGATGCATCATGCACAGCAGAAGATACAGATGATGATAAAGACGGCTATTCAGAAAAAGCAGGGGACTGCAATGATGAGAATCCGGCAATCCATCCGGGAGCAACTGAGATTTGCGGGGACGGAATTGATCAGGACTGTGACAGCAAAGATTTAGAATGTACTGAAGATGATAATGATAAAGACGGATATACAGAGGGACAAGGGGATTGCAATGACAATAATCCCTGGATTTATACCGGAGCAACTGAAATCTGCGGAGACGGAATTGATCAGGATTGTGACGGAAAAGATACTGAATGTTCCTCTGATGTTAAAGAAGGTATATTTATAGATAATCTGGTTCAAGGTTTGCGGTATGAAACAGCAACTCGGGCAGGGGTAACAGATGCCGCCGGTATTTTCAGATATAAAGAAGGGGAGAATATTCTCTTTTATGTCGGAGATATTCTTTTAGGAAATGCTGTTGCCAAGCCTCTGATTACTCCGCTTGATCTGATTTACGGAGCAGATGAAACAAATACCGGGGTAATCAATATATGCAGATTCCTTCAGACTCTTGATGATGATGATTCCTTAAATAACGGAATCCTTGTCAGTCAGGCTGTCAGAGAAGGCACCGTGGGAATGTCAATTAATTTTGATTCAAGTCTGTACGGATTTTGAAAATGATTCATCTGTCAAGTCTGCTATAGAAACTCTGACCGCTCTCAGAAGCTCAGGACAAAGAGAGCTGGTCTCTGCTGAGGATGCTTCGGCGACATCTTCATCATAAATTGTACGAGATTGACAAAGACGGAGATAAATACACAGTCAGTCAGGGGGATTGCAATGATTTTAATCCTTTGATTTATCCCTCTGCAACAGAAATATGCGGCGATGGTATTGATCAGGACTGTGACGGCAAGGATCTTTCATGTGAAAGTGAATATCTGCTTGTTCTGAATACTGTTCCTGAAAGAAATGCCACAGGAATAGAATTAAATACAAAGATAACAGTTACCTTCTCTGAAGATATAAATTCTGAATCTCTCAACAAAGATACATTTTATCTACAGACAGGTGAGGGTTACAGCCTGACTACAATATCAGGAATTATCTCCTGTTCAGAAAAAACAGCGGAATTCAAGCCTGATGCACCTCTGAACGTTACTACTGTTTACCGTGTTACAGTAACAAAGGATGTTAAAAGTATTGACGGGAGTTCACCTGAAGCAGATTATACATGGTCTTTTGCCACTTCTGCGGCAAGCGGTGAAAAATATCCCGAGGTTATATCCACTGTTCCAGAAAACAATTCATCGGATGCTGATATAACTACAAAAATAAGCGTTACTTTTTCTGTAGAGATGGATCCGGAATCTTTAAATAAAGATACTTTTTATATACAGACCGGGGATGGTTACACTCTGACTACTGTATCAGGAACTATTTCATGTTCAGAAAAAACAGCGGAATTCAAGCCTGATGCACTTCTGAAGGGTACTACTGTTTACCGTGTTACGGTAACAAAGGATATTAAAAGTATTGACGGGCATTCTCCTGAAGCAGATTATACATGGTCTTTTACAACTTCTGCTGTAAATGCTGAAAAATATCCTGAGGTAATATCCACTGTTCCGGCAGATGATGCATTGGATGCTGATACAGATACAGAAATAAGCGTTACTTTTTCCGTAGAAATAGATATCGGAATCTTTAAATAAAGATACTTTTTATGTAAAGACCGGCGAGGCTTACAGTGTTCAGACAGTTTCAGGTACTGTCTCCATGCAGCGGCTCAAAAGCAGTATTTAAACCGGATATGTCTTTGGAAGAAGATGTTACTTACAAAGTTACGGTTGCTCAAGGAATAAAGAGTATTGAAGGGTACCCTCTGAAATCAGATTATAAATGGTCATTTACCACGTCCAGTTCATCTGACAGATATCCTGAAATTGTCTCTACAGTTCCGGTAAGCAATGCGGAAAATGTGAATGTAAGTACAGCGATAAAGGTCAGCTTCTCTATAAATATGAATCCTGAATCCCTGAACAAAGATACATTCTATATACAGAAGGGAACGGAAAATATCAGCGGGACAATTGCTTATGGTGAAAAAACCGCAACATTTACACCGGATTCATCTTTAGACGGAGATACAGCCTATAATGTTACTGTCACCAAAGGAGCTGAAGGCTCTAACGGGAATCCTTTAAAAGCAGATTATACATGGTCATTTAAAACAGGCGGTACGGAGCCGGATAATGACGGCGATGGTTATAAAGTAAGCGATGGGGACTGCAATGATAATGACGCGGAAATTTATCCTTATGCAAAAGAGATTTGCAATGATGGTAAAGATAATGACTGTGACGGAGCAAAAGACTGTTCTGATTATGATTGCAGGAATGATGCCGCGTGTCAGACTTCATGCACTGACACGGATACAGACGGATATTTTGCTGAATACAACTGCGGCACAGAAATAGACTGCAACAATACTGATCCGGGTGTTCATCCGGGTGCAGCAGAGCTTTGCACTGACAATAAGGATAATGACTGTGACGGAAATGCCGACTGTTCCGATTCTGACTGTAAAAATAATGCGGCATGTCAGAATTTATGCACAGATGCGGATGCAGACGGATATTTTGCTGAAGAAAACTGCGGCACGGAAATAG
>CAWEAR010000012.1:0-12688 GCA_963806835.1 uncultured delta proteobacterium
AGTAAAATTATGAATACCATCAGGGATTCTGAGAAGAACATATTAAAGAGCATCTGTCATAGCCAACAGTGTAGAGTAGTTTCTTTCTAGAAGCACCAGCTAATATTGCATATAAATATCTAGTTTGGCAACAATCAGAGAACGCATAGATGATTTACAAATAAACTAAAAGAGAAAAAGAAGGAATCAGAGATGAAGAAGTTCTACAATTAAGATTGAAAGAGATTTTACCTAATACGGCAGCATTCCCTTGTCAGTTTTAGCCGGTATTGCAAAAAATATTTCAGAAGCAATAACCGCATCTTCATATTACATTAAGAAAGGTTTAAATCCGAAAGGAAAAATTCCTAAAGAAATAATAGATACATTGGATTTAAGATTATCCGGAATGTTCCGGGTTCAACAAAACTGTTTTTAACCGGTAGTATTTCTCCTGATTTATACGGAAACAGTCTGATAGAAGATAGCCTTGAAAACACATTTAATTTGTTAAATTCAGAAACATCGGAACAGTTAACCGAATCTGTTTCCAGAATAGGCGTAAGAAGCATCAAAATCTTTAATAAGTTACTGAAAGAAATAAATTCAGCAGGATTAGAGGCTGAAATTTCATGGGCTTCTCAGTTTGATAAGATTTTTGTATGGAATGGCAATAAAGATAACATCCTGAAGGTTATAAATTCTCTTGAAAAAATTAAGATATTGGAATCGGAGACTATAAAATATTTTGGAAAGCTCGTAACAATTAGCCTTAAATAGCGATTTGAAATTGAAGACGACACAAGGAGTTATATATAAAGGAGCGTTTCCAACCGACTTGCTGGAAGATATAAAAAAACTTCATATAGGAGATAAGGTAATCGGTACAATTGAAAAGAATACAATAATCAATCAAGTAACTGATCGTAAAAAAAATACCTATACCTTACAAACTATATTCGCCGAATAAGCCAGATAACCCGTCATTGCGGTGAACGAGGCTATCGTCCCGCCACTGAATTTTATGTTATCGGGCAGGAATCATCGAGAAATATCAGGCAGAAGAGCGGCAGGAATTATAATCTTGAAATAATTATTGTATTGGCTTTGTTGTTATATGGACTGTTTTGGATGCTTGACATTCCCGGACATAGAATTCGGCTATATCAGAATCCGGTTTCTCAAATACGGCAAATACTTGTTCTTGGCAGTAATCTCTATTCTTCGGGTAAAAGTAACGTGGTCATAACTGATGCTCAAACTATCAGTGAGATTATGACAGCTTTGAGATCTGCCAAACCGTATTCTCCGAATCATCCTTCAATAAAACGTCATTACATCCTGGTCATAGCGGATGTTGAAGGAGAGAGCTATGTTGATGTTGCTGAATTATCAGGAGAGGGATTTATCCTTTATTGCGAAACCGCTAATGGCGGATTTATATTTGATAGACTTCGAAGTTACTCAATTGGCAGCGTTCTTGAGCGGGCAGTCATGCAGAAATAGCTATCTCCGTGAATAACAGAAGGAAATTTATTTTGTTCTCATGCCTTGCGTGGAAACAAGTATAAATTCAAATAGTTAATCTTTTTATATGCGATGGAACTGCTTTGTCAATATTTCTGAAATCATACAGCCTGATAACTGTTCCTGGTTTTGCCTGTAAAATTCCGTTGAATAGTGTTTCAAGACTTACTTTGTGATCAAAGCGTACCATTCCGTAATGTCTGCTGATGAATTTTTCCCTTTTTGCCTCCTCCGCGTGATCATAATAGCGGTGGCAGTATCCGTTACATTCAAGAACCAGCATCAGCTTTGCGACAAAAAAATCAGCTTTGTACTTTCCGATCTGATAATTGTAACGCAGATCAAAGCCGTCAAAAATTTCGGAGAGAGTTTTCCGCCACATAATTTCATCCCGTGTATCAGGTTTTGCAAAAGAGCCGATCTGTCCGAAGACTTTTCTTTTAAGGCTGATCCCTGCAACTGTATCCATTCCCATAGCGATTTTTGCCACATCATCAAGATTATAGCCGTTCATGCGGGTCGCTCTGCTTCCTGAAGATTTAATTGACAATGAATCAAGACGGAGAGGTTTTATTTCATCTCTGTGCTTTCTGAGAAAACTGTTGAGGGTGCTTTCCGGGATTTCAAGAAATTTTATAATATCCTTTTTGGTTGCGGTTTTATCCCCGACTGAACAGGTAAATCCGAATTCTTTCATGAGACTTACCGCATCTATATAATGCTGCTGTGCTGTTTTCTGAATGTCAGCAGAAAGACCGCAGGCTTGTCTGATGGCGGTTTCAAGAGCTGTCCGCACCAGAGATGACTGCAAAATGACACATCTTTTGCCAATATGTGTCTGGTTTTGTCTGAGAGCGTCATGGGCGAGTGCCAGTGCATAGCCGCGAATAAAAGACTCGATAAAAGAAGTTTCATAAACATTAATGTTTCTTCCTTTATGGGGACTATTTTCAGCAGTCACTTTTATAGAGTTAACTACCACGCTCAAACCCTTACCAATAAAGGGATCAAGTACTTTTGGGAACCCTTTAGCTGCCACGCTTCTCAAAGAGATATGTCTTATACCCAACAATTCTGCTGTACCTCTTTCACTCATGACAGCCGTGTCATCATTCAGCACATAGCCGTCACATATAACGCCAGGTATCAGTTCAACCTGTCCATAATAAACTGCTTTCTGTTCTGTCATGTTTTATCTCCTTTGTAAATATGGTTAATCACTACGCTCAAACCTATATCAATAAAAGGAACAAGCGTTTTTTTGGAGGCAAATTAGCCGCTACACTTCAGCAACAACTTTGCACAGAGTCAGTCGCCACGCTTTGATCCCTTGTCAATAAACGGTTCTATGCTTTTTGGAAAGCCATTAGGAAGCAAGTAAAAATAGTTTTCTGTATTTTTTTTCCAAGATGCTTAATCTTAATGAAAAATAAGATAAAAATGGGAGATTATTTTTACTTACTTCCTTAGTCACCCACCCGGTCAACAAGCTAAGTGGCGGCGATAATCGTCCTCTTGAGCATGGGGTTAGCTCAGGATTTTTTCCTTTTTTCCGTGTCCTTTTTGTTCCACCTGAGCTGACACCAATTCAGTGGCGAGGCGATAGCCCCGCCACTGCAATGACATATATATGATATCAATGTTTTACAAATTTATTTTATCCCTGTAACTCGCTGTAGTATATAAATCACTTCCTGCATACCGATTTTTCCGTCTCCGTTTAAATCAGCGTTAAGATTAATACCGCTTATATTCAGACCCGCAATTAACTTTAAAGCAACTATGGCGTCTGCAAGTTCAGCATTACCGCTGCCGTCAACATCGCCTGTTTCCGGTAAAAGTTTTTTCAGTTGCGGGTATATTTCATCAAAATAATTATCATCAATATTAAATCCCCAGAATCTGAATTTGCTTCTTTTATCGCTTCCGACAGATGCGCTGAATGCGGCGGCAAAGTATGTTTCAACTTTATCTTCCCGGAAATTCACAAGTTCATCCCTGAACAGACTCAGAAAACGTCTGATAACCTCACTGCTATAAGGATTTTCATCCTGAACAGTGCTGTGTAAATATACCTGAAAAAAACTGCAAAAGGCGGCAACATCATCCAATTTGTCATTTTTATCAAAAATTCCAGTTACTTGTCCTGTATTAATTAATTCTTCAAACGCCTCTAATGTGTGCTGAGCATTTCTGTCGTTTTCCACAAAATTTTTCATATCCGTCCATATATAATCAGTTTTGCTTATGCCATATTTCTCAGGGTGATTATAAAACTCATAAGCAATATATTCAACCGGCAGAGAAGCTACAGACTCTCCAAAACCTGCGAATTTCCCATCTGAAGCGGATAAAAGCTGACTGATTCCTTTACAGGGAAGAGTAAAATTATGTCCCATTTCATGAAAAAAGGTAATCCAATCAGGGTGGTAATCGAATCCTATCAGGCAACTGCTGCCACTGTCCACATCCGTACCAAGCTGTATCGGATTGATATTGCCCAAGCCACATATGCAACCGGTTTCATAGTTACTGTGACAAGGAACATTTACTAAATACTGAACATCAGCATTAAACGGCAGAGTACCGGTCATTTCTGACTCTATGAGATAGACAATATCAGTAATTTTAACTACCTGATAATCAGTAAAAATTTTTTCATAGTTGTAAGTACCGACCTGCCGGGGAATATAAAAGTTTACATATTCACCCGGCATAGAAATCATTGACAATCCTAAAGAGTTATCTGTGATTCTGGCAAGCGAACTGTTATTGGCAGATATTCCGTTCACTTTGACAGTGATAGAAGGGGATTCATCAACTTTTGAGAAAGCCTGATGAGCTGTTACAACACCTTTATCTGATACACTTACCACCTGACTGTTACTGCTGATAAATTCCACTGTCTTTCCAGATAGCGAATCTGTTGTACCGTCAGCATTTTCTATATTGACAGAAAGTTGTCCTGTCGGGTTATCATTAACGGATAAAAGCAGAATAGGCGGAATCAGATTTAATCTTCCAAGCATAACCTGAGTTGTATTTGAACTTATAATTCCGTCAACACAGGCAGTGATTTCTGTACTGCCGAAACCCGTTCCTTTCACAGTTCCTGAACTGTCAACGGTTGCAACTGAAGGGTTGGTGCTGAAAAATTCAATATTTTTTCCGCTGAGAGAAACAGAATTATTCTGATCGTCAAAAGCAAGAACTTTCACTGTTCCTGCTGTCTGTCCGTTACGCAGAATAAGCTGATCAGGACTGAGTTTTATTTTGCCGATTCCGTTAGTTATCTGGTTCAATGTCATTGTGGCGTAGGTGTCGGTTTCGTCTCCTCCTGATGAATCTGAAAATGTATCAATCTCCCAGTTAAACGAAGCGGGTGAACCTATCTGTGTTTTATCAACAGTTATTGAAACTGTATTTCCGTTTATAAAAACAGAACCGATCCCACCGCCCGGAGAGCCTTCATTAATTCCTACTACAAATCCCTGCCACAGACCATCATAATTTTCCACATGTATATTATATTCACTTCCGACAAATTTATGTGTCTGTCCTGTAGCCTGATTTTTATCAGTATCTACTAACCAGAGATACTTTGTTGTTTCAGTTGGCTGAGAACATCGCCTGCCATAGTCATACTGAACTGAATAAAGTCTCCTGTCTGAATTGATTCAGCGCCGATAACATCAAGATGAGCCGGTTCAGCGTCTCCTGATGGGTCATTGAGGGATGAAGTAAAACCGTCAATCGTAGCTGTAAAAGTTGTTGAATCACATGAGTCATCCGATTTATCACCGGGAGAAATCACAAAATCAACTGACGAACATTGCCTGACCGGAACTTCAATTTTGTAATTTACACCGGCAATATTATCATACCCGATTGACTGAGAACCAGACTTCAACTCCGTCAACGAAAATATATCCGGTCGTTCCGTCACCGCAATTTCCATCAACCATTGCATACAAACCTGATATAGTGACTGTTCCTGTATTTTCGCTTTGCCACCTGCGGACTGCCCATTGTTCCATATTACGTGTGTTTAATCCGTTGGGATGCCCGCCTTTAGCCGATAAAGCAGTCCAACCTTCTCCGGAAATACGCCAGGATTCTTTCCAAAACTCATCTGTTCCGAAAGAATATTGTTCCATACGCTTAAAGCTGGAACTCTGAAAAGGAATGTCATAATATCCGTATAACCAATTATTCTGTCCCTGTTTATTAGAAAATTCCTGAACGGAATCGGCAAGAATATCAGCCATTGCTGAATTTACACAAAACAACAGAACTATGATGAGCCAATATGTTGACTCTCCTCATTTTATTACCCTTCCTATGTTGTTTAACATAAAGTTAAAATATAATTTACATTTGGTACACATTATTGAAAAATGCAATACCTGTCCGGGCTTAACTCGATGCCGGGCAACGGCGTATTATGCTGATAAACACGCCGTTGCATACCGGCTATCTGACGGTAATTACTTTTGAGCCGCTTTTTGTTACACCGTTGTAAGTATAGCTTGCTGTTATGGTTACATTAATAGGATTGATTTTCAATCTTCCTTTCACTGATGAATCCATGTAAGTGTAACTCGTGCTTTCACTTTCAGTCCAGACAGCAGAAGCTGTCACATTCTCAGATGTTCCGTTAGAAAAAGTTGCGGTTGCTGTACAATCAGCATAAGAAGTCCCGATGACACTTGAAGAACCTGAAACTGAAACAGATGTCAGGATTTTAGTATCTGTAATCGTAACGGTTTTAGTTCCGCTTTTTGTTACTCCGCTGTAAATATAGCTTGCGGTTAATGTTGCAGACTGATTTGAAGTAACCGCCTGTGTTACAAGTTTGCCTTTTGTATAGGAATCAAAAGAGGCATAAGATAAGTTCTCACTCCACGTTACAGAAGCTGTTACATTCTGATTTGTGCCGTCAGAAAAATATGCGGTTGCCGTATAATTTGCGGATGAATTTTCAGACACACTTGCAGAACCTGTAACAGAAACAGATATCAGAGTTTTATCTTTTATGATAACCGACATTGAACCGCTTTTTGTTACTCCGTTGTAAGTATAGCTTGCCGATATTGCAGCAGTCTGATCGGAAGTAACCGCCTTTGTAACCAGTTTGCCCTTTACAGATGAATCCATAGATGCGTAAGTGGCAGGTGATACACCCCAGACAGCGGAAGCGGTAATATTCTGGGATGTTCCGTCAGAAAAAGATGCGGTTGCTGTATAATTTCCGGATGAATTTTCATACACGCTCACGGGTCCCGAAATAATTGATACAGAAATTAAGGACTTTGTCACACTGCGGCAAAGCTGTGAATTTCTATCATAGCCAAGCGACTGCCATTGGGGAAAGTTATATATGCCCCCTCTGCTTAATCCGGTAAAGAATAGCCATGCCCCCTGTGTATTCAAATCAAAATTGGAATTGCAGTAAACATTATTATCGAATATCAGACTGGAATTGGCTCGGACATCATCATATGCTTCTTCCAAACCGAATCCATACTTAAAATACCTGTCCCTCCATAAACAGGCGTATTGTCAATTACAATATTGCTACGAAAATACAGTTTATCAGTTTCCTTATAAACCTCATTCCACTGATAACCCTGATTTGTATTATATTGAAAGGACAGACCACGGATAATTGTATTATTCTCAATTGTATTTGCTAAAGACATTGTTCCCATCTGAGTACTGTCCATAATCAGATTATGATGAATATAGCTTTTGGGAGTTTGTGTGAAAACGGAATGCCATGTACAATTCCACAAAGCGTTTTTATACACTTCAAGCTCGGTGTCATTGTTCGTGGGAGGATATTTGGAATATATTCCCCATCCGCCCTTTGAAACACAATCCTGAGTTTTACATGGTGTGGGTTCAGTATTATATATAATATTATCATGGACACGGACAGTTTCTGCATGACCGATGTATATATTTCCGCTCAGATTGAGTCTGACGCGGTCATAGTTATCATGAATCAGGTTGTGGTGAATGTTCACTTCTGAACCGGGGCCGACAGATATACCGCCGAGATTGTTAATACTCAAACCGTCAATATCATGGATCCAGCAGTTTTTTACTTCACTGTCATAAGCACGGAGTACCATTCCCTTTCCAAATGTTTTTCTTATTTCAAACCCGTCAAATACAAGATGATGTACATCATAAGTTTCTACAGGATAAATTTCATTTCCGTCTTTTCTGTCCGATTCTCCCGGTAAAGTATTTGGCAGACGGGCAAAAAAAACAGGATTTTCCCCCGGATCAGCTTTAAATGTTATAGGATTTTCTTCAGTACCGGAAATATATGGAGGAAGAAACATTGCTTTCTTTGCATATTTACCATCTCCGAGATACATATCATATATCTCTGAATATTCACCCGACATAAAGTAAAAGACATGACCCGGTTTGAACCCTCCCATATTGATAATATGCTTTGCAGGCAAAGGACAGATATTGTCGACAAGATTGAGATAAGTCTTCCACGGTTGACTATATGTTCCGGGATTGGAGTCGTTGCCATTCAGTTTTGAGATATAAAAACATCGCCCTCCTCCAGTGGCTTCACATAGACCATTGCTTTTTGCAGGGCGGCTGCGGCGGAGATGGCGGATTTAAAGACGGATTCGGCGAAGTAAGCTGCTGAATGTAATTCTTCCAGCTATTACCGCTTCGGACTTTCCAGTGATCTTTCGCATTGGGAAACCAGTTATCCAGTTTGGCGTCTGCATTTTGACTGAATATCTGAACAGCCGGATTATCGGCTATGCTCTGAGTGATGTCAAATCCATTTCCTGCATGACCCGCTGTTGTCAGGAACATAAAAACATGCAACACGAAAACAGTGACGATAAAATTCTTTTTCATTTTTTTACCCTCCTTTAAGGTTTGTAATTTGATACAAAAAGACATAACGCCGCGATAAGTGGCGGCGGACTTCATTAAAAGCCAAAACCGGACTATATAATCCGTCCACTTGAGCAGCGGATTAGTTAGGTTTTTGTCCGTGTTCTCTGTTTTCTCCGTGCCTTCTTTCTCTCTGTATTTTTCTGTTTTCTATGTTTTCCCCTAAGCTAACAAGTGAATCATTATTCCAATCATCCATTGAATGCCCATCAAAACTTGTCAAATCAATACTCATGATTATCTCCTTTTTATATTTTGACCGGAAACGTGGGAACAAGGAATTTAAACTATTTTAATATATACCAATATTTTCCGTATCACACGATATAAAATATGTCAAGTACAAAAAATTAAAAAATTTTTTGTAACTTTTTTCCCTCAATATGAAACTATTTTGACATATACGGCAAATTGATTTATATAGGAGCTTATCCCGTTCCCACGCAAAACGTGGGAACGAGGAAACAAACTTTAATAAACCCTAATGGTTTTTAAAACCCTTAGGGTTTAGAGAGAAATATGAACCTTTCCCAAATATTTATTACCCATCCGGTCATGACCACTCTGGTGATGATCGGAATTCTTATTTTCGGCATAATGGCGTATCGTCTGCTCCCTGTGAGCGACCTGCCGAATGTTGATTTCCCCACCATTGAAATTCGCATCTTTGGCAGGAACCAATCCTGAAACAATGGCGTCTTCTGTTGCAACCCCTTTGGAAAAAGAATTTTCAACAATTGCGGGTCTGGATTCCATGACATCTGCAAGCAGACAGGGGAGTGTCAGAATTACATTGCAGTTTGATCTTCAGCCGGGATATCAGCAAGGCGCAGGATGTTCGATCCGCAATATCATCTGCATTAAGACGGCTCCCCTCTGATATGACTTCTCCGCCAAGTATGCGCAAAGTACGATCCCGCGGATCACCGGTGCTTTATATTGCTGTGAGTTCGCCGACTCTGGAACTTGTCAGATGTTACTGAATATGCTGAAACCCTTATGGCGAAGAGAATCTCTATGGTCAGCGGCGTGGCACAGGTCATGGTATATGGATCACAAAAATACGCTGTCCGTATTCAACTGAATCCTGACGCATTGGCAAGCAGGGAGATCGGAGCGGATGAAGTTGCTTCAGCCATTAAAAAAGCAAATGTCAATCTGCCGACCGGAATCCTTGCCGGTTCTATCCGTGAATACACGGTTCAGGCAAACGGACAGCTTAGAAACGCCGAGGCTTATCGTCCTATTATTGTGGCATATCGCAACGGATCGCCCGTTCGTCTTGATGAGATCGGCAGAGTCGATAGACAGTGTTGAACAGAACAGGCGTGCAAACTGGTTCAACAATGTTCCCGCGATTATTCTTGCTATTCAGCGCAGCCCGGAACAAATACTGTCAAAGTTGTTGATGCCGTCAAAGATCTGCTCCCTATTTTTGAAAAACAGATTCCTGCCTCTGTTAAAATGGAGATTCTTTATGATTATGCGGAATCTATCCGCGAATCTGTTGAAGATGTCAAATTTACTCTGTTTCTGACTGTCTGTCTGGTGGTCATGGTGATTTTTCTCTTTTTGCGAAATCTTTCAGCCACAATTATTCCAAGTCTTGCCCTGCCACTCTCTGTTATCGGAACATTTGCCGTGATGTATCTTATGGGATACAGTCTTGATAATATTTCCCTGATGTCTTTGACGCTTGCTGTAGGATTTGTAGTTGATGATGCAATCGTCATGCTTGAAAATATTGTCCGTCATATAGAGCAGGGTAAAAAACCGCTTGATGCGGCTCTGACAGGTTCCGGTGAAATCAGCTTTACAATTCTTTCTATGACAATCTCTTTGGCAGCGGTCTTTATTCCCGTGCTTTTTATGGGGGGCGTTGTCGGGAAGGCTTTTTCATGAATTTGCAGTAACTATTACTGCGGCTATCCTGATTTCAGGATTTGTATCTTTAACTTTGACGCCGATGCTCTGCAATCTTATGCTCCGTTCTGATAAAAAGAGGAAAGAAAAAGCACGGAAAATTTTATCTTGCTTCAGAACGGATTTTTGACAGAGTGGAAATCTTTATCAGACGAACCCCTGAAAAGAGCATACAGCAACGATTTATAACGCTCTTATTTTCGCTTCTTCTTCTGGCTGTAACAGTCTTTCTTTTTTTCATGATTCCAAAGGGCTTTCTTCCAGAAGCACAAATACCGGTCAGATTCGGCAGGTGCCAGAGGCTCGGCCGGGCGTATCTTTTGAGACCATAAAGGTTATCAGCAGAGATTGGCAGGGATAATTTCAAAAGACCCGAATGTGGATGCGTGCTCATGTCGGTGAGTAGGTTCAGGGTGACCAAATGCGGCTGGAAATTCGGGCAGATTCATGATCCGGCTGAAGCCCCGAAATGAGCGTAAACTTCGTGCAGGAGAATCAGATTATTCAGCAAATGCGTCCTAAGCTCTCAACTGTGCCGGGAATCAAGGTTGTTTTGCAGAATCCTCCGGCTATCCGTATCGGTACGCGTTTTACCAAAGGGCTTTATCAGTTTACTCTGCAACACCCTGATACCCGTGAACTTTATAAATATGCGTCTGAATTTGAAGGAAAACTGAAGGAGCTTGCATTGCTTCAGGATGTCAACAGCGATCTTCAGTTGAAAAATCCCCAGGTAAATGTGGAGATAGAAAGAGACAGGGGCAGCGGCTTGGGCGTAAATCTGTATCAGATTGAAGATGCTCTTGCACGCGGTTTATGCGTCAAGAGAAGTCTCAACTATATATGCACCGAATAACACTTATCAGGTAATCGTCGGGACTCAATACGCATATCAGAAAGAGATACCTTATGCTCCAGGGGCTGCTTTATGCCAGGTCGTCAAACGGAAGTCTGGTATCTTTGGAAACTCTTGCAAAATTCTCTCTCGGTACGGGGACTCTTATCTATTGGACAACTCAGGACAATTGCCTTCGGTAACTCTCTCTTTAACCTTGCCGCCGGGGTTTCGTTAGGAGATGCTGTCGCAGAAGTTGAAGAGCTTGCGAGGAAAAACCTTCCTCCCACGTTTAGCACCAGTTTCCAGGGAACAGCGCAGGCGTTTCAGTCCTCATTCAAAGGGCTTTGGGTTCTGCTGGTTCTCTCCGTAGTAGTGATTTACATTGTTCTTGGAATTCTTTATGAAAGTTTTATTCATCCTCTGACAATTCTTTCAGGTCTGCCGTCCGCGGGTGTGGGAGCATTGCTGACGCTTCTAATCTTTGGAGAAGACCTTGGAATTTACGGCTTTATCGGGATTATCATGCTGATCGGAATGGTCAAGAAAAATGCAATTATGATGATTGACTTTGCTCTTGAAGCTCAACGCAGACGAAGGGAAAGATGCGGCTCAGGCGATTTATGAAGGACGCGCTGATAAGATTCCGTCCGATTATGATGACCACAATGGCGGCGCTCATGGGTACGCTGCCGATAGCCATCGGTTTCGGGGCAGAACCGAGGCTCGAAAGCCTTGGGATTGGCAGTTGTAGGCGGGTTAATTGTCTCTCAACTGCTGACGCTCTATTTTACGCCGGTCTTTATATTTATCTTGACGCTCTTCAGGCAAAGGTGGAAAAGGCTTGGGGGACAGACTGATTCAAGTATCAGACTTGAACCGTCTGAACTGTGATTTTCAGATGATTCTTATGATTACCCGTGATTTAATCATGTAAATCATACGGGAATAATAATTCTAACAATGAAACATGAAAAAATTCCCCGATTCCTTGGGACCCGCTTTTCCTTGTTCCCATGCAAAGCGTGGGAACAAAACAAGACAAATAAAAGAACCGGAGAACAAATTGTGTTCTTGCCCTCCGGCAAACGAGATTTAATGGGTCATAATCATGACACTTGTTGCTTTGATAATTGAGTGAACTACCTTTCCTACCGAAAGTTCCAATCTCTAGCAGCAGAACTGTTTGTGATGACAGAAACAATTTCTGTTCCGCAATCTGTCTGAATCACCACTTCCGTAATTACCTGTCCATGACGAAGTTCTATGACCTTACCTTTCAAAAACATTTCTGGCACTTAGTTTAGTAACTTCCTCCTTATTGGTAAATTATATTGTGAAACGGCAATGAACATTTTCTTGTATCATTATCTTTTCAGTATCCATGCTTTTATTTCCAAATGTAAAACAGAATAAAAGCAGCAAATCTACAGGCAATGAAGCACTCAAAGCCGGATGATAAGCAAGAAGCGGCAAAGCAATGGA
>CAWEAR010000013.1:0-83303 GCA_963806835.1 uncultured delta proteobacterium
CTTAAAGGAAAGAAAAATCCGGCAATTATGTCACTGTCGGTCTGGAATATATTTAAAACAGGTTAAGTGAAACAACAGGCATTTCGCAAGGGGCCGTAGCTGCAGCTCGGTGAGAGCGCACGCCTGATAAGCGTGAGGTCGGTGGTTCAAATCCACCCAGGCCCACCATGTCAGTGAACAGTTGTCAGTGAACAGTTGTCAGCTGGTGCTGAATACCGTTCGCTGACAACTGTTGACCGGGGTGTGGCTCAGCTGGAGAGCCTGCCTTGCACGCAGGAGGTCATCGGTTCGATCCCGTTCACCTCCACCAGAAAAAGCGGATAATATCCGGGGAGAGTTCTTTGACAATTCGGATACAGTAAAAATAAAGGCGTTTGAAATTGTGTGTCGGGCTTATTTTGTGGTCAGGTTTTGAAGGGCAGACGGCGGATGCCTTGGTGTCAGGAGGCGATAAGGACGCGGCAGGCTGCGATGAGCTCCGGGTAAGCTGCCAAACAGGCTCTGATCCGGAGATTTCCGAATGGGGGAACCTGTCCGGGCAATGTCGGGACACTGTTATGCGAATACATAGCGTGACAGGGCGAACGCGGCGAACTGAAACATCTCAGTAGCCGCAGGAGAAGAAAACAAAAGTGATTTCCGAAGTAGCGGCGAGCGAACCGGAAGAAGCCCAAACCGTATATGTGTTACAGCCCGGAGGCGTTGTATATACGGGGTTGAGGGGTCTGATCGGACAGTTTTCCGGAACTGTCGGGAAGTTAAAAAGAGAACCGGTACCGAAATGCATGGAACGGCATACCGCAGCGGGTGAGAGTCCCGTAGGTGAAACAGTTCTCTCTTTCCGGATCGGAAACCCGAGTACCCGGGACACGTGGAACCTGCGGGAATCAGTGAGGACCGTCTCACAAGGCTGAATACTACCTGGCAACCGATAGTGAACCAGTACCGTGAGGGAAAGGTGAAAAGTACCCCTGTGAGGGGAGTGAAAAAGTACCTGAAACCGTCTGCCTGCAAGCAGTGGGAGCACCATGGGAAGATGCTTCGGCTCTTTCCGGTGTGACTGCGTGCCTTTTGCATAATGAGTCAGCGAGTTGCTCTGTGCTGCAAGGTTAAGCCGTGAGGTGAAGCCGCAGCGAAAGCGAGTCTCAAACGGGCGTCAAGTAGTACGGAGCAGACCCGAAACCGCGTGAGCTATCCGTGGACAGAGCAAAGCGCCGGTAAAACGGCGTGGAGGCTCGGAACCGGTGTAGGTTGAAAACTGCTCGGATGATCTGCGGATAGGGGTGAAAGGCCAAACAAACGCGGAGATAGCTGGTTCTCCCCGAAATATATTTAGGTATAGCCCCGCGTGAATGGCTGGCGGGGGTAGAGCACCGGATGGGCTAGGGGTCTTACCGGATTACCAAACCTAACCGAACTCCGAATACCGCCAGCATAGACAGCGGGAGTCAGACTGCGGGAGCTAAGTTCCGTAGTCGAGAGGGAAAGAGCCCGGACCGTCGGCTAAGGTCCCGGAATATGCGCTAAGTGGGAAAGGATGTGGAAGCGCCAGACAGCCAGGAGGTTGGCTTAGAAGCAGCCATCCTTTGAAGATAGCGTAACAGCTCACTGGTCGAGTGAATCTGCGCCGAAAATGTAACGGGGCTCAAGCGTATTACCGAAGCCGCGGCAGGAGAGAATCCCAGGATTCTTTTCTGGGTAGGGGAGCATTCCGCACGGGGCAAAGCACAACCGCAAGGATGTGTGAACTGTACGGAAGAGACCATGCTGACATGAGTAACGAAAAAGCGGGTGAAAAACCCGCTCGCCGGAAGCCCGAGGATTCCTAGGGTAAAGTTAATCTGCCCAGGGTCAGTCGATCCCTTAGCCGAGGCTGAAAAGCGTAGGCGAAGGAAAACAGGTCAATATTCCTGTACCACCGGAATGCCGATGTCTCCGCAAGGGGACGGGAGCGAAGGGGGGACGCAGGGGGGCAGGTCATCCGTCTTATGGAACAGACGGTTCAAGCAGGTAGGCCGGAGGGACAGGCAAATCCGTCCTTTCATAAAAGCCGAGACGCTACGAGGAGGGACTATGTCCCGGAAACTGGCCGATCCCGTACTGCCGAGAAAAGCCTCTGGCAAGGCATTTTGGTGATCGTACCGCAAACCGACACAGGTGGGCAGGGAGAGAATCCCGAGGCGCTTGAGAGAACACTGGTTAAGGAACTCGGCAAAATAACACCGTAACTTAGGGAGAAGGTGTGCCTCCGCGGGTGATGCATCATGCATGCGGAGCCCGGGGAGGCCGCAGAGAAACGGCGGTAGCGACTGTTTACTAAAAACACAGGACTCTGCCAAGTCGCAAGACGATGTATAGGGTCTGACGCCTGCCCGGTGCCGGAAGGTTAAGGGGAGATGTTATCGCAAGAGAAGCATTGAGCCGAAGCCCCGGTAAACGGCGGCCGTAACTATAACGGTCCTAAGGTAGCGAAATTCCTTGTCGGGTAAGTTCCGACCTGCACGAATGGCGTAACGACTTCCGCGCTGTCTCAACCAGTGACTCAGTGAAATTGCAGTCTCGGTGAAGATACCGAGTACCCGCGAATAGACGGAAAGACCCCGGCACTTTTACTGCAGCTTGACATGGGATTTTGGAACAGTATGTGTAGGATAGGCGGGAGGCTTTGAAACCGGGACGCCAGTTCCGGCGGAGCCGTCGTTGAAATACCACCCTTGCTGTTTTAGGATTCTAATTCAGACCCGTAAACCGGGCTGAAGACAGTGTCTGGCGGGCAGTTTGACTGGGGCGGTCGCCTCCGAAAGAGTAACGGAGGCGTGCGAAGGTTCCCTCAGGCTGATCGGAAACCAGCCGGCGAGTGCAAAGGCATAAGGGAGCCTGACTGCGAGGGAGACATCCCGGGCAGGCACGAAAGTGGGTCTTAGTGATCCGGCGGTTCCTGACGGAAGGGCCGTCGCTCAACGGATAAAAGGTACGCCGGGGATAACAGGCTGATCGCGTCCAAGAGTTCACATCGACGACGCGGTTTGGCACCTCGATGTCGGCTCATCACATCCCGGGGCGGGAGCAGGTCCCAAGGGTTCGGCTGTTCGCCGATTAAAGTGGTACGTGAGCTGGGTTTAAAACGTCGTGAGACAGTTTCGGTCCCTATCTTTCACGGGCGGAGGATATTTGAGAGGATCTGTTCCCAGTACGAGAGGAACCGGAACGGACGGACCTACGGTGTACCGGTTGTCGCGCCAGCGGCACCGCCGGGTAGCCGTGTCCGGATCGGATAACCGCTGAAAGCATCTAAGCGGGAAGCCGGCCTCAAGATAAGATATCCCTTCCGCATGGAAACATACGGACGGAAGGCCTCCCGGAGATTACGGGGAGATAGGCCGGAAGTGGAAGCCCGGCAACGGGTGTGCTTACCGGTACTAATAGGCCGTGAGTCCTGACCACAATAAAACCGGCACATAATTTCAAATGTTTTTATAATGAGGTATCCGGAGAGGATAATGTCGGAGGAAGAGATTTTTTTTTCCGGCGGCAACGGCACGGAGGCCATACCCGTTCCCATCCCGAACACGGAAGTCAAGCTCCGGAGCGCCGATGGTACTGTGCGGGAAGCTGCACGGGAGAGCAGGACGCTGCCGGGAAATTCATATATGGGACCCCTGTTCCGCTTCATGCGGAACAGGGGTCTTTTTTTTGTGATCAAAAAATCGGTATGAATATATATCTTTTTAGAAGTTACTTATCCGTCTTTTTTATTTAAACATAAAGTCTGCAAAAATATATTTTGCGGTTCATTTTTCAATGTAAAAATTCTGAGTGTGTAACTCCTATTTTTTTCCAAATAAATCATGCCATATAAAAATCGGGAAAATTTTTAAAAATATCTGAACTTCACCTTAATTTTAAATAATTAAATATTATTACTGATAGTTCATACAGCTTAAAAGTCTGTTTGTAAAAATACATGGAGGAGAGAATGAATCAGGATGAGCGATATAAAATAGGATGGAAAAAGTTAAAAGAGATTGACGGAAAAGCAGGAGAACGGGTAATGGAGAGTTTGAAGGAGATTGCCCCTGATTTGGCAAAATATATAATTGAATTTCCCTTCGGAGATATATATTCAAGACCCGGATTAGATTTAAAATCAAGAGAAATCGCAACGGTTGCCGCTCTGACAGCTTTGGGAAACGCAATACCTCAACTAAAAGTACATATTAACGGTGCATTAAATGTGGGGTGTACCAGACAGGAGGTTGTAGAAGTCATTATTCAGATGGCTGTTTATGCAGGATTTCCCGCAGCATTAAATGGAATTTTTGCAGCAAAAGAGGTATTTGAAGAGAGAGATAAAGAAAAAGCTGTCCTATAATAAAACTGGTAGTGGTGTTATAAAAACTTTATCAAATTAACCATCTTAAATTATTAAATATTATTTATAATGAGTAAAATTTTATATATCAAATAAATACAGATATTTAAAAGATACATCTTTACAATAATCAGCATGATTTTAAATAAATTATTGTTTTAATAATTTAAAAAATCAGTCAATATTGAACGACTACCATAAAACTTAACATTGCCGGATTTAAAATAAAATGGTATATAATTTCATATCTGATAAAATTTATACAATTAATTGTTATCTTTATAGTTTTTTAAAATCAGTTTCAGCAAGGGGGTGTATAATGAACATCATTGAACAGATAGAACGAAAAATAATGCGGGATGGTATTCCTGATTTTAATCCGGGAGATACGGTAAAAGTTCATGTAAAAATCAAAGAGGGTGAAAAAGAGCGTATTCAGGCATTTCAGGGTGTTGTTATCAGCAAACGCAAAGGTACCTTAAATGCATCGTTTACCGTGAGAAAAGTATCTTATGGTGTAGGCGTTGAGCGTATTTTTTTACTTCATTCCCCTGTTATTGACAGAATTGAGCTTGTTACCAAAGGTAAGGTGCGTCGTTCAAAAATCTATTATCTGCGTAAACTCAAAGGTAAAGCTGCAAGAATCAAAGAGAAACGCTTTAACTGATTTTTTGCCATTAGCCATTTGGCAGCTTTATTATTGGTGTTTTTAGCCAATGGAAATGACCAATGGCTAATGACTGTCAAATGTTTGGTAATTTTCATGACAGACCTGCGAATCTATGAAAAGAAAGCGATTGAAAAAGGCTTCTTAACCATTGCCGGGATTGATGAAGCAGGGAGAGGTCCGTTAGCAGGACCGGTTGTATCTTCGGCTGTTGTTCTTCCTTTTTACTTTCCAATTGATGGGGTTACAGATTCCAAAAAATTGACATCTAAAAAGCGTGATTATCTTTATGAAAAGATTTATGATCATGCTGTTACTATTGGAATCGGGATTGTTGATGCTTTAGAAATAGATCGTATCAATATTCTTCAAGCCTCCCTTCTCTCCATGTCTTTTGCCGTTAGAAACCTTAGCCCCAGAGCTGATTATCTTCTGATAGACGGAACCTTCCGAATTGCATCTGTTTTTATGCAAGGAGACCTTGCACTCCTGCATCAGGAGCCTATAGTACATGGTGATAGTCTCTCTGTTTCAATTGCTGCCGCGTCAATTATTGCCAAAGTTACCCGTGACAGACTGATGGAAAAATATCATCAGGAGTATCCTCAATATGGATTTTCGCGTCATAAAGGGTATCCCACCAAGGCACATAGAGAGGCAATAAAAAAATTCGGGTATTCTCCGATTCACCGTCTCACTTTCAAAGGAGTTAAGGAATATGCTGAACAGCCGCCAAGAATTTGGCAAAGAGGGTGAATCCATTGCCGTCAGGCATCTGCTAAAAAACGGATACCAGATTCTGGCACAGAATTATCGTACCCGTTACGGTGAAATTGATATTATTGCAAAAGAGGGGAATACACTTGTCTTTGTGGAGGTCAAAGCAAGGAGATCAGATTCTTTCGGAAATCCGAAATATGCAATTACCTTCAGAAAAAAACATAAAATGTCAATGGCGGCATTGGATTATCTGAAGAACACCAAACAGAGTCATGTAAAAGCCCGATTTGATGTAGTGGTAATACGTTCAGGAGAAGAGAATCCTGACATAGAGATTATCAGAAATGCCTTTGAACTTGTTGTATAAATATATACTTACTCCTCTTTTCATCTTTTGTATTTTTGAACCTTCCATCGTTTATGCCATCCATAATTATAAATATCAGAGCATTGCCCATCAGGTTATGGATTTAGAAGCCCGCGAAACCGGAATTCAGCCGAATTACAGAGTGCTTGATGAAATCATTGATGAAGTACAGCGGCAAAAAAATAACTTGCAGTTGAATTTTTATTCGGAGAATGATGCAGTTGAATTACTTAAAATTATTGATGATATTCTTTTAAATAAAAATTTCCTTTATGACGGCAGAATCTGTCTTCTTTCAGAGGCATTGAAACAGCGCAGACTTAATCAGGATGAAATTCAATATATCAGGCATCTTGACATAAAAAATTCAGGGATTGATTTCAGAAATAAAGAAGAGTATAACCAGATTATTCTCCCTGATAATCGGCATAAAACTCATGTATTAAAAAACATTCATGAGAATTTTCATTTTGCGGAATGCGTAACCTTTTCTTTCATTTATCTTGGAATTGCCGATGTATTGAATCTGCCGATATATATGGTACTTGCTCCCTCTCATGTCTTTGTCAGATGGCATTTAAAAAACGGCTATTTTAATTGGGAGACCACATCCGGCACAATTGTTGATGACGACTATATCAGAAACGCTTTTAATATATCTGAATCATCAGTCAGGTCAGGTGTCTATCTGAAAAGTCTGAACTGGACTGAATCATTTGCAACTGCATATTACATGCTGAGTAATTTTGTGAATCATGCAGATAAAAAAATACTCTATCTGACAAAAGCGATTGAATTAAATCCAAAACATAGCAGAGCTTATTATAATCGGGGAACTCTCCTGTATAAGAAAGGTCAGCTTCAACAGGCATTAAGCGATTTTAACAGGGCAATTGAATCGGATCCTAATCATAGTGAAGCATTTAACAATCGCGGGAATATATGGTATGAATCAGGAAAAACAGAGAATGCTTTAACAGATTATAATCAGGCAATTCTGTTAAACCCTAAACACAGCAGAGCTTATAATAATCGTGGAAATATCTGGTATCAAAAAGGATTTCTTGACAAAGCATTGTCAGATTATAATAACGCAATTACTTTAGACCCTGCTTTCAGCGGCGCATATAATAACCGGGGAAATATCTGTTATCAGAAAGGAATGTACAAAGAGGCATTGGAAGATTATAATAAAGCTCTTGAACTGGATCCTAATAATAAAGATGCTTATAAAAATCGCTCAGAGATTTGGAAGAAATTAGGAATTAAGAATTAGGAATTATACGGAGAAATGTATAATGAAATTTGAATCTATACAAAAAGAAAGTGTGATTTTAAATCCCCGGAAAGATATGGAGCGCAAGACTATTCCGAGTGAAATAAGATTAGACCCTCTGACAAAAAGGAGTTCACGCATCTGTCATTTTATGAAACTCCAATGGGAAAAGCCTGATTTTGAGAAACTGATTTCCGGCACAGAATTACAATGTCCCTTCTGCCCGGACAAAGTAATGCAGATAACCCCATGCTTTCCACCTGAGATTATACCTGAAGGGAGACTTGTTTCAGATGACATGGTGCTTTTTCCGAACATTGCACCTTATGATACTCTCGGAGCAGTCGCAACACTGGGAAGCCGCCATTATATTCCAATGACTGAGATCAAGCCGGAACAGATTGCCAAAGGATTTGGATTGGCAATGAAATTTTTTCAAAGAGTTCATCAGATGAAACATCCTGAATCTGTTTATCATATTATCAACTGGAATTACATGCCCCCTTCAGGAAGCTCTCTGATTCATCCGCATTTACAGGTCTTTGCTACCTCTTTTGCCCCGAATCTTCTGAGAAATGAATTAGAAGCTGCAAAAATTTATATGAAAAAAAATGGTACAAATTTCTGGGCTGATTTGGTAAAAGCTGAAACAGAAACTGGCGACAGATATTTGGGAAAAATCGGCAGAATCAATTGGTTTACTGCCTACGCGCCGATTGGTGTTGCAGGAGATGTGCTGGCGGTTGCGGATGATGTATGTTCCACCCTTGAGTTAAGCGATAATGATCTGCCTGATATTGCCGAAGGTCTTACCAGAGCAATGAAGTCTTATGACAAGATGGGAATTTACAGTTTTAATATGAATTTTTTCACAGGAGCGGAATCAGATGATTTTACCCGGTTTCATCTTCTTTTTTCACCCCGTACTTTTTTCAGTCAGACATTAGGCACACCGGATGTGGGTGCGCTTCAGAAACTTTTTAATGAATCAGTCTGTATGGCATTTCCTGAAGATATAAATAAAATGCTGAAACCGGATTTTGAGAATTAGGAATTGAGAATTAAGAAAAGATCAATCCTCTTAATCCTGTATAATCCTGTAGGAGCTGTTTATGCAAGAAAAAGATCACATATCAAAAAGAGTTACAACAATGTTAATATACGGTCGTCCGCTTCTGGTATTCGGCGGGCTTCTTTGTGCTATCAGCGTTATGTGGACGCGTAGTCCGCTCCTTTATACTCTTGGGGTTATTCTTCTTTTTATCTCAATGAGTTTTGATCTGGTGGACGGGTGGTTTGCCGCCCGGTTTCATCCGGATTCCACATTGGCTCCTCTTGCAGATCGACTGATGGATAAGATTGTATATTCAATTATTTTCCCATTGGTTGCTGTCGGAGTGATGTGGCGTCTGACATTTATCTCTCATGACTACAGAAAAACAGAATTGCTGCATGCGATTTTTATTCTGCTTTTATGTGTAACAGTGCTGGTTCGGGATAATTTTGCACAGTTTTTACGGGGATTTGCTATCCGTCAGGGGTTGGAACCTGAACCGACTGAATTTACCCGGTTAAGAACTATTGTTGCCGCTCCTGTGGGTGCGCTCCTGTATGCTTACGCGTTTTATGTTCCTGAAGGTCCGCCGTCCCGAATTTATTATCTGATTTCATGGCTCGGAAATCTTCCTTTGCGCGGTTTCTTTTTTATTGAGATTATATTTCTGATTATAAACTTTGGCTCTATTGCCGGATATTGCAGAAAATACGGCACTTATTGTCTGGATGATCTCTGTTTCGGAGATCATCTCCTTGCCGGAGAATTCTGGCATTTTTTCCAAATTCTCTGACTGTAATGAATGCCGCTATGGGATTATTGGCTGTCTTTTTTGCATATCAGGATCGTATCCGGGAGGCATGTCTCTTTCTGATAGGTGCGGCTTTTTTTGACAGACTTGACGGCGCATTGGCAAGAAAACTCGGACTGACAGAACCGCTTCCTGATGAAGAATCTCCCCGTCATATTACATTCGGCGGGGTTTTAGATGATATTTCAGATGCGGTCAGTTTCTGTATTGCACCTGCATGGATATTTTATATAACTTTATCTCAGTCTTCTGATCCGGTAATTAAGAATCTTCCTATTGGATTTATTGCGATATTGTACGCTGTTATGGGAATATGCAGGCTGATCTATTTTACTATAGATAAAAATCCGATTCCCGGTTTCTTTAAAGGATTGCCCACCCCGGGTGCAGCGTTATTTGTCGCTGCTCCCTTGATCATGTTCAGTCAGGCTATTCCTGAATACCCGGATTATGCCCGGTTTTGGGGAATTTTCTGTTTCGCTCTGATGATTTTAACAGCGATTTTAATGAATCTTTATTTTATCCGTTATCTTCATGCAGGAAGATTTATGAGCAGAAACCCGTGGTTCTCCCGTATGAGTTCAATAACCTTATTTACATCGTTTATAACCCCTTATTTCGGGCATGTGGTATTTTTATATATGCTTTTTTATGTGTTATCACCTTTGGGAACAGGGCGTATTGATCCGAATGTTGCGGCAAAGGAAGAGAGAAAGAAAAAAAACTGATATAAATTAACCCAAGTTGCCACCTGTTGAAAAAATAGCATCACACGGCTCGATTCGGATTGGCAAATCCGAACCGCTGCCGGATTTGTCAATCCGGCAGGAGCATTATGTGGCAACTTGAGTTATAAATTAAAGAAAGTTATGTTGTCTGCAACTTTTCTTAACCGCAAAGTACACAAAGAATTCCCTGTAATCTCTGTGATTTTTCCGCGTCCTTTGCGTTAAAAAAGCTGCACATTGCGTAAAAGTTAAGCAGGGTTAAGTATCATGAAATTATTCATCCGAAATTTGATTCCGAACTCTCTCATTGGACGCTATAGGCGATTTAATCGGCTTATAAAGAGAAAACAAAATCGCAATAAGGCTGTTGAGGAAGTATTCACAGAGATTTACAGAACAAATATCTGGGGCGGTTCTGAAGGCGAATTCTGTTCAGGCAGCGGATCAAAAGATGAGCTGATTGTTTCTTCCTATATCTCAATGGTTTCTGAAAAAGCATATAGTGAGGGTTTTACAGGTCTGACTTTTGTTGACCTGGGATGCGGAGACTTTCATATAGGCAGACAATTGCTTCCGCTATGTTCCGACTATATCGGCGTTGATATAGTCAAGCCGCTTATATGCAGGAATCAGGAAAGATACGGTAATAAAACTGTATGCTTCATCCATTGTAACATCGTGGATGAAGAATTGCCGGAAGGTGATGTATGTTTTGTCAGACAGGTGTTACAGCATTTGTCAAATCAGCAGATACTTATCATCTTACAGAAACTCAGGAAATATAGGTGGGTCTTTATCACAGAACACTATCCAAAAGATAATGATGCAATCAAGCCGAATATAGACAAGGTGCATGGTGGCGATATAAGATTGGAAGAAAATTCAGGGGTTTATCTTTCTGAACCCCCTTTTGAATTACCTAAGCAGGCATTAAGTATGGTATTGGAAGTTCCCGGGAGCGGAATGGAGAAAGGAGATGACCAGGGAGTCATCCGCACATTTCTTTATAAACCCGGATGTTAATAAGAGAATGTATCGGATTATTTTTCTGCTATGATCCAAAAAGTTGCCGATGAACTTGATCGGTAAGCTGAACAGTAATATATTTATGTTTTTTGTAAGAGATAAGAAGCTAAGATTTTTTTAAAAGATTCAGCTTCTTAACTATTTAAAAGTCGGAAAAAATAATGACATATTCAATATTAGATACTATCGGAAATACTCCTTTAGTTGAAATCAGACATCTGAACCCCAACCCCAGTGTGAAGATTCTGGCAAAACTGGAATACTTCAACCCCGGCGGTTCAATCAAAGACAGACCAGCACTCTTTATGATTGAAGCAGGTGAAAAATCAGGGGAACTCACCCATGATAAAACCGTGCTTGAAGCGACCAGCGGAAATACCGGCATCGGTCTTGCTCTTATCTGTTCAATCAAAGGATATAAACTCCTGCTGGCAATGTCCGAGTCTGCAAGCATAGAACGCCAGAAAATCCTGAAAGCACGGGCGCGGATATTCTGCTGACTCCGGGGCATCTCGGCACAGACGGTGCCATTGAAGAGGTATATCGTTTGGCGCGTGAAAATTCCGGAGCTTATTTTATGTCGGATCAGTTTAACAATAAAGCAAACTGGCAGTCGCATTATTTCGGAACAGCCGAAGAAATCTGGAGACAGACCAACGGACAGGTATCTTCGGTTGTTGCCACACTTGGAACAAGCGGCACAATCATGGGAATATCAAGGCGTCTCAAAGAATATAATCCGAATATTCAGATTGTCGGAGTAGAGCCTTATCTTGGGCATAAGATTCAGGGGCTTAAAAATATGAAAGAGGCTTACTGCCCTGAGATATTTGAAAAAAATCGCCTTGACAAAAAGATCAACATTGATGATGAAGATGCTTTTGAAATGACCCGTCAACTGGCAAGAAAAGAAGGCTTATTTGTGGGGATGAGCAGCGGCGCGGCAATGTTTATAGCGGCAAAAGAGGCTGAGGCGATGAAGGAGGGGATCATTGTCATGATATTTCCTGACGGCGGAGAGCGTTATTTAAGCACCCCTCTTTTTACAGTCCGGGAAAAGATTGATTTGCAGTTGTTTAACACCCTCAGCCGCAGCAAAGAGAGCTTTATTCCTATGCTGCCGGGTAAAGTCTCTGTATATTCCTGCGGACCCACTGCTCATGCCAGACTCCATCCCGGAGAATGCCGGCGGTTTATATTTTCTGATCTCTTATGCCGTTATCTTGAATTCCGGGGTTATGCTGTAACACATATCATGAATATCACGGACTTGGATGATAAAACCATATCCGGCTCTGAAAAAGCAGGAAAAGAACTTGCTGAATTTACAGAAGAGCATATTCAGTCATTTAAAAAAGACCTGAAAACTTTAGGAATACGACCGGCTGAAAAATATCCGAGAGCAAGTGAACATATTGAAGATATGGTTATATTGGCGGATAAACTGGTGAAAAAAGGATTTGCTTATGAAAAACTCCGGTCATTATATTTTGACATTTCCCGTTTTTCCGAGTATGGAAAATTGTCAGGAATTGATTTGAATAAGATAAAGCTCGGTGCCACCGTAGATTTGGATGAATATGAAAAGGATAATCCAAGAGATTTTACCCTGTTCAAACGTTCCCGGCTGTCAGAGCTGAAACGGGGAATTTACGTTAAAACAGATTGGGGGAATGTACGCCCGTCATGGCATATTCAGTGCGCTGCAATATCAATGAAATATCTTGGAGAGAGTTTTGATATTCACACCAGCAGCCGGGAACTGGTCTTTCCTCATCATGAAAATGAGATTGCCATTGCCAAAGCTCTGACAGGCAAGCCGTTGGCAAAATACTGGATTCACTGCGACCGGGTTCTGATTGACGGCAAAAAAATGGATGACAAATGGCGAGTTCTTACCCTTCAGGACCTTGCAGAAATGGAATATTCCGGCAGAGACATACGATATTGGCTGATTTCAACTCATTACAGAAAGCCGGTTACATTTTCAACAGAGCAGCTTGATTATGCAAAACATTCTTTGAAAAGGTTTGATACCTGTATCAATACCTTAAATGAAATAAAGAAGTCAGAAGTCAGAAGTCAGATGTCAGGAGAGAAGAACCTGCAACCTGAATCAGACCAGTTGTTATATGATATAAAACAGGAATTTATCAGCTCAATGGATGATGATCTGAATATATCTGCGGCAATCTCATCTATTTTCAAAAATGTCAAAAAGATAAATATCCTGAATCTGGAGAAGAAAATTTCACCCGATGGTGCTTCAAAAATCATAGAAGCATTTCAGAACATAAATTCGGTCCTGAATATATTTGATTTCGGGGATATGGATAAGGATTCAGAAGTTAATGATATGATAGCTCAAAGAGAAAAAGCAAGAGAAGAAAAAAATTGGGAGCTTGCAGATCAGATTCGGGATCAGTTGGCGGTACGGGGGATAATGATAAGAGATCAGAAGATTGTCTAAGAATCCAAGTTCTTGTATATCTCAGAACCAGATACGCAATTACCGTTATGTACTAAGTTCTTAGTGTCTTTGTGTCTTTGTGGTAAAAAACACTAAGACACTAAGACACCGAGAACACAAAACATAACTTTCATCGCTGATAAGAACCGGAAACGAATACACTGTTTCATGTACTAAGTTTCTGAAAGGAATTATTTTTATTAAATAAAATAGGAGAACAATGAATCCTGTATATTTTCCATTTACATATATATCGGAAGCAACTATAGAAGCATTGGCTTCATGCTTCAAACAGACTGTTGTTTATCAGGCAATCTCTCAGAATATACCTGAATCAATGAAAAAGTGGGGAGAAAAAGGTATTCTTGATATAAAAATACCTGTAACCGGCGATGAACAGAAGATAAATGCCATTATAAGAGATTATAAAAACTGGGCAAGTATTCATCAGGGTTCAGAAAAATCTTTCCTCAAGTTTCAAAAAGAGAAAATTCCCTTTTTTGAAGATACATCTGAAAAAAGAATCATGTCAGAAATAAGAAAATACAAAGATGCAAAAAAAGAAGATGAAATACCTGATACTCTTTTGAATGCCCGGATTTTTCTTCAGATTGCACAGGAATTTGATATACAGAATCAGGATGTGAATCAGGGACTTGATGAATTCAAAGGGCTGGAGCAGAAGCTCATGAAACATCTGCATGACGATGATCCTGAATTTTTGATCCCAAATGCTGAATTTCAGGTGATTCAAGAGGATATGGGGAATTATATGACATCAGAGCGCATAGAGGCATGGTTAAATCTTATGCAGCATGATCCTGAATTATCAGGAATATTTATTACCGACAGCCCCGCTGTTCTTGAGCATATAACAGATAAAGTACCGGATATGAAGCTGATTCATCATTGGGATGCTATTCCCGTATCTCAGAAAAGAGAGGCATCCGATATATGGCAAAATGATTTTATCAGGTATCTTCATAATCTTGCAGAAAGCGATGCTCCTGAGCCGTCAGCAGATGATATGACTGTTATGTCTGATAATGCGATTAAAATCTATCTTGCACCCGGAAAAACGCCATATCAGTTCTTTTATCAATGTATTTCAAAACCTGAATTTCCAAAGAATATCGGAATGAATATTAAAAATACACTGATTATTTATATGGAAATTTAGCTCTGTAATAAAAATGAATATTTATAAATAATTATATTTTTTTTGCAATTTTATTCTGAAAAAATTGCAAGAAGGCTTGACTCACTCTGTCAATTGTTATAATGGATTTTCTTTCCATATAGGAAAAAATGGTAAAAATAAATTTTAACAGCTTATTTAGTAGAAAAGGAGATTTAAAAAATGTCTTACCCTGTAGTTGATGAAGAAAAATGTGTGGGTTGCGGAGAGTGTGTTGATATTTGTCCGGTTGATGTACTGGAAATGAAGGATGAAAAATGTTATGTTGTAAGACAGGAAGACTGTGAAGCCTGTGAAAGCTGCGTTGAAACCTGTGAAGAGAGTGCAATTGAACTGGTTGATTAATCATATTTAATCAGTCAGTTTTATGCGGAAATTTTGACTTATGACTAAGTACAGATCGGTATTATAGCAGAAAATTTTGCACTCCTGAGAAGTGCTTATATTGCCGTTCTGTACTTAGATTCAATTACTTACTTCAGGAAAGGAGTTTTGTTTCAGATGCCTTTTAATCCTATAGTTGACGAAAATAAATGCGTCGGCTGTGAAGAATGTGTAGATGTCTGCCCGGTTGAAGTCTTTGAAATGATTGATGGAAAATCTAATCCTGTAAATGCTGAAGAGTGTCTTGGTTGTGAAAGCTGCGTAGAAATTTGTGAAGAAAAAGCAATTACTGTTGAAGAGACCTGATCAGATTTCTGAATTTTCTTATGGCTCATAACCGATAGAATAAGAAGGACAAAGCTGTTACTTTGACACTCTCATACAGTACAAAGCCATAGCTTTGTACCCCTTATTTTTATAACCCCTTCCAAGTCTTCATCGGGCATCTAATCATGCAAGATAATATCATAAAGAATCAGAATATTATTTTTCAGACCCCTCTTGGTAGCGGCGCAATCCTTTATCGTGAAAACCCGTTTGTAATCATAAGAATATTACTCCCCCGCAAGAACAAAAAAGACCTGATAGAAGATATTGTTGCCAAAGTAGGAGCATCCTTTTCAAATAATCCGGTAAATTCCCATCCCCAGTCTGTGGCTGTTGCAGATACCGTTTCTGATTATTTTAAAGGCATTTTAAAATGTAATATCAGAATCCCCCGTGAATGGATGGATATGGGAGACTTCAGAGAATTGGAAAAAGCTGTACTTATTGCCACAGCAGATATTCCTTATGGTGAATTACGGACTTATAAAGAGATTGCCGAAGCAGTCGGGCATCCCGGAGCCGCCCGTTTTGCAGGAAACACAATTGCAAAAAATCCTTTTCCGATTATTATTCCATGCCACAGGGTTGTCAGAAGCGATGGAACCATAGGAAAATTCGGCGGCGGAAGCGATATGAAGGCGTGGCTGATTGCACTTGAATCATCATCATCATAAAAAATCCTAAGAATTTCTGAAAACCGTCAGGGTTTTCGATTTTCAATTCGTATAGTCATAAAATCGCTTGCCATTGAACAATTTGTCTGTTATATTATGATGATAATACAGTTTTTCTTCAGAGTGCTGTTATTCATCTCACAATTTCAGGTAAAATAAAATATTTTTTAACCTTATATTTTTACAGGATATATTTATGCTCAATTCTTTTTTCGGATTTGTTGTTGTACTGGGCGTGCTGGTTCTTTTTCATGAACTGGGACATTTTATCATTGCCAAACTGTTCCGCGTGGGTGTTGAAAAATTTTCATTAGGATTTGGTCCACGTATATTCGGCAAAACTGTCGGCATCACAGATTACCGCATTTCAGCTATCCCCCTGGGCGGATATGTGAAAATGATCGGCGAAGACCCTGAGGCAGAGATTGAACCTGAAAATATTCCTGTCTCTTTTACTCATAAACCCGTTCTTCAGAGGATGGCAATTGTTGCCGCAGGTCCGTTTTTCAATCTTCTGCTGGCAGTGATTATTTTCTTTGGAATATTCATTATTTCCGGCGAATTTATATTAAAAGCAAAGATTGGAAAGATTGAAGAGGGAACGCCGGCTTATAAAGCAGGACTTAAACAGGGGGATACTATTCTGGCAATTGACGGAAAGCCTGTTGAAAACTGGGAGCAGATGGCTGAGTTCATCTCTCAGAGCAGGGGAAAAGAGCTTGCCGTGTCTGTAAAACGGGAAGAGGCTGACAATCTCCTTTTTCATGTTTCGCCCCAGCCTAGAATAATGAAAAACCTGTTCGGAGAGGATATTGAACGGTATGTGATAGGGGTTACATCCGCCGGAGATGTATATTCAAAATCGCTGAATCCGATTCAGGCTCTTTCTAAGAGTTTTGCTCAGACGTATGAGGTAACGGAACTGACCATCATCAGTATTGTAAAACTGATACAGGGGACTGTTTCGGCAAAAACGCTTGGAGGACCTATTATGATTGCCCAGATGGCAGGGGAGCAGGTCAAAGAAGGGGCATTGCATCTGCTCTTCTTTATAGCGCTTCTGAGCATCAACCTTGCTATTCTGAATCTTCTTCCCATACCTGTTCTGGACGGGGGGCATCTTGTTTTCTTTTTTATAGAACTGATTATGAAACGCCCCGTCAGTACAAGAGTGCGTGAAATTGCCACACAGACAGGGATATTTATCCTTTTTCTGCTGATGATATATGTCTTTTACAATGATATTAGCCGGATATTTTCCAGTTGATTCTATTTACCGCCTTTAGGCGGTCCGTGTGAAATCAGACGTTTACCGCACTGCAGGACCCGCCTGTAAAAGTTTGTAGTACCGCCTTTAGGCGGTCCGTGTGAAATCAGACTGTTACCGCAGCACGCCGAACCGCCTAAAGGCAAATTTTTTCGGAAATCTGCATGTGTTAAGAGATCGGCGAGGACGGCATTGCAAAAAATGCGGAAGAGGCTTTGCATGTGGCAAATCAGTTAGTTGCAAAGATAGGCGGCAAAGCATAATAATTATCGCCCCTTCCTTTCAGGACAGGGGGGTTAGGTCTTTAATAAGGCATCTTTACGGACGTCCCCAGCAGCGTAAGCACATACTTGTCAGGCTGAAAAAGAGTATCTGCCAAATCAAGGATTCATCTTCTTCAACAGCTTCAATATTATCAATAATCTCCGGTAACGGCACATATTTTCCGAAATGAATTTCACTCTTCGCCAGTCTGACCATCTGATTATCAGTACTTTCCGATGAAAGCAGAAGAGAGCCTTTGGAAAATTCCTTTGCATGACGTAACTCCTGAGGATCAACCTTATTCTTTTTCAGTTTCCAAAGCTCCTGTAACAGCAAATCAATTGTCATTTCTGTCTTATCAGGATGAACCCCTGTACAGATTCCGAACATTCCTGTATCCATGTATGAACTGATAAAAGAATAGACTGAATAAGCCAAGCCTCTTTTTTCCCGTATCTCCTGAAAAAGCCGTGAACTCATATTTCCGCCGAGTATGGTATTCATCAGAGAAAACGCATAACGGCGAGGATCAGTGATTGCCAGCCCCGGCGTCTCAAGACATATATGAACCTGCTCCAGTTCTTTGGGATATACTGCGGTCTGTGAATGAAATTCAGGCGATGTCCGCTCCGGAAAACCGTTCCCCGGAGTAAGAGATTCAAACGCTGGTCCCACCAGATCAAGAAACTGCTCATGTTCCAGATTTCCGACAGCAGAGATTACAATCCGTTCAGGCTGATACAGTCTGTGAAAAAAATTTCTTATATTTTCCGCATTAAATCCGCTGATATTCTCCTCTGTTCCAAGAACTGAGCGCCCAAGCGGATGATCCCCCCAGAATGTATTTTCAGCAAGCAGATGAATATAATCTTCAGGAGAGTCTTCCACCATTCCAATCTCCTGAAGAATTACAGGACGCTCATTTTCAACCTCTTTTTCATCAAAAAGTGAGTTTAAAAATATGTCGCAGAGAATATCAGCCATTGTTCCAAGATGTGTATCCATGACTTTGGCATGAAAACAGGTTGTTTCCATTGTGGTGAAGGCATTTGAGTTGCCGCCGACCGTGTCAAATTCTCCGGCAATCTGAAATGCTGTACGTCTGGCGGTTCCCTTGAAGATCATGTGTTCAATAAAATGGGAAAGCCCGTTTTCAGCGGGCAGTTCATCTCTTGCGCCCGCATTGACCCACACCCCCATTGATACAGAGCGCACATAAGGCATTTTCTGAGTCAGTATTCTGATTCCGTTATGAAGAAGAGTCTTATTTACCAATGTTTTTATCTTCCAAAAACCTAACCCCCTGCCCCCTTCCCTGAAAGGAAGTGGGAAATATGCAGGGGCGAATAATTATTCGCCCTTACGGTTTTGTTCTTCCAAAACCGCTTTATGGCTTAACCGTATTTTTCCGTCTTTGCCGACTTCAATAACTTTGACTTTAAGCGGATCCCCTTCTTTCACAACATCTGTTACCTTTTTAACACGGGTCATTGCAAGCTGTGAAATATGCACAAGTCCGTCTGTTCCGGGTAAAATCTGGACAAATGCCCCGAAATCTGTGATTCTTACCACTGTCCCGTCATAAACCTCGCCGACCTCAGCCTCTTTGACAATCTCTTTTATCCGTTTTACAGATGCTTCGCTCTCTTCTTTGGATGTAGCAGAAACCTTTACCAGACCTGTATCATCAATTTCAATCCGTGTGTTTGTTTCACTTTGAATCGCCCGGATAATCTTTCCCGCAGGTCCGATAACATCCCTTATCTTGTCAGGATTGATTTTAAAAGTAATTACTTTGGGCGCATAAGGTGAAATTTCATTTCTTGACTCTTTCAGGGTCCCCAGCATTTTATCAAGAATAAAGATTCTTCCGACCCTGCCTGCTCCAAAGCCCTCTCCATAATCTCTTTTGAGATTTCATGAATCTTTATATCCATCTGAAGAGAGGTGATGCCGTCCTTTGTTCCGGCTACTTTGAAATCCATATCGCCTGTGTGATCTTCATCTCCGATAATATCGGAAAGAATCACAATCTTATCGCCTTCTTTCATCAGACCCATGGCAATTCCGGCAACCGGACTCTTTATCGGAACTCCGCCGTCCATTAATGCCAGACTTGCCGCACATACTGTTGCCATAGATGATGAGCCGTTTGATTCAAGTACTTCTGATACCACCCGGACTGTATAATCAAAGCCTTCTTTGGGGGGGAGAACTTTTTCAATTGCCCGTGTTGACAATCCCCCGTGTCCGATGTCCCTGCGGCTCGGTCCCCCAAGACGCTTTACTTCACCCACAGAAAACGGCGGAAAATTATAATGAAGCATAAACGGTCTTGATTCTTCACCGCTCAGGGTTTCAACTCGCTGCTCATCCTGACCTGAGCCGATAGTCAGAACCCCTAATACCTGAGTTTCACCCCGTGTAAAAAGTGCGCTGCCGTGAGGTCTCGGAAGCATACCGACTTCACAGGCAATAGGACGTATTTCATCAAATTTTCTTCCGTCAATCCTGCGTCCCTGATTCAGAACCAAATCTCTGGATAAAGTTTTATGAAGATCATGAAATATTTCATTAATGTCATTTTTACGGTTCTCAGCGCAGACTTCTCCCATTTGTTCATGCAGACCTGTTCTGATTGCTTTAAATCTGTTATTTCTCTTTATTTTTTCAGGTATTATGATTGCTTCGCTCATCGGAACCAGACAAAGAGATTCGATTCTGCTTATCAGTTCCTTATCTTTTTCAGGAGAGATAACAATGCGTTTGGGCAAGCCTACAGCCTCTCTCAGTTTTATCTGCAAATCAATCATCGGCTGCAATGCCTCATGTCCGAAGAATATTGCCTCAAGCATTTCAGCTTCACTGACAATATTCCCTCCCCCCTCCACCATTACAACTCCGTTTTTTGAACCGGCAAGAATGATATTTATATCACATTTTTCAGATTCTTTGATGGTAGGGTTAATTTTCAGTTTTCCCGCGATTTTGCCTATCCTGACGCCTGCAATGGGTCCTGAATAAGGTATATCTGATATTTCAAGCGCCGCAGATGCCCCCGTCATGGCAAGTACATCCGGATCATTCTCCTGATCCATGGAAAGTACCGTTGCTATTATCTGCGTTTCATAATGAAAATCTTTGGGAAAAAGCGGGCGGATAGGACGGTCAATCAGGCGTGCGGTCAGTGTCTCTTTTTCACTCGGTCTTCCTACTTCACGCCGAAAGTAATTCCCCGGTATTCGCCCTGCTGCATATATTTTTTCCTGATATTCAACTGTCAGAGGAAAAAAATCTGATCCCGCTATCATTTCATCCTCAGAGACAACTGTAACCAGTACAATTGTCTCTCCATACTGAACCACTACTGCACCGGATGCCTGTTTGGCAAGCTTGCCGGTATGAATACTGAGGGGTTTGCCTCCGACCTCTGCTTTAAACGATATTTCCATATTCTCCCGCTCTTCAAAATCTGATAAAAGCTGATCATCATCTGATTCCTGTTTCACAGAGGATGCCCGAATTAACTGCCCATGTCTTACATCCTCTCCGCAGGCTTAACTTCCCGTCAGGCTGACGGTAGATTTTTTTATATTTTAAGCCGCAAGAGCCTTGAGGTTCAGAGCGGCGTTGAATTCTCTGTCAATGACTCAGGTTCGTAGTACCGCATTTATGCGGTTATTCACGCCCACCGCCTGAAGGCGGTACTACAAACTCTTCAAGACCCTCAGGGTTTTAAAGACTATCTTCTCAATCCAAGCTCTTCAACAATCATTCTGTACCGTTTTACATCTTTGTTTTTTACATAGTTTAAAAGTCTTCGGCGCTTGCCGACCAGCATCAGCAAGCCTCTTCTTGAATGATGATCCTTTGTATGTACTTTAAAATGCTCTGTCAGATAAGAAATCCGATATGTCAGAAGTCCGATCTGAACTTCAGGGGAACCGGTATCATCTTCATGCTGTTTATATTTTTCAATCAGTCCTTTTTTCTCTTCTGTTGTAAAAGCCACTTTTTTTCAGCCTCCTATTTTTGTTAGAAACTTGAAGTTTGAAATACGCAACAATAATTATAAAATTTGCTTTCCTTATTTAAGACTGCAAGAAGATTGTTGCTTATATCAATAACTTTTATAAAGCCATCCGGCATATCAGTTGTAAAATCTGTTTCTGTGATACTCTGACCATAGATAATTTTTTTTATAAGCCTGTTATCGGCAATACAGACCGGCATATTATGCAAAGCGTCTGCCATAGGAATAATCCTGTCATATAATTTCCCGGATAAATCAGGGAATAATTCCAGTTCTGAAAGTTTTATTGCATCTTTAATATTAAATCCGCTGCTCTCAGTTCTTCTCAGTTTTTTTAAATGCCCCCCGCATCCGAGTGCTGTTCCAATATCAGCGCATAATGTCCTGATATATGTTCCGCCGGAGCAGGATACTTCAAAATGAATTTCCGGCAGATTTATATGAAGTATATCAAGGGATGATATAATAACAGTTCTCGCATCTTTTTGTACCGGATTACCTTTTCTCGCAAGTTTGTAAAGTGGAACTCCTTTATGCTTTAATGCTGAATAAACCGGAGGAGCCTGTAGAATCTCTCCTTTAAACTGTTGAAATACAGAATATATCTTTTCTTCACTAAATGCTGACGGCTGTATCTCACATCTTGAAACAACTTTTCCGGTTAAGTCCTGAGTATCTGTTGCTGTTCCCAGAAAAAGAACTGCTTCATATCTTTTACTGCTGCGCAGAAAAAATTGGGCAAGTTTTGTTGCCTGATTGATACAGCAGACTGTCACGCCTGTTGCAAAAGGATCAAGCGTTCCTGCATGTCCGGCTTTCCGGGCATTAAACAGCTTTTTGACACGGGCAACAACCTTTGCAGAGGTTATATCCTCAGGTTTGTCAATAACAATTATTCCGCTGATTTCCGGCTGCATAAAAAAATAAGTTGCAAGGCACAAGTTGCAAATCACAGGTCAGAATTCTGCATCCTGTCTCCTGCATCCTGAGTCCTGCCTCCTGCCTCCTGAACCTCTTTAAGCAATTTATCAATGTGCGATCCGTAATCAAAAGATTCATCATAAAAAAACTGGAGTTCCGGCATATAACGAAGTCCTAACTGAGATGCCAAAGTACGTTTGATATATCCGCGGGCGCTCTTAAATCCTTCAGATACTTCTTTTCTCTTCTCCTTGCTGTTGTCGCCGGATATGGAAAAATATATCCGTACATATTTCAGATCATCAGACATTTTAACACCCGTTATAACCGTTGTTTCAAGACGGGGATCTTTTGTCCCTTTCATTAAAATATCTGCCACATTTTTTTGTATCAGACTTCCGACTCTATCTGAACGTTTAAATGTTCTCATTGGTGACCATCCTTAAATAATGCCAATTAATGTTTAAAATTAACCTTATTATTCAGCAGATATATAACACCGAATTAACCGGCAGGGCGATAGCCCTGTCCGGTTGAATGACTGGTTATGCTTAAGAACAGTATGGTTCGGCACGCATAACCCGCTGTTAGTTCCTGATTCTTAATTCTTAATTGGTATTAATAGTTGATGATTTCCATCTCTGTATTTACCACTTCAGCCAATCCCAACTCATCTGCCAGATTAAAAATTTTATCTATTTTTGAGTTTATTATGCTCCGGTCATTTCCAACCACCGAGAAACCTATCAATGCTCTCTGATAAACATCATTTAATCCGACCTCCGCAACCGAAATATTGAAATGATTGCGTAACTGGCTGATAACCGCTTTTATGACTCCTCGTTTCCCTTTTAAAGAATGACAGTCATTCAATTTGAACGTGATAATTCCGATACCAACGACCATAGATTTTTTTATCAGTTGTCAGTTATTCTTTGCTGACAACTGTTTATTTATTGTCAGGAGATCGAAAATTTTTTCATACTGCTCTGTTGTCGGATTTCTCAATCCGACGCAAGCATTTCCGATCCGCTGTTCACTGAGTACTGTTCATCGGTTACTGTTCACTGATAACCGGCTTAATTTCTTCCATATAATAGCATTCGATAACATCGCCGAGCTTTATATCATTGTAATTTTCAATTCCTATTCCGCATTCATAACCGCTTATAACCTCTTTGACATCATCTTTGAATCGCCGCAATGAACCGAGTTTACCGTCAAAGATAACAACCCCTTCTTCTGAGAAGTCGAACAAGCTGTCCTCTCTGAATTTTTCCGTCTGTTACATAACATCCTGCAATGGCACCTATTTTTGGAACATGAAAAACTTCCCGCACATCAGCTCTTCCCAAAATCCGTTCTTCATAAGTTGATTTCATCATTCCGACAATAGCATCCTGAATATCCTTTATAACATTATAAATAATATTATAAAAACGGATGTCAACATGCTCTTCATTTGCAATTGTCTGAACTTTTGGAGTGGGTCTGACGTTAAAGCCGATAATAATTGCATTTGATACAGCAGCAAGCGAAACATCCGATTCAGTAATTGTGCCGGTTGCCGAATGAATTATATTGATGTTTACTTCCTTATTGGAAAGTTTGATAAGCGAATCTCTGATAGCTTCAATAGAACCGTGAACATCAGCCTTGATAATCAGATTAAGGTCCTTTACTTCACCCTGCTGCATCTTTTCAAACAGCTTTTCAAGGCTTATTCTGCTTGTTTTTGCAAGGTCTATGGAACGCTGTTTCTGTATACGGTGCAGACTCACCTGTTTTGCGCTTCTGTCATCCGACACAGAGACTAACTCATCTCCGGCGTTAGGTACCCCTGATAATCCCAGAATCTCTATAGGAACTGACGGACCTGCTGCATCAACCTGAACCCCTCTGTCATTCAGCATGGCGCGAATCTTTCCGTGATGTATGCCGCACACCACTGCATCCCCTGCGCAAAGGGTACCATCCTTTATAAGAACTGTGGCAACAGGACCTCTGCCGGAGTCTAATTTTGCCTCAACCACATAACCCGCTGCTGGTTTATCATGATTAGCTTTTAATTCAAGCACCTCTGACTGAAGAAGGATCATTTCAAGGAGCGTATCAATCCCTATATTCTGCTTTGCAGAGACTTTGACAAAAATCGTCTCGCCTCCCCAGTCCTCCGACATAAGTCCATGTTCGGAAAGTTCACGATATACCCGATCAATATTTGCATTGTTTTTATCAATCTTATTGACGGCAACGATTATCGGAACCCGGCGGCTCTGGAATGATTGATAGCCTCTACGGTCTGAGGCATAACGCCGTCATCAGCCGCTACAACCAGTACAACTATATCTGTTACCAATGCTCCTCTGGCACGCATAGCTGTAAAAGTCTTCATGCCCCGGTGTGTCCAGAAATGTAATCTGCCCTCTTTCTGTTGAGACATTATATGCGCCGATATGCTGTGTGATTCCGCCTGCTTCATTTTCAGTTACCCTGGTTTTCCGAATGACATCTAAAAGAGATGTTTTACCGTGATCTACATGCCCCATGATTGTTACTACAGGTGCCCGCCATGTCATATTTTCAGGCACATCTTTTTCACTCATTTTCAGAAAACTGTTTTCTTCAAAAGATGCTTTCTCCACTTCATAATTAAATTCCGCTGCCACTGACGCTGCTATATCAAAATCTATGGTCTGGTTGACAGTTACCATCACCCCCAGCCCCATCAGTTTAGCAATCATCTCAGCGGCTTTTATACCCATCCGTTTTGCCAGATCCGAAAGAACAATAGTATCATCTATTTTTATCCTTCGCTTAATTGCCTTGGGTGTTGTTATCTGTGGCTTCTGGTTCTGAACAGTTGTTTTGACCTTTTGATTTTTACGCGATTTTTTTCCACGCCCGCCGTAAAGCTCATCTCCTTCAACAACCTCTTTCCGTTTAAATGAGATTTTCTTTTTCGCCCAGCGAATCTCTTTCGGTTTTTTATCATCGCTGACGGATTCTGTAATTACGCCAACCTCTTTTTTCCGTTTCTTTTTATACTTATCTGCTGTTTCAGACAAATCTTTCGGGGGTATCTGCTCGGCTGTTACAGGTCTGACACTTGAACTATCTTTGGAACCTGAACCGTCTATAGGATGACGACGAGGTTCCGGTCTCCGTTTCCCATGAAATTCTCTGTTATCTTTTACATGGACAACAGTTTCCGATGTTGCTGTCTTTTTAGCAGCCGGAGCCTTTGCAGACAATTGGGATTCCTCGTTCAGAGACGGCAATTTTATAATTCTTGCAGGCGTATCTTTTCTTCGCCGTTTTCTTTTTCTTGATTTTTTAGCTTTGAGATCAGCGGGGGATAACGGATGATCAGACTTCTTTTGTGACGGATATGGAGAATCTTTTCTCTCTTTGCCATCCGAAGTATTCCCCGATGATTCAGAACCTCTTTTATTATTGTTCCTCTCTTTTGATAAGGCTGAAGGAGATACTGCTTTTACCGGAGTATCAAAATTTGGAACCTTTTTTTCCACCGGCTCACTTTTTTCGGGAAACCTTTGCTTCCCGTCCTTTTGTTCTGCAAACCCTTTTTTTTCAAAAGATTTATTCTTGTATTCAGATGGTTCTCTTTCCCTTTTTATAAAATTGGGAAGAATTTTTTCAGAAGGCGATCTTTCATTAATCGGATCATTGCCTCCGACTCCGGTATTACTTTCCTTTTCCGAATAAGATTCTGTTACGCCTGTATCTTTCTGCTCTTCAGATAAAACAGATTTCTTATGAATAAACTTTTTGCGTCTTCGGATAACAGTTTTTTTGTCACGTGTTTCATCCGGAGCATCTTTGCCAAGAAGATTTGCCCTGATTTTTGATACAGTTTCATCATCCAGAGAACTCATATGGCTCCTTACCACGATATCCATTTTACCCAGTTTTTCAAGGAGTACCCTGTTTTTCATATTAAGATCCTTGGCAAGCTCATATACTCTGATGTTTGCCATCCATTCCCCCTTCATTAGCTGCCGGTTTTAGCGGTACAGAACAAAAATAAAATTTTTACACTCCTGCAAAAATAAAATTTCTGCACTCCCTGACTAATCGCCATTTTTTTTTGTTTCATCATTATCTGCTGCATTTTCAGGCAGACCGCCTTTAGGCGGAACCACTGCACCGCCTAAAGGCGGTACTACGGACAAAGACTTAGCACCGCCTGAAGGCGGTACTGCGGACAAAGACTCAGCACCGCCTGAAGGCGGTACTGCGGACAAAAACTAGCACCGCCTGAAGGCGGTACTGCGGACATAGACTCAGCACCGCCTGAAGGCGGTACTGCGGACATAGACTCAGCACCGCCTGAAGGCGGTACTGCGGACAAAACTGGCACCGCCTGAAGGCGGTACTGCGGACATAGACTCAGCAACGCCTTCAGGCAGTGCTGCGGACAGAGACTCAGCACCGCCTTCAGGCGGTACTGCGGACAGAAGAGAAGATAAAGGTTCTTCAGTCGGTTCATCAGGACTCAGATTTGAATCAGCAGCACCGTCTAAAGGCGGTACTGCAAATTTTTGGCTTGAACCGGCGGTTAAAGAAATAAGTTTTTCAGCATCTTCTCCGGTTATACCCATAGAATGAACAAGATCATCCGCTGAAGCTTTGCTGATCTCTTCAGCAGAGAAAAAACCGTGTTCATATAAAGAATCAGCCATACTGATGCTCATTCCGGGTAATTCCATCAGAGAATTGTATGCATTCTGCATGGTTTTATTGTACTGATTTTCATTCTTCACATCAAGACGCCATTTTGTCAGTCTGGATGCCAGTCTGACATTTTGCCCGCCTTTGCCGATAGCAATGGAGAGAAATTCATCAGGAACAATAACTTCCATGGAACGGTTATCTTCGTCAATAATCACTCTTGAAATTTCAGCCGGAGCCAGAGCGCTGCATACAAATTTTGCAGGATCAGAATGCCACGGAATAATATCTATTTTTTCACCTCTAAGCTCCTGAACAACACTCTGTACCCGGCTCCCTTTCATCCCTACACATGCGCCTACCGGGTCTATATCAGCGTCATTTGAAACCACAGCAATTTTTGAACGGCTTCCGGGATCACGGACAACTCCCATTATATTAACAATCCCTTCACTGATTTCAGGTACCTCTGTTTTAAAAAGGCTTACCAGAAATTCAGGATGAGACCTTGAAAGAATTACCTGTGGACCCCGTGAGTCATGACGGACATCCATAATGTATGCTCTTATGCGGTCTCCGCGGCGGTAGGTCTCTTTTGCGACCTGCTCTTTTTCCGCCATAATTCCTTCTGTCTGCCCCAGACTGACAATAATATCATTCCGTTCAAATCTCTGAACAATACCGTTTATGATTTCACCTTTTCTGCCGATAAAACCGGAATAGACTGTATCTCTCTCCGCCTCTTTCATTTTCTGAATGATAACCTGTTTTGCGGACTGTGCGGCAATTCTTCCGAAAGTGCCGGTATCTGTTTTTATACCGATACTGTCGCCGATTTCACATTCAGAATCGAGCTTTTTACCTTCTTCAAGAGACATCTGAAGCTCCGGCTCGGTAATCACTTCTGCAACCTCTTTGAACTGAAAAACTTCAATTTCGCCGCTCTCTTCGTTGTATTTTACTTCAATATCAATTTTATTTCCGAATTTTTTTTTCGCAGCAGATTTTATCGCCTCTTCAACCGCTTTTATAAGGAGATTGCTGTCAATCCCTTTATCACGGCTGACCTGCTCGACAACGCGTTTCACATCTTTTATAAGCATCTGTTTTTTTTCCTGTATTTTTATAATATCATCCTGAAATCATCACAGCACAGATCAGATTAAAAAAACAGATCTGCATATTATAATTGAAAAATTTCCGGCTCATAAATCATGATCTGCTTTCATAAAGACTGATAATTGACCAGCCGGGCTTTGGTGATTTCCTGAAAAGGAATGGAGATAATTTTTTCATTAACTTTAATAAAAACAGTCCCTTCCGATATTCCCTGTAAAACGCCGTGAAATTTTTTCTGCCCTTCAATCGGCTTAACTGTCCTGATTTTTGCAATATTACCCTTAAATTTTTCAAAGTCTCCCTCCTTTCCCAAAGGACGGTTTATCCCCGGTGAAGATACTTCCAGAGAATATCCGACATCAGGCATTGTAATACAGACATCTAAAAGATCGTCTAATTGCCGGCTGATACGGACGCAGTCATCTAATAAAACACCTCCGGGCTTGTCTATATAAAGACGGAGAACTCTCCCCCGGGTTCCCGCTGATATTCCACATGAACCAGTTCCATCCCCTCAGATTCACATAATGGCTCGGCTATCAGTCTGATATCGTCAGTCTTTATGACGGGGGTCCTGTTTTTTTCAGCAGAAACAACCGGAGCATTTATTCCATTCTCTTTTACCGGAGGTCTCTCTTTTTTTATATCCGGTTTTTTTCTTTTTGAACTCATTTTCTTATGGTATCCTGAAAAAATAAAAAACGGGCAGATGCCCGTTTTACACTCAGTAAACCTTTTGTCGCGGATATTGAATAGTTATCTGTTCATAAAAATAACCGTACGAAAAAAATAATCGCAATTCACTCTTAATAATCTTCTTCATTTTTCAGAATGTCGGGTTACGCTCCGCTACGTGAAAAATGATAAAAGAGAGAAAGATTTACCTAAACCGCATCTGCTTCCGAAGAATCTGAAACAAAAGCTCGTAGTACCGCCTTTAGGCGGTTGACGTGAATAACCGCCTAAAGGCGGTACTACGAACTTTTACAAGTTTCCGATCTGCTTAACATATCTGCTGTAAAAAAAATTTGGAGCGGGCAACGAGATTCGGACTCGCGACCCCAAGCTTGGGAAGCTTGTGCTCTACCAACTGAGCTATGCCCGCTTGCAAGTTTCATACTATTTATGATAAAAAAATTTTTTTGTCAATATTTTTAATTGTAAATTTATAACCCTTTTGACAACCCGGTATAAAGTAGCGTATGATATTGGGAATCGGTAATGCTGTCAAAGGCGGGCTGCCAAGTTTCAGAGACTTGGGAACTCTTTAAGCATATTAACCAAATATAAAAAACGGAGAAATAAAATTGAAAAAATTTTTTATCATCATTTCTATATCTGCTGCCGCGGGTATTTTTCTTTTCATTTCATATTTTCTGGCAGATTTGTTCTTTATATATGCAGATAAACCTGTTAATACAGATAAAACAGAGAGAATAATGATTGTCAGCAGGGGACAGAAATTTGAAACAGCCGCAGAGCGTCTGTACGAAATAGGTATTATAGATAATCCTTTTAAGTTTAAATGGTTTGCACGTCTCAAAGGGTATGACAAAAAGATAAGAGCCGGAGAATACGGATTTTTTTCTTCTATGTCCCCTGCCGAGATACTGAAAGACATGATCAGCGGAAAGGTAAGGCTATGTAAACTGACTATTCCTGAAGGGTATTCCATGTATCAGATTGCCGATTTGACAGCCTCGGAAGGATTTGGAACAAAAGCAGATTTTTTAAAGGCTGCAACTGACCCGGCTTTTGTTCACAAACAGGGGATTGATGCAGAAACAGTTGAAGGGTATCTTTTCCCGGATACTTATTATTTTCCGAAAAATATCCAGCCGAAACAGATCATATTTTCAATGGTAAAAAATTTCCGGACAGTATTTATTCCTGAATGGCAAAGGCAGACAAATGACATGGGATTTTCAATTCATGAAATTGTAACCCTTGCATCTATTATTGAAAAAGAGACAGGAGACCCATCTGAACGTCCTCTTATTTCATCTGTTTTTCATAACCGTTTAAAGAAAAAAATGCGTCTTGAAAGCGACCCCACCGTGATTTACGATATAAAAGATTTTGACGGCAATGTGAAACGGATACATCTTGATAAATCAACTCCCTATAATACCTATAAAATAAAGGGACTGCCGCCGGGACCTATTTCAAATCCAGGACGTGAATCAATAGAAGCCGCGATTTATCCGTCAGATACAGGTTTTCTTTTTTTTGTTTCAAGGGGTAACGGTACTCATGAGTTTACGACAAGTTTGGGAGAGCATAACAGAGCAGTAAAAAAATATCAGTTGGGCAATAAATAATACCGGACTTACGCAATGTGCAACTTTTAATTTTTTAACCACAAAGGACACAAAGTTTTCACAAAGTTTTGTGTCCTTTGTGCTTTCTTTGTGTCCTTTGCGGTAAAAAGTTACATATAGCACGAACTTATGAAGTTTTATAACTGTAGAAGTTACGCATTTGGAATTTTTGCATCGTAAAAATGAACCGCAAAGGGCGCAGAGTTCTCCGCAAAGGGCGCAAAGTTTTAAAACATATCTTTGCGTAACTTTGCGATATTTGCGGTTAAATAAAAAAATGAATTTCAACTGCGCAACTCATAAACTGAAAGAAACTAAGTCTTTCAAAAAACTTGGCTTCTCTTTTTAAAGGAAAATTATGAGAATAACCGATGAGATATTTCAGGTTGGCGGAGGGAAACTGACTTCATATCAGGATGCCGCTGTTTATCTGATCAATTTTGACGGACATGCGGCACTTATAGATGCCGGCTGCGGCGATTCTTTGAATAAACTGCTGAAAAATATCAGATTATGCGGCGTTGAACCGGAGCATATAGAGTATGTTCTGATCACTCACTGTCATTTTGACCATACCGGCGGCGTCAGTGCTTTGAAGGAAAAAATTCCATGTAAAATTGTCTGTCATGAAAAAGACGCCCGGTTTCTTGAACAGGGGGATAATGAAGTAACTGCCGCAGCATGGTATGGAGCAGAAATTCAGCCTTTTACTGTTGACAGAAAATTAACCGGTGACAGGGAAGATATTCATTTAGGGGAGAGAATAATTCAGGCAATCCATGTTCCGGGGCATTCTCCGGGATCAGTGGTTTACATGACTGAATCAAATGGATTAAAAGTGCTTTTTGCCCAGGATGTTCACGGTCCCTGCATCCGGGTCTTCTTTCTGATAAAGAAGATTATCTTTATTCGCTGAGCCTGATGATCTCACTTGAAGCAGATATTCTTTGTGAAGGTCATTACGGGATTTATGAGGGAAAAGATGAGGTCAAAGATTTTATTGAATCATTTATGTAATGAAAATTTCAGGTTCGTTTAAGTTAAGTTTTGAGTTTGGATTTTAAAATATTAAGTATCAAGGATTCCTACAATTTTTAAAACCTGAAACCTGAAACTTAAAACCCAAAACTTAATTCCCGTAGAATCTGATTTGACAAAAACAGATATTTGTTCTAATTTTTAAATTGTCTGAATCAGTACCGTAGGTCGGGGTGAATGAAATGAACCCCGACAAGAATAAACAACTGTTGGGGTTCATTTCATTCATCCTAACCTATGGGATTTACGGTTAAATAAAAAAAGCGGTTTTCAACTGCGTAACTCCTGATATTAACCCAAGTTGCCACCTATGCTCCTGCCGGATTGACAAATCCGGCAGGGGGTTCGGATTTGTCAATCTTCCACCGGGCAGGGGGAGACTATTTTTTCAACAGGTCGCAACTTGGGTTAATATTATTACGATGGAAAAAATTTTGTGCAAAATAATATAAACATAAAAGATAAGATATTGAAGTTCATGCTGTATCTGATATGCTGTTTTATTTTTCAGATACTTATATCGGGGACTGCTTTTTTTCGGATTGCCGAAGCAAAAAAACCTGAGCTTGTGGATCGGATTATTGCTGTAGTAAATGAAGATATTATTTCACTTTTTGAACTGAATCAGATGGCAAAACCTTACAGCGACAAAATCCGATCCATGGGATACCCGGAGGATAAAGCAAAAGAAATGCTCCTGAAAATCCGGGAGGATATTCTTAACCAGCTTATTGATCAGAAACTTACAGATCAGGAGATCAGGCGGAGGGGAATAACGGTTTCTGAAAAAGAGACGGATAGCGCTATAGAGCGTCTGCTTAAAGATGCCAATCTGCGCAGCAGTGAGGAACTGGAAAAAGCATTGTTAAAAGAGGGGCTTACACTTGAGGAATACCGGCAGAAGATAAAGGAGCAGATACTCAGGGGCAGATTAGTCAACACTGAAATAAAAGCCGGAATTGTTATTACCAAAGAAGATATAAAGGCATATTATGAAAGCCATCATGATGAATATGAAGGGGAAAAAAAATATCACCTCAGAAATATTATTATGAAAAAAGAAGATTCAGGGAATGTCAAAAAGAAAATGGAAGATGTGCTGAATAAGCTGAAGTCAGGTGAATCTTTTGAAAAAACGGCTAAAAAATACTCTGAAACATTGGCTGAAGAAGGGGCGATCTCGGATCCTTTAAATTTGATGAACTCTCCCCTCAGATTCAGGATGCAGTAAAAGGGTTGAAAGATGGTGAGTTCAGCGGTATTCTGGATACAGATATAGGATATCAGATATTTTTTGTTCAGGAGATTATTAAAGAGAAAGGAAAGTCCCTTGAAGATGCGTCATCTGAAATTCAGGATAAACTTTTTAATGAAATCGTGGATAAAAAATTTCAGTCATGGGTTGAAGAGCTTCGTAAAAAATCCTATATAAAGATTATGCTGTAGATAGGATGTTTCTTCCCACGCGAAGCGTCAATGTTATTAAGTTAAAATAACCTAACCCCCTGCCCCTTCCCTGAAAAGGGGAGAATCGTCCTTCTCTTTCTCCCCCTTCCCTTCAGGGCAGGGGGTTAGGTTTTTATTAATGGCATTGACGTGAATCGCGGAAACGGAAAAAAATTTCCCCAATTTAATCAGAAAGGAAACGGCGTCTTTTCTTCCGCCCTATGCGGGAGTCTCTGCGCCTGTCAGAAGATGGATAACGAAAAAAAATCACTTTCATTTGGAAATTATCTTAAAACGATACGGCTTGAAAAAGAAATCCGTCTTGAAGATATTTCAGACAAGACACGGATAAGAATGCAGACCCTTAATTATATCGAGAATGAAGAGCTTTATAATCTTCCGGAAGAGGTTTTTGTCAAAGGATTTCTGCGCGCCTATGCAAAGGTTGTGGGCGCAGACGGCGATGAAGCTGTAAAACTTTATCTGTCAAGTCTTTACAGTGAAATAAGAAAAGAGAAGTCTGAAATTGAAGGATATTCTGTTCAGAATCCGGAAACTGCGGAGACTTCGCCTGATAACAGGAAGGACTTCAAAACTGAGACAAAGTACATAAAAAAGGAGTCTTCGGAAACTGAATCTGATAACAGGGTGGTTCCCAAAGCAGAACCTGAGAAAAAAGAGATTTCCAGGGTCCGACCCTGAAAAAAAAGGAAAGAAAGAGACCGGCGATAAAGGGAAGAAATTTTTTGAAAATAAAGTAAAAAAAGAGACAGGTAACAGGGGAAAGAAAACAGATGAAAGTAAAGAGAGTTCTCAAACCGGATCTGATAACGGGACTGAAAATAAAGGCAGGAATAAGTTTATTTTTTATCTGATAATTATGGGAATATTGTCATGTCTGATTACCCTGTCTGTATTTTTAATCTTTGCTTTTCAGAATAAGAATACAGATAATAATTACCCGGTTATTAATGAAAATAATGATGCTCCTCTGTCAGAAACTCCGGTGATCCGTGACAGCACCGAAGATGCCGGTTCAGAGATTATTCAGAATCATGAAAATCAGGTACCTTCTCCTGAAAAGAAAAATGATTCGCCTGCACAGGGAACAACGGAGCAGTCCGGCAATCAGAAATTTTCAGGCGGGAATACAACCCCTGATAAGCCTCCTGAACAGGAATCAGTTGTTCAGAATGTCATTGCGCCGGAGAGCGAAAATGTACAGGATATATCAAATAAGAATTCAGGCTCTAAGAAAGCATCTTCTGAAAAATTAGTGCTGAAGATAAACGCAGTTGAAAAAACATGGATGAGGGTTGTTATAGATGATAAGGATACAAAAGATTATATCCTGAATCCCGGAGATAACCGGGAGGTTGAAGCATTGTCAGGTTTTCAACTGACAATCGGCAACGTAAAAGGAGTTAATCTGATGTTAAATGATGCTCCAGTCTCTCTTTCCGGTGAACGGGGCAGCGGAGGGGTGTTAAAAATGAAGATTCCTTAAAACAATAAAGACCTAAGAAAAACCATTAGGGTTTATAAACAAAGGATTAAAAGTCGGAGGTAAAATACGGAAACAGAAAATTTTATAAGACCGGGAAGGAAAATTGCCCGGGCACCTGAACAGAAATCAGTCTTTGATGAATTTGACGCAACAGAACTTTATTGTCCTAAATGCCGTGCACGGTTCCTGTGCGGAAGCATCTTCTGCTGATTCTTCCTGAAGGTGAAAAATACGAATATCGGTGTGTTTTTTGTGCGGAGTCTGTCGGAACAAAACTTGCCAAAAACGTAGGGGCAAATAATTATTTGCCCCTACAGATTATTCTTTGATTATAAAACAAATCTCTTTAAAGAGATTTAGATTACTTAAAAAAACAGAGGTGAATTATAATGCTCAAATTTATGCGCGTGTATGCTACAAGCTGGTTTATCAAGTTTATTCTTGGTGCAATCGTGATTGTTTTTGTCTTCTGGGGTGTCGGAAATTTCGGTGCGCAGAAGGTCAACAGAGCCGCTACAGTCAACGGTGATATTATCACCCAGACAGAATACAGCAATGCCTTTAAAAATCTTATTGAACGGTACCGTCAGAATTTCGGCAGTAATTTTAACAATGATATGATTGAAAGGTTCAATATAAAACAGCAGGCATTGGATGGTCTTATAGATCAGAAACTTCTCCTTCAGGAAGCGGCAAGACTTAATTTCAAGGTTTCAGAAAAAGAGATGATTGATGCTATCACAAAAATGGATGCCTTTAAAGAGAACGGTGTATTTGATAAGGTACGTTACAGAAAACTCCTGACCAACTACCGGACGTCGCCCGGAGAATTTGAGACTGCCCAGAAGGAATCCATGACAGAGCAGAAGCTCAGGTCATTCATTTCCAACAGTGTCAGAGTATCGGATCAGGAAGTAAAGGAATGGTTTGAATGGGAGAACAGATCGATCAGCATTGAATACACGCTGTTTGAGCCTGAAGCATATAAAAATATCGAACCCCCTTCAGATGAAGATGTTAAGGCTTTTTTTGAAAAAAATAAAGATAACTATAAAACAGAGCCTAAAGTAAAGGCACAGTTTTTATATTTTAATCCTGAGACTTATAAGTCAGATACAGCAACAGACGATGCTGAGATGCAGGATTATTATGATGAACATCCTGAAGAATTTAAGATACCTAAGAGTGTCAAGGCACGCCATATTCTTATAAAAACAGAAAAGGATGAAAAACCGGAATCTGTTGAAAAGAAAAAGCAGAAGGCACTTGATGTTTTGAAGATGCTAAAAGAAGAGGGGAAAGATTTTGCAGCGGTTGCAAAAGAATATTCAGAAGACCCGGGAAGCAAAGTGAACGGCGGTGATCTGGGTGAGTTTACAAAGGAAAGGATGGTAAAGCCTTTTGCTGACAAGGCATTCTCTATGCAGCCGGGTGAAATCAGCGAGCCTGTGCTTTCCCAGTTCGGATGGCATATTATCAAAGTTGAAAGCGTCAATGAAGAGAAGAATCCTTCTTTTGAGGAATCAAAAGAGAAGATTAAGAAAAAACTGACCGATGAAAAAGCAAAAAACATTGCTTATGAAAAGGCGGAAGCTCTTTATAATTTATGTTTTGAAGGGGATAATCTGGCAAAGATTGCAGAGAAAAACGGAATTCAGATCAATGTAACAGATACTTTTACCAGAAAGGGACCTGAAAAAGATGTGAAAAACCGCTATAAATTCGCATCTGCCGCGTTTGCTCTTGATGCAATGGGGATCAGCAGTATTCAGGATCTCGGAGACGCTTATTATATTATTCAGGTAACTGAAAAAATACCGGAAGAAATATCTCCGTTTGGTGAGGTCAAAGAAAAGGTCTGGGCTGACATTATGGTAGAGAAAAAAGATGAAAAAGCAAAATCAGATACAGAGGCTTTTTTATCCGGTCTGAAAGAAGGTAAAGAATCTATGGATGATCTTTGCAAAAAATATAATGTAACCCTAAAAAGTACAGATTTTTTCAAGCGGAACGTTCAAATCCCTGATATTGGGTATGAGCGTGAAATTGCAGAGGCTGCGTTTAAGCTGTCAGAAGAGAAAAAATTGCCGGAAAAGGTATTCAAAGGAAAAAAAGGATATTATGTTATCCGGTTTAAAGAGAGCAAAGTGCCTGATGCCGGGGAGTTTGAAAAAGAGAAAAAAGCGGTAAAAGAGAAGTTGTTGCAGCAGAAAAAATTTAAGGCGTTTACGACATGGCTGGCTCAGATCAGAGAGAAAAGCAAGGTTGAGGTTTTTGTTAATAACAACATCAATTAAGACCTGACCCATGCCCCCTTCCCTAAAGGGCTACTCTATGCACACAATCTTGAAACTGTCTGAAAAATAAGGCGGTTTTATTTCCCCCTTTTGTAAAGGGGGCAGGGGGATTTCTGTATAACAGCCTTAAAATCTAATCCCCCTTTAGAAAAGGGAGGAGATAAAAAGATGTGTGCATAGAGTAAAAGGGAAGGGGAGACCTTCTCATACTCTTTATTCCCCTCATATCATTCTCATGATTCAATTTTCTTATGAACCTATCCCATAATTATTTTTAACCGGTAGAAACAGGTAAAAGTTATAACTTTTTTTTCTTAATATTTTTCTGTCAAACACTGACAGAATGTGCAATACAAATCTTATAGGTTTATATGGCCGATTGCTTAGCAGTTTCCTTGCCGAAATTTTATGAAAAAAATACTTCTCATCTATCCTTATTGTCTTGAAGAGCGGCTCCATGCTGAAGATGCAGGCATTGTACCGATGGGGGTTTATTATATCGGTGCATTGCTGAAGGAACATCATTATGATGTTGAAATCCTGAATTTTCACAATATCAGATCGCCGCAGGCGATACAGGAGATTCTGAGAGCAAAACAGCCCGATATAATCGGTTTTTCCATATTAAACGCAAACCGTCATGGCGGCATAGAGATTGCCCGGATTGCGCGGCAAATCAATCCGGGTGTGAAAATCGTCTTTGGCGGTGTAGGAGCAAGTTTTTTATGGGAGCATTTTTTAACCCATTTTAAAGATATTGACGCGGTGGTTATCGGTGAAGGGGAATATCCTTTTTTGAATCTGGTCAAATGCTTTGAATCAAAAGATGATTCACAACTGGAAAATATCAGGGGAATTGCATTCAGAAGAGAAGATAAGATTATAAAAACAGATGATTCCGAGTTTATACGTGATTTGGACAGCCTCCCTGTTCCTGCCAGATATTTCACATATCAGCATCTCTCTTTAACAAGAGGCTGCCCCGGAAATTGTACTTTCTGCGGATCACCTCAGTTCTGGAAACGTAAAGTCAGATTTCATTCCCCTGAATATTTTGTCAGTCAAATAGAAATCCTTTATAAAAAAGGGGTCAGATTCTTCTTTGTTTCAGACGATATGTTCATGCTGAGATCAGGTTATGTAATTGAAATCTGCAAAAAAATTCTGGAGAGAAATATTAAAATCAGTTGGGCGGCGATCTCTCATGTCAGCCATGTTAATGAAGAGGTTCTTTACTGGATGCGGAGAGCCGGGTGCGATCAGATCAGCTACGGAGTTGAGAGCGGGTCGGAAAGAATAAGAAATCTGCTGAATAAACCGATAAAAAAAGAGCAGATAAAAAAGGCATTCTCCATGACTGTCAGATACGGAATCTTAGCCCGCGCCTATTTTATTTACGGATGCCCAGTAGAATCATGGGAAACTGTTCAGGAAACCATAGATTTAATTGAAGATATTAAGCCGTTAAGTATTATCTTTTACATTCTTGATATTTTTCCCGGAACCGCTTTGTATGAAGATTTTAAGAGACGTTCTTCTGAAAAACCAGAGAGTGAAAATAGAGCATTTGATGACATCTGGTTAAAACAGATTGAAGATATGCTCTATTTTGAAACGGATCCGGATTTATCCGAAGATATGATATTGAGATTCGGAGAGAAACTGAGGATGAGCTATTACAATGCTCTTCCTGATTTTGCAGATAAAATTGAGGTTATCGCTGATAAAGAATTTTATGAACTTCACGCTGATTTTTTTTCAAAATTAGGAATGACCTTCAGTCACGGAGATTATGCAAATATTGAAGGGATCAGAAATAAAGATGGTGTTGCTGAAAGACTTTATCAGAGAGCATCAGATTTTTATCCGAATTACCGGGCATATCTGGGACTTGGGATTATCCGGCAGAAAAACCTGGCATATCAGGAGTCCGTCAATATTCTTTCCAAAGGGCTTTATTATTTTCCCGAAAGCGAGCCGCTGAATATCTGCATGGGAATCAGTCTTATGAATATGGGAGAATATGATAAAGCACTCCCTTATTTTCTGAAATTCCGGGATTCAGAAGCAGCAGCATATTATATTTCAGAGTGTCAGAAAGCATCATTAAATAACGGTTTATAAGTTCAGTATATCTAAAATTTTTAAATGTTTGTAGTACCGCCTTTAGGCGGTTCTTTGCGTCCCGCCGCCTAAAGGCGGTACTGCAAACTTTTCGGTATTTTCGATCTACTGAAGTTTTCTGGTATAAAGACCTGCGGGGTTTCTGGAAACCCCGCAGGTCTGGTATTGAAGAATTTATGAACTTACTTACCAACCCGCTAAAATCAGACTTGACTATCTGCTGATCATCAGAATAAAATCAGGCTGAGGGGGAAACATGAGGCAGAAAGCAGAAAAAGCAATAAGAGAAGCAGCAGCCGGTCTGAAAGATTCATCAGGCTGGTACAGAATAGATCAGGTGAGAGAGCGTACTGCACTTATCAGAAAAGTCTTTGACAAAACAATACTTGATATGGCAAGAGTAGGAACTATTGAGCTTGCCAGCGTTGATGCCGACAATACCGGAGATGCTCAGATCGGAGAGCTTATAACTTACGGTAAAAAAATATATATCAGCTTTGCATTTTTGGAACAGGCTTCAGTTCCGGTTAAAGAACCGGAAAAGCCGGAATCTGAAACAGCAGATGCAAAATCTTTGAACGGAACCGGAGTATTGAATACAGAATCCGTAAAAACAAAATCAGAAAAAATGAATATCACATTGCAGGGATTTTACCGTACAGAATGGGAACAGTTTGAATATCTTTGCAAAATCAGAGAAGGAAAAAAAGGTATTCACAAGATATGGGAAATGATTTGTGAATACAATCGGAGAGGAAATTAGGAATTGAGAATCTGGAATTAGGAATTTTATTTTAAATGTAAGGGGCAACTCATTGCGGTTTTTATTTTTTCAGGGTAAGCACAGGGGCTTACCCCTACAAAAAAATACAGATAAGGAAAGATACTGATGATTCATGATCTTCAGCAATGGAAACATAGCCATTATTATATTGATGATAACAGAGAGGGTGAAAAAAATACCCGCAGAGTTATCTTATTGACAATAGGGATGATGGTTATTGAAATCATTTCAGGATTTGTCTTCGGATCAATGTCGCTGCTTGCTGACGGCTGGCACATGGGAACTCATGCCGGTGCTCTTGGTATCACGGTGTTTGCTTATTATTATGCACAGAAACATGCGGAGAATCCGAGTTATACTTTTGGCACAGGAAAGGTCGGCGTACTGGGAGGATTTGCCAGCGCGGTTATATTGGCAATTGCTGCATTGCTGATGGCAGCAGAATCGTTTCAGCGGCTTTTATATCCTAATCCGATACGCTTTAATGAGGCAATCGCTGTTGCATTTCTCGGTCTGGCGGTGAATCTGATCAGCGCATTTCTTTTACAGGAGCATCATCACCATGAAGAGAATGAGGAGCATTATCATGATCACAATTTAAGAGCCGCTTATCTTCATGTACTTGCTGATGCCCTGACATCTCTGCTGGCAATCGTTGCATTATTTGCCGGTAAAATATTCGGGTGGATATGGATGAATCCGTTTATGGGGATTATCGGATCAACCGTTATTATGAAATGGTCTTATGGGCTGTTAAAAGATACAGGTAAAATCCTTCTTGACAGATCTGTGAACCGGCAAATGATTGATGCCATATATTCGGCAATAGAATCGGATGCTGATAACAAAATAGCAGATATTCATGTCTGGCGGATCAGTTCAAATCATATCGGAGCAATAATTTCAGTTGTTACTTTAAAGCCGAATCACCCGGAATATTACAAAAAACTGCTCCGTGATTTTCATGAGCTTGTTCATATTACAGTTGAGGTTAATCCTGATTTATCCTGAAAATGTATTATTATCATTCAAATTTGGTTTTTTTGGCACAGTTTATGCGTACACAATTTGAAATTTTTCAACCGTCAATGTTTTTAAATCATCAATATAATTGCCGACATTGATTCAGAAATCGCAAACTTTTATCATTTTGCTGCCCTTAATTAAATCTATGACTGAGAATAATCAACAAAAAACAGCACATCGGATAAAACTTTTATTATCCTATCTGAAAAAAAAGGTTATCTGTCCGGGTGGACCTGTTTATCTGACAATCACTTCAACATCCCGGTGCAATCTTAAATGTCCAATGTGTCCCAGAGCTATATCCGAATTCGGAGATCAGGATATTGATTTTGACTTATTTAAGAAGATCATTGATGAAGGATGTTATTTTGCCGAATCTGCGGTTCTCTACGGCGGAGGAGAGCCGCTGCTGAATCCTGAAATATTCAGGATGATAAGATTCTGCAAAGAAAAAAATCTCCGCACTGAGATTTCAACAAATGCAACCCTGCTCAAAAGAGATACAATAGAAAAAATATTTGATTCAGGTCTTGATTATATTATTCTGGCGTTTGACGGAGCAACTCCTGAAGTTTATGAGAAATATCGGAAAGGAGCAATCTTTGAGATCACAAGAAGAAATATTTTAAATTTTCTGCAAAGAAAAAAAGAGCGGAATTCATCTTTAACAGTGATTATCCAAATGGTACGCCTTCCTGAAAATCAGCATCAGATCAAAGATTTCATGAAATTATGGAATATTGAAGGGGTTGACAGTATCCGTATTAAAGAGGATGAAATCTGTATTGACGGCGTTTGCCTGAATGACAGAAAAAAGAAGATTTTAAGGAGAAATCCGTGTCATCTGCTCTGGCAGGGACCTGTCTTTGTTTCAGAAAACGGGGATGTTTATCCCTGCTGCTATATGTGGCGATCAGAACCTGTCGGTAATTTACGAAAAGAATCTTTGTTACAGATATGGAATAATAAAAAGATGACGGCTATCCGGGCAGCGCATATTAAAAAGAATCTCTCAGGATTTCATGATTGTATCTCATGTAAAGCGGCAACCCCCCGGCTTGGGCTGATTATCGGCAGCTTTCTTACTGATCCGTACAGAGTGCGCAGGATAATCCCTTTGATAGAAAAAATTTCACTGTTTTATAAGATTCCGTTTTTTGATCGCTGAACCTGTAGGTTGGGGTTAATGAAATGAACCCCGACAAATATAAACCGTTGGGGTTCGCTTTGCTCACCCCAACCTACGGGACTCTGACTTTACCGCAAAGAAGACGCAAAGATCGCAAATGTTATTGAACAAACAGGAGATAATAACAAAGAAAATGGGTATAAATGAAACACAGCAGAATCTTTTACGAAACCTTCCGGGTGTTGACTATATCCTTGAAATAATAAAGCAGGATGCTTTTTTTAAAAATATTCCGAAATCAGTTACAGTTGCTTCTGTCCGGCAGGCGATTGACTTATTTCGGCAGGTGATTTTTGAAGATAATCAGGAGATAACCGAAGAATCTCTTTCAGATGACAAGTTGATTGAACAAGTCAAAATATATGTAACAGATGCAATGACTCTGAATCTGAAATATGTGATAAATGCAACAGGTGTTGTTGTGCATACAAATCTGGGGAGATCCCTTCTTGCTGATGAAGCTGTTGAAAACATTTCACGCATTGCCGGAAGATATTCAAATCTTGAATTTGATCTTGAAAAAGGGAAGCGCGGATCAAGATACAGTGCTGTTGAAGATATATTATGTGAAATCAGCGGGGCAGAAGCCGGAATGGTCGTGAACAACAATGCCGGGGCAGTCCTTCTTTCTCTTGAGAGCCTTGCAAAAGGGAAAAAGGTGATTATCTCCAGAGGGGAGCTTGTTGAGATCGGCGGTTCTTTCAGGATCCCGGATGTTATGGAGCGAAGCGGCGCTATTCTGAAAGAGGTCGGCACAACAAACCGGACTCATCTGAAAGATTATGAAAATGCTCTTGACGCAGATACAGCCCTGCTGCTGAAGGTTCATAAAAGCAATTACAGTATTGTCGGGTTTACCAAAGAGGTTTTGCTCAAAGAACTGGTCGCTTTAGGTGCAAAACATTCCATTCCTGTGATGGAAGATTTGGGAAGCGGTAATTTCATTGATTTTTCAAGATACGGCATGATAAAAGAGCCGACTGTACAGGATTCAGTAGCATCATGGGCTGATGTTGTTACATTCAGCGGCGATAAAATGCTTGGCGGTCCTCAGGCGGGGATTATCGTAGGAAAGAAGATATTTATTGATAAAATCAGACAAAATCCCATAACCAGGGCATTGCGTATAGATAAACTGACTCTTGCCGCACTTGAAAGCACTTTACGGCTTTACAGGGATCCGGAAAAAGCTGTAAATGCAATTCCGACTTTGAGAATGTTGACAATCTCTTTTAAAGAGCTTGAAAAAAAAGCAGAACTCCTTGCTGAAAGACTTGATAAAATACAAGGGCTTTCTGTTGATTTGCTGAATCTCTCTTCACGGGTAGGCGGGGGATGCTTCCGCTTCAGGAGCTTCCAAGCAAATGTATCGGTATAAAGATCAAAGGAATCTCGGCAAATGCCATAGAGAAATATATGCGGGAAAATACTCCGCCGATTATCGGAAGGATTGAAGAAGATTTTTTTATCATGGATCTTCGGACAATTAGAGAGGATGAATTCTCTTTTATTGAAGATGCTTTTGAAAAGATACTTATTTCTTGAATTCCCCCTTAAAATTAAATATGATAATTAAAAAGCTCAAAAATTCAGAAAAGTTTGTAGTACCGCCTTCAGGCGGTTACTGTGAAATCAGGAGATTATCTTTACACGCCATACCGCCTGAAGGCGGTACTACGAACTTTCTCGATTTGCTGAAATTAACTGAGTATTTACTGCTGAAAACAGGAAAACAGAATGGAAAAGATAATATGTAAAGGATTTAAAGCATCAGGTGTTTCTTCGGGATTAAAGAAGAAGAGCGGAGAAAAAGACCTGGGGCTTATATTTTCAGAAGTTCCCGCGGCAGTTGCCGGTGTATTTACAACAAACAAAGTACAGGCTGCGCCGGTTCTTTTAGATAAAAAGCGTGTAGCATCCGGTATGTGTCAGGCGATTATAGTGAACAGCGGCAATGCCAACTGCTGCAACGGTGAGCAAGGTATGCTGGACGCTATTGCCATGTCTTCATTTGCCGCCAATGGATTGAAGATTAAAGAAGAATCAGTTCTTGTTGCATCCACAGGGGTTATCGGAAAAACTATGGATATTGAAAAAGTAAAAAAGGCTGTTCCTGAGCTTGTAAAATCACTCAGTCCCGAAGGATTTTCCGATCTTGCCAAAGCGATCATGACTACAGATACTGTTCCGAAAATGGTATCTAAACAGGGAAAAATAAACGGCAAAGAGTTTAATATTGTCGCTGTTGCAAAAGGTGCCGGAATGATCTGCCCGAATATGGCGACTATGCTATGTTTTGTCTGTTCTGATATAAAAGCCGCGCCGGAGTTTCTTAAAGAAGCTCTTTCACGGTCTGCGGATGTTTCATTTAACAGGATAACCATAGACGGGGATACCAGCACCAATGACACGGTTCTTATCATGGCAAACGGGCTTTCAGGAGCAGAGATTAAGAATCAGGCTGATAAAGATATGTTTCAGGGGATGCTGGATGAGGTTCTTATCAGCCTTGCCAAAATGGTTGTAAAAGACGGAGAGGGAGCTACCAAATTAGTTGAAATTGATGTAAAAGGTGCTTTGTCAGATAAAGATGCCCGCGATGTTGCCAATACCATTGCCAATTCCAGTCTGGTAAAAACTGCTCTCTTCGGAGAGGATGCCAACTGGGGAAGAATCCTTGCCGCAGCAGGCAGAGCAAATGTTCCCCTTGATCCGAATAAAGCAGATATTCTTTTTGATAATGTGCTGATGGTAAAAAACGGCATGGGATGCGGAGAATCGGCTGAGGCTGAAGCAACAAAGGTGCTGAAAAAACCTGAGTTTGTTATATCCGTTGATCTGAAGCTGGGAAAAGGTGCGGCTTCGGTTTTTACCTGTGATTTTTCTGTGGATTATGTAAAGATCAATGCAGATTACAGAAGCTGATATATAAACCCTAAGGGTTTCAGAAACCATTAGGGTTTTATTTTATATTTGGGAGTTTTTTTCATGTTTCATTATCTGTGAAGTGTGATTTCCTTATGATTTCTCTGATTGACTTGGTTAAACATTCATCTATTATTTTGCAATCATAGCGCGCATTACATCGCCTGCATTTTCAGCATGATCCGCTATAGAACCGATGATCTCAGCCAACCTGACCGTATGAAAAATACTGATCGGATCAATATTCATGTTAAAGACTTTTCTCTTTATCATATCCTCAGCTTTATCAGCCTCATGCTCCTGCTGACGGATATTACGGATAATCTCTTTTACATGCTTCCGCTGTTTTTCTGAAAAATTTTTAAAATATTTTCTCGCTTCAGCCACCATCACGGTTAATTCTTCAATCGGATCAATAATTGCATCCACTAAAAGAAAAAACTCTTTTTCAATCTCTTTGGGAATACCCGGCTCCTGTCTATAGGAAATCCAGTCAAGAGAATCCTGAACCGCATCAAGTACTGCATCCTGCTCTCTTAAATACATAAATAACTGAAATTTATCAACATACATCAGCGCACCCTTGGGAATATGCCCCCGGATACGCCGTTTGATAACATCTGCTTCATCTTCAAGTCTGAAGACTTCCTGCCTAAGCTCTTCAAATGTCTGACATCTTTCTGTAACATGACACTCCATCGCCTGTTGAAAAGCCCATGCACATTCTTTCACCTTTTCCGCATGCTCCTGAACACCGCCGAAAGGGGAGATCATAAAAAGCGACACAAACGGAATACGCATATATTTATTCTCCTTATAAAAAGAGTTGAAGTATTTTGTAAATAACAACACTGGTCAGCGCGGAGGCAGGAACTGTCAGAACCCAGTATATCATAATCTTGACGATAATTCCGAAATTTACTGCTTCAATACCGCGTGCAAGCCCCACACCGATAACCCCTCCTACTGCTGCATGGGTGGTAGATACAGGAAGTCCCATTTTTGAAGCAATTAATACCGTAGTTGCTGCGGCAAAATCAACGGAAAATCCCCGTGTATTGCTTAAAGTTGTTATTTTTGTTCCCATAGTATCCATAACCCGCTCCCCTGCCATATAAATACCGCATGCAATACCGACTCCTCCGAACAGAAGGAGAAAAACCGGGACAGCAACACTTTCACCGACATTTCCTGTATGGACAAGAAAATAAACAACAGCAAGAGGACCGATAGCATTGGCAACATCATTTGCTCCCTGTGCAAGCGCCACATAGCAGGATGTTCCGATCTGAATACGCCGGAAAATCTCTTCCACACCGTTTGAATCCACGTCTTTTACGTAAATGTTTAAAATTTTCATCCCTGCAAATCCCATAATAGCGGAAATGATAACCGAAAGTATGGTAGCAGTTGATGTTCCAAGAGCCAACCTGCTGCCAAGAGGGGTTTTAAAGAGAAATGAGAGTATAACCACAAAGAAGGCAATCCCTATAAAAAGAGGAGATAACCTGATAGCACTGGCAAAAGAATCATCTTTGGAGAGTATCAGTCTGACAATGATTTTGAACATCAGGTATGATATAATAAGACTGAATAACGGGGATATTACCCAACTTATCATAACAGCAGTCATGCTCCCCCAGTTAATCGCTGAAAAGCCTCCTGCCATGATGCCGAAGCCGATCATGGCACCTACAATTGAATGGGTGGTTGAAACCGGAAGAGACTGCCATGTGGCAAAAGAAACCCAAATCGCAGAAGCCAGCAAAGCTGAAAATGCGCCAATTATGATCATCTGAGGGTCAGCCATAATCTCTGTTGAAACAATCCCTTTGCGGATTGTATCAGTAACATGGGCACCGAGAAAAGTCGCCCCGATAATATTCAGGATTCCTGCAATAAACAGAGCCTGACGAATTGTTATTGCTTTTGCGCCGACGGCTGAAGCCATGGAATTGGCGACATCATTTGCTCCGATGTTCCAAGCCATATAAAAACCGCAGACATAACCGGCAATCAGAATAGAATAATTTGTAATCATTTACTGTTTCAAAGAATATTCTTAACGGATTAAAAAACTTGGCTTCTTATATATTATATTAAAAGCACATTGCAACCTTTGTGAAAGAATGGATAGCACGATATAGATTTATGATCAACAACAAATCCTAACATTATTTTAACATTTTCTGAAAATAAATAAAAAAGAATAAAATAAATAAGTTAAGAATCATAAGGCAGGAGTATAAATCTTAGAAGGTCAGCATATCGAAAATTTTAGAAAGTTTGTGGTTCCGCCTTTAGGCGGTTCATGTAAAATCAGACTATTATCATAGAACGGCAGACCGCCTGAAGGCGGAACTACGAACTTTTTTGCAAGAGCTGCGGGGTTTTGAAAACCCCGCAGCTCTTTTTTTAAATAAACCAAGTTTTTCCAAAAATTTAGTTCTTAATTCCTAATTCTTCAGCGCCCGCCGTATTATCCTGGCTATCTCACCCCTGATAACCGGCTTCATAACAAATTCACGGATCCCTAAAGATTTTGCTTTTTCTTCAGACATTTTTTCACTGAATCCGGTGCAAAGAATAATCGGAATATCAGATCGGATTGCCATAATTTTTTTTGCCAATTCTTCTCCGGTCATCTTAGGCATAGCCATATCAGTTATGACAAGATCAAAATTATCCGGCGAATTTTCAAACTGCTGATATGCTTCAGGACTGCTTATAAATGCTTTTACCTGATAGCCAAGCTGCTCCAGCATCTTTTGCAGCATATTGAGAACCTGCTCTTCATCATCAGCCAGCAAAATACGTTCATCTCCTGTAGGAGGCTCCTCAAACGACAACTCTGTCAGATTAGTTTCAGGGGTATCCATCAAAGGCAAATATACATGAAATATAGAGCCTTTTCCGGGTTCGCTATATACGGTTATACATCCGTCATAACTTTTGACAATACCGTGAACAACAGAGAGTCCCATTCCTGTCCCTTTGCCCGGTGCCTTGGTTGTAAAAAACGGATCAAAAATCCTTTCCATAACAGATCTCTTCATGCCATATCCTGTATCTCTGACAGAGAGATGGAGATAAGAACCGGGAGATATATTCATATAAGGTACAATATCATAAGGATTCAGTTTTACCTGATTCAGACTCACTTCCAGTATTCCCCCTTTCTCCTGCATGGCATGATAGGCATTGGTGCATAAGTTCATAATTACCTGATGTATCTGAGTCCGATCTCCAAGTATGTAACCGCATTTTCTATCTATATTCTGATGTATTTCAATATTTTTTTCCATAGAGACCATCAGAAAATCAAGAGTCTCTTTTATAACAGACTGAACTTTCAATGGTTTACGTTCTCTGTTGCTCCTGCGGCTGAAGGTGAGAATCTGCTGAATCAGATTTCTGGCACGGTTGGCTGCCTTGAATATCTCTTCAAGATTCTTTCTTATATCATTCCCCTCAGCTATTTTAATCATGCTCATCTCAGTATAGCCGATGATCGGAAAAAGAATATTATTAAAATCATGGGCAATTCCTCCGGCAAGGATTCCGATAGATTCTAATCTCTGAGAATGCTGAAGCTGCATCTGAAGTGTATCTCTTTCATCTTCCGAGATTTTTCTCTGAATAGCAATAGCATAAAGATCAGCCAATTCCTGAAGCAGACGGATATCTCTGTCAGAATAATCACGGGTTGAATCAGCAACAGCAATCTGTCCCATAAGCATATCATTGATAATGACCGGCGCAGATAAAAAATTACGGAAAGGAAGGAAATCTTCAGGGATTCCCGAATATCTTTGATCTTCTTCAGGATTATTGCTTAACAGTGTTTTCTTGTTTTTTGAAACCCATTCCCACAGCCCCCCGGTTCTTTCCAAAGTAAAATCTTTGTCCGACGCCGTTGATTTTATCCAGACTTCCTGATTTATAGGCGGATATGCCAGATAATCTTTGTGAACTTGGATATAAGCTGTATAACCGTATTCACTCTCAGTAATCTGTTTTGCTTTTTCCAGAATCATAGAAGAGATTTCATCAATAGATAATGATGATATAAGAGCTTTGGATAATTTGGCAATCGCTTCATTTACCCTTGCCTGCCATACAAGGCGATCTTCCGCCCATTTACGATCCTCTATCTCCTGTTTTAACTGCTTATGAATCTCTTCCAGATGCCGGTTTCTTTCTCTCAGGCTTTTTATAAAATTTTCATTGCTGTCGCGTATCTTTGCAGATATGGATTTCATAATGGAGATAGAAAGCGTGCTTGCTTCCGAGATAATCCGGTTGAAGTTGTCCCGGCTTATAGAGAGAAGGCGGGTCGGTTCCCGTGTAATTACTGTGGCACTTCTTGGAAGGTCATCAATGAGTGCAATTTCACCGAATAACTGTCCTTTTCCGTAAACCGCAAGCAGATCGCGATCCGGCGTATCGTAATTTTTGAATATTTCTATAGAACCTTCAAGGATAATGAAAAAATTATCCCCTGATGATCCTTCTTTAAATACAATCTCCCCTTTTTCAAACCGTTCTTCCTGACAGACTTCCTTAATTTTTTTTATATCATGTTCTGAAAGGGGACTGAAAAAATATATGTCTTTTAATGGTTCAGGATTATTTTTCATTTTAAATCCTTTGGATTAACTTTATTAAATCAGATTATTATAATCAGGCTTAATTTTCAGCGAATTTATAAAGTACTGTTAATTTTTAATTCCTGATTCCTGATTGGCATTAATAATTTATTCTTTTCTATTAATCAAGAGATAAGGGGTAGTATTAAATCAATTCATATTTATTTTTAATGCTTTAGCATATCTTAAACGTTAATAATCCGAAATCGGGAGAGACCTGCGGGGCTTCTGAAACCCCGCGGATATTTACCCATAGTAACCGCCTAAAGGCGGTACTACAAACTTTATTCATAAAAAGTAGGATATTTCTACCTCTGAATTACTCTTTATGACCCATTGTTTTCTTTAAATGAATAACATAGGGTGTAAATTAATAATGCTAATTGGGAATTAAGAGAAACAAAGATTTCCGAAGTTTCAAAAACTTCTAAGAAACCAGGTTTTTTTAAGAAACTTAGTTTCTATAATTATGGAGGAGAAATATGAATCTGTTTTATATGATAAGAAATAGAAATTTCTGGGCTATGGTGATGGGAGACGTGCTTTTTCTCATGTTTGCCTATTATCTTGCGTATTATCTCCGTTTTGATGGAATGATTCCGTTAAATGAGCTGAATAATTTTGCCCTCACCGTAACATGGATGATTCCGCTTAAAATCCTTATTATTTTTTACTATGATTTGTACAAAGGGATGTGGCGATATACCAGCATTTATGATCTGCTCAGTCTGATAAAAGCATCTGTGATTTCATCCGGTATTATCATGACTGTGATTCTTATAATGTTCAGATTCGGCGGATTTTCAAGAGGAGTCTTTGTAATTGACTTTATGCTGACTCTTCTTTTTCTTAGCGGATACCGCCTGAGCGTCCGGTTATTTTATACACAGGCATTTGAAAATAAACGTTCTCTTCTGACAGGGAAAAACAGGTGCAGCGTTAAGAGGATACTGATTATCGGTGCCGGAAGCATGGGGGAGAAACTTGTAAGAGGAATTGCAGAGAATCCTAAACTCCATTATGATGTGGTCGGCTTTATTGATGATGATCCGTATAAATTAAATCATAAAATTCATGGGATTCCGGTTCTCGGTGTTTTGCAGGATATGGAAGAGCTTATAAAACAGTACGGAGTTGAAGAAATTATAATTGCGATCTCTTCAGCATCAGCAATAGAGATGCGCCGTATTATCAATTCCTGCAAGACTGTAGATATTCCTTTTAAGACCATACCGGGGATGGGGGAGCTGATTGAGGGAAGAATAAACCTGAACACTATACGGGATGTGCGTTATGAAGACCTGCTCGGAAGAGAGCCTGTTCAGCTTGATATGAAACAGATATGCGGTTATCTGGCAGGCAAACGGGTTATGGTTACAGGAGGAGCAGGCTCTATCGGTTCAGAGCTTTGCAGACAGATTTCCAGATTTAAACCTGATCAGCTTATTCTGGTTGAGCAGAATGAATCAGGTCTGTATGATATTGAACTCAGCCTGCGTGCAAAATTCCCTGATCTGAAAACAGTTGCCATTCTTGCTTCTATACAGGATGAGAGACTGCTACAGCAGGTCTTTGAAAAAACTCAGCCTCATGTTGTGTTTCATGCCGCAGCTTACAAGCACGTTCCTATGATGGAGCTTCATCCATGGGAGGCGGTATTCAACAATGTTATCGGAACCCGGAATGTTCTTGAGCTTTGTCATCAACATAAAATTGAAAGATTTGTTCTGGTTTCAACAGATAAATCTGTCCGTTCCACCAATGTCATGGGAGTATCAAAGCGCGTGGCTGAGATAATGACACAGGCTTACTCGAAAAAGAATCATACGCGATACATGGTTGTAAGATTCGGGAATGTTATAGGAAGCGTCGGCAGCGTGATTCCGCTGTTCAAGAAACAGATTGAACGCGGGGGACCTGTTACTGTAACGCATCCTGATGTTACACGGTATTTTATGACCATTCCGGAGGCATGTCGCTTAATCCTTCAGGCAGGGGCAATCGGTGAAGGCGGAGAAATATTTGTTCTGAAAATGGGTGTTCCGGTTAAGATTGCTGATATGGCAAAAGATATGATCCGCCTGAGCGGGTTTGAGCCGGGGAAGGATATTGAAATTGAATATACAGGGCTAGACCCGGTGAAAAGCTGTATGAAGAGCTGATCACAGACGGAGAGGATATTCTGAGAACACAGCACAGTGACATCATGGTGCTGAATACAAATAATCATCATCAGATGGAAGATATAAATATTCAGTTAAAAAGCTTGTTGAATTGGCAAAAATAGCGGACTCCAACGGAATAAAAGCCCAGTTCAAAAAGATAGCTCCGGAATATAATCCTCAGTAGTGAAAGCTCCGGAGTGCAAAAATTTTATTTTTGCATCTCGTTCTTATTACTACGCTTTGCATGGGAAAAGACACCACGACATAAATGTCAGGGCTTCCCCCTCGTTCCCACGCTTCGCGTGGGAACGAAATATTTTGTCAAGAGGAACCTGCTGGATTTTCAAAACCCCGCAGGTCTTTTATGATCTGTTACTAATCCGCTGTTTTTCTCAGAACGTATAGCAGATCTTCAATTCCGATCTGCATATCGCCGTTCACATCGGCGCTTATGCAGATTTCTCCGGCAGATATTCCTGTCATGAGCTTCATCACATCAACTGCATCCTTCAGATTCACCTCTCCGTCCCCGTTCACATCCCCGTAATCACATGCTTCATGAATTACGCCGATGGCTTCAAGGTCAAAGCCTGCACGGGACAGGGTTCTGTAATAATAGGCATCGTAAATGATATTCCCGTGACTGTCCGTATCTTTTCCGTAAACAGCGTCTGAGATTCTTACATGGGTTATTCTTTTCAGATTCACAGTTCCGTTTTCCGTTTCCGGTTTTCCCGAAAGCCGGGACAGATCAAAGGCGGTTCCGTAGCCTGTTCTGTATTTTCCCGCAAATCCGTCAATCTTTGAGGAATCAACAGCGCCGAAACTTTCAGGGGTGTTGAGAGATACATTGTCAAAACGGATAAAATTCAAGCCGTCAGATGAAACTTCAACAAAAGCAAGGTCAAGAGCCGTATCATTGAAATTCTCCGCGAACACGGCAAAATCATATCCGGCTCCGTCTGTGACCGGATGCCTGAATGTCAGAACAATTGAACCGCCTGTTCCCAGAGAAACAAAGCCGGATGACTGATCCGCATCTGCTTTGCCTATTGCATTTTCAGGTTTTTTAAACCTGTCAGATGAGAAATCTTTTCCGTATTTCACAGCTTCATAGCCTGTTGCCCATGACTTCAGCAGGGAGGAATCTTTATGAATTCCGTCAGAGCCTGTTTCAGTATAAGCTGTTGTGAATACAGCATCCGCGCCGTAACTGATAATGCCGTTCTTTTTTGTAACCAGCCGGTAATGATACTCTGTATTTTCATTCAGGTATTCAAGGTATTCATTTACATAAATATTGTCATAACCCGCACCGGCAAAGATTTCAGGGGTTGTCATTCCGTAATCTTCCGTTGTTCCGTATTCAAACCAGTATGTCGCCTGAGAACCCTGCGGATTCAGGATTCCGTTCAACTGGGCGGTTGTAAAGCTGATTCCCGAAGGCGTGCAGGTTGCATACGGTATGATTAAAGAAATATCCGCTTCCGAATTATCCGTTTCCGTGACAGCATCATTTGTGCCGTTTCCGTCTGTGTCATATTTCAGAATCCCCTCTCCTGCCTTTATTTCTCCGGCATCAGCAGGCAGAACTTTACCGGAAATATCAGCCTCGGCTCTGAAGACGATTTTCACATCCCCGCCCGCAGGGATTGTTATCCCTGTAATGCGGAGATTAGGAAAATCCTGATCCGCAATGCTTCCGTCCGGAATAATCAGACTTCCGGGAACATAATCCGCAAATCCGGGTACGGTGTCTGAATATTCAGCATCTTCAATAACATATCCGCTTTCATTTTTCAGAATAACCGTATATTCAATCTCATCCCCGGAAAATACGCTGCTTCCGTCTGTATTTACAGCGGTCTTGACCGCCGCAACCTGAATCTTTCCGCCGTTCACCATGATCTGCGCAGGCTGATTTCCCGGCTCATCAGGATTGCCGTCTGTCTCTCCGGTTGTATCATTTACCCCGTCACCGTCCGAATCATAAGAGACCGTCCCCGGTATATCCGTAATGATCTGCCCGAAATTCACGCCTGTATCCGCAGTTGTATCATAGCTGATTTTCACTGTTCCGTCAGGAGGAATATTGCCTGTCCATTCAAGCTGATTCATCTCTTCATTGTAAACAATTTCACCTGAATCTGTTTCCGCACTGCCCGGAATGTATGTCATATAAGGGGGCAGGGAAAAAGAGCTGTAACGCCGGATGCTGTTCTGTCTCCTGTATTTGCAATAACCGCACTGTGCCGCAGCGTATCTCCGGGAGTTGTTTTTCCGTCATTATCCGTGTCATAATGCAGAGTCACGCTTTTTGTGATTCCGGTCAGTTCCGGTGCGGTTGTCAGCATGACCGTGATTTTTACCGTTGCAGTATCTGATTCTGAAATTCCGTCAGATACTTTATATTCAAAACCGTCTTCCCCGAAATAATCTGTGTCGGGGGTATAGACAAATGAACCGTCTGCATTTAACGTAAGTTTGCCGTGTGCAGGATCGCTTATTTTTACAGCAGTCATCTCCTGTTCATCAGGATCCGCGTCATTTGCAAGCACGCCCGGTTTTTCAACGGTCAGAACCGTATCCTCTTCAACAGTATAAACATCGCCTACGGCAACAGGCGTGTCATTCACTTCAAGGACTGTTACTGTAACTGTTGCAGTCCCGGAATCTGCTGAACCGTCATTTGCCCTGTAAGTGAAACTGTCCTCTCCTGTATAATTGGCATCAGGTGTATAGACAAACGAACCGTTTTCATTCAGTTCAAGTTTTCCGTATTCAGGATCCTTTACCCTTACCGCTTTGAGCAGATTTTTATCAGTATCCGTATCATTCGTAAGAACACCCGGAGCCGTAATTGTCAGGATATTGTCTTCCGCAACTTCATATTTATCGTCATCTGCTGCCGGAGCGTCATTCACGGGATTGACCGTGATATTTACAGTTGCGGTGCCTGAATCGGCAGAACCGTCATTTGCTTTATAGGTAAAGCTGTCCGCGCCGCTGTAATCAGCGGAAGGCTTATAGACAAATGATCCGTCAGCTTTCAAACCGAGCGTTCCGTGAGAAACGCCGTTTATCAGAACTGCGGTTAAAGTATCTCCTTCAATATCAGTGTCATTTAGAAGGAGATTGCCGTTCAGTTCCGTATCCTCATCTGTGCTGTATATGTCGTTATTCGCAACAGGCGTATCATTTACCGGATTTACCGTTACTGTGAAAGCTGTTTCAGCAAAAAGTCCGCCTGAATCAGTTCCGCGCACCGTGATATTTACGGCTCCGTTTCCGTTTGCAGTATATGCAAGGGTAAGATTACCGCCTGAAATACCTGTGCTTACCAGTCCGGGATTTGAATTTGACTGAACTGAATAAACAAGACCTGCTGCGCCGCTTTCAATGTCGTTAAATGAAGTCAGCAGGTTAATCACTGTATTTGCAGAATCTTCATTTACTGTTACGTTTGAAATGCCTGATGTTGACGGATTGTCATTTACCGCATTTACCGTTACCGTGAAAGCCGTTTCTGCAAAAAGCCCGCCTGAATCGGTTCCGCACACCGTGATATTTGCGGTTCCGTTTCCTTTTGCAGTGTATGCAAGGGTCAGATTACCGCCTGAAATATCTGTATTTACCAGAGACGGATTTGAATTTGACTGAACAGTGTATGTAAGCCCTGTTCCGTCTTCAATATCGCTGAACGAGGTCAGCAGATTAATCACGGTATTTGCAGAATCTTCGTTTACCGTAACATTGGAAATGCCTGATGTTGAGGGATTGTCATTTCCTGCATTTACCGTTACCGTGAAAGCCGTCTCTGTAAAAAGCCCGCCTGAATCAGTTCCGCGCAACGTGATATTTGCAGTTCCGTTTCCGTTTGCAGTATATGCAAGGGACAGATTACCGCCTGAAATACCTGTACTTATCAACGCGGGATTTGAATTTGACTGAACCGAATAAACAAGCCCGGCTGCGCCGTCTTCAATATCGTTAAATGAAGTCAGCATGTTAATCACTGTATTTGCGGAATCCTCATTTACCGTTACGTTTGAAATGCCCGTTGTTGTCGGCGTGTCATTTCCCGCATTCACCGTTACCGTAAATGTTGTCTCTGCAAAAAGCCAGCCTGAATCGGTTCCGCGCACCGTGATATTTGCCGATCCGTTTCCATTGGCAGTATAAGCAAGGGTAAGATTACCGCCTGAAATTGACGCATTTGCCAGTCCGGGATTTGAATTTGACTGAACTGAATAAACAAGCCCGGCTGCGCCGTCTTCAATATCGCTGAATGAAGTCAGCAGGTTAATCACGCTGTTTGCAGCATCTTCATTTACCGTAACATTGGAAATTCCCGTTGTCGCGGGATTGTCATTTACTGCATTTACCGTTACCGTGAATGTTGTTTCAGCAAAAAGCCCGCCTGCGTCTGTTCCTCTTATCGTGATATTTGCGGTTCCGTTTCCATTGGCAGTATAAGCAAGGGTAAGATTACCGCCGGAAATACTTATGCTTACCAGTCCGGGATTTGAATTTGACTGAACTGAATAAACAAGCCCGGCTGCGCCGTCTTCAATATCGTTAAATGAAGTGAGCAGGTTAATCACGCTGTTTGAAGAATCTTCATTCACCGTAACATTGGAAATTCCCGTTGTTGCGGGATTGTCATTTACCGCATTCACAGTTACCGTAAAAGCTGTTTCAGCATAAAGCCCGCCTGAATCAGTTCCGCGCACCGTGATATTTGCGGTTCCGTTTCCATTGGCAGTATAAGCAAGGGTAAGATTACCGCCGGAAATACTTATGCTTACCAGTCCGGGATTTGAATTTGACTGAACTGAGTAAACAAGCCCGGTTCCGTCTTCAATGTCGTTAAATGAAGTCAGCATGTTAATCATGCTGTTTGAAGAATCTTCATTCACCGTAACATTGGAAATTCCCGTTGTAGCGGGATTGTCATTTACTGCATTTACAGTAACTGCAAGGTTGAACGTATTGCTGTCTGCCGCACCGTCATTCACTTTTACCGGAACTGTGAGCGTTCCGTTGTAATTTGCAGACGGTGTTACTGTATTTCCTGAAACTGTGTAATTCGTGCCGTTCTGAACTGTCAGACTGAAGCCGGTGGGATAAGTATTGTCAACATCGGTAACTGTCAGATTGCCCAATGCAATTGTCAGAGCATTGTCTTCATTTACGCTTAACGCACTCTGTCCGGTTATCACAGGCGCGTCATTTACCGCATTCACTGTTACCGTAAAGGTTGTTTCGGTAAAAAGCGAATCCGGATCTGCCGCTTTTACTTTGATGGTTGCCGTACCGCTTCCATTGGCGGTATATGCAAGCACCAGATTCTGATTTCCTGTGATACCTGTACTCACAAGACCTGTGTTTGTGTTCTCTGTTACAGAGTAAGTCAGAGCGGAATCCGCGCTTTCCGTATCTGCAAAAGAGAGCCACAAATCAATGGTTGTATTTGCCGCATCCTCATTTACCGTTACATTGGAAATGCCGGTTGTGGTCGGAGCGGTGTTTGTAATAATTTCAATATCGCTGCTGTCTGCTAAAGACTGCCCCGCGGGAATTGTCATAACAGCATCATTGCCTGCCGCGTCTTTCAGTGTTGCACCGGCTGCCGGAACCAGAGGAGAAGCCGAGTTCAAATCCGTGCTGTTATGCCCTGCGGCAACCGTATATGTTGCAGAGGCTGTATTTGCCGGACCGAAAGGCGTGATAACCGCTGTTCCGCCTGTGTCAAGATTTACCGTGAGATTTCCGAGTGCAAGGCTTACATTTTCAGAGAAATTCACGGTGATATTGATCGCATCGGCAAGTCCGTAAGTTGCATCTGCTGTGGTTGAAGTTACAGAGGCAACAGCCGGCGCCGTGATGTCATACGTCCGGGAAAGAGCGGTTGCCGCAGTGCTGTTATTGCCTGCGCTGTCCTGAGCAACATTTGCCGGAATATTCACAGTTACCGCGCCTTCTGCCGCAGGCGTTACATCAAATGTATAGGAAGCTCCCGAACCTGCAAAATTGCTTACAGAGCAGTTGGTTACGCTTATATCCGTGTCTGCAAAGCCGGTTACGGATTCGGAAAATGTCGCTGTTACGCTGAACGGAGATATGTTTGTGGGATTTGACGCCGCGCTGGAAAGTGCAACAGTCGGCGCGGTCTTGTCAATTGTGTAAGTCTGCCCTGTGAAATTTCCGTTGCCTGCGCCTGCTCCGCCGAGAGGAACGCTCATTCCGTTGACAATACTGTCATTGTCTGTGAGATTCAGACCCAGCGTGCCGTCTCCGGTGATAGTGTTCACTGTTACGGTTATGCTTGTGCCGGATGCCGCAGAAACAGAGGCTATTGTTCCGGATGCCGTTCCGGTTGTTGCCAGCGTAAAATCTCCGGTGTCAATGCCGGAAACGCTTTCATTAAAGGTTACGGTGAAATCCACACTTGCCGCATTGGTCGGTGAAGCTCCGGCACGGTTTATTGAAGATACCGAAGGCGGCGGCGGTGAATAGGTTACGGTGTTGTCTGTTGAAGTTGAAGCCGCGCCGGTGTTGCCTGCGCTGTCTGATACAACGCCCGCAGCGATTGATGCAATAACCGTTCCCGCTGATGTCATGCCTGAAACAGCCACATTGTAAGTTGTCCCGCTTCCGGTTACAGTTCCGGTTGTTGCGCCCGCAGTTCCGCTGAAGTGTTACATCTCCGGTTGCAAAGCTGGTTAAGGATTCGCTGAAAACAACCGTGAAATTAACCGGCGAACTGTTTGCCGGGTCTGCCTGTGATGATTCCTGATTGACGGTAACAGTCGGCGAAACGGTGTCAACAGTAAATGCACTCACTGCCAGATCGCCGGACGCATTGCCTGCGGTGTCTGTTACGCTGATTTCGCAGTTACTGTGCGCTCCGTCTGCCAGTGTGCCGAAGGTTATGGTATTATTGCCGATCACCGCTGCGGTGGTGGCGGAAGAACAGTCGCCGCTGTAACTAATCGTGCCTGCCTCTGTGCTGGAAAATGTATAATCCGGCGTGGCGTCATTGCCGGGAGTGGTTACTGCGGTAACTTCCGCCAAGGTCGGGGCGGTTGTGTCAATCACAATTGCCTTGTTTGCGCCCAGGGAACGACTGCGCCCGGTGCGGGAAGGGTGAGGTCGGCATCAAACGTGCCTGCGAGATTCTTTATTGTTCCGCCGTTCAAGGCAAATGCGGCGGTTGAAATATAATCCAAATCTGCGCTGGTATGACCTGCGGCTGCGGCTACCGTGTAGGTAAAGGTAAGTGTGGCTGTGCCGGAGCCGGATGTGTAATTCACAACCGCATCCGTTGTGCCGGTTTCCAGCGTGAGCTGCGGGGTACCGCCGCTTACATTCACAGCCTCGGAAAAGGTGACGGTGACAGAAACCGTGTCGCCTGCGTTGTATGAACCGTTGGCAGTTGAAGCACTCACAGAGGAGACAGTCGGGGCAGCAGGCGTCCCCGTGCCGTTCAGCGTAACCGTGTAGGGATTCTCATCACTGTCATTGTTGGCAATGCTGATCTGTGCGGTTTTCGCTGCGGCGGAAGACGGCGTGAATGTTACCGTGAAGTTCGTACTCCCCGAACCAGCGACCGGCGTGGTTGTCGAAGTCTCATTCACCGTGAAATCCGCCGCATCCGTGCCGGATATGGCAATCTTCGGTGTTCCGCTCAGAGTCAGATTCGCAGAGCCGGTGTTCTGGATGGTGAACCCGTATGCCCCGCTGTTGCTGCCCACAGCCACGCTTCCGAAATCGTGAGAACCGGCAGAGGCAATGTTGGTTGCGCCTGCTTCAGATTGATTTCCTGAGCCGCCGGCGGAATACATGTTACTCCGGTTACTGTACTGCTGCCGCAATTATTCACCGTGATAGCAGGCGAGATGGTTCCTGTTCCCGCAAAACTCACGGGATTAGCCGCCGTACCGTCGAGGTTGAAAGTCCCGCCTGCTGCTTTGGTCACTGTTTTACCGGCATTGATGGTCAGAGTGCGGGCTGCTGTCAGAGGCGTTGCCCACTGCCAGTTGTACAGGGTGAAACTGCTGTTCACCGTGTGATTCGCATCACTGAATTTTACCGTGCTTGTACCTGCGTTGAATGTGCCGTCATTTTGAAGGGGTGTGGCACCGCTCAGGGTGATGGTGTAACTGCCGGCGTTCAGGGTGGAGGAGGAATCAATTTGAATAGAGGAAACAGAAATATCCGAATCTGCGGTTACAATAGATAAAAAGAAATTCTGTGCGTCATCACTGCTGCCCGGGAAGACGACCGGCACCACTGCAACTACTCCATAGTACGCTATTATTCCAATTTCCGATAGACAAAAAAGTATTGCAAGCCATCGCCCCACCACCAATACATATAAATCCCCATAGCATTACTGTCAGTGCAATAAAATATTTTTTTTTCATAGCAGAAATCCTTATTTAAACGGTAACTGGAAATTTGGTTAAATCATCCTTAAAATCTTTTTGTCTATCTCATCCAATGGAATCTGTCTCTCTAATTTCTTTTTCAGCCCGTAGGGTGGGTGAAGCGATAGCGTAACCCACCGGAAACATATTATAATAATGGTGGGTTACGCTCCGCTTCACCCACCTGCATGACTGTGATTCCCGTATGATTCTTATGATTTACATGATTGAATCACAGCCGTTGTCTGAACTGTGATTTTCGTGTGATTATTATGATTTACATGATTGAATCACGGTAATCACAGAAATCATAAGAAAATCACAGTTCAGAAATATTGCAAAGGCGGAGAACGACCGGCGTAAAACATGCAGGGGGCTTGAGCGGTTTTTACAAAATGCGGGCGCACCTCTGGGAGTGAGTGAGTGAGTGAGTGAGTGAGTGAGTGAGTGAGTGAGTGAGTGAGTGAGTGAGTGAGTGAGTGAGTGAGTGAGTGAGTGAGTGAGTGAGTGAGTGAGTGAGTGAAACTGCCTGATTTTTATGGAAAAGTCAAGTCTTTTTTTAAAAAAATCTGCGGAACAGCCTGCATTCCGGGACAGGATATTTGAATGCGGAGTATAATCTGAAAAATTCTGTTCTGAAGTCTGCGGCATGAAACACCTCCGGATAATTCAAATAAAAAAAACAGATTATCCGGACGGTGCCCCTGCCGTCCGTAATTCCTGTGACAGCGACGCGCCGTTACACCCTTTTGATCTGAAAAAGAGATTTCAGAATAAACAGACTGAACGGTTTTGTCAAGTGTTTTTTTTGCATTCCGGACAAAATTTTCAGCCCGTAGCCCGTAGGTTGGGGTGAGGCACGAACCCCAACATTTCAATTATCCCAAAATACAACATCCTTTTTTTGTCGGGGGTTCGTTCCTCACCCCAACCTGCATATTTCATTTAATTACCTGTTGTCTGAACTGTGATTCCCTTATGATTGCCATGATTAAATCACAGCCATTATCTGAACTGTGATTCCCGTATGATTCTTATGATTTACATGATTGTATATGAACAAATCACGGTAATCACAGAAATTATAAGCAGGCAGGGCGGACTAAGCCGAAGCGTGTCCGCCGATGAATGAACGGGTGGACAAGCTGATTCTTGTTGAGCAGAATGAATCAGGGCTGTATGATATTGAACTCAGCCTGCGTGCAAAATTTCCGGATCTTAAAACCGTTGCTGTTCTTGCTTCTATACAGGATGATATGAGATAAAAACCCTAAGGGTCTTAAAGATCATTAGGGTTTAAATTGTCGGGGTTCATTTCATTCACCCCGACCTACGGGACCGATGTGGTCGTGTAATAGTCAATTTTTTCAGGTTTCTGATGAAACAGATTGTAAATCCTGCCGGATTATAGTATATTTTCTGAAAAAAATTCGGAGGAGCAATGAAAAAAAATATATTGGTTGTCGGCGGCGCGGGCTATATCGGCTCTTATATGTGCAAATATCTGGCAAAGAACGGTTATCAGCCGATTGTTCTGGACAGCCTTGTCTGCGGACATGCTCAGGCTGTGAAATGGGGTCCGCTGATTCATGGTTCAACAGATAACTCGCGAATTGCTGAGACAGATATTTTCAGATTATCAGATTGCGGCGGTCATGCACTTTGCCGCGTTTATCTTTGTCGGGGAATCCGTAACAGAGCCTGCAAAATATTACCGCAATAATGTTGCCAATACTTTGAATCTTCTTGAAATCATGGTTGAAAAAAAGATTGCCGACTTTATATTTTCATCCACCTGTGCTATTTACGGAGAGCCGACTCAGATTCCCATGACAGAAGAGCATTCTCTTTATCCGGTAAATCCTTATGGCAGAAGCAAGCTGATGGTGGAGAATATCATTGATGATTTTAAAGATGCCTACGGCTTGAAGGCGGTTTGCCTTAGATATTTTAATGCAGCAGGGGCTGATCCTGATGCTGAGGTGGGCGAAGCTCATGATCCTGAAAATCATCTTATTCCCCTGATTCTTCAGACCGCACTTGGAAAAAGAGAAGCGATTTATATTTTCGGGGATGATTATCCGACAAAAGACGGTACCTGCATCCGGGATTATATTCATATTGCTGATCTGGCTCAGGCGCATCTCCTTTCATTAGAATCTCTTCTGAAAGGGTCATCCGGCGGAAAATATAATCTTGGAAACGGAAACGGCTATTCTGTCAAAGAAGTGATTGATGTTGCCCGGAAAATAACCGGAAAAACGATATTGGCAAAGATAATGCCAAGACGTGCAGGAGATGCGGAGGTTCTTATCGGTTCAAGTGAAAAAGCAGTCAGAGAACTTGGCTGGAAACCTGAATATCCTGATCTTCATACAATTGTTGAGACAGCATGGAGATGGCATAAATCTCATCCTGATGGATATAAGTAGAATGAGCATAACCCACATTGCAGTTGATTTATGACTCTCTGATTTTTTTGCGGCTTTGGATCAAAATTTCACGCAAAGACGCAGAGACGCAAAGTTTTCAGCTTCCCGAATTAGCGTGGGAGCGCAGCAAATATCAAGGAATCTAAAGACAGTATGAAAAAAGCATTAATTACCGGAATAACCGGACAGGACGGAGCGTATCTTGCAGAATTTCTGCTTAAAAAAGGATATGAAGTTCACGGCATCAAACGCCGTGCATCATCATTTAACACAGGTCGCGTAGATCATCTTTATAAAGATGTTCATGAAAAAGAAGTACGTTTTTTTATGCACTATGGCGACCTTACAGATTCAACAAATCTTATCCGTATTATTCAAATGGTGCAGCCGGATGAAATTTATAACCTTGCCGCGCAGAGTCATGTCAAAGTCTCTTTTGAAACACCTGAATATACAGCAAATTCTGATGCACTCGGTACTTTGCGTATTTTAGAGGCAATCCGCATTTTAGGGTTGGAGAAAAAAACCCGGTTTTATCAGGCGTCAACAAGTGAAATGTACGGCAAAGTTCAGGAGATTCCCCAGAAAGAGACAACCCCTTTTTATCCGCGAAGTCCTTACGGAGCGGCAAAAGTTTATGCGTATTGGATAACCGTGAATTATCGTGAAGCGTATAATATGTTTGCGTGTAACGGGATCCTCTTCAACCACGAAACTGTTGCTGATTTTATGCCTATGATATTCAGAATGGGTGAAAGTGGTAAAATAGACATTAAACCGATTTCAGAAATCGTAAAATATCAAACAATTGAAAACAAAATTTCAATTGATGAAGATAAAAAAGAATATCAGACAGGTACAGTAGAAACCGATTTATATGTATGGGATGCGGATGGATGGACAAAGGTTAAACATTTTTCAGCTTATCCCCATGATATTGAAAATGACAACAAAAAGCCGATAATTGTGAATAGCAGGAATGCCTGTTTTGTTGCTACATCTGAGCATGTTGTCATTATGAAGGATAAGGGTGAAAAAAAAGTCGGAGATTTAAAAATCGGAGACAGAGTTAATTTGATAGAATATCCGACAGACTATAAAAAATATGATGAAATAACCTTAAAAGAGTCTGAATTACTTGGATTTATTATCGGTGACGGATATTACAGTCAAAAAAATAATAAATTGCGATTAATAGGCAAGGATTTAGATAAGTTGAAATATTTTGTCAATATTTGGGAAAGTGAATTGGATGGAGATTCTTCTTACAGGCAGGTGCCTTCGGGATTCAATAAAGAAAGTCTTGTTTGGCAAGTAGATTTAACCAAAAATAAAAAATGGATAAAACAATTTTCAATTTACGACGAATACGGCAAAAAAAGAGTTCCTTATCAGATATTAAATAGCTCTGAGGAAATAAAACTTGCATTTTTAAGAGGTTATTACAAAGCAGACGGATTGGACTCCAAACACTGCCGATATGAATTCAGCAACATAAAAACAAATTCAGCGACTTTAGCCGCAGGATTAATCTTTTTGCTGAAAGAGGTGACAAATCAGGAATATAACATAACGGTAGAAGAGCGGATAAGAGAATCGGATAAAAGAAGTTTTTACTACTCTGTCAACCTGTTAAGTAATTCAGATAAGGGTAATAACCATAAAAATTCAGCAGATAAAAGGGATAAGGTTTTAGAACTGTCGGAGTCAGGCATATCCCAAAGAGGGATACAGAGAGAAACAGCTATAAGCAGGACTTTTATAAGAAAAGTTCAGAATGGATATAATCCGTCAGATAATCATCATTTATCAAAAGATAAAAGCGAAATAAAGAAACTGATAGGCTTTGATGAATATAACGGATGGTTTTATGACTTGGAAACAGAAAGCGGCACATTTCATGCAGGTATCGGTCAGGGGCATGTTCATAATTCTCCTATACGCGGCGAGACCTTTGTTACAAGAAAGATTACAAGAGCAGTTGCGCGTATCAAATTAGGATTACAGGATGATATTTATCTTGGAAATTTGGATTCCAAACGGGACTGGGGATTTGCACCTGATTATGTCCGGGGAATGTGGATGATACTTCAGGCAGATGAACCTGATGATTTTGTTATTGCCACCGGAGAATCTCATTCTGTCCGTGAATTTGTTGAAAAATCTTTTGAAGAGATTGGAATTCATTTGATATGGGAAGGTTCAGGCGTGGATGAGACTGGAAAAGATGCTGCCACAGGCAAAATTCTTGTTCGGATTGATCCCCGATATTTCAGACCCACAGAGGTTGAATTTCTGCTTGGAGATCCCTCAAAAGCAGGAGAGAAACTCGGATGGAAGCCGAAAGTCTCTTTTCATGAGCTTGTTAAGATAATGGTGCGTGATGATTTAAAAGAGGCGGAACGGGATCAGCTATGCAAAAGAGAAGGTTTTCCGACATATAATCATTTTGAATGATAAAGGGTAATAAATTGGTTTTATTGGTTTAAACCAACAGAACCAATAAAACCGACAGAACCAATCCATGTCAAATGAAGAAAAAGATATGTCTCAGGAAAAATTTTCCGTTACTTTCTGTCAGAAAGAAGGGATTCTTATGTCTTCAATGAATTCCCCGATCGGTATCTATATTGTTCAGGATCGCAAGTTTGTCTTCTCTAATGCCAAGTTTCAGGAGATAACCGGCTTTTCAGAGGCGGAGCTTATTGGCAGGCACCCTTTGGATCTGGTTATTGACGAGGATAAACCCCATGTCCGGGAAAGTGCGGTTCAGATGCTGAAGGGAGAAAAAAAAGACCCTTATCATTTCAGAATCCTTAATAAAGAAGGAACTATCCGCTGGATTATCGAAACAGCGGTCTCCATCCGCTATCAGGAGAGATTGGCGGTCATGGGGAATTTCATGGACATCACTGAAACCAAGAAGACAGAAGAATCCCTGCGAGAATCAGAGTCAAAATACCGTTCTCTTTTTGAACTGGCGCGGGACGGAATTGTGATTATCAGCTACACAGATGGAAAAATACTTGATTCTAATCTGGAATTCCAGCGACAGACCCAGTTTGAAAATCGGCACCTTTTACAGAAAAAAATATGGGAGACTCAGCCCCCTGAATTCCGCGATGAGGCAAAAGAGACTTTTTTCCGTTTCAGAGAAAACTGCGGCGGAATTGTCTCATGGCGGCTTTTCCAATGCAGAGACGGCAAAGTCCTGCCTGTAGAGATAGCCGCACAGCGGATGTATATCAAAGGGGATGATGTGATTCTCTGCATGGTGCGCGATATAAGTGAGCGTGAGGCAATGATGCGGGCATTGAGAATGGCTTCTGAAGAGTGGCGCAAATCATTTGACGCAATTACGGATCCTGTTCTGCTTATAAACCCGGACTTTAATATCCACAGGGCAAATCTTTCAACCGCCAGAATGCTGAAAATGGATGTACGTGACATTATCGGCAGGCGATGTCATGAACTGTTTCACGGAACAGATGTACCGCCGGATTATTGCCCCCATGTCAAGGCGCTGCAGAGAGGGATTTATTGCGAAGCAGAAAAAGATGAGCCTTATCTGGGGCGTACTCTCCATTTTGCATCATCTCCTATGGAGAATGACATCGGAGAGGTAACGCATACTGTTGAGATTATCAGTGATGTCAGCAGTAAAAGACGGTATGAGCGTGAATCTGCAAGGCTCAGTCAGGTTCTGGCTGCGAGTTTTGAAGGGATTACCGGGGCGTTGAGCGATATGGTTGAAAGCCGGGATCCTTATACCGCAGGACATTCAAGGCATGTGGCTGAATTATCGGTTCTGATAGGAAAACAGCAGGGATTGAATGAAGAAGAGCTTCAGGGTCTGCGGATATGTGCATCTTTGCACGACATTGGAAAAGCAATTATTCCCGCGGCGATTCTGAATAAGCCGGGGAAGCTCTCCAAACATGAATGGGGGCTGATCCGTGAGCATCCTACCACTGCTTATGAAGCGCTGCGACTGATCCCGTTTCCGTGGCCCGTGGCAGACGTGGTTCACCAGCATCATGAACGCCTTGACGGCTCAGGTTATCCACTTGGATTAAAAGGGAATCAGATACATCCTTGGTCGCGTATTATTGCGGTGGCAGATATAGTGGATGCCATGACCAGCCACCGCCCGTATCGTCCCCGTCTTCCTCAGAGAAATGCTCTTGATGAAATTGAAAAAGGATATGGGGTTCTGTATGATCCTGAGGTTGCTGACGCCCTGATTTACACACTCGGATTAGATAATAACAGGGTGATGGTGATTGATAATGATCCCAAAAGTCTGGAAGAGATTATTAACGGGCTGAAAGCAGACGGCTTTTTTGCTGCGGGGTATTCAGATCCGGCAGTTGCTGTGAGTGCGTTTATTGAAAAACCTTTTCCGGTTGTGATTACTGCACTTAAAATGCCGGGTATGGACGGGGTACAATTGGCAGGGAAGATAAAGAAAATCAATCCTGACAGTGAGATTATCCTGATAACAAAATATAAGAGCAATACAGATATTCTCCGCGCCTTCGCACGGGTGCATCTGATTTTCTGGAAAAACCTGTTGATATGGATATTCTTAAACAGAGCGTCAATCACGCGCTCCGTCAGTTTGCAGAAAATGTCAGGGACTTTTAAACAACAAACTAAGTTTCTTCAAGAAACTTAGTTTGTTGACTGTCTAAAAGCGTTCAAATTAAGCATCTGTCTCATCATGAATATTATGCAATCCATGTTTTCTTTCTTTCATGTACGGTTTGCTGTTCAAAGACTTCCGGCTGCCGCGCCGGAGGGGAACCCGCAGATACGGGGAATGCAGGCTGTCCGCATTGCGGTATGCGGAAAAGGCTCCGGCTCACCTGTGATTTTTCCGCGGAATTCCGCCGGAGATGATATGTTACCGGCTTCCAAACCGAATAAATACTATTAATTTGGTAACTATTTACATTATGATCGCATACCTGAAACAACCTGTAAAATATAAATCAATTCTTCAAATCCGATAATTCCGTCCTGATAAATATCCGTGCCGGAATAAGCAACATTCTTTATTCCAGCCAATATCTTCAGAATTGCTATGGCATGATCCAGATCAGCATTATTCTTCTGACTGTACAAATCCACTCCTATCAGAATCGGGTCATGGTCAGAGGAACGGAAAGGTTTATCACTGTAAAAATTCACTTTTTGTGCCTCTGTTTTATTCTCTTCATTGTAATCAAGGATAGCCGGTTCATCAGCATTGATATGCCATTCAGCAATATTTTTTACCTGAGATACCAGAGATTTACTTGCCAGAGCATGATCAAGATACCCTGCTTCTCCTTCATAAATATATGAATAAGCAGTATCTCCTGTTTTCTGCTTTATCAGATTGGTATAGCCTGCATCTTCAATCACAGCAACAGGATCCTCCATTGCATAAGAATTTAAATCTCCGATAATCAGTATATCCGGATCATTGACTCCGGTAGGATAAGTTGAAAGCCATGCTGTCAGTTCTTTGGCAGCGGCTGTTCGTGTAAGGTTGCAATTCCCCTGCCCGTCATTCATATCAGGGTCATCAGGACAGGAACTTCCTTTTGCTTTGAAATGATTAACAACAAGAGTAAATTCTTCCCCGGAACGGATATCTCTGAATGTCTGGGCAAGGGGCTGGCGGTTATGTTCGGAAAATGCTCCGTCATTTTTTGTTGCGGTTGTTCCGACAGGTTTAACGCTCTCTTTTTTATAGAGCATACCGACTGCAATCTCATCAGAACCAAGACGGGAAATTCCCGGATTGATAAAAGCATAAGCAACACTGGAAGAAGCTGTATTCAGTCCGTTGACCAGATCCTGAATCGCACTTTCTGCGCCGTAGCCGTCATTTTCAATCTCCATAAGCCCGATAATATCAGCATCTGCTACAATAATCGCATTGATGATTTTGGCGCGCTGGCGTGCAAATTCCGTTGAAGTATCTGCCCCGCGTGAGGTAGGAAAAACGGGACCGTTAAAATAATTCAGTACGTTAAAGCTGGCAATTTTCAGTCTGGCGTTTATATCCGGTTTAGCCGGGCGCGGATTGGAGGTTTCATCAAATTTCGGCGGATCAGTCGGATGAATACGGTACGCTCCGAAGCTGTAACTCATAATACCGGTAATCCCTGTTACAGTGTAACCTGTACGCAGAGTATTTTCCGCGATGAGTCCTGTTGGGGACGGATACGGAATCGGATCAGGGTTTACTGTATAACTGCCGTCGTCCAGAATGATCTGATTCAGCATGTTGGCGGATTTTAAGGTATTTGCATCTGTTCCGGGACCTGCAATCTGAGTAGGCGACATCAAACGCCCGTTTGAAAGTATTACAGAGCCATAATATGCAAGATCATGATTATCGGAAACCGTCAGTTTCTGCGGCAGAATAACCTGCATCCCTTCAAACCTCTCAGGAAATGTGCTGCTTTTCATCGGCAATTCAAGAACTGCGGAATCAGGGAGTTTATTGCCGGATGAGATCACTTTTATATCAGTGATATTAATGAGTTCAGTCAGTCCGTTATATTCAGTTACTTCGCCTGTAGCCCGGATAATATCCCCTTCTTTTACATCAGAACGGTTATAAAAAACAAATATCCCTTCTGATGTTGTTTCATCTGCATCCCAAGCCTCCTCCTGAAGAAAGAAGCCGCCGAGCCGGTTATCCTGCTGAAAATCGCCTGTAACAATCCCCTGAACTGTGCATATCTTGCTGATCATAAGACTCTCTGAGCCGCTGCCCTGAATTGCATGGACAGGCGTAATTGTATCAGCATAACATTTTGTTTCTATTGTGTATATCAATAGAATTGCCAGAAACAGAAAATTTTTTAATCGGATCATTATTCACCTCGTAAGTTTTATAAATTGAGTATAAAATCCTAACAGAAATTCACTCATATTATTGCTGAATCTGTACTGATATGCAATGCCAAAATGAAATATTTTTCATCCGATTCCTGAACCGATGTTGAAGCCGGATGGGATATTTAACCGGAAAAGTATAAAATTTTTTATTTTATTAGCTTGACCGGAAAAGAGAAAAAGATATATAAATGTCAATTAAAAATTAGGAATCAGGAATTAACAAATATTAAAAGAAGCTAACTGGTCTGTCAGATAAATTCTTTTACATTTTCTGAACTGTGATTTTAATGATTAAATGAATACTGTGATTATGATATGATTAAGAAACAGTCACAGTCTGTCATTTAATCATTTAAAATCACAGTTCAAAAAACTGAAATGTAAAAAAACTTTTTTGACAGCCTACCAGTGCTTTGTCAAATTTGTTTTGCCAGTTTAACCACGAAGACACAAAGGCACAAAGATCACAAAGAAAAAAACTGTATCCGTCAGTTTAAGTTTGACAAAGCACTATGTTCTGTTGACATTTTAATTTTGTCATATATTTTACAGCCTATGAAAACATTGTCAGGAGACGATCAAGCTGAAGATATCGGCTTTTCTGAAGAATGGGCCGTGTGTTTATGCGGGAAATGAATCCGCACTCCGCCTGTCTGCTGAAGCTGTCCTTTGGATAATGCGCACAATGGCGGCTTCTTCCGAAGGAATACGGGCTGCGGAACACTGTTTACAGACGATTTGCCAGGCGGAGCGGCAAAGGCGTACGGGAGCGGCTGTTTGCCTTCTGCGCCTGTGATCCGGATATGGAACTCCTGATCCCTGACAGCACGGTGATCCGGGCTCATCCGTGCGCCGCCGGCGCACTGAAAAAACACGGACAGAGAACGTCATCCTGCGGAATGTTTTATCAATAAAATAAAACATTTCAGACATATTTTCTCACGCTTTGACAAACTGGCTGAACGGTATATGCCGTTTCTTCACTTTGCCGGTGCACTTATATGGCTGAGGTGAAATGTCAACAGATCCTAAGACACAAAAATAAAACATCCGATGTGTATAATTCATAATAAAAATGAAACTCATAAAAAAACTTCCCGACCCCCTGTTAAATGAATGTCAAAAAAAATGGGATGAATTCTGTACAGCTTCAAAAGAAGCAAAGATTCCCCTGCCAAATAATCCTGAATTAATAGAGATTATTCAGCAAGTCTTTACATTCAGCGATTTTGCTGCAAAGAGCTGTATCCGTCATCCTGAGATACTGTATGATCTTATTCAAAGCAATGATCTTCAAAGGGAATACCGGACAGATGAATATTATCATATTATTCAGTCTCATATTGCTGATATAAAAAATGAAGCAGAACTCAGCCCGATTCTCCGCAAAATCAGGTGCCGTGAAATGGTACGCATTGCCTTCCGCGATCTTGCCGGGTGGGCGGATTTATCAGAGACAATGACAAATCTTTCAACATTTGCAGATGCCTGTATTGATAAGACGCTTTCCTGTCTGTATGATCTGCACTGCTCAGAATACGGCATTCCGGTTGACGCAGACGGCTCTCAACTTTATCTTGTTGTTCTTGGCATGGGAAAACTGGGCGCGTGGGAACTGAATTTCTCTTCAGATATTGATCTGATCTTTGCCTACGGAGCAGGCAACAATGAACACACCCTGCACCCTGCGACCTGCACCCTGCAACCCGAATCCTTCTTCACCCGCCTTTGCCGTCAGCTGATAAATATACTTGGCGCAAAAACCGCTGACGGAATTCTCTTCAGGGTAGATATGACCCTCCGCCCTTTTGGAGAGAGCGGTCCTTTGGCAATGAATTTTGATGCAATGGATGAATATTATCATATACAGGGGAGAGAATGGGAGCGGTATGCGTGGATCAAAGCAAGAGTCGCGGCAGGGAACAAAACAGCCGGTGCAAATCTTCTGAAACGCCTGAATCCGTTTATTTACCGCAGATACCTTGATTTCGGCGTATTTGAATCCCTCAGAGATATGAAATATAAGATTTCCCTTGAAGTCAAACGTAAAGGGGTGAAAGGTAATATAAAACTTGGAGCAGGCGGAATACGTGAAATTGAATTTTTCGGACAGATATTTCAACTGATCCGGGGCGGCGTTGAAGCAGGGCTTCAGGAACGTCCGATTCAGAAAGTCCTGAAGATTCTTGCTGAAGATGGGCATATTGAACAGGATATCTGCGATGAGCTTACAGCCGCTTATATATTTTTAAGAAACACGGAACACAGGTTGCAGGAATTTGCAGATCAGCAGACACACAAACTCCCGACTGATCCGCTGGAACAGGCTCGCCTTGCCGCATCTATGGGATTTGAGGATTGGGATAAATTTATCTCTGAAGTGATTCTCCACCGTAAAACCGTTCACCATCATTTCAACAGATTGTTGGAAGCAAAAAATCCGGAAAATTCAGATGAAAAACAGAACAGCAAATTAAAGATGTTATGGCAGAATCCCGCAGATAATGAATATAATCACAAGATACTTTCTGCTCTCGGTTTTTACAACAATTCAGGCGAGGTATTGAGGCTGCTTGATTCTTTTCAGAAAGATGCGGCAATACGGAATTTAAGCAAAGAGGGGTGGGAGTCGCTTGACCGGCTGATTCCTCTTGTATTGCAGACTGTCAGTACCTCTGAGCATCCTCTGCTTGCTTTAAGCCGTATTATTGATCTGCTCAAAAGTATTCAGCGGCGCATTACATATCTCTCTCTTTTACTGGAAAATCCGTCTGTTCTTACGCATTTAGTCAATCTTGCCAATGCAAGCTCATGGATATTATCTTTTCTGACCCGTCATCCGGTTCTTCTGGATGAACTACTTGATCCCCGTACTCTTTATCTTCCGCCCAAACGATCCGAGCTGGAAAAAGAATTGCGTCACCGCCTTGAGCAGATTTTGCCTGATGATCTGGAATATCAGATGGAAGTGCTGCGTATATTCAAACAGGTGAATATCCTGCGGGTTGCCGCGGCAGATATTACAAATGCCCTTCCCTTGATGAAAGTGAGCGATCATTTGTCTGATATTGCAGAGACTATTTTAAATGAAGTGGTTCATCTGTCATGGCATTATCTTGTTGAAAAACATGGAGAACCGGAATGTTATCTCCCTTGTTCACAGACTCACGGATGTGAACGGAAAGATACCTGTGATAAAGGATTTGTCGTAATTGCTTACGGAAAGCTCGGAGGGCTTGAACTCGGATATAATTCCGACCTTGATCTTGTTTTTCTTCACGCGGGAACAAAGGAGCAGACAAAAGGGGGAGAGCGCCCTGTTGATAATTCTCAGTTCTTTGCGCGGCTTGGACAGCGTGTTATTCATATTCTGACTCCTCATACTTCCGCGGGTATCCTGTATGAAACTGATATGAGACTGCACCAAGCGGAAATGCCGGGCTTCTGGTCTGTCATATTGATTCATTTAAAGAATATGAAATGCAGAAAGCATGGACATGGGAGAAACAGGCTCTGATAAGGGCAAGGGCAATTATCGGGGATTCCCGCCTGATTGCTTATTTTGAAGATATAAGAAAAGAAGTCCTTGCACAGCCCCGTGTCAAATCTGAACTTCAGGATGAGGTAAAATCAATGCGACATAAGATGCGGAAAGAGCTTTCATCCTCTGTTCCGGGAATTTTTGATCTCAAGCAGGATGAAGGGGGGATTGTAGATATTGAATTTTTAGTTCAGTATCTGGTTTTATTACACGCACATCAGCATCCTGAACTTTTAAAACGGACTGATAATGTCCGTCTTCTCGGGAACTCTGTCAAAAACCGGCGTTCTGGATGAGAATACAGCTTATTTTCTCAGGGTTGCTTATCTGACATACAGAACAACGGGGCATAAACTGAGTCTTCAGAAACAACCTGCAAAAACGCCTGAAAAACAGTTCAGCAAACATCCGATGTGTATAATTCATAATAAAAATGAAACTCATAAAAAAACTTCCCGACCCTCTGTTAAATGAATGTCAAAAAAAATGGGATGAATTCTGCACGGCATCAAAAGAAGCAGATATTCCCCTGCCGGAGAATCCTGAATTAATAGAGATTATTCAGAAAGTCTTTACATTCAGCGATTTTGCTGCAAAGAGCTGTATCCGTCATCCTGAGATACTGCATGACCTTATTCAAAGCAATGATCTTCAAAGGGAATACCGGACAGATGAATATTATCATATTATTCAGTCTCATATTGCTGATATAAAAAATGAAGCAGAACTCAGCCCGATTCTCCGCAAAATCAGGTGCCGTGAAATGGTACGCATTGCCTTCCGCGATCTTGCCGGGTGGGCGGATTTATCAGAGACAATGACAAATCTTTCAACATTTGCAGATGCCTGTATTGATAAGACGCTTTCCTGTCTGTATGATCTGCACTGCTCAGAATACGGCATTCCGGTTGACGCAGACGGCTCTCAACTTTATCTTGTTGTTCTTGGCATGGGAAAACTGGGCGCGTGGGAACTGAATTTCTCTTCAGATATTGATCTGATCTTTGCCTACGGAGCAGGCAACAATGAACACACCCTGCACCCTGCGACCTGCACCCTGCAACCCGAATCCTTCTTCACCCGCCTTTGCCGTCAGCTGATAAATATACTTGGCGCAAAAACCGCTGACGGAATCCTATTCAGAGTTGATATGACCCTCCGCCCGTTTGGAGAGAGCGGTCCCGTGTCAATGAGTTTTGATGCAATGGATGAATATTATCATATACAGGGGAGAGAGTGGGAGCGGTATGCGTGGATCAAAGCAAGAGTCGCGGCAGGGAATAAAAGAGCCGGAGCAAATCTTCTGAAACGCCTGAATCCGTTTATTTACCGCAGATACCTTGATTTCGGCGTATTTGAATCCCTCAGAGATATGAAATATAAGATTTCCCTTGAAGTCAAACGTAAAGGGGTGAAAGGTAATATCAAACTTGGAGCAGGCGGAATACGTGAAATTGAATTTTTCGGACAGATATTTCAACTGATCCGGGGCGGCGTTGAATCAGGGCTTCAGGAACGCCCGATTCAGAAAGTCCTGAAGATTCTTGCTGAAGATGGGCATATTGAACAGGATATCTGCGATGAGCTTACAGCCGCTTATATATTTTTAAGAAACACGGAACACAGGTTGCAGGAATTTGCAGATCAGCAGACGCACAAACTCCCGACAGATCCGCTGGAACAGGCTCGCCTTGCCGCATCTATGGGATTTGAGGATTGGGATAAATTTATCTCTGAAGTGATTCTCCACCGTAAAACCGTTCACCATCATTTCAACAGATTGTTGGAAGCAAAAGATCCGGAAAATTCAGATGAAAAACAGAACAGCAAATTAAAAATGTTATGGCAGAATCCCGCAGATAATGAATATAATCACAAGATACTTTCTGCTCTCGGTTTTTACAACAATTCAGGCGAGGTATTGAGGCTGCTTGATTCTTTTCAGAAAGATGCGGCAATACGGAATTTAAGCAAAGAAGGGTGGGAGGCGATTGACCGGCTGATTCCTCTTGTATTGCAGACTGTCAGTACCTCTGAGCATCCTCTGCTTGCTTTAAGCCGTATTATTGATCTGCTCAAAAGTATTCAGCGGCGCATTACATATCTATCTCTTTTACTGGAAAATCCGTCTGTTCTGACTCATCTGGTCAATCTCGCCAATTCAAGCTCATGGATATTATCTTTTCTGACCCGTCATCCTGTTCTTCTGGATGAACTACTTGATCCCCGTACTCTTTATCTTCCGCCAAAACGATCCGAGCTGGAAAAAGAATTGCGTCACCGCCTTGAGCAGATTTTGCCTGATGATCTGGAATATCAGATGGAAGTGCTGCGTATATTCAAACAGGTGAATATCCTGCGGGTTGCCGCGGCAGATATTACAAATGCCCTTCCCTTGATGAAAGTGAGCGATCATTTGTCTGATATTGCAGAGACTATTTTAAATGAAGTGGTTCATCTGTCATGGCATTATCTTGTTGAAAAACATGGAGAACCGGAATGTTATCTCCCTGTTCACAGACTTCACGGATGTGAACGGAAAGATACCTGTGATAAAGGATTTGTCGTAATTGCTTACGGAAAGCTCGGAGGGCTTGAACTCGGATATAATTCCGACCTTGATCTTGTTTTTCTTCACGCGGGAACAAAGGAGCAGACAAAAGGGGGAGAGCGCCCTGTTGATAATTCTCAGTTCTTTGCGCGGCTTGGACAGCGTGTTATTCATATTCTGACTCCTCATACTTCCGCGGGTATCCTGTATGAAACTGATATGAGACTGCGCCCAAGCGGAAATGCCGGGCTTCTGGTCTGTCATATTGATTCATTTAAAGAATATGAAATGCAGAAAGCATGGACATGGGAGAAACAGGCTCTGATAAGGGCAAGGGCAATTATCGGGGATTCCCGCCTGATTGCTTATTTTGAAGATATAAGAAAAGAAGTCCTTGCACAGCCCCGTGTCAAATCTGAACTTCAGGATGAGGTAAAATCAATGCGACATAAGATGCGGAAAGAGCTTTCATCCTCTGTTCCGGGAATTTTTGATCTCAAGCAGGATGAAGGGGGGATTGTAGATATTGAATTTTTAGTTCAGTATCTGGTTTTATTACACGCACATCAGCATCCTGAACTTTTAAAACGGACTGATAATGTCCGTCTTCTCGGAACTCTGTCAAAAACCGGCGTTATGGATGAGAATACAGCTTATTTTCTCAGGGTTGCTTATCTGACATACAGAACAACGGGGCATAAACTGAGTCTTCAGAAACAACCTGCAAAAACGCCTGAAAAGCAGTTCAGCAAATACCGGAAACAGGTTACTGATATTTGGAATACTTATATGGAATAGACTATCAGGAATGGACATTTTTCACCTTATGCAGAAAAAAATTTCAGGATTTCTGATAGGTACAGATAGCAAATAAACCGACTCCTATAAACATAATCACTGCTCCAAAGGTGAACGCCTGACGAAGGTGAAAATAATCCATAATCAATCCGGCAAGAATAGCCCCGACCGTCATTCCGCCGCTGTGAGCCATAGTCATAATTGCCATAACGGATCCCATTGCGCCGGTTTTATTCCCTTTCTTCGCTGCCATTGCCATTATCGGAGACATGCTGATTCCGCCGCCTATACCGAAAAACAGATTAATCAGAAATAAATCCCAAAATCCCCTTGACCATTCAAATGACAAGACCGCACAGGCAACAATCAGCCCCCCGATAACAGAAAGCATTCTTTTACGGGTAATCCTGTCCGCCAAAGGACCCATAAGTGCATTCATCAAACCGCTTACAGATAGTCCAAGTGTAACAAGGATGCCGATACGGGAGCTTGAGAGAGAAAATTCGGAATCTGCAAATATCGGTAAAAATCCCCATATCATTCCGATACATGCAGTATAGGCAAATCTGAATGAAAAATACCCTGCAATCTCTCTGTCTTTTAAAAGCACTCCCCATGTTGCGGGGATTCTCCGGCGGGAGATTGCACGCTCCGAATATGTGGGCGGAAGGAGAAAAAGACTGAGGCAAAAAGCGATTAAGGCAAGAACCCCCATACAGATAAATGAGGATTGAAGACTGAAATAATCTTTTATAACTCCTCCGGCTAAAGGTCCCAGACTCAATCCCATGAATACAGACATATTAAAGAGTCCCATGGTAGAGCCTTCACGGTTCGGCGGTGATATATCTCCTACATAAGCCTGAGTCACGGGCATGATCATTGCAGAGGCAATCCCCTGAATAAACCGGATGGCAATCAGAGATTCAATACTTTTTGAAAAAATAAAGGCTATTGAGATTATTGTATAGGCAAAAAGACCCGTAACAATATACGGTTTGCGACCGTTCTGATCTGAAGACCTGCCGAAAAAGGGTAAAAAGAAAGTTCTTGAAAGGGAAAAGACTCCGAAGATCAGTCCGATGTATATGCCGCTGGCACCAAGATCATGGGCATAGACCGGCAGCAAAGGCACAACAATTCCAACTCCTGTAACTGAACTGAAGATCGAAAAAAACAGGATGGCAAAGATTTTTTTGTCTGATTTATCCATTCAATATTAAAACCCTAGGGGTTTCTGAAACCCTAAGGGTTTTATAAAATCATTCGGGATGTGTTACCGTAACATTTACAACAACCTCTTCTCCGGTTGAGCTGTTTCTGATGCTTACATTTCCATTTCCGAGATTAGTAACCTCAACTTTATTCCCTTTATAAGCACTGCTTAATACATATTTTGCTTTATTCGGATCGGTTATTGTTCCTGTTGTTTTTGCTCCGTGTTTGGAATAAAAATTTTTGACTGATATTTTTATCCCAAATTCTTTCAGCGAAAGATACGCTCCCCATCCTGTCCCTGATGATGCAAATATTAATGTTGTAAAAACAACGGTAATTATAAAAACCATTTTCCTAAACATAATTATCCTCCTCATTTTACTATATGCTTTTGCGTTCTTTGCGTGGAATATGAGCCGATTTTCACGCAAAGGGCAGAGAACACGCAAAGGGCGCAGATAAAAACCTTATTTCTGATAAAGTCTGAAGAATTATAAACATAAAATAATAAAGGGTCAACGAAAACTTTTTTTTTCGGCAGAGGTAGAAGATTTTTTCTGTTTTTTCTCTTTCTTCTCTTTAACATTCCCGTCTGAAAAGCCATAGTCAGCTCTGCACTTCTGAACATATTCCTGAAATTCGGATTCCCTCTGCTTATGCTTATCTGACATATTATCAAGACCCCGGCGCATTTTGCGTGAATATCCGTTTAAAACCAGCTTATTCAGAAAAATCCACCCTTCATTCAGTTCCCTGATTCCTGAAAGGATATTCTTTTTTCTGATTTCAATCTCCTGATGAGAATCCTGAATAATCTTCTGATAAACCGAAGATGATCTTTCAGGTTGATGATTTTCAGATTCTGCTCTGAATCTTTTTTCATAAGTATCTTCATATTTGTTCATATCCTCAAATGTTTCATTAAGTTCTCCGACTTTTTCATCACCCTCTCCCTCAATACTTAACAACAGTGTAGGGCGTCTTTCAATTCTCTCTCCCAGAACATCCATAAGATATGTTGCTTTTTTTAACATTCCTGTATGAGACTGAATAATTTTCCGCATTTTTTCAGATTCTTTTATAATGGATGCGATAATCTCCACTTCATCTGAAATTGCTGCCAGAAGCAACATCTGGTGTTTTTTGATCTTTCTGAAACACAGGTAAGTTTTTTCATCTGTTCCAGGGATCCCTTTGGATTGGACATTCAGTTTAAATCTGAAATTTACTATATGATTAAGCGATTTATCATATTTCAGAAGAATAACAGAAGACTCCCTCATTACAGCTTTATAACATGCTTTATATTCATACTGAATCTTATCATGTCCCTGAAAATCGGGTTTGAGACCTGAATCAGCATAACTTGCTGAGGTTCTTATATACTGATCAAGGTGTGAAATAAATCTGTTCGCCTCAATATCCTGTATGAATTCTGTTTTCTGTCCGGTATTTTTCTTTTTCATTATTTTTTAATGAGCATTAAAAATGTCAATTAGGAATTAGAAGTTAGAAATTAACATGATGTGCAACTTTTTATAATTTACTGATTTTAGAAGAAGTTAAGTTTCTATGAGTTACGCAGTTGAAATTCACTTTTTTATTTAACCGCAAAGATCACAAAGTTACGCAAAATATATGTTTTAAAACTCTTGCGCCCTTTGCGGTTCATTTTTCCGATAAAACTCCAAATGCGTAACTTCTAGTTTCTTTAAAAAATTTAGGAATGGAAATTCAATAATATCCTGTTTATAATCCTATGAAAGCACGCAATACAGTATCGTTATGATCAAAACGGGAAGTTATTTAATTTGCGTTCCTAATTGCCTTAGTATCGGGGATTAAATAACTTCCATATTCTGAAGAAAAAAATTTCCGAAGTTTCCGAAACGGTTCGACTGAGCTCACCGAAGTCTTCGGAAGTCTTTGCAGTCAGGTTATTTGCTCAGCGAATTATCAGGCTTTGCCGTACAAATCTTTAACCTTTATCCGGTCAATTGTCCCGTCTGAATTTTTGGGAAGATCATCAACAAAGATAACATACCCCGGTTTTTTATACCGGGCAATCCGATCTGCAACAAAATCTTTCAGTTCCTTATCTGTAAGAGAAGTTCCCTGTTTTAAAACGCAGATCGCTTTTATCCCCTCCCCGAATTTCTTATCAGGAACACCGATGACACATACTTCTTTGACATTAGAATGTTGCAGAACCACCTCTTCAACCTCGGCAGGATAGACATTTTCACCCCCCTGGTTATAAGCTCTTTTTTCAGGTTTTCTCCCTTTAAACCAGAGGTATCCGTCTTCATCCAACTGCCCCATATTCCTGGGGATGGAGCCACTCACCCTTCACGGAATGTATAGTGGTTTAATTCTTCCTGTTTCCAGTAGCCTTGCAAGACCAGAGGTCCCTTAACCACAATCTCTCCTGTTTTTCCCGCGGGAGATCATAACTGTTGCCATCTACGATCTTCATCTTTGTTACAAGCCCCTGAGTTCCCGCGCTTCCCGGACAGTTTTTCCATAGCAGGGGAGAATGTTACAAGACCTGTGGTTTCACTCTGCCCGTACAGAATCCAGAATTTGGCATTTGTTTTCCTCTCTTCAAAACTGCCTGATATTGTCAGGGCTCCGTTAATCCCCATAACAGTTTTTGGAGAAGAAACATCATGATTCCCTTTATCAATTTCTGGATGTCAGACGTGACAGAATCGGCGGGAAACTCCCGAATAGAGTAATCTTCTCCTTTTCAATCTGCTCCGCTGCTATTTTTTCATCAAATTTGGACTCCACAACATTTTTCTCCTCCCACCTGCATAACAGACATGGCAAGATTCATGCCGGTGATATGAAACAGCGGGAGCATACTCAGGTAAAGGCGTCATTCCGGTTCAGTCCCATAGCAGCCGCTGTTCCCTGCATATTCCCAAGATGATATTACCGTGAGTCAGTACAGCCCCTCTCGGTTTCCCTGCCACAGCCGCTGTATGTATAATACAGACGGATCATCAGGATTAACATCCACATAGGCTGCGTTGCAGCACCTGATTTTATTAAATCATCAATGCCCGGTAAGCCTGCTGACATTCGGATTCCATGCAGAAGATAGAACCCGGAGTACCATATCTGATACCATTTCTCCGATTTTATAGGTATAATTGCTGTCAACAACCATTGCTCTTGGGGATTAACTTTTTCAGAATATATGAAATTTCATCATTGGAAGCTCGCCAGTTTATCGTAATCCGCAATGGCACCAAGTGCTGCTGCTGCTCCGAACATATAGAAAAATTTGTAGTTGTTATAAGCAAGTATTCCCATGGTTTCCTTTTCCGACTTCGTGTTTTGCTAATCCTGCTGATAAAGCATCTATTTTTTTCAGAAGTTCGCTGAATGTGATTTGCTGGTCATCCTGAACCAGCGCAACCTCATTGCCGAAAGTCTGGCGTTTTCTCTCTGAAAAATATCATAAATATTGAAATTACGCATACGTTTTATCCTCCGTCCAAATACATTGTTAAAATTATTTATTATATTATTTTTTAAACAAGAAACCATGTTTTTTTTAAGAAATTTAGTTTCTTATTCGATTTTTCTTCTTTTTGATTTGCATATTTATCACAATAAAAAGAAAATGTCATTTCTTTATTGATTATTTGGATAATTTCTTTAAAATATCCCTGTTGAATTTTAGAGAATAAAGTTCTCGTAGTACCGCCTTTAGGCGGTTATTCACATCCACCGCCTAAAGGCGGTACTACGAACTTTCGTTACTTGTTCCCACGCAAAGCGTGGGAACAAGATAAACAAGATAAAAAGATTTATTATGAAATCCATAGATATAAATGAATTAGATAAATTACCCGGCATAGCTAATGAAAATGATATTTTTTCATTTAAGTGCCATTCGGAGCTTCCATGTTTAGTCTATGCTGCCGAAATCTTAACCTGTTTTTATATCCGTATGATGTGATACGGTTAAAGAAAGGGCTGGAGATTACATCAGATCAGTTTCTTGATAAATATGTGGATATTGTACTGCTCCTATTTTTTTCCTGAAGTACTTTTGTGGATGTCAGAGAATCAGGATAAGACCTGTATATTTCTTACAGATTCCGGTGAGCTACCATTCTGAGCGACCTGATACCTGCCGTCTCTTTCCGATGGAAAAAGTGATTCTTTTATGATGCTGAAACCAAAAAATCTAAGCCGATCTATTTTTTCAGACCTCCTGATTTCTGTAAAGGGCATTATGAAGAGAGAAAACTGACTGTCAAAGATTGGGTGAAAGATCAGGATGCTGAAATTTACAATAAGATGACTGAAAAATGGGCGGAGGTCAGGCAGCTTTTTCAGAATAATCCCTGGGGGAGAAGAGGGGCTGAAGTACTCAAAGCAAAGATGGCATTTATGGCGGCATATAATACAGACCGTTTCCGGGGATTTTATCTTTAACAGCACTTTTCTGAAGCGGTATAAAGTAAAAGTCTGACATATTGAACAGGATAAAAGAGGATGAAACCGGACTGCTGAAATTCGGTTTTGAATGGATAAAATTTTATCTATGGGGAATAAAGAGTAAATCTTTCAGGCTGAGGTGAAATGAAAAGAGACTAATTACACGCCTGGCATAAATACTCCATTTGTGTATCGCCATTCAGAATCGCGGGATTACACAGATTATTAAACAGAATCAGAGTACCTCTCTTGATCGGCGTATATTCAAGCCCGAAGGCATCTGCCACTGCTTTGTATGTGATTTTCCCTTTGACAACATTTGCGCTGTGCCTGATTTCAGGATTCTCCTTCATTGCTCTCTGCCATCCTTTATTTGCTATTTCAAGGGCATAAGGCAATGTTGCATTGGTCAGGGCAACGGGCTCCAATGTCTTTGGTACCGCACCCGGCATGTTACTCACTGCATAATGGACATTCTGTCAATCATATAAGTGGCGTCTGGAATGTGTCGTAGGCTTTGAAGATTCAAAACATCCCCCCTGATCAATTGCAACATCAACAAGCACCGCACCTTTTTTCATGGTTTTCAGCATATCCCGTGTTATCAGCCGCGGAGCTTTTGCCCCCGGAATCAGAACTGCACCGACCACAACATCTGCTCTGGTAATCAGATCCCGGATAGTTGCAGGACTTGACATCAGCAGAAAGCAGTTGCCGGCATAACATCACTCAGATAACGGAGACGATCCAGATTGGTGTCAAGCAGATAGACCTTTGCTCCAAGACCACATGCCATTTTTGCCGCATTGGTTCCCACAATGCCCCCGCCGAGGATGACCACCATCCCCGGATGACTTTGTGGATACCTCGTGAAGCAGAACGCCATTTCCGCCCTGGGTCATTTCAAGAGATCTGCGCCCTGCTGAATCGCCATCCGACCTGCAACCTCGCTCATAGGAGTCAGCAGAGGCAGTGAACCGTCTGCTTTCTGAATGGTTTCATAGGCAATACAGATCGCTCCGCTTTTGATCAGCGCATGGGTCACTTCTTCAGCCGCTGGAAGACTACAGACGTGAAAACAATCTGCCCGTCCCGAATCAGATCATATTCAGATGCAAGCGGCTCTTTT
>CAWEAR010000014.1:0-8923 GCA_963806835.1 uncultured delta proteobacterium
TTACGGAAGCGGTACTGCTTCTGTTCAAACACGCACTGAAGTCGGGGGGACATTGACTTCAAATCTTTCTCTTACATAAGGCAAATATATCATGTCTTCCTTGACTATCTGGGTAGGCGTAACTCTTACAATAAGTCCGGGTGTAACGGTGAAAGTGAAAAGCGGCTGCCGATTTCCGTGAAAGGAACACTGACAGCTACAGGAGTGACACTCACATGGGCTGACGGCACAAATCAGTGGGACGGGATTTGGTTTTCCGGTTCTGATTCGGGCAACAGCAGGCTTGAAAACTGTGTGATAGAACATGCAAGCGGAAGATTTGTAATCTCTGGACTCTCGGACAGCGCTTGCGGTGCGATTTATATTGCCCAGTCCGCCGCCACTGTTACCGGCTGTGGGATCAGTAACTGTAATGCTTCCACTGGAATTTACATTGTTTCAGCATCCCCGGAAATCACCGGCAACACCGTAACCGGAATGAACGATTACGGAATATATATTACAGGAAATTCTTCTCCTGCTGTAACAGGCAATATGATCAAGCAATAATACAACAGGTGCTAAAGTTGATTACAGCAGCAGTTATACTATGAACCCTATTTTCAGCGGAAACACATATTCAGAAAACACGGAAGACCTTTATGTGTATGGTACAGTTAAAACTGCTGTTAACTGGAGTGATAAATGTTATACAGTAGGAAGTTTGACTATAGAGACTGGAGCAAGCCTTGCCATAGCTTCCGGTGTAACGGTGAAAGTGAAAAGCGGCTGCCCGATTTCCGTGAAAGGAACACTGACAGCTACAGGAGTAACATTCACATGGGCTGACGGCACAAATCAGTGGGACGGGATTTGGTTTTCCGGTTCTGATTCGGGCAACAGCAGGCTTGAAAACTGTGTGATAGAACATGCAAGCGGAAGATTTGTAATCTCTGGACTCTCGGACAGCGCCTGCGGTGCGATTTATATTGCCCAGTCCGCCGCCACTGTTACCGGCTGTGAGATCAGTAACTGTAATGCTTCCACTGGAATTTACATTGTTTCAGCATCCCCGGAAATCACCGGCAACACCGTAACCGGAATGAACGATTACGGAATATATATTACAGGAAATTCTTCTCCTGCTGTAACAGGCAATATAATAAGCAATAATACAACAGGTGCTAAAGTTGATTACAGCAGCAGTTATACTATGAACCCTATTTTCAGCGGAAACACATATTCAGAAAACACGGAAGACCTTTATGTGTATGGTACAGTTAAAACTGCTGTTAACTGGAGTGATAAATGTTATACAGTAGGAAGTTTGACTATAAGACTGGAGCAAGCCTTGCCATAGCTTCCGGTGTAACGGTGAAAGTGAAAAGCGGCTGCCCGATTTCCGTGAAAGGAACACTGACAGCTACAGGAGTAACATTCACATGGGCTGACGGCACAAATCAGTGGGACGGGATTTGGTTTTCCGGTTCTGATTCGGGCAACAGCAGGCTTGAAAACTGTGTGATAGAACATGCAAGCGGAAGATTTGTAATCTCTGGACTCTCGGACAGCGCCTGCGGTGCGATTTATATTGCCCAGTCCGCCGCCACTGTTACCGGCTGTGAGATCAGTAACTGTAATGCTTCCACTGGAATTTACATTGTTTCAGCATCCCCGGAAATCACCGGCAACACCGTAACCGGAATGAACGATTACGGAATATATATTACAGGAAATTCTTCTCCTGCTGTAACAGGCAATATAATAAGCAATAATACAACAGGTGCTAAAGTTGATTACAGCAGCAGTTATACTATAAATCCTGTTTTCAGCGGAAATACATATTCAGACAACACGGAAGACCTCTATGTATCAGGTACAATCAAAACTGCTGTAAATTGGAGCGAAACAGGTGATAAAGGTTATACAATAGGAAGTCTTACCATAGATACCGGAGCGAGCCTTACAATAGGTTCCGGTGTAACGGTGAAGGGTAAAAGCGGTATCTCTATTTATGTCAAGGGGACGCTTAAAGCGACCGGAGCGACATTTACATGGGCTGACGGAACAAATTTGTGGTGCGGGATTAAATTTGACGGTTCAGGTTCTGACAGCAGTATTCTTGAGAACTGTGTGATAGAGCATGCAAAAGGATATTATGATTCATACTATTACGGAGTTGTTTATATTAACGGGTCAGCAGCGGCTGTTACCGGATGTACGATCAGCAACTGCAATGCCGGTTACTACGAAATTTATGTCGCCAATGCTTCCCCTGAAATCACCGGCAACACCGTAACCGGAATGAACGATTACGGAATATATATTACAGGAAATTCTTCTCCTGCTGTAACAGGCAATATAATAAGCAATAATACAACAGGTGCTAAAGTTGATTACAGCAGCAGTTATACTATAAATCCTGTTTTCAGCGGAAATACATATTCAGACAACACGGAAGACCTCTATGTATCAGGTACAATCAAAACTGCTGTAAATTGGAGCGAAACAGGTGATAAAGGTTATACAATAGGAAGTCTTACCATAGATACCGGAGCGAGCCTTACAATAGGTTCCGGTGTAACGGTGAAGGGTAAAAGCGGTATCTCTATTTATGTCAAGGGGACGCTTAAAGCGACCGGAGCGACATTTAATGGGCTGACGGAACAAATCTGTGGTGCGGGATTAAATTTGACGGTTCAGGTTCTGACAGCAGTATTCTTGAGAACTGTGTGATCGAGCATGCAAAAGGATATTATGATTCATACTATTACGGAGTTGTTTATATTAACGGGTCAGCAGCGGCTGTTACCGGATGTACGATCAGCAACTGCAATGCCGGTTACTACGGAATTTATGTCGCCAATGCTTCCCCTGAAATCACCGACAACACAGTAAGCGGAATGACTTCTTACGGAATATACATATCCGGCACTTCATCGCCTATTTTAACAGGCAATACAATCACAAAAAATACTTCTTATGGAATGTATTATTCAGGCACAGGTATCATCAATGCAGAAAACAATTACTGGGGAGACCCAGAGCAGACTTATGACCCTTCTGATGACCGTAATACAGGCGGGTTATACAATCCAAATGGCTCAGGAAATAAAGTAAGCAATAAGATAGATTATGATCCTTGGCTTGATAGTCCTGCTACATCGGACGAAGATTACCGTAACATCGGTAACACCTTCAACAGCTACAATCAATCAACTCACAACCTTTACCATTCAAGGAATCAACCTCACATCAGGCATGGGCTTTTACATTGACGGATGCACAGGGATAACTGAATTAACAGGCGGAACTGCCGCTGAACAATATTTTCAATGCACTCCCAGCTATTCAACAGGAATAAAAGCCGGAGAAGTCAAAGACGCGCCAGGCGGAAATATTCTTTACGATTTTAATATTGAAGTCAGAGAATTGCCTGTTGTTACAGTTACCGTAACCAAACCTGATATTTCTGCCACATATTACAAAGATAAAACCGTAACAATAGAATGGACAACAGTAAATGCCGCTCCCACAGACAGCATGAGCCTTTCCATGAAACGGGGCATTGTTCCTGAGACTGAAACTGTTCCAGACGGCATAAACTGGTACCGTTTTAAAGACAACACGCCTAATGACGGTTCTGAAACCGTAATCATTCCGCAGACTGTGGCAAATGCAGATGACTGGCATTTCTGTGCAGGACATATCAGCGGCAGATGGGATTGCTCGGATATGGCATTTACTGTTAAGGCTGTTAGGGTCCTTCTCTTGCCAATCTTTCTGCTGACCAGACTTTGACCATAGGCGGTAAATACACTCTTCAGGGAATTGTAAATGCCGGAGAAGGCGATTTGCTTACAAAAGTAACTGCTGTTGTCAAACTGCCAAACGGAACAGAGGATAAGACAAGTTTTTCCAAAGATTCTCTGAATACAGCCTCTTCAACCTGAATCAGTTTATCTTTGATACTGCCGTATTCAAGGAAACAGGAATTTACAGCATTTCAGTCTGGGCAAAAACCGTAACTTATCCTGAACCGTCTTTATCACTCGGAAGTTTTAAAATTACGGTTAAAGAATTACCGCCGACTCAATATACCCTTACGGCTTCTGCTGACCCGACTGGAAGCGGAACAATTGCAGGCACAGGAATTTCCTGTCCTTCGGACTGCACGGAAAAATATAATTCAGGAACATCTGTTCAACTGACTGCAACTGAAAATGCAGGTTACAAATTTTCCCAGTGGACAGGCTGTGATTCGGCAACCGGCAATCAATGCACTGTAATTATTAGTGCGGATAAACAGGTAAAAGCTATATTCAACAAGCCCGGTATTCTTGCAATAAGCTCTGCTGACGGACTGATTTCTTCAGGTAATCAGGGCGGAGCATTTACACCGGCAAGTATCATTTATACGCTTGAAAATACAGGAGGAAATTCAATAAACTGGACAGCTTCCAAAACTCAGTCATGGATAACTTTATCCTCTGCAAACGGAACTCTGGCAGCAGGCGGAAAAACAACGGTAACGGTTTCTGTAAATAACAGTGCAAATACTCTTGCTGCGGGTTCTTACACTGATACGGTTAAATTCACAAACACTGCGACAAATGAAAGCGTAACAAGAAATGTAAGTCTGACTGTGAACAAGCTGCAACCGGGTATTCTTGCAATAAGCCCTGCTGACGGCTTGATTTCTTCAGGTAATCAGGGCGGAGCATTTACACCGGCAAGTATTATTTATACGCTTGAAAATAAAGGAGGAAATTCAATAAACTGGACAGCTTCCAAAACTCAGGCATGGATAACTTTATCCTCTGCAAACGGAACTCTGGCAGCAGGCGGAAAAACAACGGTAACGGTTTCTGTAAATAACAGTGCAAATACTCTTGCTGCGGGTTCTTACACTGATACGGTTAAATTCACAAACACTGCGACAAATGAAAGCGTAACAAGAAATGTAAGTCTGACTGTGAATAAAAAAGCTGATTGTAATATTCTGAATATTTCGCCAGATCAGATTGTTAAAAGTTTATGGGGACTTTCTTGTAAATCCGTTCACAAACAGGGATGTTATGCTTATTACTATACATTTTCGCTGAAAGAAAAAACAACAATACAGATATATTTGGAATCTAAAACAGATACCTATCTGTTTTTGTTGGAAGGCAGCGGAAAGAATGGAAGAATACTCGCTAAAAATGATAATATGATGGAGAATATTCTTAATTCTTCTATTATCAGAGAACTTTAAGCCGGAACATATACGATAGAAGTTACCACATTTAAACCCGGAGCAACAGGAAACTATGTTTTATCTTTAAGCAATTATGTACCTTCTCCGCCGGCACTTCTTAACACAACAAAATGGATAACAGGTCATTACTTCAATGATGAAGATCGGAGTGTGAATTTATCCGTTCCTCTATCTACTTACCTTAATGTTACGGTTACGGGTGAAACTGGATCAGTCCGTGATTTTATTTATATTTATGACAGTAATAACACAGAGATTGGAAGGTTTTCAGGAGTTATAAATAAAACTCTTCCGGTTAAAGGGGCTTCAATTACTGCAAGGCTGACTTCAGATAACCTGAATACCAAAAACGGTGTAACAGTATCAGTTCAGAAAAAGGAAAGTATTGTTGACAAGGTGAATTATACAGATCATCCGGCTTATAGTATAGCTAAAGACTGCCTGTCTTTGTATGTGGAATTGGAAGAAGATAATGTTCCTGAGTATTTGGGCTTATTGAATGATGTTGCTGATATAAATTCAAAAGCTATGTCAGCATTGGAGTTTTTAGACGGTTTCTATAATTACTCCGATACTACTGAACAAGTCTTATATACGCTTGAATTTTATCTTCGCCATTCACAATGGGTGTTTGGCGGAGATTTGCTTCAGGAAGGTTCTGTCGTTGATGCTTATCAGCAATTAACACAACATGCTGACGAAATTGCCAAAGTTGCAGGTGTGTGCGATTTGTTTTGTGTAGATGTCGAAAAACGGTCGGCTTTTCGTTGGTGGAGTGATATTAAGGACGCAACTGTTAAGATTTATCAATTAACACTTTGTGATCCGAGTAGTAAAAGTTGTTCTAAGATGGATAATCCTTATAATGAGCCGTATAGTGGGGAATACCTTAATTATTTAGGATATTCATTTAATAACTCATATGGGGCAGAATTACATAGCGGATTATACCTGATAAAGGTGAATACCAGAGGCGGTACAGAGATATTTAAAACTGTCTTTGTTGAAGCTACACATAAGCAAATCACAACAATCCGTATAGGCAAATAACATACACGATTAGAAACTAAGTTTTTTCAAAAAACTTAGTTTCTTAAAAATTATATGAAAGGATATATATGATGAGAAATATCATATCGTTATTGTGTATTGTAATTATTGGGTCGAGTGTTTTCCCTTTAAATACAGCCAACGGGACGACCTTGAATGATTTCGCAGGTGTTTGGGAAGGTTATGGTAAATTTATAAATGATAAATGGACAGGTATGGTAACATTAAACCTGTCTGTCAACAACAATTCCTTAGCAGGCAGAATAACCTTTGAAGGAGCAGACTCATCATCTGAAATTATCGGAATTGTAACAGACGGTAAATTAACCTTTGAACTTCCCCATTTTGATCCTGAATGCAGTAATTGGAATGTTTCAGGCTTAGGAACGCTTGATGAAAGCCTTAAAAATATGGAATTGGAAATTTCCGGCATTCTGCGGAGAAGGCGGTGGAAAATCAGATGTGCTTTCAGCGAGTCTTTTATTGATTGAAGAAGAACAGCCAAATCTGTTAATCACTTCGTTTTTTATAGAAGTTCATGAATCAGGCGGTTCAGTAACTTTTGATATTATAAACATAGGCACAGGCACAATGAATTGGACGCTGACAACAGATGTTTCATGGTTTATAATTAAAAGCGGAAATTCAGGTGCAAACAATCAGACAGTTACTATAAACTATGCTGCGAATCCTGAAAATATACTAAGAGTCGGGATAATTACAATCACGGCTGACGGTGCAAAGAACAGCCCGACAAATCCTGCAACAAACAGGTCCCAAGTTGCAGCCTGCTCTGTCTGTTACGCCTCTCTCTTTACAGGCAACTGAAACAGCCGGAACAGCCACATTTGAAGTTGCCAACACCGGCACAGTCCCGATGAACTGGACAGCCGCATCAAAGACGTGCACTGGTTTCTCTGCTACCTGCATCAGGAACAGACAGCGGAACAATCACTGTAAACTATGAATCCAACAACAGTGAGGAAAGAACATAGGATAACGATAACCGCAGAGGTGAACATCCAGCAGCCCTCAGACTGTTGAAATAAGACAGGCTGGCGTATCCTGTAAAGCAGAAGCAGTTTTCACTGCCACAGTTCAGGGTTTAAGAGTCAGCTTTGATACTTCAGGATCAAACGGCAAACTCTCTTTTGATTACGGAGACGGCTCAACCGGTGCTGAAACAACCCACACATACACCAAAGCCGGAACTTATACGGTTACTCTGACTGCAACCGTTTCTTCAGAATGTAGAAAGCAACTGAAACAGAAAGCGTTAATAATCCCGTACTCCCGACAGTTGCCAGTGCCAAAGCAGAGGAAATCACCACGACCACAGCTTATACAGGCGGCTTTGTGCTTGAAGACGGGCGCAGCACAGATCCAGAGGCGTCTGCTGGAGTCATTGACCTGATCCCACGCTTGAAAAAGATGACGGTACGATTGAAGATACAACATCAGGAACAGGTGCTTTCAAACTGATCATCACAAATCTGACTCCTGACACCACTTATTATGTCAGTGCTTATGCCGCAAACATCGCCGGTACTGAATATGGCAAGGAGCAAATCATTCAGAACCCTTACGCCTGCAATTCCCGGCGATTTGAATGATGACGGAAAAAGCCTGATTGCAGGACGCCATCCTTGCATTAAAAGTGATTGCAGGGATTGTTCCGCCTGAAAATATTGGTGTTATGCAGATATAAATGGGGACAATAAAATCGGATTTGAAGAAGTGATTTCGCATCTGCGGCATGTTTTGCAGCGGTGAAATTCTCTCTATCTCACAGGGATTGTGTGTAATAAAGGATTTTCCGGTGCGTGAATCAAATCCTTTCTTATACTCAATCCCTGTAGATTTATCATGCATCCCTGATCCACAATTCCTGCTATTATTCCGTTATATTTTCATCAGAATATCTACAGGGATTGTGTGTAATAAAGGATTTTCCGGTGCGTGAATCAAATCCCTTCTTATACACAGTCCCTGTAGATATTGCTACAAATATACCGCTTCTACGGAGCTGATCAAAAAATCAGTGCAATCCGGTTAATCTGTTAAATTCATGATTTTGAATCGCGGATTAACCGGATCTTAATAACATTCCATATTTTGTCGGCGTATAAAAAAAATTAGCGTAATCAGATCAATCCGTTTAATCCGCGATAAACAAATCCTTGCAATCCGGTGAATCCGTTAAAATCCGGCGATTCAAAACTGATTATCTACAGGCATTGTGTAAGAAAGGATTTTCCAGGCGTGTGAATCAAATCCTTTCTTACACACAATCCCGTAGATATTGCTACGAATATACCGCTTCTACGGAGCTGATCAAAAAATCAGTGCAATCCGGTTAATCTGTTAAATTCACCAGATTTTGAATCGTGGATTAACCGGATTAAGATATTTTACAGATTTTGTCGGCGTATAAAAAAAATTAGTGTGATCAATTTCAAAATCCGTTTAATCCGCTATAATAAAAAAATTAAGCGCGATCAGATCAATCCGTTTAATCCGCGATAAAGAAATCCGCGCAATCCGGGTGAATCCGTGGCGAATTTGCGGTGATTCAAAACTGATTATCTGTAGGGATTGTGTATAAGAAAGGATTTTCCGGTGAGTGAATCAAAT
>CAWEAR010000015.1:0-9003 GCA_963806835.1 uncultured delta proteobacterium
AATTGCTTATGATATTCTTTGAATTGTAAGAAGCTATAATAACAGATATATAAGGATTATTTGACATATTTTATCCTCTGATAAACCCTTTTATCAATACAGCATAGTGGATTATCACTGTATTTTCATGTTAAATTTTTCCGTTCCGTTTAAAAAAATGGATGTGTCCCGTTTTTTACACAGTACAGGGATTTATTATAAGAAGAGGATTATAAGAACCGGATTTTTATCTTTTTCTTATAAATCCCTTTTCTTATAATAAATCCCTGTACTGTGTAAAAGGCGGGACATACCCAAAAAAATGGGCTTCTGCGATAGTATCCTCAGCCAAAGAACCCCCTTCAAAAGCATAACTGCAATTGCAGCAGATATTTATTTTCTGATAATCTTTGCGGAACTGCTCCCTGAACCTGCGATATAAAGTTCCTTTCCAGATATTTTCAAATGTATCATGTGCGATATTACCCATTGTATATTTGTCATTAGGATCAAAACAGCATGGAGAAACATTTCCGTTCCAACGAATAACCGGATTGTTCCACAGATTTTTACACGGATTAGTTTTTTTTCGTATAAGAGAACCGTCTGAATTATATCTGAAACGGTGATACAAAAGATTTTCAGGCATAAATCTGTTTCCGTCTGATTTTTCATAATGACATTCTCCCTGCTCATACGAATTAAGAGTTTTTATGGTCAGAATATCTGCTCCGAGAATATTCTGCAAATTCTTTAAGTATATGAATTTCATGCTCATTATGCCTCATGGTAAGAAAACGGAAATTAATCAGAGGCGTCTCTGAATTAAGCTCCTTTTTTATCCTTGCAACATTTCTGATTCCTGTTATTACAGTTTCCAGATTTCCCTTGCCCCGGTATGTCTGATAAGTCTTCTGAGTGATTCCGTCAACTGCAAAAATAATTGCATCTATGCCTGATAAGACCAATTTTTCAGCATGATCCTGTTTTGCAAAAACATGCCCGTTTGTGCTGGATATAATTTTGATCTTTTTCTTTTTTGCATAGGCAATCATATCATATGCACGGGGATTGAGAAAGGGTTCACCCCAATCCCAGAAAAGAATTATAAAAACATAATTGCCTGTTTCATCAATCAGTTTTTTGAAAACATCAAAATCCATATTTCCTGAAGGGCGATCCATGCCCATTGTAACAGGACAGAATGAACATTTCAGATTACAGAGATTTGAAGGTTCTATCTGAAGATGAGTAGGAAATCCCAAAGGTATTGACGGTTTAAAATAAACAGACGCCTCGGTAATTATCCAGTTCAGGATTTTCTTTACAGGAACATTCTCAAACTCAAAAGGGATACGATCCGTCTCAATAAAAACCTTCCGGGTTATCAATGCTCTGACTGCTTTATGAAAATTTGAAACAAGACGCTCAGACATTCTTTTTATCCTTTTTAAAAACAGAAAACCATTTGAAAATCTGATGGATACGGTAGTTATTCACAATATGGCAGCAAAAAGAACAATTACATTCTCTGCTCATAGAGGCGAGTCCTTTCCGTGTCATTGTTTTTCTGCGGAAATTACGGAAAGATGAATCATTCCAGATTTCATCAAGCCTGTTTTCATTCAGATTTCCCATAGAAACAGGATTACATCCTTCACAGGTAAAAACCCTGCCGTCTGTTTTGATTCTGGCATGAATCCATCCGATATAACATGGCAATTTTTCCCATACTGCTTCACCGATACGGTAACGCAGCAATATTTCATTTATATTGTGTTGCACTGAAAAAGATTTCAATCTCGATGTTAAATGATTCAGAGAATAACACACAGCTTTTTCCTCATCAGGCGTAAGCATAAAATATTTAAATTTTTCCTGTCTGTCGGTAACACGAGTAATAGAAAAAAATATTCTATTACATCCGGTTGTATATGAAAATTCAACAGCTTTGTCAATTGTTTTGAAATTGTTCCGATTTATCGGATAACGCAGTTCAACAAAAGGAATTTTCTGTTTTTTTTCTTTTCTGAATTTTGCTAAAAATTTTAGTCCCTCTGTAACTTTTCTGAAATTATCCTTATCACTGCCCGGATAATTCTGCTCATACTGCTCAGGAGAGGTTGCCCACAAAGTTACTTTGAGGACGTCCAGCCCGGAATCCAGAAGACTTTTGATCCGGTTTTCATTCAGCAGAACACCGTTTGTAAACATATTTACCTTCAATCCCTTTCCTTTGGCTGCTGAAATTATGTCAAAAATACGGGGATGAAGAAGCGGTTCCCCTTCTCCCTGAAGAACAATCTCATCTGATCCCATCCGTTTCATATCATCACACAGGTTTTCAAACATATCAAAAGAAATATCCCTGTTGACAGATACAGGTTTATTTGAAAGCGATGAATGATATGGACAGCAAAGACAGTGAAGATTGCATCGGCTGGTAACATCCACACAGACATAAAAAGATCCTGTGCAGGCAACATCGCCCAGTAACATACCTTTCAGCAATTTTAATCTGTTGAATAAAACTTTCATTTTTTACTCCTCATACGTTCAGAATCTCGAAAACAATCATTTTTTTATCAGAGCCATTCTTTAAACTCATAACCTGTAAACTCCCTTAATTGCTTAATATCATCTTTAAGAAAATCATCAAGTTTCTGCCTCAGCCACTGCTCAGGAACAGGGCGTTTCACATTACGGGAAAACGGAAGATAAAAGAGTTTTTCTATTATTCCCCTTGATTCAAAAGGGAAAATATCAAGAATCTTCTGAAGAGGCAATCTTTTTTCCAGATATTCACCGAATTCGGTTTTACGCCTGTTAAATTTGGACTGATGCCATTTGAAAAAGAATTTTTCAGTGAAAAATGAATCATCAACATTCAGAAACGAGAATGTCTTCTGCATTGTTTCCAGCCTTTTATTATGCAGATTTTCTGTAGTCAGGATCAGTATCTTTGATTTGTCAAAATATCGCAAATATCTTTCCAACTGCATAAAATATCTGCTTCCTGAAACATACCGGCTGGATTCCATATCCTTTAATGATTCTTCAAGTCTCCGGTTTTCTAAATGTTTACTGTAACTCATACGATAATGAGACAGAATCCTTTCAAAAGGATCCCTGAGAATATAAATCAGCTTTGTATCAGGGATAAGAGAATGAATTCTCTCAGGAATATCGCGGATAAAAGGATAATTTGAATAGCCCGGAGACGCCTCCCCATAAATTTCAGCATCTCCTGTAAAATGGGATTTATACCACTCAACCCCCTTATGCCAGTTACCCTTATCACTGAAAAAACTCAGTTCTTTGGGATTTGACATAAATATCTGAGGATGCAGTGACAAATAGTAATGCAGGCTTGTTGTGCCGCCTTTTGCTGTTCCTATAACAATGAGATTGGGCAATCTTCCTTTTTTATTATCTTTTTTCATATCAAATAAAAAATTTGTAGGGCGGACAAATCGCAGCGTGTCCGCCATGCGTGAATAAGGTGGACACGCTTTGCTTTGTCCACCCTACATGGCTTTTTCCCGGAAATATCCTGCTGTGTTTGCCGCCTGCATAAGTATAAAAAGCATGGCAGTAAATATCTTTTTCGGATTTTCTGTTTTATATAATGGATATTTCAGGAGATTAAGATAAAATGAAGACGGTTCAGCCGGAACCGGGTTATGAAAAAGTCTGCGGAAGCGGAACGCCCCCCGCCCGTAATTAAAATGCTGCGCAGGAATCCGCGTAAAGTCATACGATGTGCATGATAAATAACAGCCTGCGGAGCATAGATTATTTTATAACCGTAATTCAGCCATCGTTTACAGAAATCCCGGTCCTCTCCGGCTGCAAGTGAAAAACCTGTATCAAATCCGTTCATAGCATGAAACTTTTCTTTAGGCAGTGAAAAATTATTGGATGTGAGAAATTTTGCCTGATCCGGATCAGCATTGTAATAATCATAAAGATAATCTATAAGCATCTGACTTGCCGTTGAATAAGGATTGTCAGATAAAATATTGACTGTTTTGCCGCCCACTGCACAATCCGGGAACCTGTCAAAATACTCTGAAAGGATTTTTAACCATCCGGAATCAGGCATACAGTCATCATCTGTAAATGCAAGATATTTGCCCTTTGCATATCCTGCTCCTGCATTGCGTGCTGCTGCCGGTCCTGAATTTCTTCTGAGTTATCAGTTTAATATCAAGCCTGTCTGAAAAAGATGAAACAATATCTGACGGCGGATTGATACTTCCGTCATCTGCAACAATAACTTCAAAGCAGTCGCGGGGATAGTCAAGATGAGAGATTGCCTCAAGAGATGATTCAAGCTGTTTCTGGCGGTTGTATGTGGGAATGATGATTGAAAAAGTATTCATAGCATAAAATCAGTTTCTGATCTACAGATGTTCAGATTAAATTTCAAATTTTATACACGGCGATAAATTCAGGGCGTTACCAGTCCTGTAAGGACTGACTGAAAATAGCCCGCCAATTCATTGGCGGGAAAAATTTTACCATGTGTATAAGATCTTCATTTCACAGCGCATTGCAATAGGCAGAGTTTTTCCGCCAAATGTTCCGGATGGGCAAACTGTCCTCGTGTAAAGTAGTTCCCCCATGTATTATGAAACGCCTCGTTTTTGTGATAACTGTTGGCGGTTAAGACACTCGGAACGCCGGCGAGATGCGCCAGAAGATGCGCGTGCAGGCGGTCGGTGATTACCCCTGCACGCCCGCGTATCTGCTGAAAACCGTCGTACAGCATACTCAGACTGAAGCAGGTTTGTTGTTGATGCGCTGTATCCTTGACCCATGCCCATTCCGGGCTGTTGTTCAGCCACGCCCTCCGGTTCTGCGCCTGACGCGGCATCATTATACCGCGTTGCACCCATTCCCGATAGAAACCCGCCACTGTCCGACTTAACGGCAGGCGCGGCGAACCGAACAACCAATGCCGCTCAAACGATACCCAATCCTGGCGTTGCAACTGATTCGGCGGCAATACCTTGATATACTGCGCCAAATCCTGCCTGCGCTCCTGATCCTTGCGGGTCAATAACAGCCAGGGTTTATCATGGTGTATCCTATACCTTGTCAAACTGCCCAAATCAAGCTGCAAAGCAATGTCCGGGCAAAGAATTATGTTGCAGCGATGGAAATGCCTGCGGGCAATTTCATAACTGACCGCATCGCGTATAAAAATCGTCAGATCCGGGTGGGAATTAAAGATTGCGGCGGTTTGTCTGAGTTGTTCCGGAGATTGAAAATAAACGGCTTGCGGCAGAATATAAATCTTGTGCTTCACGAAGCGGGCTACTATCAACTCGTTAAAATGCTGTAGAACCGGCCAAAGATCGCCCAGATTACCGCCGCCAGTCAAAAGCACCGGTCCTTTGCCGATGCGACTGAGCATAGCGGTCTCGGAAAAATTCGCATAATCGCAGGCGTAGGTCACCGGCATGTGCCGCACGTTATGCAGATAATCCACTTCCCCCAGCCAGATCAGGTGATCACCGATGTTGGCGTAAGCCGGAAAGTTTAACAGCGCGCAGCATGAATGCGGCTCAATCGCCGCCAGTGCATGGTGCAATTGTTCGCGCAACCCAATCATAAGATCACCTTTAACATTCGGCGCAAGATGGAATCAGCCGCCTCCCGTAAAAAGCCTGCGACATTGGCAGCTTCCCAACCCACAAGCAGCCCGCACAGAGCCTGCGGTAACGACCAGGGATACCGCCCGACCTGTCGCGACAACTGCATCAACAGATTGATATGGCTGTCCGCGGCCGGTTCGGCGTTCCTGCTATGGGAGTGATATTTCCACGCACCGCGCCCGTAATTGTAATACTGCCGCAGAAATCCCGCCGCATCCCCTCGATGCTCGTGAGCAACACCCGCCTGCTCTGCCTTGACAATACTATGCCCCGTGCGCGCCAGCGGACACAGAAATCACGGTCTTCAGCGGCCAGACGCTGATAGGTTTCATCGCTGCCGCCTAATTCCAGATACAACCGTCTGGGAACTGCGAAATTAAGACCGGGAACAAAACGGGCATCCAACGGGTCCGGATTAAAATGCCGATCCACCGCGTCGGTGATAAGTTGACCCGCTATTGCCACCGGATTGTCCGGCAGCAGGTTGGTAATCGCGCCGCCAATCAAACTGTCTGGAAACTGCTCCGTCATGTGTGCCAACTCTTCCAGCCATGAGCGGTCGGCGACACAATCATCATCCAGATATGCCAGCCATGGACCTGACGCATTGCAGGCGCCGACATTACGGTTTCCCGCCACACCCTTATTGACCTCCTTCAAGTATTTAATCGTAAGAGCATTCCGGAACGTAGCTACCAACTCGCCGACCGGCGGCGTGGATACATCCACGATCACCACTTCAAAAGCAGCGCGGCCGATACTCTGGACGACAAGTGAACGCAAACACCTCGCCAGCGCGGCTGGCCGATTGAAAGTCATTACAATAACTGAAATCAGGGGAGACGAATCTTTCATAAAAACCTCACAAAGTCTGATTAGTTTCACACAGTGAGAAATAGCCTTTATAAGTAACCATTCATAAATTTTTCAATGGAAGACCTGCGGGGTTTCAGAAACCCCGCAGGTCTTTATATACGAAAACTTCTGACTGGTTACTTATTCTGAGTTATCAGTTTAATATCAAGCCTGCCTGAAAATGATGAAACAATATCTGACGGCGGATTGATACTTCCGTCATCTGCAACAATAACCTCAAAGCAGTCGCGGGGATAATCAAGATTACAGATCGCCTCAAGAGATGATTCAAGCTCTCCGGGGCGGTTGTATGTGGGAATGATGATTGAAAAAGTATTCATAACAAACAATTATATTTTTTATCCTCAACTCAATATATTTTTCATGTAAGCTTTAAGAAACCAAAAACGGTGCCTCATCCATCGGGGTAAAAAATATCCCCAATAAACATTAAAAATATTCGGGACAGGTGCTTTTGGGTAGTGGTGTTATAAAAACTTTATCAAATTAACCATCTTAAATTATTAAATATTATTTATAATGAGTAAAATTTTATATATCAAATAAATACAGATATTTAAAAGATACATCTTTACAATAATCAGCATGATTTTAAATAAATTATTGTTTTAATAATTTAAAAAATCAGTCAATATTGAACGACTACCTATCAGTGTTGTTCCGCATCTTCCCAAACCCGCAGCAACAAAAGAATACTTATGATTTTTTTTCAAATACCTGTAAATTAGAGCTGTTTTTTGTAATAAATTTCTGTGTTCCATTTTTCTATATCCCCATATAAGCTGCTACAACATCTTCAGGCTCTCCCTGAGCCACAATCTGACCCTGTGACAAAAAAATAACCCTGCGGCAGAGCCTTTTTACCGCGTCCATATCATGGCTGACAAAAAGAATTGTGCGCCCCTGTGCCGCAATCTCTTCAAGTTTTGTCAGGCTTTTGTTTTTAAATAATTCATCGCCTACTGCTAACACCTCGTCAATCAGAAGAATTTCCGGCTCAAGCTGAACAGCCACTGCAAAAGCAAGCCGTACCCTCATACCGCTTGAATAGTGCTTTACAGGAGTTTCCAAAAAAGATTCCATTTCTGAAAATGCGATAATATCATCAAATTTACTCTCTATCTCCGCTTTCTTCATCCCCAGAACAGCCCCGTTCAGATAGATATTTTCTCTGCCCGTGAGTTCAGGATGAAAGCCTGTTCCTGCTTCAAGCATTGCTCCGATTCTTCCGTGAATCTCTGCAAATCCTGCTGTGGGCTTTGTTACACGGGCAAGAATTTTAAGCAGAACAGATTTTCCTGCCCCGTTTTTTCCGATAAGCCCCACAGCCTCGCCGTGACCGACATCAAATGAGATATTCTGCAATGCCTGAAAATATTTTCCTGAATGAAAAGGCTTTTTATTTTGCAGGGAGAAGGCACTGTCAAGCGGGCTGCGGACAAATTTTTCCAGAGTTCTTGTGCATTGCCTTGCGTGGATTTGTATATGCTATTTTGTACTGCTTGCCAAGTTCGTGAATATGAATTGCTGTATTTTCCATAAATTACACCACATCCGCAAAAATATCTTCTCTGTAACGGAAAAAATAAAACCCGGTAATAAGAATAACAACAGATGAAACAGCAGAGACCATGATTAACAATACGGGCGGATGCTGTGTATTTCCAAGCAATGCCCATCTGAATCCTTCGATAACTCCTGCCATTGGATTAATCGCATAAAGCACTTGCCATGATTCAGGAATAAGATTTGCTGAATATCCCACAGGAGTTATAAAAAGCCATAACTGCGTAAGAAAAGGAAGAGCATTCTGTATATCCCTGTATTCAACATTCAATGCAGAGAGCCAAAGTCCGACTCCGAATGCAGTTGCAATTACAAGTATCATAAAAAAGGGAATCATCAGAACAGCGGCTGCCGGTATTATTTTAAACCAGATCATCATTGCTGCAAGCATGGTAAAAGATACAAGAAAATCGGTAAATGCCGCTATGACAGACGCCAAAGGAACAATCAGACGCGGAAAATATATCTTTGTTATAAGTTCGCTGTGTAATATAAGACTGTGCGTTGATTTAGTCATAGCATGTGTAAAATATGTCCAGGGAACTAATGCAGCATAAGCAAAAACAGGATAAGGTATCCCGTTTGTCGGGACTTTCATAAGTTTTCCGAAAATAACTGTAAATACTATCATTGTTGCAAAAGGCTGAAGGATCGCCCATGCAGAACCGATAACTGTCTGTTTATACCGCAGTTTAATATCCCGCCAGATTAACAGATAGAGCAGATCACGGTATTCCCATAATTCATGCAGATTAAGAGAAATATGATGCTCAGACGGTCTGATATATATAACCGGGTGACTGATTTCACTTTGGTTCTGTTTTTTCATAATTCAAATTTCTCTGAAAATATCTCCTTTTTCACTGTATCTGTACAGAATGCCGAATTAATCCGTATTCATAGTTTTCAATTGGAACGA
>CAWEAR010000016.1:0-7751 GCA_963806835.1 uncultured delta proteobacterium
CAGATATGTCGGAAAGCATAATCTGGAAGAGACTATTCTGAAGACCAATCTGGAGGCTGTCAAAGAGATTGCCTATCAGATTCGTCTCCGTGATATTGGGGGGATTATTATCCTTGATTTTATTGATATGAAAAAGAGGGCTAATCAGGATAAGGTCTTTAATGCTCTGAAAGATGCCTTGAAAAAAGATAGGAGCAAAACTCATATTCTTCCTGTGTCAGAAATGGGTCTGATACAGATGACCCGGAAACGGATAAAAAAATCCCTGACCCGGACATTATGCGAGCCTTGTCTCTGCTGTAACGGACAGGGTTATCACATATCGAGGCAGACAATATGTTATAATATTTACAGAGAGATTCTCAATCAGGCAAAAGATATAATGGGGACTAAACTGACGCTGACGGTAAATCCTGAAATTGCCGGGCTTCTTAATGGAGAGGAAAATTATCCGATCGCATCTCTTGAGCGGATTATCCAAAGAGAGATTATCATTTCTCCTGACCCTGAATTTAAAATGGATAAATTTGAGATTTTTGAGATATTATAACAGGTGTTAAGTTTTAGGTTGTATGATGGATATTTCTTAAAACTTAACACCTGACACTTAAAACCTATCTCCAATCCTTCAGCCCGTATTTAGTCATAATGCTCTCCAGCTTGCCGCTTGAGCGTAATTCTTTCATACCGTTGGAAAAAATATCAGCGTATTTCTGTCCGTCTCTCTTTTTATAAAATACCGGATATGAATCAGCAACTCCCTCATCAATCGGAACGCTATCAACCGCAACGATCTTCTCTGCATCCTTGTTTCCGGCTTTTTTTTCATTAAAAAGAAAATATTCCACCATACATTGATTTTCAACATAAATATCTGTGCGTTTTTTCAGCAGCATCTGAATATTTCTGCGCAGGATCATCCCCGTACATAAGACTTACACGGGGTTCAGGCGTTTCATTAACATATCTTGTTATTTCAGCGCTGGAATAACTCCATCCCTTGATACCGCCAAGTTTTATATTTTTTAACGATTCAAGCCCATTATATTTCCATGTTCCGACAAGATACGAATCACTGAGAGCATAAAATTTATGTCTGTAAACACATATTTCTGTATCGGGAAAAATAGCTGTCTCTTTGTTAATCGGATGGATTTTTGTTGCAGCAAGTAAACCGTCAAATTTTCCGGCATTATCGTTGAATGTTTTAATAGTCCGTATCCAAGGCTGGTTTTCAATCTTTACTTTGTAGCCCTGCTCTTCAAATACAGCTTTGAATATGTCAATAACAAAACCCTCGTGTCCGCCTTCCTTTTCAGGATTGCAGATATAAGGGGAAAATTCTGTTGCAACAATATTCAGCATATCTTCTGCCCAGACAGAATTTGCTGTAACAATCATGATTAATGCAGAGATAATAAAATTTTTTTTCATAAATATCTCCAAAGAAACTCCTGTCCCTTCAGGGAAGGGAATAAATATTGTGGTGTGCAGTAGGTTCAAATTCCATTGACAACTGTTTACGGTTGATTTAATATACTTGTAAACAGTTGTCAATGGAATTTGAACCTGAGCAGATTTCCCGAATTAAACAGAAAAGAATTTGAACAGTTTTTACAAAGATTCAGTCTGCCCGGTACGCTGAAATTCCGTAACAATAAATGGTTGGGACTCAATCAGGAAGGAAAGCCTTTTACGGTTCATGTAAAACCACGGCAGCACAAGAAAATATTCTCCCCGATTGATAGAAGCGATTACCAAAGACTTAGGAATAACACCGGAAGACTTCAAGCAATGGTATGATGAATTGTGAAGCGGAAACAAAAATTTTAAGATTTTGAAAACCTTCAAGCTCTTAGGAGTGCAAAAATAAAATTTTTGCACTCCTCTGAATTTTAATCTTTTTCTATTTATGAATATGATGCGTAAACAGAATCTGCTCTCCGTCCCCCTCTGCTCTGACAGTTGTTCCGTCTGATATATTTCCCTTGAGAATCTCCATAGATAACGGATTCTCAAGATATTTCTGAATTGCACGCTTTAACGGACGCGCGCCGTAAATCTGATCATAACCTTTTTCCGCCAGAAATGCCTTTGCGCTCTCTGAAAGCTCAAGAGTAATCTGCCGATCTGCAAGACGTTTTCTGAGCCGTTCCATCTGAATCTCAACAATCTCGCCGATCTGATCATGAGTAAGATTCTGAAAAATAATAATTTCATCAATCCGGTTCAGAAATTCAGGTTTAAAATGCCCTCTCAGACTCTCTGTTACCCGTTTTTCCATCTCTTCGCGACTGGATAATCCAAGCTCCTGTATCCACTGACTCCCCACATTTGAAGTCATGATAATAATCGTATTCTTAAAATCAACGGTTCTGCCGTGTCCGTCTGTCATGCGCCCGTCATCCAGAATCTGAAGCAGAACATTAAAGACATCTGAATGTGCTTTTTCAATCTCATCAAAAAGCACTACGGAGTAAGGACGCCGCCGAACTGCCTCGGTCAAATATCCGCCTTCTTCATACCCCACATACCCCGGAGGAGCGCCGATCAGCCTTGAAACAGAATGCTTCTCCATATATTCAGACATATCAACCCTGACGATCGCCTGCTCATTGTCAAAGATAAACTCCGCCAGCGCCTTTGCCAGTTCAGTTTTCCCTACTCCCGTTGGTCCCATGAAGATAAATGAACCGATTGGACGATTCGGATCCTGCAATCCTGATCTTGCCCGGCGCACCGCATTGGAGACCGCAACAATCGCTTCATGCTGCCCGATAACCCGCTTTTTAAGCCGATCCTCCATAAAGACCAGTTTTTCTTTTTCACTTTCAAGCATCTTGCTGACCGGGATACCTGTCCATTTCGATATAACCTCTGCAATATCCTCAGCATCCACTTCTTCTTTGAGCATCCTGCTATCTTTCTGAAGCTCCGCCAATTTTTGGTTTGCCTCCTCCAGACGCTTGTTCAGTTCAACGGTTTTTCCATATCTTAATTCAGCGACCCTTGCAAGATTCCCTTCTCTTTCAGCCTGATGCTCTTCAATACTGACCTGCTCAAGCTCTTCTTTGATTTTTCGGATGATTTCAATTGTATCTTTTTCATTCTGCCAGTGTCCCTTCATCTTCAGAATCTCATCCTTCATCTCTGCAAGCTCTGCTTCAAGTTTTTCCAGACGCTCTTTTGATGCCTTGTCAGATTCTTTTTTCAAAGCCTCCCGTTCAATCTCCAACTGTGTTATTTTCCGCTGAATTTCATCAATCTCAACAGGCATACTGTCAATCTCAATCCTGAGCTTGGACGCACATTCATCCATTAAATCAATAGCCTTATCAGGCAGAAAACGGTCTGAAATATAACGGTGCGAAAGGGTAGCAGCCGCAACAATTGCTGAATCTTTTATTCTGACGCCGTGATGAACTTCATATTTTTCTTTTAACCCTCGGAGAATCGAAATCGTATCCTCTACATTCGGCTCACGGACCAACACCGGCTGAAATCTCCGTTCCAGAGCAGCATCTTTTTCAATATGTTTGCGGTATTCATTCAGAGTTGTTGCTCCAACGCAACGCAGAGTTCCTCTGGCAAGAGCGGGTTTCAGCATATTGGAGGCATCCATAGCTCCTTCAGCCGCGCCTGCACCGACAAGAGTATGTAATTCATCAATAAAAAGAATCACTTCACCATCTGCCCGTTCCACCTCTTTTAAAACAGCTTTCAGACGATCTTCAAATTCTCCCCGGTATTTTGCACCGGCAATCAGCGCGCCCATATCCAACGACACCAGCCGCCGGTTTTTCAGGGTTTCAGTAACATCTCCGGCAACAATGCGCTGTGCAAGCCCCTCGACAATAGCGGTCTTTCCTACGCCAGGCTCTCCGATCAGAACCGGATTATTTTTGGTGCGCCGGGAAAGTACCTGAACAATGCGCCGGATTTCATCATCCCTGCCGATAACCGGATCAAGTTTTCCAAGCCGCGCAAGGTCTGTGAGATCACGGCTGAATTTATCCAATGCCTGATATTTCTCTTCAGGATTCTGGTCTGTTATGGTCTGGTTGCCGCGTATCCCGATCAGCACTTTTAAAACCGCTTCTCTGGTAATATTATAACGCTTGAATATCTTTGCAACTTCCCCTTCTTTCTCCTCAGCAATTGCAAGAAAGATATGCTCAATGCTGACATACTGATCTTTCATCTTCGAGGCTTCGGCAAAGGCTGTCTCAATGACCTTTTTAGATCGTTGGGAAATAAAGACATCTCCGATTCCGCTGACTTTGGGTAGTCTGTCAATGGCAATAGCAAGCTCCTGACTCACTGATTTTGGAGATACCCCAAGTTTTCTGACTATAGACCCGGCAATCCCTTCCTGCTCATTGAGCATGGCATTGAGTATATGCTCAGGTTCAATCTGCTGATTATGATGTTCAGATGCCGATGACTGGGCATTCTGTATAATTTCCTGTGATTTTATGGTAAATTTATCAAAACGCATAAGAGCCTCCTGTATTTTGTGAATGACGTAAAAGAAATAAGATTTTCCTATTTTTCAGGAGTAATAACAAATTTTTCAATTGCCTCTGTTCATTTTCAAAAATAAACACGGAAAAAATAATGTCAAATCATAAGAAGATAAAAATATTTCGGTTTTTCTATTTTTTATTTTTAATATCAGAATATTATCTTTTAAGCAAGATATATGCCATTTTTATCTGAACAATCGTGGAATCGTGAGGGGTGGGAAACTTTTAATATGGCGGCTTATCTGCGGAGCATGTATCTGAAGAAAGAGATCAGACCTGAATAGCGGTATTCTGAATCTGTATATTTCTCAATCACATAAAATATAAAATAATAAAAACGGCAAAATGCCCATATTGAGACTATAAGAAGCATTGCTACTCTGATATTTGGATTTTCAAGTATAATCAGTAACGCGCTCAACATGCCTGTTAAAAGAAAAAGAAATCCTTTTATCCAGATAATTTTCTGATTTTCAATATTTTTCATAAACATGGCTGATCGCTTCTTTATTTACAATTTTATCAGTATTAATCAGAATTTTCAACTTTTCCCCGCTCTTTGCTATTCCGAGAATATAATCTGTATTTAACCTGAAACCGGGTGCTTCCGGCACATTTTCAATATTTTTTCTTTTTATATTCAACATTCCTGAAAAAGAATCTGCAACAAAACCGATAAGTATATTTTCTGTTCTGACAATAATTATACAGGTGGTATTTGTATAATCAGCCGCCTTTATACCCAGCTTCAGCCTGAGATCCATGATAGGAATCACCTTTCCCCTGATATTTATAACCCCTTTTATAAAATTGGGTAAATGAGGAACAGGCGTAATCGGCATCATGCTGATAACCTCATTAATCTTCAATATATTTATACCATATTCCTGATCTGCCAAATTAAAGAGCATATATTTTTCATATATCTCCATTTCCTCTTTAAGACGCTGAATTTTCTCCTGTTCTGAAATTTCTTTCTCAAGAGTCTCCCGTGCATTACGGGCTTCAGAAAGAGCTTTTTCCAGCTCTTCTTTGGATTTTTTAAGCTCCTCTGTTTTTTTCTCCACTTCAAGGAGCAGTTCTTTTTCTCTTTTCTCTATTTTCTGAAGACGGAGCTTATTTATTTCATTCAGAATTGTTTTTTCAGACGGATATATGGTGAATTCTACTGAAAGCCCGGTATAATCAATTTTTTCATCTGCCCAGCAATTGACTCCGAGTGCATGGGAAAGGATACCGATAATTTTTCCTAAAAGAAAAGGGCATCCGAATTTCTGTTCTAAATCCTTCTGCATAATAAGTTCCCATGGATTCTGAACAGATACTAAAGCAATTTTTCTTTTTATATCAAATACCGGAATTTTGAAAGCTTCCCCAGCCTGCTACGGAAACAATATTTCCCCATGCTAAGAAACCGTCAGCAAAATTATCTTTCTTCATGCTCATCATCGCATCATAATCCTCTTTTGTCCCTTTACTGGAAGAATATGCCACAAGCAGGCGATATAATTCAAAACCGATCTCTTCTGCAAGAGGTATTAACATTCTCATCAATGACGGATTAATCCAGAAAAAAGCTGAAGGAAGTCCCAGAAAATCAACTGTCCCGTTTTCCAAATGCCAGTGAAAAGGGACATTATTCACTTCAATTTTATATTCGGTATTATTTGAATATTTTTCTGACATATTACGATTCCTGTTTGAGGTAGGATATTTCTACCTTTAAATACTATCTTTAACCTATTGCTTTATTCTCTATCTTATATTATTATCCGCACCGTAAACAAATTAAACCCCGATGCCCTCCTTTCGGCGGTTGCAACCGATCCAACCGAGCCTACCAAGTCCGTCTCGCGCGGCATGGGGAGAATCATTTGACATCATGAAAGACGGACAAGATCGGTATTGTTGATTAAACCCTAAGGGTTTTAAAAACCCTTAGGGTTTTGTTATTATCTTTTCAAGCTCCTCTGTTTTTATTGTAAAAGAATGTTCATCATCCGGGAATTTTCCGCTCTCCACATCTGCTTTATATTCAGCAATTGCAGAAGAGATAATCGGGCTGATCTTTGCATATTGTCTGACAAACTTGGGAACAAAACGATCAAATAACCCGACCATATCATACATAACCAATACCTGACCATCGCAGTCAGCACCTGCGCCGATTCCGATTGTGGGAATTGAAACTGCTTCTGTTATCATCTTTGCAATGGCAGAGGGGATCGCCTCAAGAACCATTGAAAAGCATCCTGCATCTTCCAATGCTTTTGCATCATCAATCAAAGCTCTTGCCGCTTCGGCACTTTTTCCCTGAACCTTGAATCCGCCAAGAGCAGACGCGGTTTGAGGAGTAAGACCGATATGCCCCTGAACCGGAATTCCTGCATTTACAATTGCTCTGACAACAGCCGCCATGCTTCTTCCGCCTTCCAGTTTTATGCCGTCTGCCCGCCCTTCTTTCATAAAACGGTTGGCATTTTCAACCGCTTTTTCCGCAGAAACATTATATGATCCGAATGGCATATCAGCAACCACAAGAGATCGTTTTACAATTCTTGTTACTGCCTTGGTATGATGAATCATTTCATCCATAGTAACAGATACTGTATCTGTATAGCCAAGCACAACCATTCCAAGAGAATCTCCGACAAGAATAATATCTATCTCACCCTGATCCGCCAAAATCGCCCATGGATAATCATAAGCAGTCAGGGATGTTATTTTTTCACCGATCTTTTTCTTTGCTTTTATATCAGGGACAGTCAGTTTTTTTGATTCCATTTTTTCACTCCTTTCTATCAGCTACTTAGTCTCTTTGTGTCTTAGTGCCTTAGTGGTAAAAAACACAAAGACACTAAGGCACTAAGATACATCAATTTGAATTCCTAATTCGCATTAAAGATGTTGCCTCCAATGCCTCAACAATTTCAGATAAAAAAAGATTATACGGCGTTGGAATGCCAAGTAATTCCCCTTTTTTCACAATTGCCCGGTTGATAACGCCGATCTCAGTGCGTGAACCTCTTAAAATATCCTGTAACATACTTGCCCGATTTTCAGCGGTTTTTTCACAAACCTTTTTCACCTGCTCTAATGGATTATTGTATGGCAATTGAATCCCCAATGCACGGGCAACCGCTTCTGCTTCTGAAACTGCCTTTTCCATAATTTTTTCACATGCCGGAGTGATGCAGATAACGCCGTTCTGTACTCTTAAAATCG
>CAWEAR010000017.1:0-142032 GCA_963806835.1 uncultured delta proteobacterium
GCTCAGATATCTTACCGCCGGAGAGGCGCACGGTCCGGCCCTTATCGGCATCATGGAAGGCTTCCCGGCCGGAATAAAAATAGACAAGGCGTACATCGCCCGCAGCCTCGCGCGCCGCAGGAACACTCCCGGCAGGAGTTCGCGGCAATCTCAGGAAACGGATTCCTTTCATCATCTCGTCCGGGCTTCACAAAGAACACGACTACCGGCGCGCCCGTGGCGATAGTGCTGAAGAACGTCAGCCAGTTCGCCGTCCTGGACCCCTCGGCGGTGCCGCGGCCCGGCCACGCCGACCTGGCCGGCATGCTGAAATACGGGATCTCCGCTTCGGCCGTCATCCGGGAGAGGGCCAGCGCCAGGGAAACGGCGGTGCGCACCGCCCTGGGCGCCTTCTGCCTGCGGCTGCTGGAGTTACTCGATATAAATATTTCCAGCCGCGTGATAAAGCTGGGCCATCTCAGGAGCGAAGACCCGAAGACCATCCTGCGCGAACTGGAGCAGGCCAGGCGGTCCGGCCGCTCGCTGGGCGGGATCTTCGAAGTGAAGACGGAAAATTTGCCGGTGGGGCTGGGCTCCCACGCGCAGTGGGACAGGCGGCTGCCGTCGCGGCTCGCCGCGCAGCTGATGGGCCTCAACGGCGTGAAGGGCCTGGAATTCGGCTCCGGCTTCGACCTGGCCGCCATGAAAGGCGAAGAGGCCCTGGACCTTTTTAAAAAAGGCAACCCGCTCAAGCGCCTTACGAACCTGGCCGGCGGCCTCGAAGGCGGCATGACCAACGGCATGCCGCTGGTGCTGCGGGCGGCCGTCCGGCCCGTGCCCGGCCAGCGGGTCCCCGGTCTGTTCTATAGACCTGAAAACGGGCAAAACGGCCGACGCCGCGCCCGGCCGCTCCGACACAACGGCGGTATTCGCCGCCGCGGTGATCGCGGAACATCTGATGGCTTTCGAACTTGACCAACGCCCTGCTGGAGAAATTCGGCGGCGATTCTCTGAAGGAAATACAGGCCAGGGTGGACGCGTGGCGCAAGCACACGAAAAAGCTCATGCGGGGATGAAGAACGTTTACCTTATCGGCTTCATGGGCTCCGGCAAGACTTCGGCGGGGCGCGCCCTGGCCAAAAAACTGGGACTGCGGTTTCGCCGACACGGACCTGCTGGTACAAAAGCTTTCCGGCCTGACGGCCGCCGGCTTTATTAACAAGCGCGGCCTTAAGGCATGGCGCAGAGCCGAGAACTCGGCATTCAAGGCGGCGGCTAACGCGGGGGGCAGAGTCAATCGCCTTGGCGGCGGCATAATGCCGACAAAAGCTTTGGAGACCGCTGTTCAGACGAAGCGGCGTAACGGTCTACCTGGAATGCTGCGAAGGCGGACTTTTCAAGACGGCTGGCGGGCAGCCTGGCGAAGCGCCCGCTGCTGCGGCAGGCGGACCCGAGAAGGCGAAGCTCGCGATAGCACAGCTGCTGAAAAAGCGGCGGCCTTATTATGAAAAGGCGGACTTGAAGATCAACACCTGCGGCCTGACCCCGCGCTCAGACGGCGGCCAGGATCGCGCAAATGCTTGAACAAAATGAAAACTATCGCGCATAAATAAAATTTTCTCCTCCTCAAAGACCGTGACGCTGGTCTGCGGATCGGGCGTCAGGCCCCTGCCGGAACTCGTGCCCGGACTTTTCGCGGGGCGCCGATAGGATCTGCCTGGTCACCGACCACAACTGCTTCAGGACCTTCAGCGCGGCTTCGATAAAATGCTGGGCGGACCTGCCGGCAGGACAGTGGTTTTCAGCGCCCCGGACGGCGGGCGCGCCAAGAATTTTAAAACGCTTGAGCGCCTGCTCGCCTTTATGCTCGCAAACGGCTGTTCCCGCCGCCGCTGGTCATCGGCGCCGGCGGCGGTTCGGTCACGGACCTGGCGGGCCTGGCCGCCGCGCTTTACATGCGCGGCGTGAACTGGATAAGCGTTCCCACCACGCTGCTGGGCCAGGTCGACGCGGGCATAGGCGGCAAGACGGCCGTGGACGTCGGAGGCGTAAAGAATATAGCGGGAGCTTTTTACCAGCCGGCGCTGACCGTCTGCGACGCGGCGTTCCTTAAAACTTTAAACGAAAAAGAACTCCGGGCGGGGGCGGGCGAACTTATAAAATACGCGCTCATCGCCCCCGGCCGGCTCGGCCGGATCATTTCGGGCAATTTGCCCGGCGCGCTGGAACGCCGGCGGGAAAATCTCGCCGCCCTGACGGCCGCCTGCGCCGCCTTCAAGCTGGACACCGTCGCCAAAGACGAACGGGAGGAAAGCGGCCTGCGGGAACTCTTGAATTTCGGCCATACCGCCGGCCACGCTTTTGAAGCCCTTTCCAAGGGAAGGCTGCCGCACGGGGACGCCGTGCTCTGGGGCCTGCGCTACGCGGCCAGGCTCTCGCTCGAGCTGCGCGTCATGGACCGCGAATACGCCGGGGACATAGAAGCCACGCTCAACCTCGCCGAGCCTCCGGCGCTGGCGCCCGCCTGCCTGGATTTCTATAGAGCTTTTAAGTATGAGGAACGGATAACAATTTTAGTGCTTCCTTTTGTCAATGTCAAAAAGATCAATAATACTATTATTATTAATAATAATAGTATTATTTCAGAATCTTTTCATAATAAAATAAAGAACGCTATTGAGTCAATACATCATTTCGCGGAAGAGAGACGTTTTCAAGTAATTGTAAGAAATTATATAGATGAAAAATTACGTCAATTAATAATAGATGAAAAATATGACTCTATTAATATTCTTGATATTAATAGAGAGTTAACACATAAAACTATTATTATTACTGGCATAATTATTGATAACGAAAATACAAATACAAACTTAGGTATTGAAGAAAATAGTGCTAGTATTTATATTAAGGCTAAATTAATTGATAAAACTATAAATCCTATTTATATGGATGATAATACTGATATTATAGATTGTTATACAACACAAAGAATTAACAGACAAAATATAGATCAAGTAGAAAAAGAACTTTCTAATATATTAGCTTATAAATTAAATTTTGAATTTCCTTTGTTAGTTGGAAATGTTATATCCAAAAATAACGATGTGCAGGGCATAATACGCACTGATATTGCAGATCCTAAGCTTAAAATCAATTATGTATTATTAGCTCATGAAAGAGATAGCGGAGAACTTGCTGCTAATGCTAGGATAACTGCTAATGACTGGAGACATTTAAGAGAATCAAATGCTATGTTATATGAACCAGCTCAAAATGAAAAGATTACACCGCCTTTAAAATTAACAGAAGGAGCTTTAACTTTTCTGAAAAAGTGGTATTTTACACAAGAAAATATTATAATAGAAAACCTGGAAAAGTTAAAAGATAAAAAATATGATACGGAAAAAAATTTTATAGACGCATTAAATATTACCATAGGTAATAAGGCTACAAAACTCTATCAAAAAGAAATTTTAAAATATGCCAGAACAGGAGTCATAACAGAATGAATTTTTTATTTAACTGATGTTACACAATTCATCATTCCTGAAAAAGCATCTATTCCCAAATATCTCGATTCCCGCTTACGCTATAATGATAGTGCCTAAGGTTTTAATATGTTAAAGCAAAAATCCTTAGGATATAGCCCCCTGTTCATTTTTACATATATTTGTGCATCGTTATCTTGTAAGGTACATTTAATATCAAAATTATCTTTTTCTTTATTTTCTGATTCAAATATTGCCGAAAAATATCCATCTTTAATAAAATAATTAAATTCTTTTTTATGAAAAACGAATTCATCAAAAAGAGGATACGTTTGTGGTTCTTGTATAATTTCTATTTTAGTTTTATTATATTTAATATTCCATATTATTTCCGTATCACCTTTTTTATATTTCCATTTACTTTTTTCTGATAATCCTCTAATTGCAATTTTATTTTCTTCTTTCTCTAATTTTTGAATGGTACGAGAATAAGTTTCCTTGTTATTATATGTGAGTTTAATAATAAGATAATGATTTGTTAATTTTTTTAATTCTGATTTATCTATTTTAAGATTAAAATATATATTTTTTATTCCTAAGTCGGGAACTATAAGTTTACCGAATTTTCCATCTTTTATATGTGAACTAATTGTTGATACTTTCTTATTAAGAAAATGAAAATTATTTTCAATAGTTATAGTTGCGTTACTTAGCGGATTTTCTTTTCCATTGTTGTCTAATAACTTTGCTTCACAAATAATAGGTACTGTATTATGCCAAAGATACCCGACAAAACAGCCTATCATTAACATTGCAGTAATAGCCACCCTCACATCCCACCTGCGAACCGCCCTCTGCGCCCAGCCTATACGCCAAATCTTTTCATTTCCTCTCGGCTTTTTAAAAGGCGAAATCCCTTTTTCACCCACCTCATAAATTTCAAATTTTGTGTCTGATTTCTCTTTATAAAGCCCGTAACCCTTCCAAACCAGATCGCCGGAAATGCCCCTTACCTTCTCTCCTTTCATATACAGATGAGCATTTTCATATACAACCCGCGAACAAAGAACCTGCCCCTCTGAACAGAGACTCATGATACGGCTTGTCAAGTCAACTTCTGAACCTGATATATTCTTTATCCTGTCCTTTTCTCTTGTTACTGACGCCGCTCCAAAATGAATACCCACCCTGAACTGATGAAGCTGAGAAAAATCCCCCTTACGAACCTCCCTGTGCCTTGCCTGGGCTATAAGAGCAAATTTTACAGCGTCAGTAACAGTCTGAAACACAAAGATATAAGAATCGCCCTCTACCCGTACAATTTCACCATTGATGATTTCTCTTTCAGAAATATCTTTTCTTTTGTTTTTCTTTGATGAATTTGAATTAAAGAATCTCCTGAAAAAACTGATAATCTCCAGTTTTTTAGACGGACTGACAAGCTCTGTCAGAATCTGTTTATGCTTATTTTCAAGAAAAGATGCGGCTTTCATGCCCAAATCCCTTCTTTTTTTCCCGGCCTACCAAATCAGTGAACACAATCACCAGATTCTCTTCATCTTTAGTTTTTAATTTGCGGTCTTTCATTACCCTTTGTTTTTAAACAAATAATAATAATAATAATATATAATCAATTAAAATTATCATAAAAAAATATATTTGACCTAACAACCCCCACCATGCAAGATTATAATATTTATGTTTTTTACTTGCAATCACAGCAACTTCATAAATCTGATGACACAAATCTTCTATAGCCTCTTCAGATGTAACATTCAGATAAGACTCTGTATATTCAGATGGTATTTTTTCTTGCGGCAATATGCCCGAAAAAAATTAAGTTTGGAACATATCCGCCATCATGAGATGCACCTCTTGCGTGTAAAGATAGCAAAGCTCCTATAATAAACCATACTGTAGAACACAGAAAGGCTATTAATAAAATTATTATTAACCATTTTAACACTTGGTCATTACGAATTTTATCAAACACACCTTTCAGTTTGTCGGTGACTACTATAGTAGCTATACCGCCCACAAGAGTATCAATTATCAAGCTTACCGTTGATGAAACATATACTTTCTGATCAGCAAGTTTGATCATCTCCTGTATATTTTGATAAATATGCCAAGCATAATCATAAGCATCCCGTTCAGGATATTTACATTTGCCTAAATTAAAATTCATAAAATAATCTCCTTATATACTTTCTCTTTGCTTATCACAGAGTTTGTTTATTTTCAATTTATTTTTTTATCATATATCATCAATATAACGAGTCTGTTTTAAGATTGACATTTTTCATAATCATTGTTATTGATAAAGATAAACTAATTACTTTTATTTCAGGAAATTCTTATGGCTTTTTGGAATAATAAAAAAAAACATAAAGAAGAGATAGAGCTTCAAGTTATTCAGCATCTTATCGAGCAAGACAGCGAAGACAGAGAATTATATAGAGAATACATAAGATACCAGATTAAACAGGATAAACATTACAGAATTCTTTTTTTTATCCTTTTTTTGATAGGAATTTCATCCTTTCTATTCATAAGTTTTATTGATAAAGAATATGAAGAATTATCACATAATGCTCTTATTATATATATTTTTACTTTAGTTATACTTATTTTTATCGAATATGTTTTTTCTGAACAAAAGGTAAAATCCTTTGTAAAAGAAGATACTTTAGCTTCATATTATATGAAATTATTTGAGGAACGTTGGTCAAAATTTTCCGAGTTGGTTGTTTCTGAACCTAAAAAGAAAGATGAAAATGTGTCTTTAAAGGATTTAATTTCCAGATTAAATTCGGGTTCGGGATGGGGACTCGGCATAGTTTGTAAGGATGGGAAAATTGAGATAGTTCATTGGAGTAATAAACAGTAGGGTGAACAAAGATTAGCTTGTCCACCCTATTTATTATCATCCTAATATACAAGAATATTGATAAATACCTCTGTTCAGGATTATATTATGAACCGATACAAGACCAAAAAATTATCAGTAAAAAGAAAAATAACTGAATCCTTAACGCATAGGAAGATATATTGTAGTAATAGCATTTTTCTTTTGCGATACCTGAAATTTCATGAATCTGGGAGAATAAATCTTTAAGAGATTCTTTTGAATTGGTATTCAGAAAAGATTGAACATAATCAGATGATTTTTGCGATGAAATATCCAGAAAAGAAATCAGACTGTTGGAAGCGGTATTGAAAGAAGCGGTTTTCTTCATCTTTATATTTAAAGACAACAGAAGGTTAAAAATCAAGTCTTTCATCTCTTTATTAAAAGGTATATGTTCTTCGGAAGATTTACTTCTTGCATGTAAAGTTGACAGCGCCAATCTGATAAAATTGATAGTGGAAATAGCAAAAAGTACAAGAAGCGGTTTAACAAAGATATTTTTAGTCTTAAAAAGTTCAGGAGCGGCAAAGACAACTATGGTAGCCACAATAAGACTTAATGTTGAAGATACATAAGCTTCTGATCAATTGCTTTGATGACCCCCTGTATATTGTTGTAGATATTCCACGCATGGGTCAGCGCCCACTCAGGACAATCTTTTCCTTTTTCAAACAAATCACTTATTTTATTGCAAACATTATCCTGCTCATTTTTATCTGATTTGATTTTTTCTTCTGAATTTTCCATTTTATAACCTCCGGTTTGTAATTTGTAGGGCGGACTAAGCGAAAGCGTGTCCGCCTTTTGCATAATAACAGACACATTCCATTTTTTAACATAAAGGCGATCAAGTTAGCAGCGGCGGACACGCTATCGCTTTGTCCGCCCTACATGGGGATACGTTTCCACCTTAATTATTCAAAATTCATATTTTTTACTGAATCAGGCTGAATGTTTCCCCAATTTTCCGAATAACCGTCTTTTGATACAAAATGTTTAAAAGAACTGAATTCCCAATCTGCTGCATGTTTGACATATCCATGTTTTACAGGATTATAATGGATATAATCAATATGCCTGCGCCAGTCATCTTCGTTCCGTATCAGATGCTCCCAGAATCGGGGTTGCCAAATCTGCTTTTCTCGCCGGTTATTTATCTGTGATTTGAAACCTATGGAAAAATATTTTTTGATAAGCATCCAGCGTGTAGAAAAATCCGAATCATCGGGCGGCATTTTCCATATACAATGAAGATGATCCGGCAGAATAACAATCGCTTCTGTTATAAAAGGATATTTTTCCATAATATGCCTGAAAGATTTTTTCAACCGCAAAATATTATCCGGCAGTGTCAGAATTTTTTTACGGTTGTATGTGACAACTGTAAAAAAATAACATCCGCCGTCTTTATATAATCTTTTATATTGACTCATATTATTTTGCGTTTGGTTAGCAGTTTGTAGGGCGGACTAAGCGATAGCGTGTCCGCCTTTTTATCTAAGCGATATTTTGCTAAATTTTTGAACAACGGCGGACACGCTACGCTTAGTCCGCCCTACATTATTTTGAATAATATATATCTGTAGGGCGGACTAAGCGATAGCGTATCCGCCTTTTTATCTAAGCGATAGCGTGTCCACCTTTTTGCTTTTTTAATACAGAGATATTTTCATTAAACCGCTCAATAAGATTCAAAATTGTTTTTGGTATCATTTTGTTCTGATCTCTCTTTGATAGAGACCGAAAAGTATATCCGTGAGTTTATTTTTGAGATCTTTCAGGGTAGTTTCATATTTATCCAACAGTTTCAATAAAATATCAGTTATCTCCTTATCATCGAAAATATGCTTTAAAAGTAAAAACTTGCTGTCATTATCCAATTCAGATTCAAAATCATAGAAAGAATCGCTTTCAGGAATATATGATTCAGGTATTTTATCCGGTTGAACCAAATAAATATTGCTGTATTTCAGATTATCATTAATATCTGCTATATAAACAAACCCGTCAATGGGACTGAGTATCAAACTGTTCAATGATAATTTTTTAAAAATATAAGATTTTAATCTTTCTTTACTTAAACGGAAAATGATCCATCTGTTATAATTATCATTCGCATCACACCAGTAATAGAGATAAATATCTCCGAATTCATTTTTAAAGAGTGACAAAAGAGATCCCTCAAAATATATTAAATCAGTTATAAGATTCAGATTCAGGGGGAATTTATCCATTTTGAAAGTTTCTATATTTTCCATGATATTATCCTTCAATATGTTACGAGGCAGTTTGTAGTTTGTAGGGCGGACTAAGCGATAGCGTGTCCGCCTTAATCATCTACACGGATTGGGGATTATATCCTCTTCTTACCTGCAATCCGGGCAGTTTGTAGGGCGGACTAAGCGATAGCGTGTCCGCCATTTTGTTAGGATGCAAGTAAAAATAGTTTCCCGAATTTTTTTGTTAATATCTTTAATTTAATGGTAATAAAGTATAAAATTTGGGAAATTATTTTTACTTACTGCCTTATAATCCCGCATTTGTGAACAACGGCGGACACGCTGCTGCTTTGTCCGCCCTACATTATGCCTACATGCAATCGCGGAGTTTACGCCGATACAGCTTCTGTTAATATGCTGTTATTATTTTCAGGTTTAAACACTCTACTGTCATTTGGCAAATCAGCTTTATAAATCCTGACAACCTGTCTAAATGCTCCAGAACATAATCCCTACGGTAATCTTCAATAGTGTAAGGCATGGCAGTAACCAACTAAGAGATTTATAATTTTCTGCTTTTCTTTTTCCGTTTCAGCTTTTTCAGATAAGCCTCAATCTCATCCGGAGATAGTCCCTTCAGACGTTCATCCGGTGGCAGCCCCTTCAAACGGTCGTCTGCTGAAAGCCTTTTTAAAAGTTCGTCTATTTTGACTTTCTTAAGTATATCATCCGGCGAAAGCCTGTCTAAATGTTCCAGAACATAATCCCTGCGGTAATCTTCAATAGTGTAAGGCATAGAAATAACTCCTTCTGTCTTATATTTTAAAAAGAGTTGATTCATAATGCTGCTCATCTCTCCGAGATTTCCTCTGTAATGCTCCGCTCCGTACTGTACCTTCTCCTGAATTCCGCTGAAGAGCAGCCACACCGCGTTTTGTTTTTTCATGCGGAATCCGGCTTGTTACAATGATTCTGATTCTGCGGATTCCCCATATCAGATCATATATCCCTTTTTTGACAGTTATGAATTCTGTCTGCTTTGCCAGATTTTTCGGATACAGGGTACAGACCGCATAAAGCCGGAAATTTCCGGCTGGCAGCAGCTCATTCAGAGACGGACTGACCTGCTTGCGGTAGTTCACATAATGACCGATCAGTTCCTCAATTGTCCAGTCATCCAGTGATTCCCTCAGCGATTTGTATGTTACAAGATTGTGCACGGCAAGATATTCAAACCCGTCAGGCATTTCGGAAAGCGGTATTCCGTTTTTCCTTTCAATAATAACAACATCCAGAAACTGCTGTTTCAGTGACAAGTCTTTCTCAAGCTCAACAGAATATGATGAGTCTGTGAAATAATCCGTCAGCGTCAGCCCGAAAAGACGATGCCATTCCATCATAGTTTGAATTCAGTCTGTAGGGCGGATTAAACACGCCCTACACATTAAAATCCTGCTTTTATTTACGGTTTAAATGTTTCTTTAAACGGCTGAAGCCCGTCACAAAATCCAAACAGCGTAATCTCTCCGTTAGCATCCAAAGGAACTGTCAGTTCATATTTTCCGGTATCTTGCGGCGTAAACATATACTCACCGTTTGCCAATACCAATATATTCAGCGGCTGTCCCTGGTATGTTGCTGTTCCGCTGATTTTTACCCAGCCTGAATTCAGAACAGTTGTTTCATCCCGTGTCAGACTCATCTCTTTGGGATTCAGTTCAGGTTCCATAAGAATATCCATCTCAATTATTCCATCACATGGCGTAAGAACTGTTTTAAATGGTTTAAGACCTTCGCAAAAGGCGAAAAGCGTGATTTGTCCGTTTTCATCAAGCGGAACATTCATCAGTTCATATTTTCCGTCACCGGCGCAGGAGATATATGCTGACCATTTGCCAGCACCATTGCACATAAAGGAATATCACCATAAAGAACTGTTCCTTTTATCTTTACCGGATCAGGACATGATTGTACTCTCCCTGTATGTTTTATATCACGGTGAAACATAGACCATGGTGAATTTGCAATCCCTGATGATGATGTGTGTATAGCATAAAGTTTTCCTTCAAAAGGTGCCGCATTGTCAAAAGACGCCACATAAAGTGTGCCGTCTGAACCAATAACCGGACATGAGCTTATCGGGAGATCTATTTTAAATTTCCATCGTTCTGTCCCGTCCGGGTTGACTGCGTAAAGAATTCCGTCATTTGATCCTGTATATATAACACCATCTGCTCCGATGACAGGGGTAGTGTCTATATCATCACCAGTTGTAAATGCCCATTTCTGAGTTCCATCAGGATTGACAGCATAGAGATTGTTATCTTTTGATCCTATATAGACGGTGCCGTCTGCTCCAATAACAGGAGATGCATAGTCAATCATTCCACCGGTTTTAAACTCCCATTTTTGAGTTTTGTCCGGATTAATTGCATACAGACTGTTATCTCGCAATCCTATATAGACAGCGCCATCCAATCCTATAGCCGGGGATGAGTTTATCTGACTCAGTACAGGAAAGTCCCATTTAAGAGTCCCATCTGGATTGTCTGGATTGACTGCATAAAGTTTACTGCTCTCTGATGATCCTATGTAAATTGTCCCGTCTGAAGCTATAGCAGGCGAAGATTCCACCCAGCCTGTTTCAAACTTCCATTTTTCTGTTCCGTCCTCTCGGACAGCATAAATGCTTCTGAAAGCTCCGACATAAACTGTCCCGTCTGCTCCTATAGCCGGAGAGGAATAGATGCTGCCATCTGTTTTAAATCTCCACTTTTCAGTTCCGTCAGGGTAAACCGCATAAAGATTTGCATCAACCGATCCTATATATATTATGCCCTCTGTACCTATTGCTGGTGAAGTGTATATGTAACTATCAGTTTTAAATACCCATTTTTGCGTCCCATCCGGTTTAACCGCATAAAGATTGCCATAAAGATTTCCATCATCTGCGACCCACATAAATTGTACCATCCGCCCCTATAGCTGGAGATGATACACTGCTGCCAATCTCAAAAGTCCATTTGAGAGACCCCTCTTCCTGCGCTCCTGATGCTGCAAGCGGCGATAAAGCCGCTGCAAGAAGCAAGATAAACATTCCTGCAAAAAAACTTCCTCTGATTTTTTTGACTGCCATTTTTTCATCCTTTTTATGTTAAAAGTTTGTAAAATAAGATAAATATATCTTATAAAGAGATATATCATAAATCGTTATGTATTTCAATAGTGAAAAATATAAATAAAAGTTTGTAGTAGGGTGGACAAATCGCAGCGTGTTCACTGATTACATAATGGCGAACACCCTTGCGATTAATCCGCCCTTCTTATATAAATGAATCCTTCAAGTCCTTTTCAACTTCATCTGCTTTCATTCCGAACAATGAATTTTTGACTTCTCCTTTTGGCGAAAAAAATTTCACTCTTCCGGTTATCAGAAAGATCAGCCATACCTCTTTCGCTCCTTTATTAAAATAAAGATCTGTTTTTTCAAGCATTTCTTCCTGAGTATTGCTTTCCGAAACAATTTCAACACACAATTCAGGAGAATCTGTAAAAGGAGATTTTTTCAGAGAATGAATTCTCAGGAAATTTAACGAACACCATACAACATCAGGCACTTTTACGCCTCCGGGTGTATCAACTGCAAATTCAGGCATAACCTTGCCCTTCGGCATCTGCTCCAGAAGAATCCGAATGATTTCACCATGGTAAAAACTGTGCAGATTGGATGCAGGAGACATCTCAATTTTACCCCTTGTATTTAATTCGATTTTATAGTATAAATTCTACAAAGATTTATCAGCGAGAACTTCTGACCATTGCATAGATATTCCTCTGAACAAGTAGTAGTAGGGTGGACAAAGCGGAGCGTGTCCACCTTTTTCGTTTTTGCGGGAAACAGCGGACACGCTGCAATTAGTCCGCCCTACTTTTTCTCCTGAATTAACGCGGTTGCCAATTTTATATCATAAGCCTGTGTGGGATTAAAACTCTTTCCTTCATACATAGATGCCGCTTTTACTATAGCCTCATAAGGAACCCATCCATGATCTATCCAGAGCACGGAATCATCCGCATCCCAAAGCCTGAAGCAGACAGCACCCTCTGTCTCCTGAACATACATCCGAACCCTTTTGTTACTGGGAAACGGATAATAATATAATCCTTTGTCATCTTTCATATATTTTTTCTCACCTGACCTGATTCTGTTTTTTAACCCTCAGCAGTCCCGGACTGTTGTGAAGATACATTAATGGAGAAGAGATTCCGTCATTTAAAAAATACTCTTCAATTGCATCAAAGAGAACGGGATGATCCGGAAATGTATAGCTTTTTTCACGCTTTTTCAGTTCTTCCCATTGCTGCATAACAGCCGGATTATTCTGAAATACCTCTTTTTTTGCCTGATCGCAGAGGAACATTTCACAGACAATCGGCTTTATCCGCCAGAGACATCCGTTTTTACCAAGATATATACATTTATATCCGGTATTTGCAATCTGAAGCCGCTTCATCAGAATTTCTGTCTCTTCAGAAGATGAGAGCAGCCGATTGATTACTACATCTGCAAAAAAAGTGATAATTCCTTCTCTTGAACAGCAGGCGCTCACTCTGCTTTCATAACATTTCTGAGTGCATATTTCTCCAAAATGATCCGACAAAAATGTATCCGCCTTTTCTCTGAAGGCAAGATAATCGGCTGCCATTTCGATTATCTTTTCTTTTTCACAGGAAGATACAGCGGCAATTTTTCTTTGTACTATATCATAAGTTTCCCATTGCTCTCTCTGATAATCATTCATCATATATTATATTGGAGAATTAACGATTTATATAACTTTTAACCACAAAGGTCACAAATAATGCACAAAGGACACGGAGAAAACTTTGTGTCCTTTGTGAAAGACCTTGTATCCTTTGCGGTTTAAAAAAAGCTGCACTTCCCACTTCTCTCAGTGTGTGTGATGGCTGCAATCTCCCTGACATACATGAACAGAGGGAAATTCAGGAAGTTTGCCGGATTTGATCAGTTCCAGATTTTCATTAACCGTCCCTTCAACACCCTGATAAACCTTTATCCTGTTTTCTCTGAGCTTTTTGAGCACACCGGCACCGATTCCGCCTGCTACAACAGCATCCACTTTTTTTCCCTGTAAAGCGGAGAGAGGCTGACATTTACCTGCAAGATGTTCAATTTCTTTGTTGACTATGGTTTCTCCCCTGTTATTATCACTGTTTATGATCATGAAAAAGGGGGCTGTGCCGAAATGGTTATATACACGGCTTTCAATACCGCAATCATCTTCTATCGGAAAAGCTATATCCATGATATGCTCCTTTATTAAAAGTTCTTAAGTTTAAGACTTCCTAAGTTTTTAAAACTCAGAAAGTCTTTTTATCAGGAAAAGAATAAGAAAAAAAAGGTTATCTGTCAAGTCCGGTATTAAGATAACAAAATTTTGACAAACTCTTGACGCTTCGCTAAAATATAAATCTGAATTAAGAAATAAAATTAACCTTCAGAAGTCAGAAATTTATAATTTGGCTAAATATTAAGAGGTTTTATAAGATATTGTCAGTCTCTGATTTTCAGGTCTTAATTCATATTATAAGTATTTTTTAAACTATTTAGGCAGCTTTAGGCATATTTTCCGCTTATGAGAATAACAACAGCAGAGACGGGTCGGCGATCCGTCTCTCTACGAAAGCCGGAGCATAATCTACTGAAAATTTAAAATAGGAGAAGCACCCATGACAATAACAAGAGAAGATAAAGACGGACACGCTTTTTTAACCATCAAGGGACCTTTATCAATATATGAAGTAGCAGATATCCGTAATGAACTGATTCAATGTTTTGATAATTGCAGCACTCTTTTCCTTGATCTGAATGAAGTTACCGAATGTGATACAGCGGGTGTGCAGTTATTATGTTCAGCACGTATAACCGCTGATAAATATGGAAAAAAATTAGGAGTAAAACAAGCCTCTGCCGCAGTCATTGATGCAATGGTCTGTGCAGGATTAAACCCGGAGAAGATCCTTAACTTTACAGAGGAGAAATAAAAAATGACCCGAATCATCATGACAGCAGATGATTCTGCAAGTATAAGACAGATGGTCAGATTCACTTTGGAGCAGGCAGGTTATACGGTGGTGGAAGCGGTGGACGGTGAGGATGCGTTGAAGAAACTTGAATACACGCCGATTAATATGCTGATTGCCGATTTGAATATGCCGAGAATGAACGGGATTGAACTGATCAGAGAGGTAAGATCAAAACCGAGATACAAATTTATGCCCATAATTATGCTTACGACTGAATCTCAGACATCCAAAAAACATGAAGGCAAGGATGCAGGAGCTACGGGCTGGATTGTCAAGCCGTTTAAACCTGAACAGCTTATTGCAGTGGTAAAGAAGGTTTTGAGATAAAGGGGTGAGAAGTGAGGGATAAGAGATAAATAACTGACTTTATATCTTAACATCCATTTTATTCCTGACTTCCAACCCCCTGACCTCTAACCTCTAACCCCTTGGAGATTCTTATGGAAAATTACATAGAAACATACAAAGAAGAAGCTTATGAGCTTCTTACAGAATTAGAAGCAGCACTCCTTGAACTGGAAAATTCACCGGATAATACAGAGCTTGTCGGGAGGGTCTTCCGATGTATGCACACCATCAAAGGATCTGGAGCTATGTTCGGATTTTATGAGATTGCAGATTTCACCCATGAAGTGGAGACGGTTTATGATTTGATACGTGACGGAAAAATTCCTGTTACAAAACAACTGATAGATATCTCCCTTGCCGCCTGTGATCAGATCAGAAAAATGGTAAACAGCGATGCAACTGCTGATAAAAAAAAACAGACCGAAATAATTGAATCATTCAGAAAGATGCTCTCCTCTCCTGCGACCTGCGACCTGCGACCTGCGACCTGCGACCTGCAACCTGCATCCTGCGACCTGCAATCAGAAAACATAACCTACCGGATACGTTTTCATCCTTCCCCTGATATTTTTTCAACAGGAACCAATCCGATTCTCTTAATAAGTGAACTCCGGGAGCTTGGAAAATGCGATGTCATTCCTCATATCAATAATATTCCTGAACTTGCATTGCTTGAACCTGAGTCATGCTATATCAGGTGGGAGATACTCCTGCAAACTTCTGAAAAAATTGAGACTATTCAGGATGTCTTTATTTTTGTTGAAGAGAGATGTACGCTTGATATTAAGGCTCTTGGTGATAAAGATGACTTGAAAGATGAAAAGAATGATAAAAAACTTGGTGAAATTTTAATTGAGCATGGACATTTAACCAGAGAAGAGCTTAAAAAAGCATTAGCCGCCCAGAAAAAGGTAGGTGAAATTCTTCTGGAATCAAAAGCGATTGATATTGATACCCTGACATCTGCACTGACTGAACAGGATATGATAAGAGAGAGAAAGAAAAAGCAGCAGGATTCAAATTCCACTTCAAGTATCAGAGTTGCCGCGGAAAAACTTGATATACTTGTCAATCTGGTCGGTGAACTGGTAACATCTCAGGCAAGGCTTACTCAGAAAGCATCTTCTCAATCGGATACGGAACTTCGCAGTATTGCCGAAGAGGTGGAACGGCTGATAGGAGAACTCAGGGATAACACCATGAGTATCAGAATGATTCCTATCGGTGCAACATTTAATAAATTCAAACGGCTTGTCCGTGATCTCTCTGAAGAATTGGGAAAAGAGGCGGCAATTATCATTGAAGGGGAAGAGACTGAATTAGATAAAACAGTTATTGAGCAGTTAAATGATCCCCTGATGCACATTATCCGAAATACAATAGATCATGGGACAGAGCTGCCGGAGGTCAGAATTGCAAAAGGAAAACCTAGAGAGGGGATGATTCATCTTTCTGCTGAATACTCAGGCTCCAATGTCTTAATTAAGATCAGCGATGACGGAGCAGGTCTTGATACAGATGCAATCCGCGCCAAAGCAGTAGAAAAAGGGCTGATCCAGCCTGATGCCGAACTGAGTGAAAAAGATATTTTCTCTCTGATATTCCTGCCGGGGTTCTCCACAGCAAAAAAAGTTACAGATGTATCAGGGCGGGGTGTTGGATTAGATATTGTTAAACGGCGGATTGAAAGCCTTCGCGGGAGTGTGGAGATTACCAGTAAAAAAAATATAGGAACAACAACCATTCTGAAACTCCCGCTTACTCTTGCAATTGCAGATGGTCTTCTGGTAAAGATCGGTGACGGATATTTTGTCTTTCCTCTTTCAGATATAGAAGAATGTGTTGAATTGTCCCGTAAGGACTCAGATAAAGCAAAAGAGCGGAATATGATGAAATTCAGAAATGATGCAGTTTCATATCTCAGCCTGCGTGAAATGTTTGATATTGACGGAACAAAGCCTCCGATTGAGCAGGTTGTGATGATCAAAGAGAAAGGGGATATTGTCGGCTTAGGTGTTGATTATGTCATCGGGCAGCGCCAGACAGTTATCAAGTCATTAGGAAAATTTTACAAAGATATAAAAGGAATGTCCGGGGCAACTATTCTGGGGGACGGTACCGTGGCGCTGATTATTGACATCCCGCAGATTATTCAGTCTGTCAAACGGGATCTGTTTTAAAAACTTCTTAGGTCTTGTGCTGGCGAATAATTATTAACCAAGCCCCTAAGCAAAGGGGTTAGGTTTGGGCAAGGAAAAAGGAGAACATACAATATGATAAAATTAAAAGATATAAAAATGAAACCGAAATTGATAATCCTTTTTCTTTTTGTAGGGGTTATCCCTTTGATTCTATTAAGCATACTTATTTCATGGCTTACCAGAAACGCTCTTATGACAAGAGCTTATGAACAGCTTGAAGCTGTCCGGGAGATCAAAAAGACTCAGATTGAAAGATTTTTCGCGGAACGGGAGAGTGATATAGCCGTACTGGTAGAAAACGTGGAGGTTCTCAGGGAGAATGCTTTTAAAAAGATGAAAAGTTCACAGGAACTTAAAAAAGCACAGATTGAAGAATTCTTTTCAAAACTGCGCACAGATATTCTCGTTTTTTCAAAAAGTACGGATATTTTAAATATATATAATGAGTTTAAAGCATATCATGACGAGATGGGGTTCACTGTTACCGCGCCATACAATACTGCTACAGATAAGTACAGAAAAATTTATGAAGAGAAAAGCGGCTATCTGTTAGATTTTGCAAAGCTGTACGGCTATCCTGATCTTTATCTGATCTGTGCGCTCATGGTCATGTCATGTTCACGATGACAAAAAAAGATGACATCGGAACAAATCTTGGATATGGTCCCTATAAAGATGAATCCCTTGCGGATCTTTGGCGCAAAGTTGTTGAATCCAAAAAAGTTGTAATTGAAGATTATTCTCCTTATCCCCCTGACAATCACAGACAGACCGCTTTTATCGGCGCTCCTGTTTTTGATAATTCAAATAATCTTATCGGACTGATTGTATTGCAGATTCCAACTGATCAGATTAACAGGATTATTCAGATGCGTCAGGGTATGGGTGAAACAGAAGAAAGCTATTTAGTCGGAAAAAAAGATAATCTTATCAGTTACCGCAGTGACAGGATGGTTAAAGACGGTAAAATCGGTCAGAAAAAAACAGGGGAATATATTGAAAAAGTACTCTCCGGCGACTCAGGCATATATGTTAAAACAGGCGGTACAGGCGATTTAGAGATTACCGCCTATGATCCTCTGAATATTCCGGGGCTTAACTGGGGAATCATCAGTATAATCAAACTTGAAGAGGCGATTGTTCCCAAATTTGAGAATGAGGGTGAAGATTTTTATACCCGGTATATTAAAAAATATGGTTACTATGATCTTTTTCTGGTTCATCCCAAAGGAAATATTTTTTATACTGTAAGGCATGAATCAGATTATGGAATAAACATAATCAGCGGACAATATTCTGATTCAGGGTTGGGCAAACTGACTCAGGATGTATTAAATATCAAAAAATTCGGAATAGCTGATTTTGAGCCATACGCGCCGAGCAATAATGAGCCGGCTGCATTTATTGCCCAGCCTGTCATTAAGAACGGCGAAGTAGAATTGGTTGTCGCACTTCAGCTTTCTCTTAACGCCATTAACGCCATCATGCAGGAGCGTTCGGGCATGGGAACTACAGGAGAAACTTATCTGGTCGGTTCAGATAAACTTATGAGATCCGATTCATTTCTTGATCCGGTTTATCATTCAGTCAAAGCCTCTTTTGCAAATCCGTCTGTCGGAAGGATTGATACTCAGGCGGTTGATGAGGCACTTTCAGGCAAAAGCGATAAAAAGATTATCAAAGATAACAGAGGGAGTCAGGTTCTTTCAGCTTACACGCCGTTGAAATTAGGAAACACGACATGGGTACTCATTGCCGAAATTGACGCGGATGAAGTGATGCAGCCGATAAAAAATATACGATTCTGGATATTTATGAGTCTTCTGATTATTATCTTTCTTGTAATAATTTTTGCCTATTTTATTGCCAAAGGAATTGCGAATCCGCTGATCAAAGGGGTTGCTTTTATTATCTCTGTTTCTGAGGGGAACTTGACCTCTGAAATAGATGTGAATCAGAAAGATGAGGTCGGAATTCTGATAAAGGCATTGAACGGCATGATCTCCAGACTTCGGGATATTGTGGCGGATGTTAAAGGGGTGGCAAAGAATGTCGCTTATGGCAGCTCACAGATGAGTGAAGGATCGCAGAATTTAAGCACCCATTCAGAGGAATTGTCTCAGGGAGCATCTGAGCAGGCAGCATCGGCTGAAGAGGCATCTGCATCTATGGAGCAGATGACAGCAAATATCCGGCAAAATGCGGATAACGCCATGCAGACAGAAAGGATCGCCCTTGAATCTGCCAAAAAAGCTGGTGAAAGCGGAAAAGCAGTAACAAAAACCGTGTCGGCAATGAAGGAGATTGCAAAAAAAATCTCAATTATTGAAGAGATTGCCCGGCAGACTGATCTGCTGGCTTTAAATGCCGCGGTTGAGGCGGCGAGAGCCGGAGAATACGGCAAGGGATTTGCGGTGGTGGCATCAGAAGTGCGTAAACTGGCAGAGCGCAGCCGAAAAGCGGCAAATGAAATCAGCACTTTGTCAGGTTCAAGCGTGGATATTGCAGAGAAAGCAGGAGAAATGCTGGATCGCCTTGTGCCGGATATTCAGAAAACAGCGGAATTGGTTCAGGAGATAAGTGTTGCGTGCAATGAGCAGAATTCAGGCTCAGATCAGATTAACAAAGCTATTCAGCAGTTAGATATGGTGATTCAGCAGAATGCTTCATCCTCCGAGGAACTGGCTTCAACATCTGAAGAGCTGGTCTCAACTTCCCAGACATTGGCGGATCAGGCTGAATTACTCAGACATACCATCAGTTTTTTCAAGGTGGATCAGACAGATCTGAAAGGAGATGCAAAGATAATAAAGAGCGGAGAATCTTTCAAAAAAGATCCGCGGGGTTTCCAAAACCCCGCAGGTCTGAAGGATAAGTCAAAAAATCCGGCAAGATTAAAAGAAAAGCAGCAGCATACTGAAGCCGGAAATACAGATGAGCCTGCCTCTGCTGCCGCCAAATCTGACAGGTGTTCTATTGATATGAATGAACATGATGAAAGAGCAGATATAGAAGATGATTTTGAAAAATATTAAAAAATCTTTCTTTGCGATCTTGGCGTATTCTTTGCGTTCTCTGCGTGAAAATTCACACAAAGCCCGCAAAGGGTTCCGCAAAGTCCGCAAAAATCAGGAGGAGAAAATGTTTAAAAATATGAAAATCGCTTTAAGACTGGGAATAGGATTCAGTGCTGTTATAGCATTAATGATTGTATGCAGTTTATACGCCATTCAGAGGCTTTCATCTCTGAATGATGGCATAAACTTTATTGTAACAGACAGATGGACTAAATCTGTTCTTGCAAATGAGATTATTGTCAACATCAGTTTCGTTGCACGCACTATCAGTAATACAATACTGTCAGATACTTCGGATTCAGCAGGAGATGACTTAAAAAAAATATCGGATGCACTTGATTTAATCAAAAGTAATTTAGAAAAAATGGATGAAATGATTCAAGGCAGTGAAGGAAAAAAGATTCTGAAGAATATCAATGATATTAGAGCAGGATATATGACTGTTGAGACCAATATCATACAACTGATCCGATCAGGAAACATGGGGCAGGCAAAAAGCGAATTTCTTTCCAAACTTTTTCCTTTACAGGATAACTATCTTGATTCTGTTAAAGATTTAATCAAATATCAGGGAGATTTAGTAAAGGGGTCAGGAGAGAATGCACAGAAAAGCTATTACGAATCACGTAACTGGATTATTATTCTCCTGACAGCATCACTGCTTTTAGCCGCATTAATGACATATCTTGTAACAAAGAGTATTGTTAATCCTATAAAAGATGTAATTCTCTTAAACAACAGACTGGCGGATGGAGAGGATATAACCATAGAAGTGAACCGCAGAGATGAAATCGGACAGATGCTTGATTCTATGAAGAATATGTTTGAGCGGTTTAAACTGGTTATGGATGATATTGATATGCTGAACAATGCGGCAATTGCCGGTAAACTCTCTACCCGTTCAGATGCGGCAAAGCACAAAGGAGATTTCCGCAGGATTGTCAAAGGTGTAAATGATACTCTTGATGCAGTAATAAATCCTCTGAATGTTGCGGCAAGATATGTTGACCGTATTTCCAAAGGTGATATTCCTGAAAAGATTACAGACGAATACAAAGGTGATTTCAACCAGATAAAGAATAATCTGAATCAGTGCATTGATGCAATAAGCGGGCTTGTTTCAGAGGCAAATATGCTGACACAGGCTGGCGGTCGCCGGAAAGCTGAATACCCGCGGCAATGCGGATCGTTTCAGCGGTGATTATGCAAAGATTGTGAAAGGTGTTAATGATACTCTTGATGCGGTTATAAATCCCCTGAATGTTGCCGCTAAATATGTGGATCGTATTTCCAAAGGTGATATTCCTGAAAAGATTACAGACGAATACAAAGGGGATTTCAACCAGATAAAGAACAATCTGAACCAGTGCATTGATGCAATAAGCGGGCTTGTTTCAGAGGCAAATATGCTGACACAGGCTGCGGTCGCCGGAAAGCTGAATACCCGCGGCAATGCGGATCGTTTCAGCGGTGATTATGCAAAGATTGTGAAGGGTGTAAATGATACTCTTGATGCGGTGATAAATCCCCTGAATGTTGCGGCAAGATATGTTGATCGTATTTCCAAAGGTGATATTCCTGAAAAGATAACAGATGAATACAAAGGGGATTTCAACCAGATAAAGAACAATCTGAACCAGTGCATTGATGCAATAAGCGGGCTTGTTTCAGAGGCAAATATGCTGACACAGGCTGCGGTCGCCGGAAAGCTGAATACCCGCGGCAATGCGGATCGTTTCAGCGGTGATTATGCAAAGATTGTGAAAGGTGTTAATGATACTCTTGATGCCGGTGATAAATCCCCTGAATGTTGCCGCTAAGATATGTTGATCGTATTTCAAAAGGGGATATTCCTGAAAAGATTACAGATGAATACAAAGGGGATTTCAACCAGATAAAGAATAACCTTAACCAGTGTATTGATGCGTCAGCGGTCTGCAGCGGAAGCCGAAGCTGACTCGGGCGGCGGTTGAGGGGAAAGCTGAATACCCGGGGAAATGCAGATCGGTTCAGCGGAGATTATGCAAAGATTGTGAAAGGTGTGAATGATACTTTGGACGCGGTGATAAATCCCCTGAATGTTGCGGCTGAATATGTGGATCGCATTTCAAAAGGTGATATTCCTGAAAAGATTACAGATGAATACAAAGGGGATTTTAATGAAATCAGGAATAACCTGAATATACTGATAGATACAAATAACGGAATCACCCGGCTTGCAGAAGAGATGTCTGTCGGAAATCTTACAGTTGAATTTAAAGAGCGTTCTGATCGTGATAAGCTGATGAAAGCATTAAATATCATGATAAAAAAACTGAATGAGGTGGTAAATGATGTTAAAACGACTGCTGATAATGTTGCTTCAGGAAGTCTGGAATTAAGCTCCTCTTCAGAAGAGATGTCCCGCGGAGCATCTCAGCAGGCATCTTCGGCTGAAGAAGCCTCTGCCGCTATGGAGCAGATGGCGGCAAATATCAATCAGAATGCTGATAATGCACAGATGACTGAAAAGATTGCCTTAAAATCTGCTGAAGATACCCGTGAAGGCGGCGAGGTTGTGATTAAAACTGTATCCGCTATGAAGGAAATTGCTGAAAAAATTTCGATTATAGAAGAGATTGCCCGGCAGACAAATCTGCTGGCATTAAATGCCGCTATTGAGGCAGCACGGGCGGGAGAACATGGCAAGGGGTTTGCAGTAGTTGCGTCTGAAGTTCGGAAATTAGCGGAGAGAAGTCAGACAGCAGCAGCTCAAATCAATACTCTGTCAACTTCCAGCGTGGATGTGGCACAGAGAGCAGGCAGTATGCTTGCAAAAATTGTGCCTGATATTCAGAAAACCGCTGAACTGGTTCAGGAAATATCCGCAGCAAGTAATGAACAGAAAATCAGTTCCAATCAGATTAATCAGGCGATTCAGCAGTTGGATGAGATTATTCAGCAGAATTCAACAGCGGCTGAGGAGATGGCATCCACATCTGAGGAATTATCTTCTCAGGCGGAACAGCTAAGAACCATGGTTGCATTTTTCAAGGTTAAAGATATTACAGGAGAACGGTTCCAATATGATGAAAACAAAGCAGCGGTTTTATCCCAGATAAGAAAAAGCCCACAGACACGTGAAAAAACCGGAAAAGGAGCAAAAGCATATCCTAAAAATATGTCATCAAAGAACAAAGGTTCAGTATATTCTCCTGAGATGAAAGAGCATAATAATGAACCAAGTTCGGATTTTGAAAAATATTAACTTGATAAGAGTTCCGAAGTATTCAAAACTTAGGAACTCTTTAAAGGGAGAGATTAAAATGGCTTATGTTATCATGGTGGTAGATAATTCGGAAAGTGTGAGAGAGCTGATTTCTTTCAGTCTGGAAAATGCAGGTTATCACGTAGTAAAGGCATCAGACGGACTGGATGCTGTAAATAAGATAAAAAGCAGGATTGACCTGGATATGGTGATTACCGACCTTAATATGCCGAATATGAACGGAATTGAACTGAGCAGACAGGTAAGGGTAAATCCGCATCACAGGTTTATCCCGATCATTGTGATAACAACGGAAAGCGATGAACTGAAAAAAAAAGAGGCAAAAGCCGCGGGAGCATCCGGCTGGCTGAAAAAACCTTTTAAACCCCAGCAGATACTGGCTGTGGTCAAAAAGGTGCTTGGATAATAATAAATGTAGGGGCGATTTGCCATTCGTAAAACGGGTAAGCACCGGGGATTCGGCTCCGCTCACCCCCAATGCCATTAAGTTAAGACCTGACCTGACCCCCATTCGGCTGAACGTTCGACTGAGCTCACGCCGAAGTCTCATGTCGAAGCCCTACCCCTTCCCTTTGGGAAGGGGGAGACCTCATTCCGCTTTATTCCCCCCTTCCCTTTTCAGGGAAGGGGGGTTAGTTTTATACAGAACTTAACAGCCCTGCCCTTTAAAAAAGGGGGAGACAAAAGAGTGTGTGGGGTAGACAGAAATCTGAAGAGCAGTTAATTCGGGCAGCCTCTGTGAAACAGGAATCAGATGATGATCAGCTTTGATCAGATTTTGAAGAGCGGTGAGTTATGATAATTATCTATACCAAAGTCAGTTCCCCGCGCAGATTCTTCTGCATCTCTTCTTTAACCTGCTCCGATTCATACCCGGCACTGAACAGATAAAACAACTTTGCCAATGCCGCTTCGGTTGTCATATCAAATCCGCTTATTACACCGGCTTTCGCCAATGCGGAGCCTGTTGCATAAACACTGTTCACGGTTCCCTGCAAACATTGAGTACAGTTCACAATAACAACCCCCCGTTTTATTGCTGATTTCAGAGCATCAATAAAATTACTGTCACGCGGACCGTTCCCTACGCCATAGGTCTCCAGCACTAATCCTTTCAGCGGATGTCGGAGAATATTGCTTACAATCTCAGCAGAAATTCCCGGGAAAAGCCGCAGGGTTCCGACCCTTGTTTCTATAAATTTCTGTACAATCAAATGATTTGTGCTATTAGAGACATCCAGAATCAAATCCCGATTAACTTCAATCTCAATCCCTGCAATACCGAGGGGCGGGAAATTCGGCGAATCAAAGGCATCAAATCCGTCTGCATTAACCTTTACAGAGCGGCACCCACGTAATAGCCTGTTTCCGAAATAAAGAGAAACCTCAGGAATGGCATAATCGGCGGCAATCATGAGAGATGTAATCAGATTTCCTCCCGCATCGTTCCGTATTTCACAAAAAGGTATCTGAGAGCCGGTAATAATCACCGGCTTTTGCAGCCCGTTAAACATAAAAGACAAAGCTGACGCAGTATATGCCATAGTGTCTGTACCGTGCAGAACAATAAAACCGTTGTATTTATCATAATTATCAGCAACATCCTGAGCAATTTTCAGCCAGTTTTCAGGCGTCATCTCTGATGAATCAAGCAAAGGATCATATTCATGGATAACATAATCCGGCATAATAGGATCATGGAGTTCCGGCATCATTGCCATACGGTGTTTGAGATACCCAGGTGCCGGAGCATAACCGTCCGGGGTTCTTTTCATACCGATACTTCCGCCGGTATATGCAATATAGACTTGTTTTTTCATATCACATTATCTTTTCTACCTCGCCAAGCAGCACCTCAACCAGCTTATCTTCAGGAAATTTTTTAACCACTTCCCCTTTTTTAAACAATATTCCCACGCCATCGCCGCCTGCAATTCCTATGTCCGCCTCTTTTGCTTCACCGGGTCCATTCACCACACACCCCATAATCGCAATTTTTATCGGTAATTTACATAATAGCAGTCTTTTTTCAACCTGCTCCAGAATATCAAAGAGATTGATTTTGCATCTGCCGCAGGTGGGACAGGAGATGATTTCCGGTCCCGGCGCCGAATATCCAATGCTTTCAGAATCTCATATCCGACCCGAACCTCTTCAACCGGATCCCGTGTCAGAGAGACGCGGAGCGTGTCTCCGATACCTTCGGCAAGCAGCGTGCCGATTCCCAACGCGGATTTCACAATCCCTGAATAAAGCCCTCCTGCTTCTGTTACCCCTATATGCAGCGGAATATCACTCTTTTCAGAAAAGATACGGTAAGCATCAATGGTTCGTGCCACATCAGAGGCTTTGATTGAAATTTTGATCTGATGAAAGTCAAATGATTCCAGTAATTCGATATTTCTTAACGCACTCTCCGCCATTCCTTCTGCTGTTACACCGTTGTATTTTTTCAATATATCTTTTTCAAGGGATCCGGAATTAACGCCGATGCGAATCGGAATATTGTGTTCTTTTGCACAATCTGTGACTGCTTTGACTTTCTCTTTGCTCCCGATGTTTCCGGGATTTATACGCAATCCGTCTGCTCCGGCTTTTGCCGAGGCAATTGCCAGGCGATAATCAAAATGAATATCTGCAATCAGCGGAATTGAAATCTCTTTTTTAATTAAGGTGATTGCATTTGCCGCTTCTTCATCCGGCACAGCCACCCGGATAATTTCACACCCTGCTTCTTCCAGCCGCTTTATCTGTGAAACAGTTGCCGGAATATCCTGTGTAAATGTATTTGTCATGGATTGGACAGTAATCGGCGACATCCCTCCGACCTTTACATTGCCGACAGTTATCTGGCGGGTATTTTTCCGTTTTATGATAAATGACATGATCGTATCTTTTTTTAGGTTTTAGTTGCAGGGCGGATTAGCGCAGCGTAACCCGCCATTTAGAATGGTTTACACCATAAATCTGAAAAAAACAATTGCAAACCTGACATTTTTATCTTATATAATACTTATTATAAATTCCGATATATTTTCTTTATCTCATTGATATTTTCCATTTGACAATTCTTATATTTACAAATAACTTGCTCTCCTGTTCTGATAATTCCCGAATGTGGAAACCTTACAAAATAAGGAAGGAGAGTTAAATTAGCTTATGAGCCTTGCAATATTAAATAAATTACAGCATATTTCAGAGCAGAACCTGACAGATATTGAAAATGCAAAAAAAGAGGGAAGAAAAGTCATCGGATTTTACTGTCTTTATTCTCCGACAGAATTGGCGGTAGCCGCCGGAGCTATTCCGCTTCCGCTTTGCGGAACACGAAATGATCCTATTGAAGCCGCGGAAGAAGTCCTTCCGCGTAATTTATGCCCTCTGATAAAAAGCAGTTACGGATTTGCTGCCACAGATACCTGCCCGTTTTTCCGTGCTTCGGATATAATTGTCCCTGATACCACCTGCGATGGTAAAAAAAAGATGTTTGAACTGCTTGCTGAATATCGCCCTGTGCATGTGTTACAATTGCCTCAGAATCAGGATACTAAGACTGCTCTGCCGTTCTGGTATAATGAAGTCAGATTGTTAAAGGATGTTCTGGAAAAAGTAACCGATATGAAGATAACTGATGAAAAAATCTCTTCGGCAATCCGGCTGCTGAATAAAGAACGGATGGCATTAAAAAGATTGATGGATCTGCCAAAAAGACGCCTGTCTCCGATCCGGGGGACTGATATGCTGACAATCATTTTTAAAACCGGATTTTTTGCAGATAAAGAGCAGGGAATTGATTTGATTCATGAGATTGCCGATGAGATTGAAGAGAAAGCTGTCCGCGGGGAGTTTCCTTTTACGGAAAAGACTCCGAGAATTCTGCTGACAGGTGTTCCAATCGGAGTCGGCTCTGACAAGGTGATAAAAATACTTGAAAAAGCCGGAGCCAATGTTGTCTGTTTTGAAAATTGCAGCGGCTATAAAAAGGTCTTTACGGTAGATGAAGATAAAAAACCGTTACAGGCTCTTGCAGAGCAGTATCTGGCAACACCTTGTTCGGTGATGTCCCCGAATACAGGGCGGTTTGATCTGCTCGGAAAGATGATCAGCGAATTTTCTGTTGACGGTGTAGTGGATTTAACATGGCAGGCATGTCATACTTATAATGTAGAGGCTTATAATATCGGAAAATTTGTAAAGGAAAAGTACGGATTACCCTATCTGCACCTTGAGACAGATTATTCAGAATCAGATACCGAGCAGTTAAGGGTGCGTATTGAAGCGTTTTTGGAGATGCTATAGTGAAACCCTACGGTTTCATCTGTAGTATATACAATATACAGTGAAAGAGCGGCTTTGATAATTCCCCATATAATCAACAACGGATTCAGACCAAAATATTCCCACGCAAAAAAACACTGTCAGAAATATTGAACTCAAACTCCGCTTACTCATTGCCAACCATCCTTCTTTTAAAAAAAGGGTAGTGGGTCAAAGCTGTGGACAGATTAATTTCAAAATTTAAATCTGTTTGCATATCAAATGGTTAAATTTTGAAAAGTCAATTACCAACAGGTTTGACCCACCACCTCTTCCGTTTACAGGTCTGATTTATCTCTCTCAGTTTCTTCAGGCAATCAGGACACAGGGACTTTTCCGTAACAGAACCGCAATAAATCTATGTACTATTTTCCTTTATATCCGCGTGTTCAATTCGGATTTCTTTTAATCCTGAAATCTGTCCAAAAATTTTTTCTGTCATAGTCAGTCATTTTATGATATTATTTTCATAAAAGTTGTATGTTTTTATCATTTCTACAAAATTCATTGAAAAACCATATTTTTTTATGAAAGGAGGTGATTTTGGTGAAACAGCTCACGTTTAAAGAATTTTTTATGAAACCTGAATTTCCGGCTGTTCCTTTTCAGAAAACAGAGAAAAGTACTGATATTCATCCTTTCTGGAATCCGTCTGTTAAGGATATATCGGAAATCCTCTGGCTTCCGCCTTTCTGTTTTTCCGGTGATTTACCGGATTATACGTCAAAAACATGCTCCGTCTGCGGAAAGCCCGTAGGTTGGGGTGAATAAAATGAACCCACAAATACAGATGTTGGGGTTCGCTTTGCTCACCTCAACCTACAGACTACCGTCATGTAAATTAAAGGAGATGTTAGTGGAGCAGTATCTCACTGATAAATATAAAGAAGAGACGTATGAGCTTCTTGCTGAAATTGAGGCGTCATTACTTGCACTGGAAAATGAGCCGTATGCCAAGAATATGGTCAATCATATTCTCGGCGTCATGCACACCATCAAAGGGACTGCCTCAATGTTCGGATTTGATAATATTGCTCTTTTTATCCATGAGATAGAGACAGTCTTCGGATGTGTGCGTGATGAAAAACTCTCTGTTACAAAGCAGTTGATAAATCTTACTCTGAGCGCCTGCGACCATATCAAAAAGATGATTGAATCAGAATCAACCGGACAGAATGAGAGATTCCATGAGATCATAAATTCTTTCAGTACTTTATTATTGTTGCAGACTCCATCTCCTCTGCAAAGTAATAATTTAAAAACAGCAGATGGTTCTGATACTGATATTTCAGAACAGAATCCAATTACTTATAAAATTCATTTTCATCCTTCAAAAGATATATTTACAACAGGAACAAATCCTATGCGTTTGTTAGACGAACTCAGGAGTTTAGGCAAATGCAAAGTCACCGGAGATATTCATGCAATCCCCTGTTTAAATACTCTTAATCCTGAAGAGTGTTATATCTGCTGGGATATTCTTCTTACCACCGCTCAGAATATCAGTTATATCAGAGATGTATTTATATTTGTCGAAGATGATATTGAAATTAATATTGATGAAGCAATTCCTGAACGCGGGTTTAGAAATAAAGGATAACATAGAAAAATCAGATTCTTCTTCTGATTTTAATCACCATATCAGAGAGCATCCTGATAATCACAGGAAAAGAAACATATTATCCGGTATCAGAGTGCCTTCGGAAAGACTTGACATGCTTATGGATTTGGTTGGAGAACTGATAACATTTCAGGCATATCTAAGCCGGAAATCCCGTATGTTAAAAGATTCTGAACTGTATTTTATCGCCGAAGGAATAGAACGGATTGCCAGAGAACTCCGTGAAAATACTATGCAGATCCGTATGCTCCCTATCGGAACAATATTTAACATATTTAAAAGGCTGATACATGATCTTGCTGAAGAATTAGGAAAAAAGATTATCATGACAACTGATGGGGATGATACAGAATTAGACAAAACCATTATTGAAGGGCTGAAAGAACCTCTGATACACATAATTCGGAACAGCATAGATCACGGAATAGAACCTCCGCATATCAGAAAGGCGTTGGGAAAGCCGGAACATGGAACAATCCGTTTGTCAGCAAAACATATCGGTGATAATGTTCTTATAGAGATTAGTGATGACGGTGCCGGAATTGATTTGAAGAAAGTATATGAAGCAGCAAAGGAGAAAGGAATAATCAGTCCTGATGCAAAAATATCTGAAGCAGAGATACTTGAACAGATATTTGTCCCCGGTATTTCAACAGCAAAGCATGTTACTGATATTTCCGGCAGAGGAATCGGAATGGATGTGGTGAAGAACTGCATTTCAGATATACATGGTAAAATGAATATCAGGACACAGCAGGGAAAAGGAACTGAAATTACTGTCAGTCTCCCGCTGACTTTGGCGATTATTGAAGGTCTTCTTGTGAAGATCGGGGAGGGGAACTTTATAATCCCCCTTTCAGTGATTGAAGCGTGCATGGAACTTCCGCCGGTTGATGCTGCCAGAGTCAGAAAAGAGGGTATTCTGTATTTCAGGGGTGAGATAATACCTTATCTCAGTTTGCGTAAATTTTTTATGAATGATACTAAACCGCCGAGCAGAGAGTGGATTGTAGTTATCAAAGTGAACGGGGATCGTATCGGCGTTGGCGTGGATTATGTAATTGAGCATAATCATACGGTCATCAAGTCTTTGAACAAGTTATATAAAAATGTGAAAGCAATATCCGGCGCAACTATTTTAGGAGATGGAACAATTGCTCTTATTTTGGATGTAAATCAGTTAATAAAAAGGTTTTAGGTTATGTATTTTTTTGTAGGGGTAAGCCCCTGTGCTTACCCTTAAAACCAACAGCAAAGGAGATAGAAAAATGAAACAAAGGATGATGATTTTTACACTTATTTTTACTCTGGTGCTTTGCGGAACAGCACACTCCAGAGATTACAAAATGGTTATGATTCCCTGGGCAGGGTGGTCTCCCGCAAACGTGGCAGATGTAAAAGGATTCTGGAAAGAGCAGGGGATTGATGTAAGTATTTATAATGTTGACAATCTTCAGGCTGTTCATACTCTTTTTAAAAGCAAACGGGTAGATATAGGCTTTGAAATGATGGGAAGCATTGTCAGCTTATATATGGACGGACTCCCTGTTACAATTATCGCAGAAACAGACTGGTCTCACGGCGGCGATAAGATTATCCTGAAAAAAGAAGTTGATATAAAGAGTTTAAAAGGAAAAACTGTGGGTGTTTATCTTAACATGCCTTCAGTAACATTTTTTCTGAACCAGTATCTTTCATTAGAAGGCTTAAAACTTTCAGATGTCAGAATTATTGAAATGGAAACAGATGTTCTGGCAAAGCATTTTATTGAAGGGCAGTTCAATATGATTGTCAATTATGATCCTGAAGCAATGCGGGCAGAACGGGAAGGAAACGGCAAAGTTGTCGCCACTACAGCCACTTATGAAGGATGTATGCCTGACGGGATGATGATTTTAGATGATGTGTTAAAAACAATTCCTCACGGTGATCTGGTGAAAATATTCAAAGGATGGATCAAAGCAGTCAAGTGGATTCAGGATCCGGCTAACTGGAAAGAATACATGGATATTCTGAATAAACATACATTCAAAGGAATGCCTCCTTTTTCTGAAAAAGATCTGAAGGAGATAACGGATGCAGCGCGTATTCATAATGCTTCTGTCCAGTTGGAAAGGAATCAGGACGGCGGAGGGCTTCATGCTTATTTAAAAGAACTTAAAGCATTTCTTTCATCCAATAATCTGCTGAAAAAAGATTTTGATTCTGAAAAGATATTTGATAACAAAGCAATTACAGAAGCTTTGAGAGAATAAATAATGTAGGGCGGACTAAGTAATAGCGTGTCCGCCTTACTTTGTGTCTTAGTGTCTTCGTGTTTTTCTGTCACAAAGACACTAAGACACTGAGAGACAAAAAAGAAGCGTATTTACTGTTTCATGTATTTATGTTTTTGCGGAAAAAAAGGAATTATTTTATATGGATTTTAAGTTCAAATCATTACAGAAAGAACTGATGACAGCCTTTGGGTTATGCCTCTTTTGCTCGATTTTGACAATGGGATTGTACGGCATATTTTCCATGAACAAAACAGAAAGATTTGTTACTGATTCATTAAGCGATTTTGCCGCAAGAGCCGCAAAAGAGCAGCTTATTGAAAAATCAAGAGCAGTAGCATTTGAAATTAAATCAGAATTGGACGTAGCATTAGATGCCGCCCGTACTCTTGCAGATGTATTTTCAGGAATCAAAGATGAAGGCATACAGCTCAAGGTTGACAGAGAACGAATTAACGGAATCCTGCGAAGCATCCTTGGTCAAAATAAAACATTTGTAGGAATCTATACAGGCTGGGAACCGAATTCACTTGATCAGTTGGATGAACTTTATATAAAAGCAGAAGGACATGATCAGACAGGTCGTTTTATCCCTTACTGGAGCAGAGATGAAAAAGGGAATATAGGAATTGCGCCCTTAGAAAATTATGAGTCTTCTGAAAAATATGAAAGCGGAGTGCGCAAAGGAGATTATTATCTGCTTCCCAAAGAACGTGAAAAAGAGTGCATTACAGACCCTTTTCCTTATCCGATTCACGGCAAAATAGAGCTGATAACCTCTCTGGTTGTTCCGTTGATGATTAATAAAAAATTTTACGGCATCACCGGTGTAGATATGCGTCTTGATTTTATCCAGTCTTTGGCGGAACGTGCTAACAAAGGATTATATAATCAGAAAGGGAGCGTGGCGATTGTAAGTTACAACGGAATTATTGCCGCGGTAAGCGGTAATCCTGATATGGCAGGAAAGCCACTTAACAGGTATGTATCAGATAATCAACGTCAATATTCAGAATGGATAAAATCAGGAAAAGAGTCATCGGATTTTGAAGGAGAGAATCTTAAAGTCCTTACCCCTCTTCATATTGGCAGAAGCGACATGCCCTGGTCGGTGATGATTGAAGTTCCTAAAAGTGCGGTACTGGCTGAGGCAGATAAGTTGGAGCAGGGGTTAAAAATTCGCGGAAAACAGGATTTGCTTTGGGTTGCGATATTCGGAACCGGGATTATCTCTATTGCCCTTCTCTTTATCCGTATGATTTCCCGGAATATTGTCCGTCCTTTACGTCACAGCATTGATTTTGCCGGAGCAATTGCCAAAGGAGATCTGAGCGCAAATATCAATATCAGCCGGAGAGATGAAATCGGTACTCTTATAAACGCTCTGAGAAACATGAAGGAGCAGATCAATGAAGTTTTAAAAGAGACCAATGATTTGACCAATGCAATTCAGGACGGGAATTTAAAGATTCGCGGAAAAGCAGAATCATTCAGCGGGGGCTGGCGTGATCTGGTTACTGGGACAAATCATCTGATTGATGCGTTTGTCGCCCCGATCAATATGGCGGCGATCCATATTGACAGAATCTCCAAAGGGGATATTCCTGAAAAGATAACAGATGAATACAAAGGAGATTTCAATCAGATAAAGCATAATCTGAATATGCTGATTGACTCCATGAATCAGGAGATCCGGCTGGCTGAAGAGATGGCTGCCGGAAACCTTTCAATCACCCTTCAGGAGCGTTCCGAACAGGACAGACTGATGCGCGCATTAAATTCCATGAAAGATAAAATTCAGGATGTTCTGACAGAAACCGACTCTCAAATCAGTGCGGTTCAGGAAGGGAGACTCGGTTCACGGGGTAATTCAAAAGCATTTACAGGAGCATGGCAGGAGCTTATTATCGGAATTAATAATATTATTGAAGCATTTGTCATGCCGATCAATGTAACCGCATCCTGTATTGAGCAGATTTCACGCGGTAAAATTCCTGATAAAATTAAAGAAGAATATCAGGGTGATTTTAATAAAACCAGAGAGAACCTGAATCAGTGCATTGATTCCATTAATGGACTGGTAGCAGAGACCGTTATGCTGACTAAGGCTGCCTCCGAAGGGCGTCTTAATATAAGGGGAAATCCTGACAAATTCGGCGGAGATTATGCCGCTATTGTTCAGGGGATAAATAATACACTGGATGCTGTTATCGCTCCTCTGAATGATGCGGCAAGTTATATTGATCTTATTGCCAAAGGTGATATTCCTAAAAAAACAAAAAAAGAATACAGGGGTGATTTCAACCAACTGAAAAGTAATCTGAATATGCTGATTGACGCCATGAATGAGATTACCCGGTTGGCTGAAGAGATGGCAAAAGGAAATCTTATTCTTGAGGCAAAAGAACGCTCTGAAAATGACCGGCTCATGCAGTCTGTCAATATGATGATCAGACGGCTGAATGAAGTTGTAATGAAGGTAAAATCAGTATCAGATAATGTTGCCGAGGGGAGTCAGCAGTTGAGTGTTACGTCTGAAAGGATTTCTCAGGGAGCTTCGGAGCAGGCAGCATCAGCAGAAGAGGCATCAGCTTCAATGGAACAGATGTCTGCAAATATCCGGCAGAACGCGGATAATGCCTTACTGACGGAAAAGATAGCATTAAAATCCTCAGCAGACGCCAAAGAAAGCGGAAAAGCTGTCGGTGAAACAGTCACTGCTATGAAGAAGATTGCCCAGAAGATTCTGATTATTGAAGATATAGCCCGGCAAACCAATCTGTTGGCGTTAAATGCGGCAATTGAGGCGGCGCGAGCAGGAGAGTATGGAAGAGGCTTTGCTGTGGTCGCATCCGAAGTCCGTAAATTAGCGGAGCGTAGCCAGAAAGCAGCGGCTGAAATCGGAAAAGTGTCAGCATTTACTGTTGATATTGCAGAAAAAGCCGGAGACATGCTGGGAAAACTTACGCCGGATATTCAGAAGACTTCCGAGCTTGTTCAGGAGATCACAGCGGCAAGCGGAGAGCAGAATACAGGAGCAGAGCAGATTAACAAAGCAATTCAGCAGTTGGATATGGTGATTCAGCAGAACGCATCTGCATCGGAAGAGCTGGCTTCAACATCTGTTGAACTGGCAAATCAGGGAAAACAGCTTCAGAATATCATCAGATTCTTTAAAGTAAAAGATACAAATCCTTCTGACGAGTATGAGATTCCGGCAGAACAGAGGATAAAGAAGAGATTTAATCTACAGGAGTGCAAAATTCCCCTGCAAAAAGAATGCAAGATTCCTTTGCAAAAAGTGAGCCTTCTGAGTGAAATGGAAAAAGATAATGAAAAAGATGATCCTCAATACGATGATGATTTTGAAAAATATTAGAGTGAAAAAATTAAGTTTCCTGAAGAAACTTAGTTTTTAATAAATACTTTTGATTTGTTCCCATATGAAAACCCTAATGGTCTTGAAGACCCTTAGAGTTTTTATGCTGAAAATCAATGACAACCCGTAAAAATTATGTTATTATTCTTTTTTAAGGACTTCAGAACTTTCCGAAACTTCGGAAGTCCTGATTTACATAAAATCAGTAAACCGAAAATTTAGAGAAGTTTGTAGTACCGCCTTTAGGCGGTTGGGCGTGAATATCCGCCTAAAGGCGGTACTACGGACTTTTTCGATCTGTTTGTAGTACCGCCTTTAGGCGGTTGGGCGTGAATATCCGCCTAAAGGCGGTACTACGGACTTTTTCGATCTGTTTGTAGTACCGCCTTTAGGCGGTTGGGCGTGAATATCCGCCTAAAGGCGGTACTACGGACTTTTTCGATCTGTTTGTAGTACCGCCTTTAGGCGGTTGGGCGTGAATATCCGCCTAAAGGCGGTACTACGGACTTTTTCGATCTGTTTGTAGTACCGCCTTTAGGCGGTTGGGCGTGAATATCCGCCTAAAGGCGGTACTACGGACTTTTTCGATCTGCTGAAAATCGGATTTTCACTGTGCTGAAAAATCTTCTTTTTTATATCAGATATACATGCACATCTCTTGCCAACCTTGTAAGAAAATTGTTTGGAAAGGCTCCGGCTGTTCTCCCGCCAAAACCTGATTCTCCCAGCCGATCTTATGCTGATGTCGGAACCAGATACCCGGAAGATTATCTCAAAACCTTTCCTTCCAAAGCAGGCGGCATTGACAGCGGAAAAATTCCATGGATACAAGGCTCGCTCAATATTCCTCATAATCCTCCGCTTCATGAATGGAATCAGCTTTCCAGACAGATATTGAAAGAACTCTTTGCCGCTCTAGGGGTCGAGTATGTCCCGGAGATTGTCCTTCATGCCGTCAAAGAACAGGATCCCATTTCTGCTTTTACAGAATTTTGCACCCGGTTTGATTATCCGCAGGGTAACCGGGCTTCAAGGCAGTATTTGCAGGATGTCGTCTTATTTCTTTTTGACATGGATATGTTAAGAAAAGAGACTCCGTTAAACCCGGATGTGATTTATCAGGCATTGGAACGGCATCGCTGGACTTATGCGGAGAATCTGCTGGAGAGAATGAAAAGAGTGGCAGAGCTTCTTGATAAACTCAACGGCAAAGATATTTATCTTGGAATCCACCGCAGAATGATATATGACGCCGGAGAGCTTCTATCATTATCATGGTATGAGCATCTGAAACATCTTGATCAACTGTATGAGGCTCATCTGGAATGGCAGGAGAAAGAAGATCAGTATAAGACTTTTCAGAGATTTATTGCTGAGTGTATAGAAAAAATTGACAGAAAACGGCTGCATCTCCGTGAATTAACCGACACTTATGAAAATATCAAATCTCTATGGATTGAAATTCAGGAATTTCTTGAAGAAAAAGAAGGGGATCCCGCAGATGAAGAGCTTGGTTTTCCAATGCTGTCAGAGATATGCAAAGGACTGAAGGTTATACTTGATGCGTGCAATGAAGATGTTGAAGAGCCGACAGATGAGTTTTCCTTTGAAGAGGCATGGAATATACTGGTAAGAAATCTTGAGCAGGATGATATTGACTATTTTTCAGAATTTGATGTTGATATTCATAATCTTGATATAAAAAAGATAAATTCGGAATTTGCCGCAAAGGTATTCCGCAGAGCGGCTTTAAAAATGCATCCGGATCACGGAGGGAGTAATGAAGGATTCCGGCTGATAAAAACAGCTTATGAAAAAGTGAAAAAGGAACTGAACAAAAATGGATAAAAATAACCCGTCAAAAAAAGGTCTGAATGACCTGATTGTCCGTCCGAACAAAAGCATATCCCGTTCATCAGGGGATATGGCAATCACAGATGTGATAAAAAAATTCGGCAACCCGCGGCTATCCTCAAAAATTACAAATCTTTTATGGTGTGTGGATAAGACAGGCTCTATGATCTCACTGATTCAGAAAGCAAAATCTGCTTCAGCAGAATTTTTCAAAAGGAGTCAGGATGCCGGAATTAATCTTGAAGTCTGCTGGTGCCCTTATGGTGATTACGCGGATCACAGAATGTACGGTTCTTCAGGTCTTATTGAACATCGTGAATGGACGCGTGATGTTAATGCTCTGATTAAACAGATAGAAGAGACCCGTATCACAGACGGCGGGGATGCTGATGAAGCTGTTGAATATGTTCTGGCACATGCACTTGCGGAGATACATAAGATTGATGCGGTTATTCTTATCGGGGATGCGGGACCGCATGAGGAGGCTGAAGCAGTCCGTCAGGTAAAATATTATAATATTCCTACCCGCTGGTCTCTTGATTGGCGGAAGAATGCAAAAGCACTTGGAGAAAAAGGAATTCCGGTTTATACTTTTTCAATGAGTATGGGTTGTGAGAAAATATTTAAAGAGATAGCTCATTTATCACAGGGTGAAACAGGAAGTCTGGATCATCTGAATGATCTCACAGATATGCTTACCCTTACCGCGGTTGCAGTCGGCGGAGATCAGAAAGCTATACAGAAATATCTGGAACGTTATAAGGGAGAAATGAATCCGAAAACACTGGGATATGCCCGGCGTCTATTTTTACCTATGCCCGGATAAGAGAATAAGCACGTAGGTTGGGGTGAGCGGAGCGAACCCCAACCTACAAATCTGCATAAACAGAATTATTGATCTTTTATCTTTTTTATGCAATAATTATGAGAATTATTGCGAAATTGACAACCGGATCAAACTGATAATCTTTATATATCATAAAGTTAAGAAAGGAGAGAAAACAACTATGTCATTATCATTACGCGTTCTGGTTATCGGCGGCGTGGCTTGCGGACCAAAAACCGCTTCAAGATTAAAACGCCTGCTTCCTGAAGCAGATATAACCATGATTGAAAAAGGAGATTTAATCTCTTATGGAGCCTGCGGAATTCCTTATTATGTGGAGGGGCTTTTTTCAGATGTAAATGAGCTGATCAAAACCCCGATAGGCGTACCAAGAACGCCGATTTTTTTTGATAAAGTAAAAGGATTTAAAGTCCTTGTTAAAACTGAGGCTATAAAGATTGATCGGAAAAATAAAACCGTTCTGGTCAGAAATTCAGGGACCGGCAAGGAAGATAATCTTCCGTATGATAAGCTGGTTCTTGCCACAGGCGGCTATCCGTTCCGCCCGCCGATTCCCGGAGTTGACCTGAAAAATGTCTGGTTTATGACCCATCCGAATGATGCGGATACCCTTGTCAAAGAGATGGATGCTCAGGGATTAAAGAGAGCTGTTCTGGTCGGTGCCGGGTTTATCGGTATTGAGATGGCTGAGGCTCTTGTTCATCAGGGAAAAAATGTTACTGTTGTTGAAATGCTTGATCAGATTATGCCGGGAGTTCTGGATAAAGATATTGCAATGCTCGGAGCAAAGCATCTGCGTCAAAAAGGAGTGAAGCTCGTACTCGGAGAGCGGGTAAAAGGTATTGGCGGAGAAGGAAAAGCCGCTTCTGTTGAGACGGATAAACAGAGCATTCCTGCTGATTTTGTTATTATCGCTGTCGGAACACGCCCCAATGACAAACTGGCAGGAGAAGCCGGATTAAACTGCATGGAGCGGGGCGGAATTGTTATCAACGAATATTGTCAGACAAGCGACAAAGATATTTATGCCGGAGGCGACTGCTCTGTGAATCATTATGTCAGCCGTGTCGCGGGAACTCCGTTATTTGTCCCCCTTGTCTCCACTGCAAACAAACACGGCAGAATTATTGCCAATCATATTGCAGGACTCTCAGTCCCTTTCAGCGGAATCACCTGCACTGCAATTGTCAAGGCATTTGATATTACTATCGGAAGAACCGGACTTTCTGAAAGACAGGCAAGGGAATTAAATCTGGATGTAGAAACCACAACATGGGCAGGTCCTGACAAGCCTCATTACATGCCTGATTCAAGACCTTTTATTATCAAGATGATTGCATCAAGGCGGGACAGAAAACTGCTTGGTGTCCAGGTTGTAGGCATGGGTAACGGAGCAAAAAGACTTGATGTTGCGGCAAGTATGATTCTGATGGGCGGAACTCTGGATCAGCTTGCAGATGTTGATTTCGGCTATGCTCCGCCATTTTCACCGCCGATTGATCCTTTAGCAACATGCGCTCATATTCTTATCAATAAATTAGACGGAATTGCCAATGGAATTTCAGCGTTTAAGGCAAAAGAACGGATTGAAAAAGGGAATCTGCTTCTTATTGATGTACGGACTCCCGGAGAACTTGAAGAGATGCGTCTCCCTTATGATGTTCTGAATATTCCTTTGGGGGCGTTAAGAGAAAAAGCAAAAGATTTGCCGAAAGATAAAGATATTCTGGTATTCTGCAAAGTCAGCATGAGAGGATACGAGGCGCAGAGGATTTTAAATGCTGCGGGCTTTGACCGTGTGCAGTTCATCGAAGGCGGAATTGCCGGATGGACATTTGATGTGAAGATGATGAAATAACAATGTAAAAACTGAGTTTCTTGAAGAAACTCAGTTTTTTTCACTAAAAACAAAACCCTAATGGTCTTCGAAACCATTAGGGTTTTACAAAGAGGATATTTGTCTAAAAACCGTATTTTTTCTCTACAACAGGTTCATTATCCGGCATCTTCTGAGATGACTTAAACGTTAATACATAGAGATTCTCTTCTCTTAAAAAGAGCTGTTCTACATCATAATCCTTACTTGGCGACAAATCCAGCACTACCCTTACTTTCTCCCCTTCATAAACGCCGATTCGTACCTTTTTGATAAAATTGCCGTCCACATCAATCTGACGTTTTTTTATTTTTTCGCCAAGATTTACATCTGTAAAATCGCAGACTACTTTTGGTGTTGCCTCTTCAAGGGCAAAAATTTCAGGGGCATAAAAGCCGTTCATTGTAAAAATCACTTTTTCATCCCCTTCAGTAGTTATCTTTACCTGAATATCTGTAACCTCTTTGATAAGCGGCTTTTGCGTATCAGACCCCGCATCTGCGGAGGGATTTTCAGCAGCATTTTCAACTGAAGCAGGAGCAGCAGATTCAGTTTTTACCGGCTCAGATGGCATATTCGGATCATCAAAAAGGCTCTGATGCGCCCATCCGGTTTCTGCCATCTTCCAGCTTTATCAATGTCCAGTCCTCTTCACGTTTAACGAGCAGAACCGTATCCCCTTTTTTTACACCAAACTCAACAGGCGCATTAAAGTCAGGGCTTTCTCTGACTCGTCCTGATTCTACCCTGATCTTCAGCATCTCCGTTGCACTCCAGCCGGGTGAGCAGACGAAAAAGAATATGACTAAAATCATCAGGAGACTCTGAAAGAAGCTGAGTTTTTTAAAAAAACTCGGCTTATCATCGGTAATTCTGTTTAATTTATTTTCCATTTTTTCCTCCGTTAGACATTATTCCGGTGAAACAAAAAGATTCAGACATTTTCCGTCTTTCAGGCGGATAAGCCCCTCTTCACAGATTCTTAAAAAAGGGATAGCCGCTCCTGTAAGAGCAACCAGCGTCAGCAGAGGGTCGCGAAACAGAATTCCAAGCTCTGCTGCCTGAGATCGGATTTTTTCGATTCTCTGCACCAGAGTATTCATAGGCATATCTGAAATAAGACCGAAAACAGGAAGAGGAATCTCAGAAATAATTTTTCCATGATTACAGAGAACTGCACCGCCCTGCAAATCATAAATCCTGTTCACAGCCGCTGCCATATCCGCATCATTTGCCCCCACGACAATAATATCTGATGTATCCCATGCAGCGCTGGATGCAATCGCCCCTGATTTCATTCCAAATCCATGAATAAGCCCTGTAAACATCTTTCCTGTTGAATCTGCTCTCTCTATTGCAGAAACTTTTAAAATACCCTGCTCTGTATCTGCCCTGATTTTACCCTCAGCAGCAGGAAGCGTCATTTTTATCTCTTTTGTTACAAGATTGGTTATCATATCAATAACTCTGACTTCAATATTATCAGCGTCATTCTGAACATGAATTGTAAAATCTTCCGGCGTCAGCTCTCTTGGAAGATGAACGCTCTTCCGGCTGTTTTCTGAAAAGAAATGTTTCCGGGGAGATACCAGATTTTCGCCCTCTCTTGCAATCACCTGTCCGTTGCTGATAACATATTCAGGTTTAATGGTATTCAAATCAGGAATAATCAGTATATCAGCATATCGCCCCGGAGCTATTCCGCCGATTAAATGATCCAGAGAAAAATGCTCCGCCACATTTAATGTCGCCATCTGAATTGCTGTTACCGGATCAAATCCGCAGTCTATTGCTTTCTGAACAACATATTCCATATATCCTTTTTCAATCAGATCACCCGGTTCAACGCCGTCTGTTACCAATATCAGGCGTCTCAAATCTATACCAATATCTTTAACAGGGGAGATAGCTTCAAGATCACGCCGTATGCTCCCTTCTCTTATCATTACATAAAGCCCAAGTCTTAACCGCTCAAGAACATCCTGAACATTTATCGGTTCATGACAGGATGATACTCCGGTAGCCGCATAAGCCGCAAGTTTTCTTCCTCTGGCACCGGCAGAATGTCCCTCAAGCACTTTACCTGAATTCAAAGCCTCTTTAAATATAGGCAGCATAGAATCAGGTCTCTGAAAAACAGCCTGCCAGTAAGATTCTCCAAGCCCGACAATCTCCTCTCTTGAGAGGAGCTTACGAATGGCGTCAACAGAGATACCGAATCTTTTCTGACTGGTGGAGACCATAGCAGGAGCAGTTGCAAAAATTTTTATCGGCTGATGATTCAAAGATGCAAGAAAATCTGAAACCCCTTCATACCCCATCACCGGAAAAATTTCCATTGTTTCGGTGATAATTGCTGTGGTTCCGCCTTTCATCGCATATTTCAGAAATTCATTTACATTATACAGCCATGCAAGATGAGCGTGTCCGTCAATCAGTCCCGGAATAAGAGTTTTTCCTTTAGCGTCAATGATAACCGTATCTTTGTCTGTCATCTCTTCCGGCTCATCTCCGATATATGCAATCCTTTTTCCTTTTATTCCGACAGAATAATTCTCTAAGATTTCTCCTGTAAAGACATCTAAAAGATTAGCATTGATTATCGCCAGATCAGCCTTTTCTTCACCCAGAGCGACCTTTATTAACTGCTCTAAATCTTTGTTATCCATATACAATGCTCCTCATTATGTCATGAAAAAAATTTTATCTTTTTATTCCTGGAATTATAAAGAAATGAGAGGCATGTGTCAAGAAAAAGCAGAAGATGATGAAATATAAGATCAAATGATCTCTGTAAAAAAATTTGACTTTATCATATAAAATACTTAATGTAAATTAATTATGCTGTGGCTTATTTTATCACTTTTAACGGCTTTGTCGGTATCTTCTCATGATGTCTGGATGAAAAAATTTTTCTCTCATCTTACTACTTATGAAATGTCTGCATATCCGCTGATTTACAGTCTTCCTTTATATGGAATAGCTTTTATCTTTATCTCTGTTCCAGCTCTGGATGTCAATTTTTTCTGGTATTTTCTGGTAAGTATCCCCTTAAACGGCGTTGCATATCTGCTGTATATGAAGGCGATTAAAATTTCACCGCTTTCTCTGACAGCTCCTTATCTTGCACTTACACCCGCGTTTATGATTATTCCCGGGTATATTTTTCTGAATGAATTGCCTGATATATGGGGAGGAATCGGCATTCTGACCACCTGCGCGGGAAGTTATATTCTGAATCTTGATTCCGAAAACCGGACTTTATTTGGTCCTGTAAAAGCGATATTCAGAGAAACCGGCTCAATGCTTATGTTTATTGTCTCGTTTCTCTTCAGTTTTTGTGCGGTTATAGGAAAAATGGGCATTATATACTCTTCTCCGCTTTTCTTTACTCTCTCTTTTTCTTTGGTATTCAATATCTTTTTTCTTATCTTTCTGCTTGTATTTCGGAAAATTCATCTGAATACATTTAAAAAATTCTCCGTAAGCGGAGTAATTGCAGGGATACTTCTTTTTTTCCATTCGTATTTTCACGGCTTGGCAATCACGCTGACAAAAGCCTCTTATATGATTTCAGTTAAACGGCTGAGTGTTCTTTTCAGTATGATTTTCGGGGGACTGGTTTTTAAAGAAAAAAATCTCGGTATCCGATTTTTAGGAGCAATCTTTATGCTGACCGGCGCTTTGATAATAACCGTTATGGGGAGTTAAATAATACGCCATGTACAACTTTTTTTAAACCGCTAAGAACACAAAGTGTTTCACAAAGGAGACAAGGTTTTCTCTGTGCATTCTTTGTGTACTTTGCGGTTAAAGTTGCACATGGCGTAATGTCAGCAGATCGGAAATTTGTAAAAGTTTGTTTGTAGTACCACCTTTAGGAGGTCAGTGTGAAATCAGACGGTTATCTCAGCACGCCGAACCGCCTGAAGGCGGAACTGCGAACTTTTTCGGCAGCACGCCGAACCGCCTGAAGGCGGTACTACAAACTTTTTCGATCTGCTGAATAGTTATTAACTCTCTCACGCAAAGTCCGGGAATGGGAAACGAACAAGACCGGGCAAGGGCAAACCGCAGTGATTGCATGATCACTTTTTTAACAAACCGTTCAATATATCCTGACTGATAAATCTCTCTGTAAATTCAACAGGGTCTTTTACCCTGATATATCCTAATTCTGAGAGATACCTGACATATTCAAGCTCACCCTCAACAGCCAGTTGATAAGTTAAATTTGTTATATTCATTGCATGACGGATTATTTTTTTATCCATTCCTGTATATTTTGAACTGATCTCTATTGCTTTATCCTTATTCTGATGAATAAAATCAGTTGCTTCAATATGAGCCTGAACAACAGCTTTCACTTTTTCAGAATTTTTTTTAAGAAAAGCAGTATCTGAAACAAGGACGCAGCAAGGGTGATCTTTCCACATATCCCCTGATGTCAGCAGAATTTTCCCTGCTTTCATTATCTCCGCCTGAGAAGGATAGGGAGACCATACAATAAAAGCGTCTATATTTTTTTTCTCCAGATCATTTATCATTTCAGATGGTTTTACTACAGTGATGTTCACTTTTTTAATATCCACCCGGTTTTTTATAAGGGTTGTCCTGAGAAGAAAATCCTGAACAGTTGAATACCCGGGTATCGCAACATTTTTTCCTTTTAACTCAGAAATATCTGTAATATCAGAATGTTGTTTCGCTACCACCAATGCAGAACCTTCTGTATTTACCTGAGCCACAGCCACCACATCTGCCTCATTATTTGCCACAGCTACTGTTGCAGGAGCTTCACCGACATATCCTATATCCAGCTTTCCGGCGGCAAAAGCCTTCATCATTTCAGGTCCGGTTGTGAATACAGATATTTCAAACTTGATCCCGTGTTTATCAAAAAAACCTTTTTCTATCGCCACCCAGCAGGCAAGATGATCCAGAGCATTTTTCAGATATGCTATCCTGACAGGTTTTTCAGATGCTTCTCCCCTGCAAATACCCATCATAAAGACTGAAAAAATAATGACCAATAAACTGCTTTTTTTCATATATTATCTCCTTTTATGAATAAAAATTTTCCCCCCGTTCCCACACTGAATCGCGGGAACGGGAAAACTGTCTATATATTATTCAAAAAAAGATTTTATGCAATAAGAATCTCCGGTATTTTTTCATTATTCTCAGTAAAAAAGTTTTTGCTGAAATCTTTTTGTTGACTCAATTGTTTTATATTATTATAATCAAAAATTTAATCTGTATGAAATAATTATTTTTCAAACTTTAAGTAACATTAAAAACAGAAACTTCTATTCAGTTCACAGAGAATGACTGATAGAAGTTTTTTTAATATAACTCAAGTTGCCACATAATGCTCCTACAGGATTGACAAATCCGGCAGAGGTTCGGATTTGTCAATCTTCCACCGAGCCTTGTGATGCTATTTTTTCAACAGGTGGCGGCAACTTGGGTTAATATAGCTTTCATCCCCGTTCCCGCAATTAGATGTGGGAACGGGAAATATTTTTATACGATAGGAAAAAGGAGTAAGTAATATATGTCTGGAAAAAAAGTGAATGTAGCTGTGGCAGGTGCAACCGGAGCTGTCGGAAATCAGATGATAGCCTGTCTGGAAGAGAGGAATTTCCCGATAAAATCTGTCAAATTTCTGGCATCCAGCCGTTCTGTAGGGCGACAGATCCGTTTTAAAGGGGATTTGATTCCTGTTGAAGAATTAAAAGAAAATTCTTTTAAAGGAGTTGATATTGCAATTTTTTCAGCAGGCGGAGGGACAAGTGAAAAATTTGCGCCGTGTGCTGCAAAAGACGGATGTGTTGTAGTTGATAATTCAAGTGCATGGCGCATGGATCCGGATGTTCCTCTGGTGGTTCCCGAAGTAAATCCACATGCTATTGCCCAATATACAAAAAAAGGGATTATTGCAAATCCGAACTGCTCAACCATTCAGATGGTGGTTGCGCTGAATCCGATTCATAAAAAATGCAGGATTAAAAGGATTGTTGTTTCAACATATCAGGCAGTTTCAGGAACAGGAAAAAAAGCGGTTGACGAACTCTTTGATCAGACCCGTGCAATGCTCAATTTCTTAGATTACAAAAAAAATGTATATCCTCACAGGATTGCCTTCAACTGTCTTCCCCATATTGATAAATTTCAGGATAACGGTTATACCAAAGAAGAGATGAAGATGCTCAATGAGACCAGAAAGATTATGGAAGATAATACAATCGGTGTAACCGCAACAACAGTCCGCGTTCCGGTCTTTTTCAGTCATTCGGAATCTGTCAATATTGAAACAAGGGAATATATCTCGGCAAAAGAGGTGAAAGAACTTCTTAAAAATGCTCCGGGCGTCAAGCTTGTAGATGATCCGGCAAATAATCTTTATCCCCTTGCCATTGACGCAGCAGGGCAGGATCTGACATTTGTAGGACGTATCCGTCAGGATGAGTCAATTCCTAACGGTATCAATATGTGGGTTGTTGCAGATAATATAAGGAAAGGGGCAGCAACAAACGCTGTCCAGATAGCAGAGATTTTAGTGAAAGAATATTTATAAGAGGGTTAGAGGATTAAAGGGGTAAGGGGGTAAGGGAGCCGAAGGGCTAATCCCTCTGCCCCTTTAATCCTTTACCCCTCTAATCCTCTGTGATTCCCAATTATTAAGGAGCAGTAATATATTGGAACGGATACCTATAACAAAAGAAGGGTTTGATGCCCTGAAAAAAGAACTGGAACATCTGAAATCAGTTGAACGACCTCAGAATATCAGGGCAATAGAAGAAGCCCGTGCTCATGGCGATCTGAGTGAAAATGCAGAGTTTGAGGCTGCAAAAGACCGGCAAAGTTTTCTTGAAGGGAGAATCGGTGAATTAGAATATAAAATCGGAAATGCAGATATTATTGATCCTGATACCCTTCCGAAAGATCGGGCAGTATTCGGCTGTAAAGTTGTTCTTGAAAATATAGATACAGGGGATAAGGTTGAATACCGTCTTGTAGGACCCGATGAGTCTAATATTGAAAAAGGACGTATCTCTGTTTCTTCGCCCCTGGGGAAAGTCATCATCGGAAAGAAAACCGGAGATGAAGTTATCTTTCAGGCTCCCGGTGGAAGAAGATGTTATGAACTGGTTGATATAACATAATAAGGTAGGTCGGATTAGCGCAGCGTAACCCGCAATGCCATTAAGTTAAGACCTGACCTGACCCCCCAGGCTGAACGTTCGACTGAGCTCACGCCGAAGTCTCATGTCGAAGCCCGACCCCTTCCCAAAGGGAAGGGGAGACCTCATTCCGCTTTATTCCCCCCTTCCTTTAGGAAGGGGGGCAGGCTTCGACATGAGACTTCGGCGTGAGCTCAGTCGAACGTTCAGCCGAATGGGGGTCAGGCTGGTTTATACCTTAACTTAACGGCATTGAGCGTAACCCGACAATTTTGTAAAAGAAGCTAAGTACACACCGGCATAATTACGCCGCCGGTTAAAAATCCGTAGGTCGGGGTGAGCGCAGCGAACCCCGACATTATAATCAGCGGTGTATTTATGCCGGTCTGTACTAAGTTTCTTTAAGAAACTTATATTAGTGGTCTGTCAAAAAAATTTCTTCACATTTTTATTTACCGCAAAGAACGCAAAGAAGGCGCAAAGGTCGCAAACGGATGCGCCTGTTTTCTCAGCGTACTTTGCGGAAACCTCTGCGCCCTTTGCGGTTAAAAAAATATAAAAACTTTTTTGACAAACCACTTAGCTTCTTAAAATAAATGTTAATTCCTAATTTTCAAGTCCTAATTCTTACAGGGGGTTTATATGGCACGTATTACCGTAGAAGATTGTATGGAAAAAGTTCCGAACCGTTTTATGATAGTTCACATGGTGGCGCAGCGGGTGAGACAGATTCGTGAAGGCTCTGAATATCTTGTCAATTCACCGAAGAATGAGGATATTGTTGTTGCTTTACGTGAGATTGCCGCAGGGAAGGTTGTTTTAAAGAATTTTCCAAAGTAATTTACCGGCAAGGAGTGCAAGTTATTCTTGTATAATGAAAAATTTTATATATACAAGTTGTTGAACAGAAGCGTCGGCAAGGCTATACATCAGTATGATATGATTTCTGACGGGGATAAAATTGCAGTGGGACTTTCAGGCGGAAAAGACAGTCTTGCAATGATGAAAATTTTAACGGATCGTCTTGCTTTTATCCCTGTTAAATACAAACTCTTTGCGGTTTACCTTGATCCCGGATTTGAAGGGGGCTTTGCTGATTCTCTTGAGAGCTATTGCCGGAAAATGGAATATGCAGTTCGGATTGAATATACAGATTACGGAGTTATCGGGCATAGCTCCCAAAATCGGGAAAATCCGTGTTTTTTATGCTCAAAACTGCGGAGAAAACGACTCTTTGAATTTGCAGATGAATTTGGCTGCAACAAATTGGCATTAGGTCATAACAAGGATGATCTGATTGAAACCCTGTTTCTGAATATATGTTATGCCGGAGAAATAAGCACAATGCTGCCGTCCCAGTCTTTTTTTCAGGGGAGGCTTACCATAATAAGACCCCTTGCATTTACAGATGAAGGACTTATCAGACGTTTTGCAGGTGCAGATAATTTCCCGGATTTTGTGAATCCCTGTCCCAGTGCGGCAAATTCAAAACGCCGGGAAATTAAAATGCTCTTAAATCAACTGTATAAGAGCAATTCAAAAATCAAAGGGAATATATTCAGAGCCATGAGTCATGTCAGACCGGAATATTTACTTAAACAGTTTTAATGTCAATTAAGAATAGGGAATGAAGAATTAGGAATATTTTATAAATCTGCTGAAAAAATTCCTAATTCCTAATTCCCCATTCCTAATTGGCATATAATGTGAAGCCATGATAGACATTCAAAATCAGCGTGATTACCGCAATATTCCGATAGATAAAGTAGGGATAAAGAATCTTAGGTACCCTATAACTGTTCTTGATCGTAAAAACGGCTATCAGAATACAGTTGCCAACATCAATATGTATGTTAATTTACCGGATAAATACAAAGGAACTCACATGAGCCGCTTTGTAGAGATGCTTCATCTGTTCCGTCCGGAGGTTTCCCTGAAAAATTTTGCACAGATACTGGATCAGATGAAAAAGCATTTAAACGCTGCTTCTGCCCATGTGGAAGTTACTTTTCCTTATTTTATCGAAAAAAAAGCTCCGGTCAGTGATTCTCCGGGGCTTATGGATTATACATGCAGAATGATCGGATCAAGTAACCCTGACGGTAAGGTTGATCTTATATCAGAAGTTATTGTGCCTATCTCCTCTGTCTGTCCATGTTCAAAAGAAATCAGCGAAGTCGGTGCCCATAATCAGCGCGGTGAAGTGCGTCTCAGTATAAGATTCAAAAAGTTTATATGGATTGAAGATATGATTAAACTTGTAGAATCATGCGCTTCATGTGAGGTTTATTCTGTTTTAAAACGGGTAGATGAAAAATGCGTAACAGAAAGAGGATTTGAGAATCCTAAATTTGTTGAAGATATTGTACGGGATGTCGCTGAAAAAATAAAAAAGGACAATAATATAACATGGTTTTCTGTCAGTGCGGAAAATTTTGAGTCTATTCATAACCATAGCGCGTATGCCTGCATAACACAGGATAAAAAAACAGAGACTTAGTATAAATCAATGAGAATCAGGAATTAAGAATTAACAGAGCGTTATAAATCTGCCGGGTATGAAAACCTGTAGAGAAGAACTCTGATTATTCCATTTTTTTCTTGACATAATCTTATTTTTTATTTACATATTTCTGATTACCTTATGAATTTGAGGTAATGATAAGGTGATTGTGAAAGAAAGAGGTGAAAAAATACAGTGAAAAAATACACATATAGTGCAAGAGATACTGACAGACAGGAAAAATGGTACGTGGTTGACGCAGATGGTCTTATTGTGGGACGGCTTGCATCAGTTGTAGCCTCCCGGCTCAGGGGCAAACATAATCCGTTATACACTCCTCATATAGATATAGGAGACAGTATTATTGTAATAAATGCGGAGAAGATTATCTTTACAGGAAAAAAACTTGACAAGAAATGTTATTACAGGCACAGCGGTTATATAGGAGGGCTTAAAACAACCATTGCAAAGGATATGTTGAAGAATAATCCTGAAAATATTATCCGTTTGGCAGTCAAGGGAATGTTGCCCAAAAACAGTCTCGGAAGAAAACTTTTAACAAAACTGAGAGTCTATACCGGAGATAAACACCCTCATACTGCACAGCAGCCTGAGATTTTGGACGTTAAGAAAATGATAAATTAAGGAATCAATCAGATAACTGAGGAACTATAATGGAAAAAAAGACGGTTTATTACGCAACAGGAAAACGGAAAACTGCTATTGCCAGGACATGGATGACTCCCGGAAAGGGTGAGATCACTATTAACAACCGAAGTCTGGAAAATTATTTCCCGATAGAGTCTGAAAGAATAATTATGGCTCAACCTCTTATGCTTACAAAGACTGCCGGAACTTTTGATATAAAAGTCAGTGTAATAGGAGGAGGAATATTGGGACAGGTCGGTGCTATCAGACATGGAATTACCAAAGCGCTGTTGCAGGTCAATCCCAATTTCAGACAGGTTCTGAAAAAAGCCGGTTTTATAAAACGCGACCCCAGAGTCAAAGAGCGAAAAAAATATGGACAGAAAGGTGCCCGGGCACGTTTTCAGTTTTCAAAACGTTAGGATATTCAGAGCATATCGGAAGTTTTTATGGGGATGCAAAAAAATACAGTCTGTCTGATTTTTGCATCCCCATAAATTTTTAGTCTGTCCTGATTTGAAACAGATAAAAAAATCTGTTGGTTTTAAAAACAGTCCGGAATATCGCTGACATTCATGTACAAAATAAGGCGGTAAAAATTTGGATAAATTTAAGAAAAGGGCATCTTGAGGACCCGAAAAATATTACACGGGATGTACCTCATATCGGACACCGGGGAGAATCCTGTAGGAGTTGCGCAGTTGAAATCCGTTTTTTTTTATTTAACCGCAAATATAGTAGGTCGGGGTGAATGAAATGAACCCCGACAGTTGTTTATTACTGCCGGAATTTTTGCCGCTCTCAGACTTGCTGTCGGTGCCGTCGGAGCAGCTTGGACGCCTGCGGCTGGGCGTTTAATACCAAAGCCGGAATCAATATTCCGTTCGGCAGTTCCCTTATTACAATAGCGAAACTTCCTGAAGGCGCAAGCCGTCTGCTTATACCAAATCTCCATTGAAAACATGCTTCTGAAAAAACAAATTTCTGTAATCAATCAGAAAAAAATGACAGCATTGTATAAAATCAATGGAGATTTGGTATTACATATCCGTTTGCTGAAAAGAGCAGACCGTGGAAGATGTATATTTTTCTTCTGATATTGCTTGTAATTGCTGTATTATTGCGGCAAAAAGGTACGATGATTTTTTTCTGATTTAAGTTTCTAAAACTTCGGAAATCTTTAAATTCACTGTAATATAAGGAGGGCGTTAAATGGGAATTATATCATGGATTCTGCTTGGGTTGATTGTAGGCATTCTTGCAAAATGGATTATGCCGGAATCCGATCCCGGCGGTATCATTGTTACAATCATTATCGGAATCGCCGGAGCATTTGTGGGCGGTTCTTTAAGCCTTTTTCTCGGATTCGGAAGTTTCACAGGCTTTAATCCCAAGAGCATCATCATTGCGGTTGCCGGTGCGGCTCTGCTTCTGGCGGCATATCGTATGCTGAAAAATAAGAAATAAAAGTATTAGGGTGGACAAAGCGTAAGCGTGTCCACCCTACATTGCATAATAAACACTCCGCTTTAATTCGCTTAATTTTTAAAATTCCCGATCTGCTGAATATACAGAGGAAATTACCGTCACAAGGTTAAAGGAAAATTCAGGATAGACTCATTTCCTGAAAGATATGCTTTCGGAGAGCATATTATCGGAATCCGTTTTCATCATCGCGGTTTAACAAGAAACAAACTGATCTTTGTAACAGATACCGTAGGAATGGGAATGATGAGCGGAAGGGATGATCTTTTAAAAAAGATAAAAGATCAGAATCTTATCAGCTACAATGAAGGATGGAGAATCAAAAATGTCCGGTTTTTCAGCAGCACATTCAAAGACGAAGCACAGGGAAGACCTGAATATCTTAATCTTTTCAGCGGAATAGTGGAACATTCGACATTTAATTCATGGGTAAAGATCAGAAGAGATCATTTTACATTGCGGGGCATTATCCCTTCTGAATATGCGGAACTTATACTCATTATAAACATTATCATAATAATATGCTTTTATTTTATCTCAAAAAAGATTAGTATTCAGAAATATAAAAAAGAGATATGGTTTTTTGAAATACTTATTCTTATCAGTATGCTCCTGTCAGTCGAGGTCTTTATTGTATTTAAAATTATTGATAAATTTAATTCCTATGATTTGAGACTGCTTGATCGTTTATTTGATATACTCTGGTGGAGCGGAGGGGCATTTCTTCTCTGCCGGGGACTTGAATCTTTTTTATGGTCCCCTCTGGAAATACGCACAGGACGGGTTATTCCTGCGTTTTTGCGCCGCTTTATTGCGATTATTATCTTTCTTATTGCCGGACTCGGAATTATCGCTTTTGTCTTCGGACAAAAGATAACCAGCCTGCTGGCAACATCCGGTGTTTTTGCCATGATTATCGGTCTGGCGATTCAGATCAATATTTCAAATATTTTTTCGGGTATTGCCATCAATATGGAACGACCTTTCAGAATAGGCGACTGGGTGAATATCGGCGAGTTTGAAGAAGGAGAAGTAACAGATATTACATGGCGGGCAACCCGGCTGAAGACAAGAGACGGATGTATTCTGAGTATCCCTGACAGCAGAGCCTCTGAATCTGTGATTAAGAATTTCCATTATCCTGATGAGGTTTATGAATTATGGTTTCCGGTATTTATTGATCCGGTTCATCCTGCTGAAGATGTGGAGAAAATTCTCCTTGATGCGGCGCTCTCTGTTAATATTGTTCTGAGAAATCCTTATCCGATTGCCCGTTTCAGCGGAGGGCTTACGGATTGGGCAGCGAAATATTATCTGATTGTCTGTGTAAGAGACCGATCACGGATGAATACATATAACGGGCTGATCTGGAAAAGTATTTTAACCAGTTTACAGCAGAGCGGAATCACACCTGCAAGGCGTCAGGAGATTTACATTTTTCAGGGGGATAATCAGGTTAAATCAAAATTTCCTGAAAATAATTTAAATATTTCAAAAATCTCAGATGCTTCAGAAATATGGCAGCCGAAAAATTCAGAAACGGTTCTTCAGTGGCTGAAAGATATAAAAGAATCAGACAGACGGCGTTTAAACAGGAATAACCTTACGGATCAAAAAGGATAAATTTATGAAAGAAGATCAGTTGCCGGATAATGAAGGCTATCGGATAAAAAAAGAACCGTATTACCTTGAAACCAAAAATGAAGTCAGTCTCTTTGAAGCGGCTTATGATGCGAGACTGCCGGTAATGCTTAAAGGACCCACTGGATGCGGTAAAACCCGTTTTGTGGAATATATGGCATATCGTCTGCAACGCCATCTGATAACCGTTGCATGTCATGAAGACCTGTTTGCGTCTGATCTGATAGGGCGTTATCTGCTGAAGAATGATGAGACTGTCTGGAACGACGGACCTCTGACGCGGGCTGTCCGCATAGGAGCGATATGCTATCTTGATGAGATTGTTGAGGCGCGGAAAGATACTACGGTTGTAATTCATCCGTTAAGTGATAACCGGAGAGCCTTGTCAATTGACAAAAAAGGGGAGATTATAACAGCACACCCGGATTTTCTGATGGTTATCTCATATAATCCGGGGTATCAGTCGGTTTTAAAAGACCTGAAGCAGAGTACCCGCCAGCGGTTTGTTGCTATGGAGTTTGATTATCCTGAGCCTGAAAAAGAGGCGGAGATAGTCTCTCATGAGGCTGATGTTGATATGGAGACTGCTTTAAGGCTTGTTTCTCTTGCAGTAAAAATCAGGAATATCCGGGAGCATGGTCTTACAGAAGGGGCAAGTACCCGTCTGTTAATCTATGCGGCGCAGCTTATCCGAAGAAATATCCCGATGACAGAGGCATGTAAAACCGCTATCTGCCTTCCTCTGACAGATGACAGCAGATTGCAGGAAACGCTGTCTGATCTGATTGAAGATATATTTTGAATTCGATTATCTGCTCTTGTTCCCGCGATTTGCGCGGGAACATAAGAACGGACTCCTCACATTAGGAGGCGAAGCGTGTTCCCGCTGCGTTCCTTTATTTTTCTGCTTGACATTCTTCACCTCATTAATTGTAAATATTTAAATGAGATTTTAATTTTGGAAAGGTAAATATGATCTGAAAACAGAAAATATCATATAACGCCGATTAGGGAGATGGCGGCGGCTCATGCGGAACAAAGCCTTCCGGCGGAGAGCCGATAAATTTTTGGTAGTGGGTCAATCCAGACTGATATTTTATTATAATATCCTAAATTAATAAGGATTATAATAATAGTTTCAAGTCAATTTTGAACCACTGCCCATTTTCTTATCTAAAAATCAGGATTATTTAAATAAGATTACAAAGTTGATAAGAAATGTTTTTGAGTATAAAGGAATTGGTGCAAAAACATCGGTAGGATACGGATATTTTAAAGATATACGTGATATTACAAAAAGTTTGGGAAAAAAAATTTCAGATATGAAGGAAAATAACATGTTCAGATTTATGACAATATTTATGACGTTTGTACTGGCAGTTTCTGTTTATGCTTCAGAGGATTATTCTGCTCAACTGCTGAAACAGATTGACAGAAACCTGAATCCTGAATCATATCAATCTTACAGAAAACTTATCAACATAGAACCCGAAGGCAAAAAAAAAGAGTATGTACTTTTCACGGTTAAAAAAGGGACAGACAAAATTGCATCGCTTTTTATCTCTCCGGCAAGCGAAAAAGGACGAAGCACGCTGAGACTCGGCGACAATATGTGGCTGTATATCCCGAATGTCGGCAAACCGATCCGGATCACAAGCCTTCAGTCTGTTGTAGGCGGCGTATTCAACAATGCTGATATATTGCAGTTGGATTATGCGGCAGAATATGATGTTGAAAAAAAAGAAGAGAATGAAGGGGAATATCTGCTTTATCTTAAAGCAAAAACCAGATCCGTTGCTTATGACCGGCTGAAACTGTGGGCAGACAAAACCAATAAACTCCCTGTTAAAATAGAGTGTCTGACAGAGGCAAATATGCTGATTAAGACTATTTATTTCAAAGATGTCAAAGATTTCGGGGACGGTATTATCAGACCCTCTGTTATCGAAACAGACAGCCCTCTTTATAAGAACTATAAATCTGTGATTATATTTGCAGGAATCAAAAAAAGAGAGGTCAGCGATGAAGTTTTTACCCTGACATTTATGCCGAATATAGAATCTTTAAGAAATCATGAGGATTAAGTCTTGAATATTCTGTTTCTTATTTTGCTATTTTTATTCTGTTTCCAATATCAGGGATATGGAGAAGATTATTCTTTTGATCTTTCGGAAACAGAAAAAAAACCTTATCATATCGGCGGTTATGCGGAATTCAATCCGGTGTTTTTCAGGCTGAATCATGAAGCTGCATTGTATAAACTTGGATTTTATAACAAAGATGAAGGGAGCAATATTGAGGAATACAATTTCAGTCTCCAATTGGAAGGGAGTTATGAAAAAGGGATTACCCGGTTTTTTGTCAGGACAAATTCGGATTTGAATTGCTCATATTCAGGATGGAATGATAAAACAGATATTTATGAAGGATATTTCTCTGTAAAACCGTCATCCTCTCTGAATATTGCTCTGGGGAAAAAAAGTCTGAAATGGGGCAAAGGTTATGCGTGGAATCCCGCAGCATTTATTGACAGACCCAAAGACCCTGATGACCCGGAACAAAGCCTTGAAGGTTTTATTGTCTGCTCTGCGGATTATATCAAATCCTTTGACAGTGAATTGAAAATACTCTCTTTTACTCCTGTGGTCATTCCGGTTTATGAGAATATCAATGATGATTTCGGAGATATAAATCACCTGAATTTTGCGGCAAAGCTCTATCTTCTGCTGTATGATACAGATATTGATCTTGTTTTTATGACAGTCCCAGGCAGAACAACCCGTTACGGCATAGATTTTTCAGGAAATATATCCGCAAATTTTGAGATACACGGAGAGTTTGCATATCTTGAGGATTATCAGAAAAGATACACGGATGAAAACGGAAATATTTTTGAACAAATTCATGATATTCAGAATTATCTGCTTGGAATCCGTTATCTGACAGAACATGACACAACCTTTATTGCCGAATATTTTCACAACGGTGCAGGTTATACCCGCGATGAAGTAAAGGACTTTTTTTCATTTATTGACAAAGGATATGCAGCATATATTTCTGAAGGGAATGATTCGCTTCTGAATAAAGCATCAAATATCCGTGAAAAGTACAGCAGAAATCCTATGAAGGATTATCTGTATATCCGGGTAAGTCAGAAAGAACCTTTTGATATTCTTTATTTCACTCCGTCAGTATCCTGTATATTCAATATGAATGACAGAAGTTTCTCCTTATCTCCTGAACTGCTTTACAGCGGCATTACCAATCTGGAGATACGGCTGAAAGCAGGCTTTATTGAGGGAAGAGAAGAAACAGAATACGGAGAAAAACAGAATGATTGCAGGATAGAATTAAGGCTGAGATATTATTTTTAAAAAAAGGAGAGCTGTAAAAATATGGAAACAGAAAAATCAGACAGTGAACATCATTCCATAGTCGAAGTAGCGGAATTAAGCAAAAAATTTGATAACCTGACTGCTGTTGACAGGATATGCTTTAATGTGTATCAGGGAGAGTTATTCGGTTTTCTCGGTCCCAATGGAGCCGGAAAAACAACGACTATTAATATGCTCACAGGGCTTGCCAGACCCGATTCAGGAACAATCAGGATCAGCGGGCTTGACTGCACGAAAAACCCCAAAAAAGCACAGCATCTGATAGGCATTGTTCCAGATGAAAGTAATCTTTATCCTGAATTGTCAGGCTTTGATAACCTATGCTTTTGTGCCGCTCTGTATGGTATGCCTAAAAAAGAACGTCTTGCCAGAGCAGAGGATTTGCTTGAGATATTCGGTTTAAAAGATGCCGGAAACCGTAAGTTCGGCGGGTATTCAAAAGGAATGAAACGGAAACTCACTATTGCCGCAGGAATTATTCACTATCCCAAGATTCTGTTTTTAGATGAGCCGACCACCGGCATTGATGTTGCAAGTGCGCGTCAGATCAGACAGCTTATCGCTGACCTTCACAAAGACGGAACAACGATATTTCTTACCACACACTATATTGAAGAGGCTGAAAGGCTGTGTGAGCGTATTGCATTTATTGTAAAAGGAGAGATTGTTCAGACTGAAACAGTTGCAAATCTGCTACAGCCTGCACAGGAAAAGCATCTGATGCTGATCTCTTTTTCAGAGTCGGCAAAAGATATATGCAAAGAGCTTTCCGCATCATTTAATAATTTTGAATTTTATGCTGTCTCAGCGGGACAGATACGCGTTGAATCAGAAAAGCAGATCAGCGTCGGCACTTTAGTGCGGTTTATAGAGGATAGGGGCGCAGAGGTTACAGAGGCACGCAAGCTGCATCCGTCTTTAGAAGACGTGTTTGTCCGTGTTACCGGCATAGATATGAATGCCATGAAAAAAGAGAAAGAGAAAAAAGGAGGAAATTCATGAAACAGTTGATTGCTTTCTGGAATATCATCCTGAAAGATATGCGGGCATATTATCTCAAGCCGCCTAATATCAGTTGGGGGCTTATATTCCCTGTGGCATGGACAGGAATGTTTTTCATCAAATCCGGCAGGGGCATGGAGAGTATTCCTGAATTACTTCCGGGAGTGATTGCTATTTCTGTTCTATTCGGAACAACTTCAATGCTGGCGGTAACAATTACATTTGAAAAGAAGAACCGATCATTCGAGCGATTGCTGCTTGCACCGATTTCATTAGAACTTCTCATGATTGCCAAGACATCAGGTGCGATTTTTTTCGGTACAGCAAATGCTTTTATCCCGGTTATTCTGGCTATGTTTCTGACAGATATTTCTAATATTGCATGGACGGCTGTATTACCTGCTGTTATCCTGATTGCGGTTGCTTCGGCATTTATGGGTCTTTTTATCGCCGTTTCGGTCAGCGAGGTTTTTGAGGCGCAGACATTTTCCAATTTTTTCCGTTTTCCCATGATATTTCTATGCGGTCTTTTCTTTCCGATCTCTTCTCTTCCGGTTTTTCTCAAACCGTTATCCTATCTGCTTCCTTTGACTTACGGCGTAGATATTCTTCACGGCGCTGTTCAGGGAAAAAACATAATGCCGCTTGGACTTGATTTTCTGCTCATCTCAGTTTTTTGTATTGTTCTTTTTGTTATCAGTCTCAGAAACATTCACAGAAAATGGATTTCATGAATTTTTGATGAGTCAGACCTGCGGGGTTTTAAAAACGGTTCGACGGTTCGACGGTTCGACTGAGCTCACCGAAGTCTGAGCTCACCGAAGTACCCGCAGGTCTTCGTGTTAGTACTGATTAACGGCTGTTCCGTATTTCTCGTTCAATCCCTTTGGAAAGTCATAAAATGCTTTTTTTGCAGCATAAAACGGCAGACCTGTGATAAAAGAGAAGCTCTGAGGGATAATAAATCCTCCCACAGTATAATAAGTCTCTTCAAATTTACCGAAAGGCGCTCCGACCAAGGCAATCGGTAAACCTGCGACTAATCCGACCGGCAACCCGATAACGCCGCCCAATCTGGCGGGGATTTCAACAAAATCACCTTCTTTATCATATCCGGTGAACAGCGTTGTATCCGGGATGGGAAAATTCTCTGCATACGCGGTTGTTGTAAGCAGAGAAAAACAGCAGATAAGAATAATAATTTTCTGTTTCATAATGATGCCTCCTTTTGGAGATTACAGTGTTTAAAAAAGATTTACATTTCTTCTGTAGTATGTAATATCAAGAAATGTGCCAAACTCGGATTTATTTTTTAAATCATTGATATTATATCAATTAAAATCTTTTCATATTTTCGGATAAATAACAAAAAAACAAATGAACAGACATTTTATGTATAGGCTCTTTACATTACAGGTATAAGACCTGTAGCGGAGCGTAACCCGACATTTTGCCAAGGAAGATAAAAAAAATGAAAACTGAAACCTTTATCAAACGCTCCCGAATTAACGCGCGAGTTGAGACTGTATTCAAATGGCATTCACGCCCGGCGCTCTTGAGAGATTAAGCCCGCCCTGGGATCCGATTCAAGTCATTGAGAAAAAAGGAGGAATTCAGAAAGGAGCTATATCGGTTCTGAAGATGAAAGCTGGTCCGATTCCTTATAAATGGATTGCAGAGCATACGGATTATGAAGAAAACCGCCTGTTCAGAGACAGACAGTTAAAAGGACCGTTGGCATCATGGGTACATACACATAAATTTGAACCTGAGGGAGAAGATGCGTCTTTTCTTGAAGATCGCATTGAATATGCTTTGAAATTTCATCCGTTTGGAAATTTTTTTGCAGGGGATATGGTTCGCCGGAAGCTGGAAAGCATCTTTGATTATCGTCATACCACAACAGCACTTGATATTGCCGCTCATTTGTCAAGAAAAGATGAAAAGCCCCTGAATGTTCTGATTTCAGGAGCAGGCGGAGTGGTCGGCTCTGTTATGATCCCTTTTCTGACTACCGGAGGGCATCGGGTTGTAAGGCTTGTCAGAAGAAATCCTTTAACAAAAAAGGAGACAGAATCTGGTTTATGAAACCGGCTTCAGGAGAGATTGATTCTGATGCAATTCATGGAATTGATACAGTTATTCATCTCGCAGGAGAGAATATAGGCGAAGGTAAATGGACAAAGGAGAAAAAGAAAAGAATCATTGAAAGCCGCACTAAAGGAACTGCTCTTATTGCCAAAACCATTGCAAAACTTAATCCGCCTCCCAAAGTGATGATATGCGCCTCTGCTGTCGGATATTACGGGCATCGCAGGGATTGGATACTGACGGAAAAAGACGGACCCGGCAATGATTTTATCTCAAAAGTATGTTATGAATGGGAAAAAGCCGCTGCTCCTGCAATTGAAAAAGGCATCCGTGTTGTATTTATGAGAATCGGGATTGCTCTGACTCCGGCAGGAGGCGCGTTAAAACGGCTTTTGCCTCATTTTCAGATGGGACTTGGCGGAAAAATCGCATCAGGCAACCAGTTTATGAGCTGGGTCGGGATAGATGACGTTATCGGAGCAATTTACCATGCCATAAATCATGAGGAATTAAAAGGTTCTGTTAATCTTGTATCTCCAAATTCTGTAACCAATCTTGAATTTACAAAGCAGCTCGGAAACATTCTTTCACGTTCTACACCATTTACTGTACCTGCTTTGGCTGTAAAACTTGCATTCGGAGAGATGGGAAAAGAGGTTCTGCTGTCAAGCACAAGGGTTCAGCCGGTAAAACTTCTGGAAACCGGATATAATTTTCGTAACCCGGAGCTTGAGGGCGCGTTAAGGCATCTGCTTGGGATATGAATCAAAGTTTGCAGTACCGCATTTATGCGGTCAGTTCAGCACGCCTTACCGCATAAATGCGGTACTGCAAACTATATTAAAAATCATACAGCCAGAATTCGCTGCTTATCTGAATAAATTCATTTAATTGATTTTTCCATGATGCGGTTATTTCATCTATATTATCCAGATTTTCAATTTGCTTACGGATATGAGTGTCTCCGATAATCAGATCAATCGGCAACTTATTGAATTCATACTCATAAGGGGGCTGTTTCCATTGAAAATGATCCTTGTGAATCGCCAGAACTGCCTGAAGAAGTCTGAGTGTTGTAAGATACGGTTTATACAGATAAGGATCTGTTACATGAATCTGAAATCCCCTACAGGATTTTCCTGCCCATTTATTTGAAGTCGGTTCAAATGCAACGGGTTTGAGAATAATACCCGGCAGTCGTGCATTGTTCCCGCCTAAATAGGAGAGCATCTTTTCCGTATTGATAAAAGGCGCGCCGAAAATTTCAAAGGGCTGCGTAGTTCCGCGTCCTTCGGAAATATTGGTTCCTTCCCACAGCACCTGACCAGGATAGACCATTGCTGATGTCGGTGTCGGAAGATTCGGCGAAGGAAGAATCCAAGGGAGTCCGGTATTCTGAAAATACATATCTCTGTTCCACCCTTTCATGGGGATGACCTCAAGCCCGCAATTAATCTGAAAATGATAATTGAACAAAGCGGCAAGCTCCCCGATAGTCAGCCCGTGCCGCATCGGAATCGGATAACGCCCCACAAATGAAGCATATTCAGGATTCAGACAGTTTCCCTCAACCATCATTCCGTTCACAGGATTCGGGCGGTCAAGCACTATTACCTTTTTGCCGAATTTTTTTGCCGCCTCAAGACAGTACGACATTGTATAAATAAAAGTATAAACCCGTGTTCCTGCATCCTGCAAATCAATGATCAGAACATCTGTAAAATCAAGCATCTCTTTGGTCGGAATTCTGGTTTTACCGTAAAGACTGAATACCGGAATATGCAGCATCGGATCAGGAATATGATCGGACTCAATCATATTATCCTGTTTTTCTGCAAAAAATCCATGCTGAGGAGAATATAACGCTTTTAACTGTCCCGGAAATCGCTGATGAATTAACTCACGGGCATGGGTAAATTCCCTGTTTACTGATGCTGGATTGCTTAACAGCCCAAGACGCTGACCTTTTATCCATGCCGGAGGGTTTTCAATAAAACATTCAAGACCTGTCTGAATCTTTTGATTCATAATCATTATGCCTTTCCTTGAAAAAACGCTTTGCAACTAAAAAAAATAATGATAATTTAAATTTGCAGGTCAGGTTAGCAGCAATGCCGTTAAGTTAAGACCTGACCTAACCCCCGACCCCTTCCCAAAGGGAAGGGGGCAGGCTTCGACATAAGCTCAGCCGAATGGGGGGTTAGGTTGGTTTATACCTTAACTTAATGGCATTGCAGGTTAGCAGAGCGTAGCCCGACCTGATAGAATAACTCAGACAACAAAATTAATCAACGAGGTAAATGGAAATGGATTCAAACTTTTTTCTGCATTATCCTGTATGGGAGCTTGGCGTATTCGGCGGTGGCTTCTGGATCGCTTTAATTGCGGTTTTTCATGTGTATATTGCCCATTTTGCTGTGGGCGGAGGATTATTTCTGGTATTGACAGAAATAAAGGGATACCGGGAAAATTCTCAGGAGATACTTGATTATACAAAAAAACATGCAAAAATTTTTCTTCTGATAAGTATGGTATTCGGCTCAATTACCGGAGTAGGTATCTGGTTTGCGATTGCTCTGTTAAGTCCGGCAGCTACATCTACGCTGATACATTATTTTGTTTTTGGATGGGCGACTGAATGGGTTTTCTTTCTTGGTGAGATTATCGCTCTTTTTATCTATTTTTATACATTTGGAAAGATGGATAAAAAAGATCATCTTAAAATCGGATGGATATATTTTGCTTTTGCATGGCTATCTTTATTTGTTATTAACGGAATTATCACGTTTATGCTTACACCCGGGGAATGGCTGAAAACAAAAGATTTCTGGGACGGATTTTTTAATCCCTCTTTTTACCCTTCTCTTTTCTTCCGTACGTTTATGGCATTTATGCTGGCGGGTTTGTTCGGGTTTATTACATCTGTGAACATGAATAAGGAAAGCATGATCCGGTATTGTGCATGGTGGCTGCTGATTTCATTAGGCTTTCTCCTTGAAGCAGGCTGGTGGTATGCAACAACTTTGCCTGAACCGCAGAAAGCAATGATATTAAGCGGATCCCCTGAAATTATCCCTTTTCTTAATGCTTTTATCCGGATTTCCGCTGTTATATTTGTCATTGGTGTATTTATGGCAATCCGCGTTCCAATAGAAATGAAAAGAGCGCTGTCGTTTATTCTTTTATTTATAGGACTTGGATATATGGGTTCTTTTGAATGGATAAGAGAAGCGGGAAGGCGTCCTTATCTGATTTACGGGTATTCTTATTCCAATGGGGCATTGGCTGAGGATGTTGACGCCATCAATAAAGCAGGGTTGTTAAAATCCGCAAGATGGGTGAAAAACAGAGAGATAAATGATGATAATCAGATGGATGCGGGGCATGAAATATTCAATCTGCTCTGTATCTCGTGTCATTCGGTACGCGGAAGAATCAATGATATTATCCCTTTGACTCAAAAATATAATTCTGTTTTCGGAATGGATTCTTTTCTTGACGGCATGGGAAAGATTAATGATTACATGCCTGTATTTATGGGGAATGAAAAAGAGCGGAACGCACTTGTAACGTATATTGCGAAAGGATTGAATAAAAAGGAGTCAGAAGCCAACAGCCAACAGCCAACAGCCTTACCTGTTACAATTCCCCCGTTTGATGAGGAGAATGATGCTTATATTCTTCTTGCATGGAGCGGCAGGGGAATCTATCTTTTTTCTGATAATGTTAAATATTTTAACCTCTCTTTTCCGGGAAATGATATTTACGCCCAGCTGATACGCCGGGGAGATACGCCGGAGATTATTACAGATAGCGTAAAAATAACATACCGGATAGAGAGCGGATTTAAAAATCCTTCTGACTTTACTGATTTCTGGAAATACTCATCTTTGTATTTCAAAAAAGAGATCCCGACTGATACAGGCATATCTGGAAAAGGAACAGACGGAGATATGAATTTTGACAACTCGCAGAATGCTTACGCGGCAAAGGGTATTCCCGTGGTCCCTTATGAGGCAAACTTCCCGGCTTATATCTCTCAATCTTCTGTTGTCAGTTCTCAGTTATCCCTTTCAGCTTTCAGCTTTAATCCGTATCCGTTGATAACTAGTTGAAGCAAGGGATAAAGAAAGTGATACAGTTCTGGCAACAACTAAGATTACTGCTCCGGTATCAACAGAGATGGGTTGCAACAATTGTCATGGCGGAGAATGGCGTGTCAACAATACAACAGGGATTTCTGATAAAACTGCTGAGGATATTCTGCTTGTTCATGACAGAATGAGCAAAACAAATCTTGCTGAAATGGCTGAAAAAGGAAATCCGAAATCATGTCAGGAGTGTCATCCCGCATCAACATCCGCAGATTCAAAGATGACACCTGAATCTATCTGCGGCAATTCACGGATTTCATGCAAATTATCTGACAAACCGGGGGAGTGAAGCATGTTCTGTATGTCATCCATCTGACGGTTTTACAAAAGGATTCAGGGGAATCCATAAGGAAGTCGGTCTGAACTGCACCAATTGTCACGGAACATTGGAGGATCACTCACTTGCTCTTCTGCTTAAAGAGAAAGTATCAGGGAAAAAGAGTGCGGATAAGCTGATAAAACATCTCTCCCCGCGTTCTGCTGATAAGATTGAAGAGATAACTCCGAAATCGCCCTGGGTTAATCAGCCGGATTGTCTGAATTGCCACATTGATTTTAATCCGCCTGATACAGATACAGCAGATATTAACCAATGGACAAAAACAGAGAAACAACTCTACGGTATGCGTTCTGATGATGTCGGAATCCGGTGCGCCGCGTGTCACGGTGCCGCTCATGCAATATATCCCGCGACCAATATCTTCGGAAATGACAGGGATAATATTCCGCCGGTTCAATATCAGAAAAATCCGTATCCTATCGGCGCAAACAAGAATTGCAAAGTCTGCCATACCATAGATATGGAAGAGGAGATTCATCATCCGAATTCTCTGAATATGTTCAGGAATGTGCGGTAATATGCAAATTATCAGAACCGCTGATAACCATGATGAAAATGATGCCGCTGATAAAAACATCATGATCATCATAAATATCAGGATTATCAGCGGTTCAGGCGGGGGGTTGAATCGCGGATTTAACGTGATTATCTACAAGGATTGCGTTTAAGAAGAGGATTTTATGATTTGCCTATAAAAAAATCCCTTTCTTACACACAATCCTTGTAGATAGCTACTTAACACCTAACACTTAAAACTATTATTATGATAAAAAAAATTGAAAATCTAAGAAAATCGCTTCACTATCACAATTACCGCTATTATGTATTAGATGATCCGGAAATATCGGATGCTGAATATGACCGGATGATGCAGGAATTGATTCAAATAGAAACTGCTCATCCTGAATATGCAAGCCCGGATTCTCCGACAGCAAGAGTAGGCGCGACGCCGCTCTCCAAATTTGAGACTATTCAGCATTCAATCCCTATGCTTAGTCTGGATAACGGATTTGAAGATGCTGATATTCTTGACTTTGACAAGCGGGTAAGAAAGAACCTTCCATCCTCGTCTCCTTTATGGAAAGATGATAAAATCCTTTACACTGCTGAACCTAAAATGGACGGGCTTGCTGTTGAGCTTGTTTATGAAAATGGCAGGCTGATCAACGCTTCAACACGAGGTGACGGCGTAACCGGTGAAGTTATAACTGATAATATCAAGACAATCCGCTCTGTTCCGCTTTTGCTTCAGGAGAGTAATAAATGGAAAATTCCATCCCGTCTTGAAGTGCGCGGAGAAGTATTTATCAGCAAGGAAGGATTTTTACGCCTGAATAAAGATCGCTTAAAAAAAAATTTGCCGATATGTGCCAATACAAGAAATGCCGCGGCAGGCTCTTTAAGACATCTTGATTCAAGGCTCACTGCAAAACGTCCTCTGGAAATATTTTTATACGGCGTGGGAATTATCTCTGATCTGGAATTAAAATCCCATTCTGAAACTTTACATTTGCTGCGTGATATGGGATTCAGAATCAATCCGATTATCAGGGCTAAAATTACAATTGAAGAAGCTCTTGAATATTATAAAGAACTGACTGAAAAACGTCATCAGCTTCCTTATGATATTGACGGCATGGTAATTAAGGTTGATAATCTTGCAATTCAGAAACAGCTTGGAACAACAACCAGGAGTCCGAGATGGGCAATTGCTTATAAATTCAAAGCAGTTCAGGAGACTACCCGGATATTGAAGATTGAAATACAGGTAGGAAGAACAGGCGCATTGACTCCTGTTGCTCATCTTGAACCGATCAGCGTAGGCGGGGTAATTGTCAGCCGTGCAACCCTTCATAATGAAGATGAAATCCGAAAAAAAGATATACGAATCGGAGATACGGTTCTGGTTCAGAGAGCCGGAGATGTGATTCCCGAAGTGGTCAAGGTGATAGAATCAAAGCGTACCGGCGCAGAAGAGATATTCTCTATGCCGAAAAACTGTCCTGTATGCCGGGGCGATGTCACCCGTGAAGAGGATGAGGCGGTTATAAGATGCAATAATATCAACTGTCCTGCTCAGGTCAGAGAGCGTATCAGACATTTTGCATCAAAAGGGGCGTTTGATATAGACGGCATGGGGGATAAGCTGGTAGAGCAGATGACCGCCAAAGGGCTTCTGAAATCATACTCGGATATTTTTTATCTTACAAAAGAAAAGATAGAATCTTTGGAGCGAATGGGTCCCAAATCTGCTGAAAATCTTATGAATGCCATTGAAAAAAGCAAGAAAAATAACGTTGGATCGGTTTTTGTCTGCTCTTGGAATCCGTCATGTGGGAGAGAATATTGCAGATATTCTGGCAAATAAGTTTGAAAATCTTGATAATCTCTTATCTGCTTCTGTTGAAGAGCTTGAAAATGTTGAAGGAATCGGTCATGAGATTGCCAAAAGCATCAGATGTTTCTTTGATCAGGAGGAGAATCGGAAGACAATTCAGAAAATTTCAGATGGCGGAGTGCAAATCTCTTCAGTGAAAAAAACAGAGGAGAAAGAGAAGGGATCATTACAGGGAAAAATCTTTGTTCTGACCGGAACCCTTGAAGGAATGACAAGAGATCAGGCAAAAAAAGCAATTGAATCAGCCGGAGGCAAGGTAACAGGCTCTGTCAGCAAAAATACAGATTATGTTGTGGCAGGCGAGTCATCCGGTTCCAAGATTGATAAGGCAAAACAACTGGGGATTGAAATCATTGATGAGGCAGCATTAAAGGACTTGATAAAATAAACTTTACAGGAAAAAAAGGTGGTGGGTCAAATCGGTTGAAAAAAATCGTAGGGGCAAATAATTATTTGCCCCTGCAAAAGATTTTCAACCGATTTGACCCACCACCGGAATAAGAGCAAATTTCTAATTCTCAATTCTTAACGGTTTTCTTTTATGAAACTCAGTCGCCTGCTCAAAATTATAAGCCACCCTGAACAGCGTCTCTTCATTAAAATGCCTCCCCATTATCTGAAGACCTATGGGAAGCCCCTCTTTTGAAAATCCGCAGGGGAGAGAAAGACCGGGTATTCCCGCCATATTTGCAGAGAGGGTAAATATATCAGAGAGATACATTGTAAGAGGATCATCTGCTTTTTCTCCGATACGGAACGCCGGAGTCGTAGCCACAGGTGACAGGATAACATCACACGATTCAAATGCTTTTTTAAAATCATTCATGATCAATGTCCGAACCTGAGATGCCTTCCTGTAATACGCATCATAGTAGCCGGATGAAAGGCAATAAGTACCTATAATAATTCGTCTTTGAACTTCTGAACCGAATCCTTTTGAACGGGTACTCTTATACATATCCATCAAATCATTCTTCTCTTTATCCCTGAATCCGTATTTCACGCCGTCATATCTGGCAAGGTTGGAGCTTGCTTCACAGGGAGCAATCACATAATATGCCGCGACCACATATTCTGTATGGGGAAGCGATACCTGAATACATTTTGCTCCAAGATTCTCTATCTGTTTCACTGCATTTTTAACCGCCCCGTCAACATCCGGGTCAAGCCCTTCAATCGCATATTCTTTAGGAATTCCGACAGTCATTCCTTTTAAACCGTCTGCTTTAAGAAAAGATGTATAATCAGAGACATCCTTTGGAACAGATGTAGAATCTTTAGGATCATAACCTGCAATGCCATTCATCAGGATAGCGCAGTCTGTTACATTCTTTGTAAGAGGACCGATCTGATCAAGTGAAGAGGCAAACGCAACAAGACCGAACCTTGAGACTCTTCCGTAAGTCGGCTTCATTCCGACAACGCCGCAATGAGAAGCGGGCTGACGGATAAATCCGCCGGTATCTGATCCCAAAGCCCCTGAACACATATCCGCTGCAACAGACGCGGCTGCCCCTCCGCTTGATCCGCCGGGAATACGCTCTAAATTCCAGGGATTATGAACAGGCTTAATCCGTGAATTTTCATTGGATGATCCCATAGCAAATTCATCCATATTTGTCTTTCCGACAATCACCGCATTCTCTTTTTTCAGCTTTTCAATGACAGTTGCATTGTATGGCGGAATAAAATTTTCAAGAATCTTTGAGGCACATGTAGTAAGAAGCCCTTTGGTACACATTAAATCTTTTATGGAAAGAGGGATTCCGGTAAGGGGTGAAATATTCCCTTCAGCAATTGCTTTATCTGCTGTTTCAGCCTGTTCCATTGCCAAATCATCCGCCACAGTGATATATGCGCCGACTTTTTCATCTATGGCATATATTCGGTCAAGCATCGCCCTTGTAAGTTCCTGAGAAGATATTTCTTTATTCTTTAAAAGATTATGAGCTTCATGAATGGTCAGTTCGTGTAATTTCATATATATTCCTCATTTAAATTGTTGTTTTTAATATAGTTTATTATAGTACAAATCAAATCATGTGTGATAAACTGCCTCTGTATATTTGTCAAGAGCAATTGCAAAAAAAGACTTCCGAAGTTTTTAAAGCTTCGGAAGTCTGATAATTATCATGCCATTTAAAAAAAACCAATAAATGAAAAATCATCCCGGCAATAAATTGCCGGGCTATTTTCAATCGTCCCTAATGGACGTTATTTAATCACGCCATTCGTTCAATCTCTTTTGATTTCTGATTCAGCCGCTTGGATGAAACCGGAAAAGCGGTCTTTAATTCCTGAGCAAAAAGAGAGACTTTGTATTCTTCAATAAGCCAGAAATACTCTTCTACAGCGGCTCTCTTATCTTCAGATACATGCGGAGAAAGCCCTTTTAAAAATTCATTCAGGCGATCCGTATGAATTCTGACATCCTTCTCTTTTACCTGATCTTTTTCAAAATTCAGAATCCCCCGTTGAGCGCGGATTGTAACCGCTCTGATATATCGTTCAAGATGGCTCATCCGTTCATTATCATACAGTTCTATGAAATTTTCCGGTACGAGCCTGTTCAGTTCATCCCTAAGCATTTTAAAAAAATTGTTGAGCGTCAGACTTGCCTTGTTTGCTGTTTCCAAATCATAAAGTGTTGTTCTTGCTTCATAATATGCTTTTAATACACTGATAATGATCTTTAATTTCTCATTACCTGTTTTGATAATCTCATATACCACAGATTCAGCATAAGCGACAAATTCCTCTTCACTCCGTATATCTTTACAAAAAAGCTCCTCAATAACACGATCATACAACCGCTTTTCAAAGATATTCGCACCACCGAAATACTTGGCATAATCCTTTGTCTCTTTGGAGAGCGTCAGACTCTTTTTAAGAAATTTCAGGTCTTTTGAAAAAAGGAGAGAGAAGAGTTTTGCAACCCCTTTTTTATTGGCAATATGGGCATCCTCTTTATGAAGAAAAAGGCGCAGACTAACAGACTGCTCATCTGCTTCAAGAGCCGGAAAAAGAAGCCACTCGGTTCCGTTTTTCCCTTTGATTGTAACAGTATCAGGCACATCTCCGAAATCCCATTGAGTGATATTTGTTTTTTCCCATTCTTTTTTGGCGGCTTCAAATTCATCTCCAGTCTGCAATTTTTCGTTTGCAATCTTTGATTTCAGCACAGATGTATCTCTGCCGGAATAAAGCTCTTTTCCGTCAACTCCTGTTACAGATATTCTCATTTTAAGATGATCCGGCAATGTATCTGATTGCCATGCTGATCCGGGAATATCCACGCTAAAACGCTGATAAATAAAGTTGCTGAGGGATGTTGCCAATGGCTGTCGGGTATCGGGTGTCGGCTGCTGACTTCTGACTTCCGGCATTTCTTTAAGAATAATATCAACGGTTGTTGTTACCGGAACAAGTCTTTTCCGGTATTCTTTGGGAAGTCCTTTGATCATGGCAGTAATCTTTTCACGGAACAAACCGGGAACAAGCCAGTCCAATGATTCTGACGGAACAGACGGAGCAAGGGTTGACGGAATTTTAACTGTAACGCCGTCTTCCGGTTTACCGGGGTCAAAATGATAATCACACGGAAAAATATTGTTTCCAAGCGTGAGAGTATCAGGGTAAAGCGTCAACTCATTTTCATCAGGGGAATAAAGAAGCAGGTCTTCCTTTTTCATGCTGAGAAAACTGTCCCCTCTTTTATCTTTTATGAACTTTTTTAACGTCCTGATGTCATAAACTTTATCAAGCCGCTCTTTATAAAACTGATATATATTCTCTTCACTGGTCAGAATATCACGGCGCCGGATTTTTTCTTCCATATTCTGTACTTCATCTATAAGATTCTGATTATGCAGCATGAACGGAAAAGGCTGTTTCATATCCCCATTCACCAGCGCGCTGCGGATAAAAATATCAGACGCTTCATCAGGATTGATTTTTCCATAAGAGACAGGGCGTTGAGGGATAATCACAAGTCCGTACAAAGTAACCTGCTCAATCGCAACCACCTCTCCCCGGCTCCGTTCCCAATGCGGATGCAGATAAGAAGACCTGCACTGATCTTTGCCCAATTCTTCAAGCCAGTTGACATCAATATTTGCAACTGTTCTCGCAAATAATCTTGAAGTCTCAACCATTTCAGCCGCAACAATCCAGTCTCCTGCTTTGTTAAAGAGAGCAGAACCCGGAAATATCATTACTTCTTTCCCTTTTGTCGCCTGAAACATATTTTTATCTTTTTTGGTTGCGATATTGGAAAGAAAGCCGCTTAAAACAGAGCGGTGGATTTTGAAGTTGAGGTCAGTAGGAGCAACCCCCTGTGGTTGTCCGTTCTGATCTTTTAATTCCCGGACATCTGAATCTTTCAATTCCTCAATAATCTGCGCGTGAATATCCCGCCATTCTCTCATTCGTTTAAAAGAGATAAAATAATTTTTGCAGAACTTTTTTGGAGAAATAAGCGAAGCGACCCCTTCTTGTCCCTTACCCCGCGCCTCTTTATGATATTTATTCCAGATATTCAGAAGGCTGGCAAAATCAGATGTCGGATCATTAAACACCGCATGAGCCTGATCTGCTTCACCCTGTTTTTCCGCAGGTCGCTCCCGCGGATCCTGAATACTCAGCGCGGCGGCAATCACAGCGATCTCTTTAACGCATCCTTCGGTATGAGCCTCAATCAGCATCCTTGATAACCGGGATCCAGCGGCATTCTTGCCATGATCTTCCCTTTTTCCGTGAGTTGAATTTTTTTTGCCGCTGGCTGCTGTTGGCTGCTGGCATCTGAATTCTGTCTCCTGTCTTCTGACTCCTGACTCCTGATTGCTCCCAACTCTGTCAGCAGATCAAACCCGTCTTTAATAAGCCGGGGCGAGGGAGGATCAATAAACGGAAAATTCCAGATATCCCCTAAATTCAGGGAAATCATCCTTAAAATAACCTCCGCCAGATTTGAACGGAGAATCTCCGGCGGAGTAAATAAAGAACGGGATTCGTAATCTTTTTCGGAAAAGAGCCGGATACATATCCCGTTTGCTACTCTTCCGCATCTCCCTTTCCGCTGATCCGCGCTGCTTCTTGATACAGGTACAACCGGAAGCGATGTTGTTCTTGTCCCCGGCAGATATTGGGAAATTCTTGCCAATCCTGTATCAATCACATATTTGATACCGGGAATCGTTATTGAGGTCTCTGCAACATTGGTGGCAACAACGATCTTTCTTCCTCTGGTCTGTGAAAATACCCTTGACTGCTCTGATGCGGAGAGTCTGGCATACAACGGCAGAATATTGACGCCCGTAAAATTTCTCCCTTCAAGCAGTTCGCAGGTTTCCCGAATATCCTGCTCTGTGGGCATAAAGACAAGAATATCACCCTCCTGCTGAAGTCTCTCTATTGCACGCACTGCAAGCTCAACATGGGTCTGCTCATCATTTTCTGACGTATTTTCAGTTTTTTCAAAGCCGTGAAGGTCTTGCAGATAGCGGACATCCACCGGATACATTCTCCCTGAGACTTCTATCACCGGCGCATTGTCAAACGCCTTTGAAAATTTTTCCGTGTCAATTGTGGCGGAGGTAATGACTAACTTCAGGTTTTTTCTTTTGTATAACAGAGTTTTCAGAATACCAAGCACAAAGTCAATATTCAGACTTCTTTCATGAGCCTCGTCAACAATAATGGTATCATATTCATTCAGGTATTTATCCCCATGGGTTTCAGCAAGGAGAATTCCGTCAGTCATGATTTTGATATAGGTATTTTCGCCGGTCTGATCTGTAAAGCGTATTTTATAACCGACTGATTTGCCAATCTCTTCTCCAAGCTCCTCTGCAATCCGCTGTGAAACTGTGATAGCGGCAATCCGCCGGGGCTGAGTACAGCCGATTTTGCCGTCAATCCCTCTTCCCGCAGCAAGACAGAATTTGGGGATTTGCGTTGTTTTACCGGATCCGGTTTCACCGGATATAATGACAACTCTGTTTTCTGAGATTGCTTTGATGATTTCATCTTTTTTTGCAACAATCGGAAGGTTCTCATTAAAGGTAATCTGAGGCAGATTTGCCTCCCGTCGGGTTCTCTTCTGAACAGATGCCCGGAGCTTTTTTTCAAGATAAATAAGTTTCTTATCTTTTATTTCAGGTGATTTATCTTCGTTCCCAAGCTCTGCACAGGAATTCTTCTGTTTCAGCCGTTTAATACGGATAAGCTCCTGTTTTAAGATATGTTTATCCCTGTACAGTGCTTTTGGTAAAAGGGATTCTATTCTTCGTATATGATTTATAATTTCAGACAATTTTTTAACCTCGTTTATTTTGTAGTTCTGTAGAGACGGTATATTTGCAGCAATGAGATAACCCCACACCGCCTTAGTCCCATAGGAACGTTATCTTTCAGTATCCTTAACTTAATAGCATTGAGGCTCTGCCTTGTAATGAGAAAGTAGATTACAACCTCGCCTGAAAATATCAGACATTATCGGGAATAAGAAAAAATCAGGTATCTAACGCAAAGACACAAAGAAAAAATTTATTTTAATTTTAGGTTCTTATATTGGCGGCTTTGCGGCTTTGCGTGAAATTTCTTATTTCCAAGATACTCCGCCAAGAAGCGTGGCAAGTGCCTGCATCGGCTTATCTAATATAAAAGAGATAATTTTTTCAAACATCGTGTCATTTCCTTTTCTGATAAAAAGACTTCAACATTTGGCTACTCCATTCTTCCAAAATTATATCGAATAAAAATATTTCATGCAAGCGTAGAGATTTCTGCGGATCAGAAAAGAGTTCCGGAACTCTGAATAAAATTTTATTCTTGATGTTTAAAGATTCTGTTGTTAAAATGAAAAGACTTCTGAAGTTTTGAAACGGTTCGACTGAGCGCTCACGCCGAAGTCTTCAGAAGTCTTAAAAGGGGTTATGATGTCAGAGCAGAAATTTGATACAATCATTGACTTTATCACCGGAGAAGAAATACCGAATATAGGAGCTGAAGAGAACCGGCAGGCAGTTGAAAAATTTCTTATCCATGAAAAAGACTTTGAAAAAACAGATATTAAAAGAGATGAAGATATTGAAATAACAATAGCGGGAGAGGCTTATAAATCCAAAACAGACCTTATTGTATTTGTGAATGGAACAAGATTTATGGCTATAAAATGTGCTGCCGGTTCTCTGGGATCATGGGAAAGAGAGATCATTGCCGCATCCCGGTTAATTGATGATAAATACCAGATTCCTTATTCGATTGTTTCTGATGGCGAAAATGCCATTTTGCTGGATACGGTTTCAGGGAAAAAGATTGGCGAAGGCATGAAACTTATTCCTTCAAAAATTGAGGCACAGGAGAAGCTGAAAGAACTTATTCTTCAGCCTTTTCCAAAAGAACGCCTTGAAAAAGAGAAGCTGATTTTCCGAACCTATGACAGCATGAATGTGAATAAAATCAGGAATTGAGAATTGGGAATTAGGAATCTTGTCATGAACAAGAAGCTAAGTTTCTTAAAGAAATTTAGCTTCTTTATTCGCAATTTTAAGTGAAACAATGTATTAGGAATTGAGAATCGGAAAGCGGAATGGATTACAGGTTTGGGGAATGTGAATTACGGATGAAATTGAGGTTAAAATGAAACAAATTCAAGATATTATTCAAATGGTTGGGAGACTTTCAATTTCTGAAAAAGCTGAAGTTGTAAAAATGATAATTTCTGATATTCAGAATATGGCGGAATGGAATAAAATACAAAAAAAATCACCTGATTCTGTTTATCAAGCCGAATCATCAAAGTGGGCAAAAATTGCAAAAAGAATTCAGGATGATCCTGTCCATTTGGAAGGATATTCGGAACAATTAAAAAAAGATATGAGAGAATTCCGTGAAAAAGAAAAGGCTATAAATACGCCATGTGCAACTTACCACAAAGACACTAAGACACTAAGGAAACCGGATACCGGGAGTTTTTGAATTCTCAGTGTCTTTGTGTCTTAGAGTCTTTGTGGTGAAAAACAAACTATAAGTCTTTGTTTTCAATGATTTGAAAAAAGTTGACCATCACGTTATAAATCTTTTGAAATAGGGGATATACATAAAAAATTAAAAATAGGAATATATCAGTATGATTCATCTCTATCTGATTATTATCAGTTGCTTTAAATTTAAAGGAGGAGTTATGAAGAACCGAAGATTGCTGTTTTTTATATGGATAGCGGCTTTTACAGCCGTATCCGGTTTTGCCTATGCGGCAGATTACATTCAATCGCCGCCTTTAGGTCAGGTGATTAACATCAGTGTTAAAAATGTTGAAAACAAAGAGCCTGTACAGGTTCCCCTGATTACATGGGGCGGAGATATTGCCACTGTTCTGGCAAACGGAAATGCTGACACCACTGTCCCGAACAGTATTTTTGCACAAAAAGGGCTTAAATTCAGGCTATTCAGAGAAGATGACTTCAAAAAGCAGATAGAGGCATATCTGACAGGGAAAACCCCGTTTTTACGCGGTACTATGGGAATGATTAACATGGCAGCGGATGTGATCTGCCGTGATCCGGGAACCAAGCCGGTGATTATTTATCAGATGACATGGAGCAGCGGCGGAGACTGTCTTGTTGTTAAATCAGGGATTAATACAGCACGTGATCTGAAAGGAAAAACTGTTGCATTACAGGCTTACGGACCTCATATTGATTACATGGCAAAGATTTTAAAAGATGCAGGGCTTTCCGTAGGAGATGTTAATATTAAATGGACAAAAGACCTTACCGGCTCTGAGAATACTCCGGCTGAGGCAATGTATGATAACAGTGTAGATGCGGCTTTTGTAATTATCCCTGACGGGTTGATGCTTACTTCAAACGGAACTGTCGGAACCGGCGCGGAAGGCTCTGTAAAAGGAGCAAAGATTATGCTCTCCACACGTACTGCAAACCGGATTATCGCGGATGTGTATGCAGTCCGAAGCGACTATTTTCAGGGACATCGTAAAGAGATTCAGGATTTTGTTCACGGGCTTATGCTGGCAAGAGAGCAGCTCAGGGATTTATTAAAAGATAAAGAGAGCCGTATGTCTGAATATAAAAATATGCTGAGTGCGGCTGCCGGGATTCTGCTTGACAGCCCGCAGGCAACCGGGGATGCAGAGGCTCTTTATAATGACTGTGAATATGTCGGTTTTAAAGGAAATGTCTCTTTTTTCGGAGATAAAAACTGGTCGCGCAATATGGAGAATCTGACAGAAGAGATTCAGACCGCCCTTATGACAATCGGACTTTTAAATCAGAAAACTCAGTTGGATCATGCAAAATGGAATTATGACAATTTCAGAGCAGGTCTTACAGGGATTGATGATATTGCAACTCCCAAATTCAAAGAGGAAGAGGTCGCAAAGGTTGTTGCAAAAAAACAGGCTATGGGAACTCTTGGAGAAGGGGAGCTTTTCAGTTTTGAGATCAATTTTCAGCCGAATCAGAAAGATTTTTCAGAGGATATTTACGCGGGAGAATTTAAGCGTGTGATTGACTTAGCTGCAACTTACGGCGGGGCGGTCATTACAGTAGAAGGACACAGCGATCCCCAGAAATATAATCAACTGGAAAAGCAGGGAGCAACCCCGATTGTTTTAAAACAGACCATGCAGGCGGCTAAAAATCTGAGCATTAACCGTGCATTGGAAGTCAGGGACAGCGTTATAAAATTTGCCGGAAACAAAGGAGTTCCGATTGATCAGAGCCAGTTTACAGTAATCGGTCACGGGATTGCTCAACCTAAATTCCCAAAGCCTGCAACAAAAGAGCAGTGGCTAAGTAATATGCGCGTATTATTTCGGATTATCCAGATTGAAGCAGAGTCTGATGTTTTTGTACCTTCAGAATAAGTAGGACAGTAAACCCCGGCAAAAGGAAAATTTTCATGCAAAACCAGAAAAAATCAATCTCTTATAATGACTATGCTGAAGGGAAATAGATGAGATTGAAGTATTGGTAATGGAAGATTTTGTTGCCGGATAATTACGATAATATATGAGAGGAAAATATGAGAATATTTTATATAAAACTGCTGATAATCATGCTTATTTTTTGCATAGGGTGTGAAGAAGAGGCGCCTCCGCCGATTTCACAGCCGCATACCGGCGTTCAGACTCAGACGCAGGCGATTCCAGCTATTCCCCAGTCATCAGAGATCAGCATATTGGATACGCCTCTTCTTGATTCTTCAAGATATGCTGAAAAAGATATAAATAACTGGTATCTTTCCGGAGATGATCAGGAGAAAAATACGTTGGCTGATAATCTTACAGCAAAGAATTATATGCTTGTTTTTGACGGATCAGGAAGTATGCTTGACAGCAAATGTTCAGCAGGGCGGAGTAAAATTGAGGTTGCAAAAGAGGCTGTTGTTGAATGGTCAAAGAGTATTCCCCAGAATGCTTATCTTGGGCTTGTTGCATTTCATAATCAGGGTTGGGAAACCATGCCATTAACAACAGGCGACAGAGAATTATTCATCAATAAAATTCAGAAACTGATAGCCGGAGGAGCAACTCCCTTGACAGAGGCGTTTAAATATGCTTATGAAAATCTGATACGTCAAGGGCAATCCCAGCTTGGTTACGGTGAATACACAATTGTTGTTGTTACAGACGGAATAGCAAATAATGAAGCTACCTTATCGCAATGGGTGCAGCGGATTTTAAAAGAAACTCCTATAATGATTTATACAATTGGATTCTGCATCGGCGAAAAGCACTCTCTGAATCAGCCCGGTTATACGATATATAAAGCGGCGGATAATCCTGCAGATTTGAGGCGGGGGCTTCAGGATGTGCTTGCGGAGGCGGAAGAATTTTAATTAGGTGTTAAAAGTCTTGTAGGGCGGACTAAGCGATAGCGTGTCCGCCTTATTCACGCATGGCGGACACGCTATCGCTTAGTCCGCCCTACATGCTTAATAAAAAGGGAAAGTTATGAAATGGAAAGAGATTAGAGAAAAATATACAGGCAACTGGATGCTTATAGATGATGTCAAAATTGATGAAAATATGGATATTCTGGAAGGAGATGTAATATATTTTCATCCTGATAAAGATAATGTATATAAAAAACTTCTTGAATTAAAACCGAAAAAATCTGCAATCGAATTTGCAGGTGATATAGCCGAAGCCGCTTTAATGTTATGAAAATTTATAAATCTCATAAAATTGGAAAATTACTTATTGTAAGAGCTTATATCAAAGGAAACGGGGCGGAACATCACCCGCGTATGCTCATAGATACAGGTTCGACTTATACGATTATTGCTCAGGAAATCCTTGAAGCGATTGGCTGTTCACCTACGACTCCTATACATAAAGAACGCATTACTACAGCTAACGGATATATTATAATTCCGGCTGTCCGGGTACAACAGTTTTATTGTCTGGGAGAATATCATGAGAATATGGCGATTCTCGCCCATACATTTCCAGCGGGAGCATATATTGACGGACTTTTGGGAATGGATTTTTTATCAGAACATTCATTTGAAATCAGAACACAAACTGGTGAGATTATTCGGCTTTAATAATCTTCGTAATAAGAAAGGAGCATTGCATGAAGAACAAAAAAATAACCGGCGCAATATTAATCTTTTTCCTTATTGTTATCGGAGCAATCGGAATCAGGCTGATATTACCCTTATTTGAAGAGAGTCAGCAGATGGCAACCAGCGATGCTGTAAAAATCAGGGGAAAGATACGGATTGCCATGGATAATTGGGTGGGATATTTTATTTTAAGATCCCTGAAATGAAAAATCAGATGCGGCGAATCGGCTATCTTCTTGAATGTGAAGATGATAACGCAGATTATGCAAAACGTATGAAGCGTTTAAATGACGGTGAAATTGATCTTGCAGTGGCTACTGTGGATTCTTTTATTCTGAATGCGGCAAAGCATAATTATCCCGGTGCAATTGTCATGATAATTGATGAATCCAAAGGCGGTGATGCAATTCTTGCAAGAAAGGATAAAATTGCAGGTTTAGACTCTTTAAAAGGAAAAACAGATATAAGGGTCGCATTTACGCCGAACAGTCCGAGTCATCATCTGGCAAAAGCAGCGGCAGATCATTTTAATGTGCCGGAACTCCTTCCCACAGGAAATCTTCGCATTGAGACTGAAGGCTCTGAAAAAGCAAGGGATAAACTTCTTGCCGGAAAAGCAGATGTTGCAATATGCTGGGAGCCTGATGTTTCACGCGCACTTGGCAGCAAAGAGATTGTCAAGATTCTCGGAACTGAAGATACAGAGCGGCTTATTGTTGATATTCTGGTTGCCAACAGAAAATTTCTTCAAAAAGAGCCTGAAGCAATTCAACTGCTTTTAAGCAATTATTTCAAAGTATTGAAAAAATATCGGGAGACTCCTGATCTTCTTTCACAGGATGTCAGAAAAGAGACAGGGCTTTCAAAAGATGCAGTTGATGCAATGCTGAAAGGGGTTGACTGGGTTAATTTCAATGAGAACTGTGAAAGCTGGTTCGGAATCTCCGCCCCCGGTAACTATGCAGATGAAGGGGTGATTGATACAATTGAGTCAACAGTCAAAATTTTAATCAATGCCGGAGATTTTTCTGATTCTCCGATTCCCGGCAAAGACCCGTATCGCCTTATTAACAGTTCATTTCTTGAATCGCTTTATACCAAAGGATCCGCAGGATTTACCACGCCCGGATCCGCAGTTCCCATAGCAGTCAATTCTCTTGAGACAAAGTTTGCTCCTCTTGATGAAGCGGGATGGAATGTTCTTAAAGAAGTCGGAACTCTTAAAGTTGAGCCTATTTTATTTCAGCAGGGGGAATCCGAGCTTGATCTGCTTGCAAAACAGGTTGTTGATCAGGCTGTGGAACGGTTAAAACATTATCCGAATTTCCGGCTGGTTATAAAAGGGCATACAGATACCAGAGGGGATGAAGCGGAGAATTTGCGACTATCTCAGGAACGTGCGGAGGCTGTTGCCAGATACCTGAAAATAACATACAGTGTTGATGAAAACAGAATCAGAACTACGGGATTCGGAGGAACAAAACCGCTCATCCAGAAGCCTGATGAATCAAAAAGAGCTTGGATGTATAGACTGCCGAGAGTGGAGATGGTGCTGGTGCGGGAAGATTATTAATTTCAAATCAGGAATTGAAAAGAGTTCCTAAGTTTCTGAAACTTAGGAACTCTTATTTAGAATAACTTTTTAAATTAACTATGAAATCAAAAACACCAATTGCAATTGTCGGAATGGGAGGAGTATTTCCCGGCGCTTCTGACATTAATATATTCTGGAATAATATTCTTAATAAAATAGATACTGCCAATGAAGTGCCTGAACACCGTTGGATTGTGAAGCCGGATGCCATGTATCATCCGTTTCCCATGCCGGATAAGGTATTATCAAAAAGAGCCTGTCTGATAGATGATAACATATTAAAATCCGTTAAAGCCGGTTTACAACAAACTGAGATTGAAAAGAATCTCATAGAGAATCTGACTCCGCTTTATCAGATTCTTCTTTACGCAGGAGAAAAGCTTATGCAAGCTGTGTAACAGCCTCTTTGGATAAAACTCTTGTCGGCGTTGTACTTGCGGCAATTGCCCTTCCTACAGATGCGGCTTCTGCTTTAAGCAGAGAGATATTCGGAGAATCTTTTAATAAAAAACTTCTGAAAGAATTAGGAATTAGGAATGAGGAATTAGGAATTCTCAATTCTCAATTCTCAATTCTCAATTCAAGAGTAACCAGTCTTCCTGCTGCAATATTGGCGCAGGCTCTTGGGCTTGGCGGAGGGAGTTTTACGCTTGATGCGGCATGTGCGTCATCATTGTATGCTGTGAAACTTGCCTGTGATGAGCTTAACTCTTATCGGGCGGATGCTATGCTGGCAGGCGGGGTTTCTTTGCCTGAATCCCTTTATACACAGGTCGGATTTAGTCAACTGCGGGCGTTATCTCCATCAGGACGTTTGCGCTCCATTTGATAAAAATGCAGACGGTCTTGTTGTCGGAGAAGGTGCCGGGATTGTGGTCTTAAAACGGCTTGATGATGCGTTAAATGCCGGTGATACAATTCACGGAATTATTAAAGGAATAGGGCTGTCTAATGACATGCGGGGAAATCTGCTTGCTCCTGATACTGAAGGGCAGATTCGTGCCATGAAGATGGCTTATGAATCTACTGGCTGGTCTCCGGCAGATATTGATCTGATTGAATGTCACGGAACAGGAACTCCAATGGGAGATGCTGTTGAGCTTGGCAGCATGAAAACCTTGTGGGGTGAATCCGGATGGGATTCAGGACAGTGTGCCATCGGCTCTGTGAAATCTATGATCGGTCATCTGCTCACCGGAGCCGGAGCTGCCGGATTGATAAAGACACTTCTTGCAATTCATCATAAAATATTGCCGCCATCTCTGAATTTTACCGGAGCATCAGAAAAAAGTCCTTTGAATAACAGTCCTTTCCGTGTGCATACTGAGCCGGAAGAATGGAGAAAAAGAGACGCGGCGACACCGCGCCGTGCGGCGGTCAGCGCATTTGGATTCGGAGGAATTAATGCCCATCTTTTAATTGAAGAATTCTCAATTCCTAATTCTCAATTCCTCATTCCTAATTCCTCATTCCCAATTCCTGATTCTGATATTGCAATAGTCGGCATGGATGTTGCAATCGGGGGATTATCTTCATTACGGGAATTTCAGGAAGCAATATTCAACGGAAAATCTGTTATAGGAAAAAGACCTGAACATCGCTGGAAAGGTGCGGATGAAATTGCAGAAAAATATCTTGATGGGCGTGGGGATTACGGCGCATTTATGAATGATATTTCTCTTTTTATCGGTGAATTTCATATTCCGCCAAATGAAATTCCTGATATACTTCCGCAGCAGCTTCTCATGCTGAAGGTTTGTGCAAAAGCAATGAAAGACGCTGATCTTCCACTAAGGAAAGAACGCCCGCGAATGGGGGTTCTTATCGGCATGGAGTTTGATCTTGAAGCGACCAATTTTCATTTACGGTGGAATCTTTTCAATGAAGTTGAAAAATGGAAGAGAGGACTTAATCTTGATGATTCTAAAGCACCCCAATGGCTTGAAGAATTAAGAGATAGTTTGGGTCAGCCGTTGACATCATCAAGAACAGTCGGCGCGTCTCGGCGGAATTGTAGCAAGCCGAATCGCCAGAGAATTCTGTTTCGGAGGTCCGAGTTTCGGAGTTTCCGATGAATCAGCTTCCGGTATCAAAGCAATGGAGATCGGCGTAAGATTATTGCAGCAAAATGAAGCTGATGCCATGCTTGTGGGCGCTGTTGATCTTGGCGGCGACCTCCGTAATATGATTATAACAGATTCCATAAGACCTTTTTCAAAGAGAGATGAAATTTATCCCTTTGATAAATCCGCAGACGGAACATTACCGGGTGAAGGTGCGGTTGCCCTTGTTATTAAACGGCTTGATCAGGCAATCAAAGACAAAGACAGAATCTATGCAGTTATCAAAGGAATTGGCAAGGCAGATGCCTATATTCTTTCATTAAAACGCGCCGTTGATGATGCAAATGTATCTCCTTCATCTGTCAGCTATATTGAAACTCACGGCAGCGGCGATCCGTTGGAAGATAAAACAGAAGCAGAGGCTCTGCATGAATTTTTTGACCGGACTTCCGAAGTTTCCAAAAATTCGGAAGTCTTTGCTATCGGCTCTGTTAAACCGAATATCGGACATACCGGGGCAGTCTCCGGGCTTGCTTCTGTTGTTAAAACAGCGATCTCTCTGTATCAGGAGATTATCCCACCGTTAAGAAACACAAAATCGGTTTCTCCCCCTTTTCATGTTCCTGTATATCCGCAATTTTGGGTGAGGAATCGGAAAGAGGGACCAAGAAGAGCCTGTGTTGCTTCAATGACACGCGATGGAAACTGTTCTCATGTTATTTTAGAAGGGTTTGAATATTCATCACTTGATCAGATACAGGAAAAAGTGATCTTGGAAAGAAGACGCCCAACGGGTTTGAGGCAATTCGGTCTTTTTGTGGTTGAAGGGAATAATAAAGATGAATTAATAAAATGGCTTGATGATCTTCAATCGTTTATTCTCTCTTCTGCTCAATCATCCATTGAAGAGACTGCCCGCAACTGGTATTTATCTGAGAATAAAAGAAAAAGAATCTCAAGATATGCAATATCCCTTGTTATCAAAGAGAATCCAAATCAGCAAAAATTTAATTTCAGCACTTCAATTGAAAAATGGATCACCGAAGCAAAAAACGCTGTTTTATCTGATACTCCCAGAAAAGTAACCGGAGCAGAAGGCATTTGCTATTCTCCCAATCCTCTCAATCAACAACCTGCAACCTGTAGTCAGATAGCCTTTGTATTCCCCGGCTCCGGCAATCATTATCTAGGAATGGGAAGAGATATTGGGGTTCAGTGGAGTGAGATTCTCCGCAAAATGGATGCTGAAATCTTAGAGTTAAAGACAGAATTGATACCTGAATGTTATGTTCCCTGGAGATCCTCATGGAATCAGGGATGGGAAAAAGAGGCAATTGAAAAGATTGTCTCTGATCCGTTAAATATGATTTTCGGGCAGGTGGTTTACGGCGGAGTGATTGCCAATCTGGTAAAAGAATTTGACATCAAGCCGTCTGCGGTTATCGGATACAGTCTTGGAGAATCCGCGGGGCTTTTTGCAACAGGCGATTGGCAGGATCGCGGTGAAATGCTGAGAAGAATGAGAGCGACAAATCTTTTTTCTTCAGAATTATCCGGTCAATGCAACTCCGCGCGTAAAGCGTGGAATATTCCGTTCAATGAAGAGTTTGACTGGTGTGCGGCTGTTGTGAACCGTCCTGCGGATCAGGTGAAACAAGTTATCCGTGAATTTCCTTTGACACGGCTTCTGATTATCAATACCCCGGAAGAATCTGTTATCGGCGGAGATAAAAATCAGATTGAGGCGGTTATCAGGCAACTCAAATGCGATGCCTTTTTTCTTGACGGAGTGGTTACAGTTCATTGCGATGCGGCTCTTCCGGTTGCAGAGGCATACAGAAATCTGCATGTATTCCCCACAACACCGCCAAAAGATATCCGCTTTTACAGTTGTGCATTAGGACGTTCTTATGAACTGACCAGTGACAGCGCAGCGGATTCTATTCTTCAGCAGGCTCTTTACGGATTTGATTTTCCGGCAACGATTAATCAGGCATACAAAGACGGTGTAAGAATTTTTCTTGAGATGGGTCCCCAGTCATCCTGTACAAGAATGATCAACAGGATTTTAGATTCAAAACCGCAACTTGCAATATCCGCAGATGTCCGGGGAGAAGATAGCTATCTTACGCTGCTTAAATTTCTGGGAGCTTTGATTACTGAGCGTGTGCCGGTGAATCTGGATAGGCTTTATGAAGAGAAGTCAGGAGTCAGAAGTCAGAAGTCAGAACGCATGAATAACAGAGTTGTTAAGGTTCTGATTGGCGGAAAAGCACTTTCTCCATCTTTGCGACAGGATTTGCAGGATTATCAGGATTTATCAGGATTTCAATTCGAGAGTGAATTAAATCAAGAATATCCTGATAATCCTGATAATTCTATTAATCTTGTAAAACAGATGACAAAGAACATTGAAGCCACCGCAGATGCTCATAAGATGTTCCTTGATTTCTCAAATGAATTGATTCAGAATTATGGAAAAACATTCATTTTTCAGAATAATCTTTACGCAAAAACCATTAGGGTTTCAGCCTTTGATCGATCAATGTGCATGGAATTTGCAATCGGTTCTGTCGGAAAAATACTTGGACCTGAATTTGCGATTGTGGATACTTATAAAGCAAGGGTGAGACTGCCTGACGAGCCGCTGATGCTGGTGGATCGCATTCTTTCTGTTGAGGGTGAAAAAGGTTCGCTTGGTTCCGGGCGTGTGGTAACTGAGCATGACGTTTTTCCCGGCGCATGGTATTTAGACGGCGGCAAAGCTCCGGTCTGTATCTCTGTTGAAGCGGGACAGGCTGATCTTTTCCTCTGTTCTTATCTCGGCATAGACCTTGCTGTAAAAGGAAAAAGAACTTACCGGCTTTTGGATGCAACGATTCATTTTCACAGAGGATTGCCCGAAGAGGGGGATACAATCCGATATGAGATTGAAATTGAAAAATTTGTCCGTCAAGGAGAAACGTATCTTTTCTTCTTTCATTTTGAGGGATTTATCAGAGATGAACATCTCATTACTATGAGAAACGGCTGTGCCGGATTCTTTACAGAAGAAGAAGTGCAAAATTCCCGCGGAATTATTTTAACTGAAGATGATAAAAGGCATATCCCCGGCAAGAAGGATTTTAATGAACTTATTCCTGTTAATACAGAATCTTATGATGATTATGAAGTTCAGGAGCTTAGAAACGGAAATCTTGCAGGATGCTTTGGCGATCTTTTTGACGGAATTTATCTTGCTGAATCTTTAAGATTGCCGGGCGGACAAATGAAACTCCTTGATCGGATTTTAAAACTTGATCCGAACGGCGGGCGGTATGGAATCGGAATTATTCAGGCGGAAGCAGATATTCATCCTGATGACTGGTTTTTGACCTGTCATTTTGTTGATAATATGGTGATGCCGGGGACTCTGATGTATGAATGCTGCGCTCATACGCTCCGGGTCTTTCTTCAGAGAATCGGATGGGTAACGGAAAAATCCGGGGTATGTTATGAGCCGGTTATCGGGGTAAAGAGTATCCTGAAATGTCGGGGACCTGTTACACCAAAGACAAGGCATGTGATTTACGAGGTTGAAATAAAAGAGATCGGATATATGCCTGAGCCATATGTGATCGCGGATGCTCACATGTATGCTGACGGACACGAAATTGTTATGTTTAAAGATATGTCCATGAGAATGAGCGGCGTTACCCGTGATGAGATTGAATCATTTTGGAAAGAAGTCAGAATACAGAAGTCAGAAAAAGCCAACAGCCAACAGCCAACGGTTCGACCAAGCTCACCGACAACAGCTAACAGCGTTCTTTTCGACCGTGACAGAATCCTTGCTTTTTCTATCGGAAAACCTTCCGAGTCGTTTGGTGAACCGTATAAAATCTTTGACAAAGAACGGATTATCGCCAGATTGCCTGGTCCGCCGTATTTTTTTATGGACAGAGTGGTTTATATTGAGCCGGAGCAATGGCTTTTAAAGGCGGGCGGATGGATAGAGGCTGAATATGGTGTTCCCTCGAATGAGTGGTATTTTGCAGCAGATCGGAGCGGTATCATGCCCTTTTGCATTATTCTTGAGATTGCTCTTCAGCCCTGCGGATGGCTTGCCGCTTATGCGGGTTCTGCTCTGAAAAGCAAAAACGATCTTAAATTCAGGAATTTGGGAGGAAATGCAATTCTGTATAAAAATATCCGGAATCTTGAAGGTTTTACAACACTTACCATGCGTTCACGTATGACAAAAGTATCTGAAGCCGCAGATATGATCATTGAAAATTTTGACATGCAGATTTTACAGGGAGATCAGATGATTTATGAAGGTGATACTTATTTCGGCTTTTTTACAAAAGAGGTGCTGGCAACTCAGGTAGGGATTCACGGAGCAAAAGAAGAATCATATAAACCGACTTCAGACGAGTTGGCAAGAAGTCAGTCTTATATTTTTGAAGATGAATCGCCGTTCACGCCGGATGATTCTCGTCATTTTTCTTTTCTCACTTATCACTTCTCACCTGCTAAGGCTCTGCGGATGATTGATAAAATTGAAATTTATGTTCCTGACGGCGGACCATTCGGGCTTGGGTTTATTCGCGGAATCAAAATTGTTGATCCGGATGAATGGTTCTTTAAGGCGCATTTTTATCAGGATCCTGTATGCCCCGGTTCTCTTGGAATAGAATCTTTTCTGCAACTGCTCAGATTCATTGCCTTTAACCGTTGGAAACATTTAGCAGATACGCACCGGCTTGAACTGGTAACAGAAAAGCCTCATAAATGGATGTACCGGGGGCAGATTATTCAGAAGAATAAAAAGGTTGAAGTAGATGCAGTTGTTACCGGAATTCAGGATGAACCGGTTCGAACCCTCTTTGCCAGCGGATATTTAAAGGTTGACGGGCTGTTTATTTATAAAATGGAGGATTTCGGAATAAGGCTGGTTCCGAAATAAGACATAATTTGTTTATAAAAATAAATCAGGCACAAAAACTCCTGAAGTCGGAAGCGTTTTATTCAGCAATGTCGGCGAAGATGTTTATATGCGTAAAGTCAATGCTGTGTAAATACCACAGCCGATGATATTGTTGTTCAGACAGGCGATGCGGAGCTTGCGGAAGTGTTTGATCAGGCGACTGGGCTATAAGTTTGACAGGGATGAGGCAAATGAGCGGTAAATATTTTCTGGATACCAATATCCTGATTTACAGTATCGGCAACATCATACCGGAGAAAATAACGTCTGTCAGCCTGATAGGTGAAAATGCCGTGATTTCCACACAGATTCTGACTGAATCCGCAAACGTGATGAGACGGAAACTTAACATATGATTATTCACAGATACGCTCTGTAACCGACAAATTTGCAGAAAAAATGACTCTGCACATAATCACTCATAAAACTGTCAGAACCGCTTTTGAGATTGCGGAAAAATACGGATATTCCTATTATGACAGTCAGGTGATTGCCAGTGCTTTACAATCTGACTGTGCTGTTCTTTATTCGGAAGATTTGCAGCATAATCAGGTGATTGAAAGCAGTCTCAGAATTATCAATCCGTTTCAGACTGATACGGAGGCTGACTGAATAAGCTACACAGAAACATGGGTGAACGGGGTGAAGCAGGAGTAAAACGAAAACCCTAATGGTCTTAAAGACCATAATGTTTTTCAAAAGCCCATATATCTGTCAGAATTAACAAGATTATGCTCTACATTCCGGGATTCAGGATTCAATAATGTCACTTGCATAATATTCTATATCTGTGCTAAAATATCTATATTTATCGTTGTTATAGAACTTTTTTCCTGTGAAGTTTCCAAAACTTCGGAAGTCTGATTCTGAAAATTTATGAACGGTTAAGTAATAAGAGTACAGAAAGACACAAATATTTGTGTCTCTGTAATCCTTTACAAATAAAAGGGGGGATTAAAATGGATTTATATAATGAGCTTGCACAACCTCTGCTTGAGGAAGTGCTTTCAGGTATGGCAGAAAATTTCTTCGGAACACGCAAGCATCTGGAAGAAACAAAAGAGTTGTTTCTCTCATTTGTGGAGACTCTCAGAGAAATGGAGACAAATATAGCTGAAAAAGCAGGATTTATGAATTATCTGCTTTTGGATGAAAAAAATGTGAAGGATTTTTATGAACTGATTAACACAGACTCTGCTTATGCTCTTTTAAAAGATAGGTTTTCAGATAAAGTCATCCCCGGAGAACTCCCCTTTGCCTTTACAGTTAAAGGAGAGTTTACTCAATTTATATGCAGAGCCTATAGTGCTTTGCAAAAAGCCTGTGATGAATATAACAACGGAAGAGACGATAATTACAAAGATGAGGAAGATGCGAAAAAAATAAGTGTGAATTATAAGCTCATCAGAAATATGTGTGATTTGGTAAATAAAGAAGTGGATAAAGTCAATAATTATATGTCTCCGCTGATGGCGCTTCAGTGCGTCAAAAAATTTGATCCTGAAACAATGGATAAGGAGAATATTACCGGATCGCTTTTGCACGGAGCATATCATCACGGACTCGATAAATCCCTTGCTTATGAACCGATTGATTTTGATTCATTACAGTTGAAAAAATATCCTGAACTTCCGAAATGTACAGACATAGCTGAGGAGCTTACTCTGTTCTGTAAAAAAATATATGCTGAGAAAAAGGATGAAATACGGGATCGGATAACTGATTTAAAGTCAAAAATCCAAAAAAAATAAAAAAGAGATTTTACACCGCAGGTGTGAATGGCAAATCCCTGACAGAACAGATGTTAAAGCCGGTATTTTATCTTGACATACTTTTTTAATTTATTTAACGAATATATCCCATCCATAGATAACTTTGTGCAGAAAAAAAATTAAAGGAACCCAAATCATGGGAACAAATAACCTTATCTTTTTAGAAATCTTAGAATGGTTTGACGAAACCGGCAAAGAGATTGTGCATCGTATCCCGGAGCAAGGCTCAGGAGAAATCAAATACGGCGCGCAGTTAGTAGTCAGGGAGAGTCAGGCAGGCATATTTTTTTATCAGGGAAAAGCTGTTGGCACATTCGGACCCGGACAGCACACCCTACAGACTGCCAATATTCCGATTCTGACCAAGATCGCCAGTCTCCCATGGGGATTTAAAAGTCCTCTGCGCGCTGAAGTCTATTTTGTCAACCTGAAAATATTTACCAATCTCAAATGGGGAACCCGTGATCCGGTTGCGTTCAAGGATTCTGAACTGGGACTGATCCGGTTACGCGCTTTCGGGGTCTTTAATATGCGGGTATTTCAACCGATGCTGTTTATCAACAGTCTGGTCGGAACTCAGGGAATATATGCCACAAAGGAGATTGAAGAATATCTGAACCGGGTGATTGTCTCCAGATTCAATGACTACATGGGAGAACACATTGATTCAATTCTGAATCTTCCGGCAAAATATGATGAACTCTCAAAAGATATTGCCAAACGCCTGAGAGAAGATTTCAGTCATTTCGGTCTTGATCTGACTCACTTATATATCAACGCCATCACTCCGCCGCCTGAAGTCCAGCAGGCGATTGATGACCGCAGCCGCATGGGGGCTATCGGGGATATGGATAAGCTGATGAAGATGAAAGCAGCTATGGCGTTTGAAAAAGCCGCGGAAGGAGAGGGCGGCAGCGCAGGCATGGGAATGGGGCTTGGATTGCTGATGCCTGGTATGTTTTCCCAGCAGTTCGGAGGGAATCCGCCTGTTTCTCCTAAACCTGATGAGCAGAAAACCGTCTCCTGCACCGAGTGTAAAAATACAATTCCTGCGGATTCCAAATTCTGCCCCCAGTGCGGACATCAGCAGGTTATTTTTAAACAGTGCGTCAAATGCGGAAAGAATCTGACGCCGAATGCAAATTTCTGCTCACGGTGCGGTCATCCGGCAGAAGAGAAACCCAAACCTAAATTCTGTGCAAAATGCGGGACTGAAAATCTGACGGATTCCCTTTTCTGTATTCAGTGCGGTGAGAAGCTCTGATTTGAATTAGTTTAGGAGTTACGCAGTCGGAGTTTCTGCATCGTAAAAATGAACCGCAGAGATCGCAAAGTTCCCGCAAAAATCGCAAAGTTCTAAAATATATCTTTGCGTACTTTGCGGTTACATAAAAAAAGAGGGATTCAACTGCGTAACTCCTAAAGATAAATATCTCAGGATGTCTGATTAAAATTAATTTTATAGAATCAGATTCTTATAATTTATAAATAAGAAGCCGAATTTTTTAAAAAACTTGGCTTCCTGTCATAAGTTTTAAGACCGGCGTTGGTTCGGAATCCCCCGCAAGTCTTATGCTGAAAAAGCTGATCTGACCGGATATTTTATCTGATGTAACTATACCTGTGGTACTTCACTAATCGGTATCCCGATTGCCTCTGCTATACCTTTGCCATAAGCCGGATCAGCTTTCAGACAGTTGCTGATATGACGAATCTTGATTTCCTTAGCAGCATCAGCAATAGAACGTGCTGTATTGGCGAAAAGAACTTCCTTCTGTCCGGGAGTCATCAGGCGGAAGAGCATTCCTGGTTGTGAGTAATAATCTTTATCCTCACGATGATTCCAGTGATCAGCGGCACCTTCAATACTGAGAGGCGGTTCAGCGAATTTAGGCTGTTCCTGCCACTCCTTGTAACTGTTAGGTTCATATCCGAGAGTGCTGCCGTAGTTGCCGTCAACTCTCATAGCTCCGTCACGGTGATAACTGTGAAACGGACATCGCGATGCATTGACCGGGATCAGATGATGGTTCACTCCGAGCCGATAGCGTTGGGCATCGCCATAAGAGAAGAGACGTCCCTGAAGCATCTTATCCGGTGAAAAGCCTATGCCGGGAACAATATCTGCCGGATTAAATGCCGCCTGCTCAACCTCGGCAAAATAGTTTTCAGGATTGCGGTTCAGTTCAAAAACACCTACCTCTGTCAGCGGATAATCCTTGTGAAACCAGACCTTGGTAAGATCAAACGGATTATACGGACATTTGGAGGCATCCTTTTCAGGCATCACCTGAATAAACATAGTCCATTTGGGGAAATCCCCTTTTTCAATGCTGTAATACAAATCACGCTGGTTGCTTTCCCTGCATTTTCCGATGATTGCCTCTGCCTCTTCATCCGTAAGATTTTTAACCCCCTGCTGTGTACGAAGATGGAATTTTACCCAGCACCTCTCATTCTTTGCATTTATCATGCTGAATGTGTGGCTGCCGAAACCGTGCATATTCCTGTAAGATGCAGGAATGCCCCGATCGCTCATTACAATAGTAACCTGATGTAATGCTTCGGGCAATGATGTCCAGAAATCCCAGTTATTAAGAGCGCTGTCGCAGGTTGGTACGCGGATCCCGCTTTACAGCATGATTCAGATCAGGGAACTTTAAGGGATCACGCAGAAAAAATACCGGCGTGTTGTTTCCGACCAAATCCCAGTTCCCTTCCTCAGTGTAGAATTTAATGGCAAATCCCCGGATGTCCCGTTCAGCATCTGCTGCTCCGCGCTCACCCGCGACTGTTGAGAAGCGTGTAAAGAGTCCGGTTTTCTTCCCCACTTTGGAAAATATATTGGCTTTGGTGTAGCGGGTAATATCATGGGTGACTGTAAAAGTGCCGTAAGCGCCGGATCCTTTGGCGTGCATACGTCTTTCAGGAATAACTTCACGGTCAAAATGAGCAAGTTTTTCCAGAAACCAGACATCCTGAAGCAGCATCGGACCTTTGGGACCTGCTGTCATGACATTCTGATTGTCAACCACAGGAGCGCCTGCGTTGTTCGTCAGTTTTTTCTTTGTACCTTCCATATCTCTTCTCCTTATCATGTTTGGGGTTTCAGTTAATCTTTTTATAAAAACTTTATAGATGAAAAGACTTTTCTGCAAGCAAAAAATCTGCAGGGATTGTGTAGCATCTACAGGGATTGGGGTTAAGAAAGGATTCTCTATGTAGCCTAATAATCCTCTTCTTAAACACAATCCGTGTAGATTTAAATATATCTGTCAACCATATCTGTTATAAATTTTTCAACCCCTTCGATTCCTTCTTTTGATTCAAGCTCCTGTATCAGATCTCTGATTTTCTGATAAGTTGACGGGGATCGCTTCAGATCATCTGTAGAGTGATATACACCGCCTCTTCTCCCGATACGGAATATCAGCTTTTCTGAATCCGAAAGCTCCTGATATTTGGCAGCTACATTCAGCATCTTCTCTTTATCTTCAGGTAACTTACCTGAAATCTCCTCCAAAAGATTCATGATATGATCACTCTTTATTGTGCTGCCAATACCTTCCAAAGTCTCAATAAACAGCCGAATCTCTTCTACTGCCATATCATCGCTCTGCATGGTAAAACTTCCCTCTTTTAATTTTTCATAAAGAGGAATTCTGCCGGGATCCTCAGACTGCGGAGCCGGATAAAATGCGGATTAATCCGGTTAAGAACCCGTGCTGTTTCAAGGGCATGCTCCCGCCACATCTCCTGACCTCCTAAGCCGGGCATAACATATTCAGATAATTCCATACCGGCTTCAATCACGTTTCTCCCTGCTTCAATATGCTGATCAGCAGTTACACCTTTTTTCATAAATTTAAGAAGCGGATCATATCCGGTCTCTAATCCTATATGTATCCTGTCAAGACCTGCCTCACGGATCTGTTTCAGATCATCAGGCGATTTCTTTATAACAGTTCTTGATCTCGAATATGTAGTAACTCTTGTAATTTCAGGAAATTTTTCTCTGAGAAATTTCAGGACTTCTGCTAATTTATCTGTTTTCATAATAAGATTATCCGCATCCTGCAAAAAACAGCTCCGGTTCCGTAATATAACCATGTTGCTACAATGCTGTAATTTCCGCTGTTATGAAAATTATTGAAAATATAGCTGATTATCGCATCATTTACGGCTCTCGCCATGTCCCATTTTCCATGAGATAGCTTTTATGTCATCTGCGATATTTCTGATGGTCTGAATATCTGCTTTGATCTCCTCAACAGTTCTTAAAGAGAATTTCCTTTTTTTATAAATCGGACAGAAAAGGCACTGGTTCCATGGACAATTCCGTGTTAATCGCAAAAGGAGACTTCGCGATTCATTCGGGGGTCTGATTGGACCCTGCTCAAAACCGATTTTTTTTTCTCCTGCATTTTGAAACCTCTTTATTTTTTCTAAACCACAAAGGACACAAAGGATTATCACAAGGAACACAAAGTTTTAAAATATATCTTTGTGTAACTTTGCGTTTTATAAAGTTTAAAAAATATACATTTTATATTCGCGGTTTTGTATAAAAGAGATTTAAAAACTGATTGCTCTCTTTAAGTCCCTGCTGACAGAAATCACCGAGAAAACTCTGAATATCTTCAAGAAAAGCAAGCCTGTTTCCGTCCTGATTTTCAAGAAGATTTTCACGCCCTTCATTCATTGAAGCGAGAAACAGATCAACAACCTCTTTAACATACTTGTTTTTACCGATTAACTTTTCATAAAGCCCCAAATCCTGAGCAAAAAGGCGACCTACCAGATCAACATTGATTCTGAATACCGGCGTTGAATATAAAATCGCCTCAGCAGGATTTAAATTCATCTTCTGAAGGGTTCTTCCCATAGAGACGCTCATGATATGAACAAGACCCTGAAATACTGCCATATTTTTATCATGAGTCGTTGCGTCCATCTCTCTGATATTTGCGCCCTTGCTCTGAAATTCATTTTTAAGCCAGTCAAACCATTTTTTTCCTCTTCCGGGGCAAAAAATAATATTTTGTCCATGTATGGTATTCATAAAAGGACCGAACAGAGGATGCATTCCCACAACTTCAGCTTTGGTGGAATTCATCATGCTCTTTAAAATATCTTCTTTCAGAGAGCAGAAATCTGTAAGCAGCTGCTCTTCATTTAACAGGGAACCAACTTCTTCAGCAGCACGATCCGCAACATCAATCGGAACGCTGATTATGACTATATCGCTCTGTTTTGCAAGCTCTTTTGAAGTCAAGGCTGTTTTTCTCCCTGAAAGGAGAACCTTATGTCCTGATTCAGTAAAAAATTTCTCAAACCAGCGTCCCATAACGCCGGTTCCGCCGATAATACCGATTGTAATTATTTTATTTTTCATGATAATAACTTTTTAACATTAAAAGCTCCGTAGGAGCGTTATATTTGTAGCTTTAAAAAAATTGATTATTCAGTTTTAATCTTTTGCAGAAAATCAGAAATGCCTGAATCCGGTTTTCCTGTTCCTGTCAATTGTTCACGGATTTTTCCGTAATCTTTAACCCATTTCTGTTCAATATCATTAAAAGCGGTTTTCTCAGCAGGATGCTCTTTTTTTAGCGTGGCAAGCACATCCTGAGCCTCTGAAAGACGATCCTGATCTATAAGCAGATTCACAAGATTCTTGTAAATACTCTTTTTATCAGCACGGGAAAACCGCTTCAGTTCATTTTCCGATAGATCATCTTGAATTTCATAAAAATTATTCACTGCCTGTTTGCTGAAAAATACTGATGCCTGACTGAATTTCTGTTTGTCAAGCAATTGACTTAGATCATTCTGAACACGCCATTTCAGGTAAGGCATATCATATATTTCAGCAATTTCAAGAACGCGGCAGTAAAATGATTCAGCCGAATCATATTTTTTCATGGATTGATATAAATTTCCAAGATTATACATGATAACAGCAGTATCAGCAGTATCTTTTCCGTAAATCTTCTCTTTGATTGAAAGGGCGCGTTGATAAAGCTGTTCAGCCTTTCCATAGTCTTCCTGAAGATAATGAATTCCGCCCAGATGATTCAGGGTCATTGCCGCAGTTTCACTTTCAGAACCATATATCTTTTCTTCAATTAAAAGAGCGCGTTGATAAAGCGGTTCTGCTTTTTCATATTCTCCATGCAAATGACAGAGAAGTGCAAGATTCTTCAAATCTATTGCCACATCAGGGTGATCAGGTCCGTAAATCTTTTCATCAATCATCAATGCCCGTCTGTAAAGCGGTTCAGACAAAGCATAATCCCCGCGGGAATCATACAGCCCTGCCAGAGTATTCAGCGTGGCTGCCACTGACAAATCTTCAGCACCGTGAACCTTTTCCCTGATTGCCAATGCGCGTTTGTAAAATTCTTCAGCCTGCTTATAATCTTTGACAGTATGATACAGCAGTCCCATATTATGCAAAACAGCCGCAACCTCAGCATGTTCAGGACCATAAATCATTTCATGGATAACAAGAGAGCGTTGGTAAAGTGCCTCTGCTTTCTTGTATTCACCTGATATTCTGCAAAGCTCCGCCATCCTGTTTAGAATGACTGCCGCCCGATCCGGCTCAGGATCAGGCAGATCATCCTGACTTTCAGCATAAAGAGGGATTACGCCGGTCTTTAATAATGTTACGATAAGAAAGAATAAAAGAAATTTTTGAATTTTATACATTGTCAGATTCATTGCACTAGTACATAAAACAGTAAAAATATTTCGATCCTTTGTTCTTTTGTGTCTTTTTACCATCAAGACACGAAGACGCAAAGACACAAAGAGAGGCTATATTTTCAGTATATTCTGCGCCATAAACATCCCGCAGATAGTTTTGCCGTCCTGAATTTCACCGTTGTAAATCATTTTCAGCACTTCATCCAATAAAATTTCATGAACTTTTAAAATTTCATCAGCATCAAGATTCTGCTTTGCCGGAGTCAGTCCGGTTGCAAGAAAAAGATGAATCCGCTCATCTGAATACCCGGGAACAGGCGTTATTTCACCTAATTTTTGAAATACATCTGCTTTAAAACCAGTCTCTTCAGTCAATTCCCGTTTGGCACATTCCAGAGGCTCCTCATTTTTATTAAGAGTTCCCGCAGGAATCTCCCATATATAATCGCCGATTGCATGACGATACTGTTTTATCAGAACAACCATATTTTTGTCAGAAATCGGAATAATTGCCGAAGCTCCGGGATGGCGTATAATATCAATATCTATCGTCAGATCATTATCCAGTGTGATATTCTCTTTCACCATTGTAAAGACTCTGCCTTGATGTAACTGAATCTGTTTATTTACTTTTGCTGACATTCGCTTAATCCTTTTTTTTATATGCGGGTCGGGTTACGCTGCGCTAACCCGACCCGCACAATTTTTTTAACTATACGCTATTGATATATAAAAAACAAGTTGAAACTTTCTTAATAACTGTACATTCTGTTTATTTAAACAGGAGATGAATCTTAATCTTGAATATTGCAAAAAACTTATATATAACATTCAGGATTTGGAAAGAACAGAAATTTATTTTTAATGAGGTGAAAAAATGAGGAAAAGGTATTGTAAAAGTTTATCATTGACTGCTTCTTTTATCTGTGCTGCTGGTTATATTGAGTACAGCGGCGCATGCGGCAAATCCGGCTGCTGCTGCCGGGGGATTTCATTCAATTGCACTGAAAGATGACGGAACAATCTGCACATGGGGATTGAATGTCTATGGTCAGATCGGTGACGGAACATTCGGGGATAATACAAATAAAAGTGCGCCGGTTCAGATAACAGGCATTGAAAATATTGTTAAAATATCCGGAGGTGCTTATGTTACTATGGCACTAAAAGATGACGGAACTTTATGGATGTGGGGAAGGAATAACAGCGGTCAGCTTGGAAATAACACAACCGATGACCTAAGCACTCCTGCAAAGGTGAACGGCATCAGCAATGTAAAAACAGTCGCAGGCGGTGGAAATCATACTGTAGCTCTTAAAAATGACGGAACAGTATGGACATGGGGGGCGAATAAATATGGTCAGTTGGGAAACGGGCAAAATAAAGAAAGCCTCACACCGATAAATGTCCCCAATCTTACCAATGTCAAAGCAATTGCCGCAAACGGAAATTACACCATGGCGCTGAAAAACGATGGGACGCTCTGGTCATGGGGGCTTAATTTATATGGGCAGTTAGGAGACGGAACCATTGAAAATAAAAATTCGCCGGTTCAGGTATCCGGGCTGGATCATGTAATAGCAATCGCAGCCGGAGGGAATCATGCAATGGCTGTAAGAGATGACGGCACTTTATGGGCGTGGGGAATGAATGACAAAGGACAGATCGGAGATGGTACAAATAAAAACAAAACAACGCCTGTACAGGTTACAGGAATTGACAATATCATGGCAATCTCCGGCGGCGGAAGTCATACGCTGGTCGCTAAAGGTGACGGAAATCTATGGGCATGGGGGAATAACACTGAAGGACAACTGGGAAACGGAACAAATGAAAACCGGAATATTCCTGTTCAGATCCCTGATATAACAGATATTGCGTATGTTTCTGCTGGCGGAAATTTTTCTCTGGTATTAAAAAATGACGGAACCGTCTGGACATGGGGATATAATTTAAGCAGTCAGCTCGGGGACGGAACATCTGAAAATAAAAATACGCCTATACAGACCAAAGGGGTTGACGGAATCGGTTTTTTAAAACCGGGTATTCCGATAACCCATGTCATCAACGCTTCATCAGGAGATAACGGGCGTATCGAACCGACTGTCGCGGTAAGTGTAAATGAGGGTTCAATCCGGGTATTTAAAATGATTCCCGATGCCGGGATATGAATTGGATACGGTAACAGCAGACGGTGTATCTGTCGGCGCAGTCAATACTTATGCGTTTTCATATATTTATGAAAATCATACTATTGATGTTTCTTTTAAGGCTTTACCAGTGAGCCTTCCTGCTGTTGAAACTGCTCCTGTAAAAGATATTACATCATCAACAGCAATCAGCGGCGGAGAGGTTATTTCAGACGGCGGTGCAACTGTAACTGCCAGAGGGGTTTGCTGGAGTACATCACCACTGCCGACTGCCGATAATTCACATACCAATGACGGAACAGGTAAAGGAATCTTTACCAGTGAAATCACAGGGCTTGCTCCGGGGATAACATATTATATCAGGGCGTATGCAGCAAACAAAGAGGGGAGATCTTACGGAGAGGAAATTCCTTTTTCAACTTTATGTTCCCTTCCGGCAGTAACAACGGATGAAGTTGTTTCTGTTTCAGCAACAGAAACAACAGGAGGCGGAACAGTTACAGATGACGGCGGATGCTCTGTAACAGCAAGAGGCTTATGTTGGAGCATTTCACCATCTCCGACAACAGATGACGATCATACCGCAGACGGAACAGGAAAAGGGAGCTTTAGCAGTTCAATAACAGGTTTAACCAGTGATACCACTTATTATATCAGGGCGTATGCTGTAAATAAACAAGGGACATCCTATGGAGATGAAATAATTTTTAGAACCATGACAGGTTCTATTTTATCTGTTATACCTGAGTTTCAGAATGTTCCGAAAACAGGCGGATCAACAACATTCAGCATTGAAAATAAAGGTACAGGTATTATGGCATGGAGCGTGTCAGAAGATATTGACTGGCTTTCAATTGAAACTCCTGTAAAACGGAGAACAATGGCGGAGAATAACGGTAATTTATGAAGCAAATTCAGGAGATTCAAGAACCGGCACAATAAGCGTTATCTGCACCTGATGCAGAGAATAGCCCTCAGATTGTTGAAGTTAGACAGGCAACCGCGCATGACGGTGATGTGAATAACAGCGGAAATCTTGATCTGAATGATGTCATAATGATACTAAAAATGCTTACCGGCATTGATACAGGTGATATAAATCTTTCTGCTGATATAAACAGAGATAAAAAAATAGGTATGGAAGAGGCGGTTTACGGGTTAGAAGTTATTTCTGATATAATAGAATAAGCATTGTCAAACCTAACCCCCCTTCCCAGGGAAGGGGAATATGTAGGGGCGAATAAGGGGAATATGTAGGGGCGAATAATTATTCGCCCCTACATATTCCTAATTCTTAACTGGTGTTATCAGCATTTTCTGTTTCTCTTTTTTGTTATTATCTTTTTCCACAAATAGCGTTTTGCCGGAAAACGGATCAACGCCTGTGTGATACATCAGAGCCGACCATGTGGAAGGCGTGGGAGTAAATATCTGTATCTGCTCAGGATTCATGCGAAGCTCTTCTCTCACAAATTTTTTGAGATTTAACATATCTTCAAACCTGCAACCCGGATGTGCGGCAATAAAATAATAGGTCAGAAACTGTTTCTTACCCGTCTCTTTATTGATAGAGTCAAAGATATGTTTGAATTCTTTTAGTGAATCTGCTCCGGGCTTTCCCATGATTCTGAGAATCTGCTCTTCTGAATGTTCAGGAGCTATCTTCATCTGCCCTGAAATATGATGCTGAATTACAGCTTCAAGATATTTACGTCCGAATTTTTTATCTTTGAGAATCATATCATAGCGTATTCCGGAGCCGATAAATATCTTTTTTATCTTTGGAATCTTCCGCAGTCTTTCCAAAAGCATTATTTGAGGCTGATGGCTTAATGAAAGTTGTTTACATATATCAGGAAAGATACATGATTTGTCATTACACGCTCCTTTTGTTCTTTTTTTTGCACATTCAATGCCGTACATATTTGCAGTGGGTCCGCCAATATCATGGATAAATCCCTTAAAATCAGGTAATTTTGTAAGAAGTTCAGCCTCTCTGATTATAGATGACTCTGTACGCTCTGTTATATGCCTTCCCTGATGAACGGTAATCGCGCAGAATCTGCATTCCCCGTAACATCCTCTGTGGGTTGTGATTGAAAATTTTATTGTATCTAACGCCCTGACTTCACCTGATTTTTTATAATAAGGATGAACATCCCGCTGATATGGGAGTTCAAAAATATTATCAAGCATTTCACAGGAAGGCGGATAACGCGGGGGATTCTGAACAAGATAGCGGGTATCCTGTTTCTGATACAATTGTTTTGCAGTAAAAGGGTCTGTATTTTCATAAAAAATTCTGAACATTTCCGTGAATTTTTCTTTATCTTTAACAACATCTTCATGAGCAGGAAGTTCAATATATTCGCCGCTCTTCTCTCTGCTGATGTAACAAATCCCTCTGATATTGCTTATATCCTGATTTTGACTGATCTTTTCCGCAAGCTCAAGAATTGTCTCTTCTCCCATGCCATAGACAAGAATATCTGCTTTGGCGTCAAAAAGAACTGATCTTTTTACAGAATCAGACCAAAAATCATAATGGGAAATACGGCGCAGGCTCGCTTCAATCCCTCCGAGTATGATCGGCTTTGTATTTTTAAAATATCGGCGGATCAGATTGGTATAAACTATAACTGCCCTGTCAGGGCGTTTTGTATTCAATCCCCCGGGAGTCAGATCATCTTTTTTACGCGGTTTCTTTGTCGGCGTATAATTGGATACCATTGAATCAACGCATCCTGATGTAACTCCCCAGAATAACAATGGTTCACCAAGCCGTTTTATATCTTCACCGCTCTGTATATCAGGCTGTGCAATAATCCCTACACGGTATCCGGCATGAAGAAGTACTCTGCCGATTACAGCAACGCCGATATAAGATGAATCAATATAAGCGTCTCCGGTAATCAGGATAATATCCAACTGACTCCATCCAAGTTTTTTTATCTCTTCCCACGTAGCCGGGAGAAACATATTTTGTTTAATGCTCCTTTTTTTCTCGTAACGAGGCAAAACTCAATAATCAAGTTTTTTTAAAAGCTCCGTAGGAGCGTTATATTTTTTCCGCCATAGAATGCGGCAATTGGTAGTGGGTCAAATACGTTGAAAAATTGTAGAGACGGGTCGGCGATCCGTCTCTACGGAAAATTGCCAACGAATTTGACCCATCACCCGGCAATTCAGGTTAAATATACCGCTCCTACAGAGCTTTAAAACAAGATTCTGCTACAAATGTACCGCTCCTACGGAGCTTTTTAAAAAAAACTTGATTATCAATTTCAATTTAAGTTTAGCATACTGAAAGCAAAAATAAAGATAAATTTTTAAATTCAGAGTTCCAAGACTTCGAATCTCTTATTTTAGAGATTGACAGGTTTTATATTTTTCTGTATTATTTGAATTTATTAAAATAACAGGAGGAATAAATATGAATGATGACAATATCACAGAAGTAACGAGTCAATCGTGGTTCAGCAGAATAAGCAGTTCAATAAAAGGGATACTCTTCGGCATAATACTTATAATAATTTCAGTGGTTCTTCTCTTCTGGAATGAAGGTCGTGCTGTTAAAACCGCCAAATCTCTCAGGGAAGGGGCAAAATCTGTTATCTCTGTCTCTTCACAGGCGGTCAATTCTGTCAATGAAGGAAAACTGATAAATATAAGCGGTTATGCTACGACAAATGATATTCTGAAAGATGCTGAATTCGGTATTTCTGAAAATGTAATTAAACTAAAGCGGAAATCAGAGATGTATCAGTGGACAGAAACAAAAAAGAGCGATACCCGTAAAAAATTGGGCGGAGGAACCGAAACAGTAACAACATATTCATATAATAAAATATGGGAAGAGAATCTTATACATTCATCAGGATTTAAACAGGCTGACGGACATCGGAATCCTGAAAATATGCCATATCAGAGCAAAATATATCAGGCAGATAACGTATCTGTCGGAGAGTTTGTTCTCTCTGCCGGATTAATCAGCCAGATAAACAATTATCAGCCGCTTGGTATTGATAACACTCACAAAGAAAAAGCATCTATTGCCGGAGCACGGGAACGGTTCAAAGTAATTGACGGCAGATATTATATCGGCAATGATCCTTATAGTCCTGTAATCGGAGATATTCAAATTACTTATGAAACAGTACCCCATTCTGATGTAAGTATTATAGCTGAACAGAGCGGCAATTCTTTAAAGCCCTACATGACAAAAGTTGGGAGAAAATTAGAGATGTTGAGCATCGGCATTCACAGTGCTGATGAAATGTTCAAGGATGCTCAATCTCAGAATACTATTCTGACGTGGATACTCCGTTTTGCAGGATTTATCATGATGGGGATCGGATTTTCCATGATTTTTACCCCTCTGTCAGTACTCGCGGATGTAATTCCGCTGATGGGCAATCTGGTCGGCGCAGGAACAGGAATTATCTCTTTTTCGCTTTCAGCAGCAATCTCCCTGATAACCATTTCAACCGGATGGATTTTTTATCGTCCTCTTCTTGGAATTATTCTGATTGTATGCGCCGCCGTTCCTGTTATCTGGATTGTTATGCTGTTAAAGAAGAAAAGAGCATAAAAAGCCAATCAACCGCCTAAAGGCGGTACTACAAACTTTTCTGAAACCTAACCCCCCTGACCCCCTTCCCTGAAGGAAAGGGGGGAATCAAAAAGCATGGCGGAACTCCCCTTCCCTGAAGGAAAGGGGGAATCAAAAAGCATGGCGGAACTCCCCTTCCCTTTAGGGAAGGGGCAGGGGGTTAGGTTAACCGGAACCTCTTTCTTCTTAAAGGATAAACAGAATGATTCATGAAATAGAAAATGATATAATGCAGGAAGTTATAAATATCGGCGTTGGCGAAGCGGCTTCTGTTTTATCTGAACTGGTTAATTCGCGTGTAACAATTCGGATTCCTGAAATCCGGGTTTGTAATATTGCAGGTAATGGTTCAAATTTGACTGATAACCATTGGCGTTATCTATGATGATAGTGTGAGCCTATAAAATTTATCAGTCAAAATTATACCACTACCTCCGAAGTTTCTTCAGACTTCGGAATTCTTACTCTTCAATATAAAAATATCGCTTTGGTTATAAATACGTTATCAACTGAACTGACGTATGAATGGGAGCAGATGGGCGATACACTGGTTTTAAATAAATGGATTGAATTCGGTAAAAAAATAAGAGAGTTGGGTAGAGAAAACAATATTTCCCTTTTGACAGATTACGGCGAAAAGATTATTGACAATGCTGATATATGGGCAGAGAGTGAAGCGGGAACCGGGAGTTCATTTAAAATTACCCTGCCAAAACCGGATCCGGCATTAAAAAAATAAATATATTTCGTTTTTTTATGTATTTATGTATTTATGTATTTATGCCTTTGTGTCTTGGTGGTAAAAAAAACACAAAGACACGAAGACACAAAGACACAAAATAATTCGGAGAAAAACATGAAAAATGATGCAGTTATTTTACTGATAGATGATGTTCCCCGGAATATACAGGTTCTGGGAGAGATTTTAAAAGATGAGGGTTATTCCTTTGCAATTGCCATGAACGGAAAAGAGACTTTCCGTCTGCTTGAAAAAAAATTACCCGACCTGATTTTATTGGATGTTATGTTACCTGATACAGACGGTTTTGAAATATGCAGAAAACTGAAAGAGAAGAAGAAAACAGCCAATATTCCGGTTATATTTTTAACGGCAAGAACAGAGACAGAGGATAAAATCAGAGGGCTTGAGTTAGGCGCCGTTGATTACATTACCAAACCGTTTGAAGAGGCTGAGGTTATTGCCAGAGTCAGAACCCATGTTCAGTTAAAAAAATCAAAAGACCTTATCAGGCTATATTACGAGTCGCTTGAAAAAGAGAAAGAACTGCTTGAAAAAATGGCAATTACAGATGATTTAACCCAGATATTCAACCGCAGGCATATTATCAGCCGCTTAAATGATGAAATAAAACGGTCCGAACGACATCGCGGGAATCTTTCTGTTGTGATGATTGATGTTGACCGTTTTAAGCTGATTAATGATACTTACGGGCATCAGACAGGAGACAAAGTTTTAAAACAGATAGCAGATACTATGAAAAAAAGCCTGAGAGAGACAGATATACTCGGAAGATACGGGGGTGAAGAGTTTTTAGCGGTTTTGCCCGAGACTGATCTGAATAATGCGTTTCATGCAGCAGAAAAAATGAGAAAAAAAATTTGTGATCTGCAATGGGAAGAGGCGGGTTTGCATGTTACCATAAGTTGCGGGATTGCGGAATTTAAAATAAAAGAAAAAGATTTTGAACTGTTAAAACGGGCGGATGATCTGTTGTATAAAGCAAAAGCAGAAGGAAGAGACAAAAGTGAATTCTGATTTATTATTTCATCATTAAAAAACTATTTTCTTTTCCTGAAAATTCATGATAATAATTTAAATATCATTCATAAATTTTCAGCGGTTTCAGATTTTAAGTTTCAGATTTTAAGTTTCAGATTTTAAGTTTCATTTCAAGATATTAATTCAGTTTTTTAAAACCTGAAACCTAAATATACGTTTGATGTGAAATGATCTGACAACATGCTGAAGATACTGAATGCCGATTTTTACAGCAGTTTTAACAGGCTTCCAACCCACTGAGTTTACAAATAGCATTTCATTTCACATCAAACGTAAATATATAATTTAAGGAGATTTGACATGGCTTTAGATCCGGCTATAAAGAAAAACTGGATTGAAATCCAGAAAAAATTCGATTTTCCTGTTAATGCTATCGGAGTTAAAATAAAACCGAATGATGAAAAGACAATGAAAGTCTGGAAAGAGGAAGGGATTGATCAGTTCATGAAAAAATAGGATTAAAAGCTCTTTTTTTCTGAATATATGATATAATTTTGATTCAATCTTAATTAAGCGGGCTTGTATTTTCTTGACTCAGTAAAATAAATTATATAACATTAAATAGAGAGATAAGATTACTCTTCCGGCAAATTGTCTCAGTAAAAGGGATTTCTGGTAAAGTAAAATCCTTAATAAACATAATAATATCCGGGATAACACCGGGTGGAGCGCTAATTTTGAAGACTATCCTCGTAGTAGATGATGATAAGATGATACTTCGCCTTGCTGTCGAAGCCCTTAAATCTTATGGCGAAGGATATCAGATAAGGACCGCTTTGAATGGAAAACAGGCAGTACAGATTCTTAATACCCTTGGCGCTGACCTTGTTTTAACCGATCTCAAAATGCCTGTAATGGACGGACATGAGCTTCTTTCCTATATGAGCGAACACCACCAGAAGATTCCTGTTATTGTAATGACAGGATTCGGTTCACCGGATATAGCAAAACGGCTGAAACAGAAAGGCGTTTTGCATTATATTGAAAAACCTTTTGAGATCAGCATACTGAGGGAAAAAGTAGCTGATTTGTTTTCCAAAGGACATATTCACGGATTCACCCTTGCAAATGTTTTGCAGGCTGCTGAGGTGGAACAGAAGACCACTACGCTCAGAATACTGTCAAAAGAAAAAATCGGTTTTATATATCTTCAGGATGGTGAATTAGTTGATGCTGAAGCCGGGAATCTGAAAGGTGAGCCTGCCGCTATTGAAATTCTCTGCTGGGATGAAGCAAAAATAGATATAATTGATATACAAAAGAGGGAAAGAAGCATTTATTCCTCTCTTATGCATATACTTCTTGAGGCATCCAGAAAAAAAGATGATAAAGAGGAATCTTTGCAGACCGGATGTGATATTTTGGAAGAGGCTGTCCAAATGGCGGAAGGGCATCATTTTAAGGAATCGCAAAGGTTGATTACTGAATTTTTTAAAGACGCTGATAACCGCCGACATCCTAAAGGATGGTTATGGTATTCACGTATTATTGTCACCCTGAAATCTATTGAGACTTCCCTGAATAACGCGGTACGCTTTGGTACTGATGATCCTGAGATTGCAGAAGATATTAAGAAACTTAATCTTGCCAAAGAGAGTATAATCACAGATAACGTCAGGCGATGTCCGTTCTGCTGGTCTCCTGTGGCTCTGAAGGCTGTCCAGTGTCTTTTCTGCCGTTCCCATCTGCTTATTCACAGCCGCTTCTTCAAATCTCAGAAAAACGCTGATCCGGATATTCTTAACAAAGCAATTGAAAGATATACAAGGGTTATCGGAAGAGAAAAAAATATTAACGCTCATTATTATCTGGGCATGGCGCATCTTAATCTGGATCACTGGGAAGAGGCTCTGAATCTGTTACATAAGACGGTCAATCTTGACCCTGACAAAAAAATATTTTCAGAGCAGTTACGTGTTCTGCTGAATTATATGGCATCAAGAGAATCTGCCTGTGACAACCTGCCGATTCCATGTAACCTGACAGAACCGGAAACAGATGTAAAAATGGAAACAACTCCTAAAAAGAAGAGAATTCTGGTGGTGGAGGATAGTCCGACAACCCGTAAGGTTATTGCTATCACCCTGGGGCAGAAAGGATATGAAATTATTGAAGCAAGCGACGGTCTTGAAGCGCTGAGTATGCTGAATGAGGGGAAGCCGGATCTTATTCTGCTTGATATTATCCTGCCCAAAATGGACGGATATAAAATACTTGATATTATAAAGAAAAATACTGAATTTAAAAATATTCCGGTAATTATGCTGACCAGCCGGGACGGTATGTTAAGCAAATTAAAAGGAAGGATTGCCGGTTCCACAGCATACCTGACGAAGCCTTTTGAACCGAGTAATCTGGTTGAAACTATTGAGAAATATATATAAGGGGAATTAGGAATTAAAAAAAATAAAGAAACCGGGTTTTTTGAAAGAAACTGGTTTCTTATCGGAAGTCTTTGTTTTTAAAGGGAGGATTCGGAAATGAGCCAAGCTAAAATTCTGGCAGTTGATGACAGCCCCACCCAGCTGAAATTAATCAGTGAAGCGCTGATTGAAAAAGGGTATGACGTTGTAACAGCCGCTGACGGGGAGGAAGCAGTCAGAAAAGCAGCGTCTGAAAAACCGGCACTCATTGTTCTGGATGTCATCATGCCTAAATTAAACGGATTTCAGGTTTGCAGACAAATCAAAAAATCTTCAGATCTGAAACATATTAAAATAATTTTATGCACCAGTAAAAATCAGGAGAGCGACAAATTCTGGGGAGAACAGCAGGGGGCTGATGCTTATATCACAAAGCCGTTTAAGGAAGAAGAACTGCTGGCTACGGTTGCAAAGCTGTTGTAAAAGGAGGGTATATTAACTGTTGATGATTTATTAACAGTTACTGACTGTTATTCACAGATATTTACAAAGAAATTTTTTTAAATGTTTTTTATGAAAGGATGTGATTTTACTGGAACAGCTTACATTCAGTGAACTGTTTATACAGCAGTCTCCGGCGGCTGTCCGGAAGACGGTGGAAAGTGACAGTATCCGTCCCTTCTGGAATCCGTCTGTCAGAGATATATCTGAAATCTTATGGCTTCCGCCTTTCTCTTTTTCCTGCGGTGCGGCTGATATAACGCTGAAAGATTCATGGTTTTCAGCGGTTATGAGTGAACCGGAAAATCAGGGAATAACCGGTGCCTGTCTTTCCGTGTTCCCGGACTGTTCAGGTTCAGCCGGTCTTAAAACACGGAAAATAAGGATTTATCCTGATGAAAAACAGAAAAGCCTTTTAAGACAGTGGCTCGGCACGGCACGCTTTATTTACAATCAGACAGTCGCTTATCTGGGACAGCCTGAAACTTCGCCTGACTGGTTCAGGATAAAAACAGGAATTATCGCGGGTCTGCCTGAATGGGCAGAATCCGTGCCGTATCAGATAAAATCGGTTGCGATCCGTGATGCCTGTACAGCCGTGAAAAATGCAAAAACAAAGTGTAAGAAAACCGGACAGTTGCAGGATGTGAAATTCAGGAGTAAAAGAGAGAAAAAAGATTCAGTTTTCATTCCGAAAAAGATTGTAAAAACAGAATCTTTTTACACCAGTTATCTCGGAAAGAAGATAAAAATGACTGAGAACATGCCTGAAATTCTTCATGACTGCCGGTTAAAATGCGAGAAGGGAAAGTTCCGGCTGTGCGTTCCGGTTGAAAAAGAAAACTGTATGCCTGAAATCCAAAGGTATGCAGCTGCTCTTGATCCGGGCGTCAGAACTTTTCAGACATTTTATTCCCCTGTTATTGCAGGCAAAATCGGAGCGGGTGATTTCGGAAGAATTCACAGGCTCTGTAAATATATTGATAATCTGTATTCACGGATAAGCAGGGCAAAATGTAAGCAGAAGCGGCGTCTCATGAAAGCGGCGGTCAGAATCAGGGAAAAGATAAAGAATCTGATTAATGAGATTCATCATAAGACTGCTTATTTTCTCTGTAAAACCTTTGATCTGATTTTCCTGCCCTCTTTTGAGAGTTCCCGGATGGTAACAAAACTGCACTCAAAGACTGCAAGGGCAATGCTGACATGGGCGCATTACCGGTTTGCGGAGTTCCTGAAACACAAAGCCGGCGAATCCGGAACCCGGGTTGTCAGAGTCTGTGAAGCATATACGTCAAAGACATGCTCCGCCTGCGGAAAAATTCATAACATCGGTTCAAAGAAAGTTATGAAATGTCAGTGCGGAACAGTGCTTGACAGAGACGTCAACGGTGCACGCGGGATTTTCCTGCGTGCTTTGAGAGATACCTCCTCACTGAATGAAAATTCAGTGTGCATTTGTTAACAAACAGCAATGTCTGTCAGCAAAAATGTATCGGTAGGCAGTAAGCAAAAATAAATTTTCATTTTTATATTTTATTATGCTATTAAATTAAAGATTTATTTAAAAATTTCGGGAAACTATTTTTACTTATCGCCGTAGAGGATTAGAGGGAATGAGTGAGAAAAGAATTTCTGAGAAAATACTGAGTCCTCTTGAGGAATCTGATCGCGGAGATTGACAGAGAAGCTGTCGGGGAGAGGGTAAAAGTATTTAATGAAGAAAATGAGCTTACAGAGCATTTAAAAACAGTTAAGCGGGTCAGAGGTAAACAGTACATCAGATTCTTTTTAGATGATATTCTGCTGGGGATTCCGCTCTCAGGCGCTGGAAATCAGCCGCCGACCTGATATAACCCCCTTACCCAATCTGCCGGACTGGGTTCTCGGGGTCAGCAATATACGGGGAGAAATTATTTCAATTACAGACTTAAAATTTTTTTTCGGGCTGCCGATTCAAAAAAAAAATAATGCTGGTACCGGAAAAATGGTGATTATTTTACATAATCATGAAATAAAAGTCGGAGCGGTTGTTGACAGAGTTACGGGTATATTTTCTCCGGAACGGACAGGAAAAAAGATTCAGAGCAGTCCGTATAAAAAAGATCCCGGGTTTTCTGAAAAAAACTCAGATTATTTAGGAGAACTGATCTCTTATATTTCAGGGGTTATATATACGGGAGAGACTGCTGATAAAGAGAATCTTGTGAATATACTTGATATAGACAAGCTGTTAGCCTCCCCGCGCATGAATGCTTTCAGAACCGAATAAAAGAAGGAGATGTTTTATTAATGTCAAGGTCGTCCAGCAATGAGATTGTACAGGGCTATATAGAAGAGGTAAAAACCTATATCCCTTCTCTGACCCGCGGGATTGAATCCCTCAGAAAAAAAGCGGATCAGACAGAAATACTTGATGAGGTTCACAGGCTTGTGCATACCGTCAAAGGGGCATCCTCAATGGTAGGAATATATGGATTAAGCCACATAGCGTTTCAGATGGAAGATACGCTTGATGAGATCATTGCCGGAAAGCTCAGTTTTACAGAAGAGACCTTCAGAGTAATGTCTGATACAATATCCCAGTTTCAGGAGTACTGCGACAAACTGCTTAAAGATGGCGTCAACTCAAGGGATATGCTCAAAAAAACAGTCCTCTCTTTCAGAAGAATAAGAAATCTTCCCCGTGATGAAGATATGGCGGTATTGCAGAAACTTACTGAGATTGTCCCGGAGCATGAAGGGGTAATAAAATCTGAAAATAAAATCAGGAGATCAGAACCAGCATCACCTTATCCGGCAGAAACATATAAGCCGCCTGAAGATTCAAATGATGACATGCTTAAAGAGCTTCTGGAATCTGAGCCGGTCATGGAACCGGAAGATATGTTTGAACTGGCGGAAATTGAGTCGGGTATTCAGAACCCTGAAACAGATACCCTGATGGTTTTAGAAAAATCATACGAATCTGAAATTCCGAATGAGCTGCTGAAGAGTTTTTATGAAGAGGCTGAGGAGCATCTTCAGGATTTGGGACGCTCGCTGAATATCCTTGAATCCCAGATTACAGAACCGACTGAAATATCTTTGTCTCAGAGGGAAATTATCCGCCGGATCAGACGATCTGTCCACACTCTTAAAGGAGCATCTGCCATTATAGGGATTCCCAATGTTTCATCTTATGCCCACAGCTTTGAGGATTTGCTGGACTGGCTTTATGAATCTGCAAAAATACTCTCCCCTGAGATCATAAATCTGCTGTCAGATTCAGCCAATCTGCTGGAAAGAATTGTTGCCAAGCCTGATGATCCCCAGACATCAAAGGTTCAAAAATTAAAAGAGCAATATAAAAAGATTACAGAATCAGCCCCCGGTGAGACTTCCGAAGACTTCGGTGAGACTTCGGTGAGCTCAGACTTCGGTGAGCTCAGTCGAACCGTAGAACCGCTCAGTCGAACCGTTTCAGAAATTTCGGAAGTTCTGCCGACTGATTCTGTTGCTGAAAAATCTCCGGAGATTCAGAAGTCTTTGAAGACTTCCGAAGTTTCCGGAGATTCGGAAGTCTTGGATTTTCATCAGACCAGAACCATCAGAGTAGGAATGGAAAAGGTGGATGAACTGGTCAATCTTGCCGGAGAGCTGATTATTGCATTGAGCGGATTTGATCAGAAAATGGATCTGTTTATGAATGCGGTGAATGAGCTTGAATTATCCCGCGACCGGCTCAGAGATGTCGCCCGTGAAATGGAAGTCAGTTATGAAGTAAAGGGACTGGAACATCAGAAAAATGTTCCTGCATCCGAGCGTGGGAACAGTAAAAGAGAAGAGAAAATTTCATGGATCAGGGGACATCAGATAATAACGCCAAAAGAGGTTTCTGCAAAAGAATTTGAAGATTTTGATACACTGGAATTAGATCGTTATTCTGTACTGAATCTGATTATCCGCACTCTGAATGAATCTGTAATTGATGTCGGAACAATCAATACCAATCTGGTTAATCTTTTCAGCGACTTTGAAGGGCGGCTTACCCGGCAGCGCGTGCTTCTGAGCGAACTTCAGGATAAAATGATGCGGGTCAGAATGACACCGATGCAGATCATCACCAACAAACTGCGCCGTACTGTCCATAATGTTGCAGATAAACTGGGTAAAAAGATCAGGCTGGTGATTGAAGGGGAGAATATTGAGCTTGACCGGTCTGTATGGGAAAAGATCACAGAATCCGCTGATGCACCTGCTCAGAAACGCAGCGGATCACGGTATTGAACATCCTGAACTGCGTCAGGCATTGGGAAAATCTCAGATGGGAACTATCAGGCTGTCTGCCTCGCGTGAAGGTAATCAGGTAGTTATCCGTATTACAGATGACGGGGCAGGGCTGAATTATATTGCTATCCGTGAGACTGTCAAAAAGCTGAAACTCTCTGACAAAGCAGATGAAATCTCTGAAGATGAATTAACCTCTTTTATATTTTATCCGGGATTCAGCACCCGCGGAAAGATCAGCGAAGTATCAGGACGCGGTGTCGGAATGGATGTTGTAAAACAGAATATTCAGGAATTAAAGGGGAGTATCAGGATTGCATCATGGAAAGATAAAGGCAGCCGTTTCACTATCCGTATCCCACTGACATTGGCGGTTATCCGTGCATTATTATTCACAGTCAGCGGGCAGACATTTGCTTTGGCGCTGAATGAGATTAAAGAGATTGTCCGGGTTGCTCCTGAGCATGTTACCGGAAAAATAGATCAGGTGGTGCAGTTGAATGATGAAGTTTTACCTCTGTATTATCTTGCAAAGATTCTGAATTCAGGAAAGACAGATATTGAAGAATCAGGAGAATCAGAGCAGCAAAGCCCCATTATTCTTGTTGTTGAAACAGGCGAAAGGCGTGCGGCTCTGGTGATTGATAATCTGGCGGGGCAGAGAGAGATCGTAATCAAAAGCACGGGATCCCATCTCAGGTATGTCAAAGGAATATCAGGGGTAACAATCATGGGGGATGGCAGCGTTGTTCCGATATTGAATTTAGAAGAGCTTCTCCGAACAGAAACCGCTGTATCTGAAGTCGTGAAATCTGAGCAAATGCCTGTATCGGAAAAATCTCTTCAGATTATGGTTGTGGATGATTCTGTCAGTATCCGGCAGGTTGTATTCCAGGCTGATGGAGGAACAGGGCTGGCGTGTTCAGGCTGCCAAAGACGGTATTGATGCTCTTGAAAAACTGAGGGATTTCCGTCCGGATCTGATTGTTCTTGATATTGAAATGCCCCGGATGAACGGATATGAGTTTTTAAGCTCTCTCAGGTCTCAGCAGGCTTACCAGAATATTCCGGTTGTTATGCTTACATCAAGGACCACTTCAAAACATCGGGATAAGGCTGTCGTACTGGGGCAAAGGGTTTTGTTGCCAAGCCTTATAATGATGATGAATTTGTTAATCTGATATTGAAACTGACAGAGCATAAATAATGCCGAATTTCAAGCCCGTCTCCTGTTGTACAGTCGGGTTACGCTGCGCTGACCCGACCTACATTACTACATTACTGATTCAACAGAATCGCAAAAATTCTGTGGGTCGGGATTTACTTTGTTCACCCCAAATTACACGGAATTTTATAATATTTATACTGGTTAAGCAGGTTGAGAGAATAAATTATGGTAAAAGTAAGAGGTAAATTTATCACTTTGGCAGCATCCTTGATGGTGCTTTACAAAGAAGCTCTTGAAAAAACTGACAGACAACTGTTCACGGAAACAGGAAAACACTGGAATGAATTGGAGCCTGACGGCTGGTATGATGTAAGACATTATAATAATTTTATCGGAGCTTACGTGGAATCATCTGCATCAAAAGAAAATGCAATGATTACTTTCGGAAAACAGATTTATCCCACAGTCAAAAGATTAGACGGGTTTCCTGCAAACCTGAAAACTCCGATTGACTATCTTGAGTTTGAAGTTGAAACATACATAAATGCTTTTAAGGGTCCCGGCATAAAGCCCAGAAAATTTATAAGGAAAGAACCTGGATATGTAATAATTCAGACAGTAATGCCGGAACAGGATTGCAAGACATTGGAAGGTGTTTATATGGGGATTATGAAACTTGCCGGAGTTACAAAAGGAAAAATTGAACAGAACCAAATGTTTGAAAAAGGGAGAACAGTTTCTGTGAATTTCATATTATATGGAAAGTCGTGTAAAAGAAGCTAAGTTTCTTTAAGAAACTTAGCTTTTTGATAATCAAAAATTCAACTTGGTCATGTAGTAGGTCGGGTTAGCGCAGTGTAACCCGACAAAAACATGCTTTGTTTTAGAACGAAATAACGTAAATAATCAGGATACGGAAGCAGTCGTAACAGTATCACTGTAGCGGCTCTGCGTGTAGCCATCCTGAATTATTGTAGAAAGGGATTCCTGCCCTTTTTCATCTTTCCGTCTCATTGGGAGAGCATCAACGCAATAAATTTAAAGCTATGCAGGTTAAACCCTCCGCTTTTAATTTATCTCCCTTTGAGACGGAATAACTCCTAAAGGTATTCAGTCAGAATGATAACAGCATATCTGATCAAAGCTGTTCCTGTTATTCTTATCCTTATTCTTCTTAAAATAACGGTTAAACGGATAATCATATTTGAATATGAAAAAGGCCTGAAATATTCCAAAGGCAGATTCAAAGGGATTTTGGAAGCAGGAGAATATTGGTATATCTCTTTTTTTTCAAGTATTCAGAAACTTGATCTGCGTCCCAGGTTTGTTTCGATTCCGGGACAGGAGCTTTTAAGCTCGGATGGTGTAACGCTCAAAGTCAGTCTTGCGGCAAAATATCAGATAGCTGATCCGCTGCTGGCTGTTAATTCTGTTCAGAATTATGAAGAGGCTCTTTATCTGGAGTTACAAATGGCATTGCGGGAAATCATCGGGTCCGCTGATATAGACAAACTGCTTGAAAAACGGAATGAATATTCAAAGCAGTTGCATGATCTGACAGAGAAAAAGACAGAATCCATTGGAATAAAACTGATTTCAGTAAATATAAAAGATATTATGTTTCCGGGGCAGTTGAAAGAGATATTTACACAGGCGGTCAGAGCAAGAAAAGAAGGTGAAGCGGCATTGGAAAAGGCGCGGGGTGAGACCGCTGCTTTGCGTAATCTGGCAAATGCTGCAAAAATGCTTGAATCAAATCCGAATCTCATGCAGTTAAGAATGATTCAGGCTTTCAGCCAGACATCCGGTAATACAATGGTTTTTGGAATGCCTGCCCAGCCCCTAGGTCGGGTTAGCGGAGCGTAACACGACAAAATCTAAGACGAAGGGGGTTTAAGGATGGATGAAGTCTCCTCTTTCCTTTATTGTTAAGAAGTTAAAAATATTGATTATCAGCCTGTTATCTATTCTAATAATCGCTGTCATCTTTCTGATAACGGACGGACATCTGGATAATTACAAAAAATCTGACGTGGGTGTTGTCTTGGGAAACAAAGTAAATCCTGACGGCACATTATCTTCCAGATTAGAAGGAAGGCTGCTCAAAGGATATGAACTGTATAAAAATCAGATAATTGAGATAATAATTGTCAGCGGCGGTATTGGTATCGAAGGGATAGACGAAGCTTTGACGATGAAAAAGTATTTGAACAAATGGGGAGTGCCGGAAAACCGCATCATAGCTGACAACAACGGTTTAAATACTTATAACACTGCAAAAAACGTAAAAAAATACATGGATGCCAATAACTGTGAGTCAGTTATAATAATTACACAATATTATCACATATCCCGGACAAAATTGGCATTTCACAGGTTCGGCATAAAAAATGTCACATGCGCTCACGCCGATTATTATGAATTCAGAGATATATTTTCTGTTTTCAGAGAGTTAGCAGCTTTTTGTTATTATTTGACCAGAAATTATGAGTGACTTTGGTTAATGTGAAAGCCGGATAATCAGGAACAAAAAGTTTCCCCTTGTTTCCACGCTTAGCGTGGAAACAAGGTAATTAAGAAAAAAATTTATCATAACAGATTTTATCTTTGACACAAAAAGAATTTCATCATAAATAGATGTAAAAAATTTTTGATGTAACAGATTTTATCTTTGACACAAAAAGAATTTCATCATAAATAGAAGATGAAAAAAAATTCCGGGTGTAACTGTTTTTTTATTTAACACCTTTGAAATCAGACGGTTGTATTTCATATCCCGGATATATAAATATCTGAGTAAAGACTTCCGAAGTTTTATTTTGTTAAAAGAATTTAATATCAGATTATTATATATCCGAATATTGAAACACCGCCGGACAAACAGCGTTAAGTAAAGGAGAGAAAAACGTGATAGAAGCATTACTTTTTATGTTGGGTCTCGGGGCAGTATGCGGATCAGTCTTGAGCGTTGCCTCGAAAGTCTTTTATGTTTATGAAGATCCCCGTATTGCACAGGTAGAAAATTGTTTGGCAGGTGCAAACTGCGGCGGATGCGGATTTGCAGGATGTTCAGCAGCAGCAGCAGCAGTAGTTGAAGGAAAAGCATCGCCTAGTGTCTGTATTGTCGGAGGTCCTGAATCTGCAATGAATGTCGGCGCGGTCATGGGATTAAGTGTAAGTACAGCAGAGCCGGTTCGTTCCCATAACGAATGTAAAGGCGGGGACAGAGCCGCTGACAAATATTTTTATATGGGAGTAACATCCTGCAAAGCTGTTGCCGCGACTTACGGCGGAAAAAGAGAATGCAGCATCGGGTGTCTCGGATTTGGCGACTGTGTTAAAGCCTGCGCCTTTAATGCCATTGAAATCGGACCTGAAGGATATCCGGTAGTAAATGAAGAAAAATGCGTCGGCTGCGGTGCATGTGAACGGGCATGTCCTAAAAATATTCTGACAGTTATCAGTATGACGCAAAGACTGCTCCATTTTAATCAGGAGAGTGATGCCCTTGCTCCGTGCAGACAAACCTGTCCTGCTGAGATTGATATTCCAAAATATATCTCTCATATTCAGACAGGAGATTATGAAGGCGCTGTCAATACCCTCAGAGAGCGCAATCCCCTGCTTCTCTCCTGCGGAAGGGTATGTCCTCATCCGTGTGAAAATTTCTGTCGCAGAGGAATTGAAGACGAAGCGGTCTCTATAAACCAGTTGAAACGCTTTGTTGCTGATTTTGAAATGAATTCCGGCAAGCGTCTTCCTGTTTTCTGCGCTCCTAAGACAGGTAAAAAGGTTGCTATTGTCGGCGGCGGACCTGCGGGTTTGAGCTGCGCATATTTTCTGCGCCGTCTTGGGCATGATGCAACGATTTTTGAATCTATGCCCAAACTTGGCGGAATGCTCAGATATGGAATTCCTGAATACCGGCTTCCCAAAAAGATTCTTGACTGGGAGATCGAAGGGATTCTGAATCTGGGAATTAAGAGCATCACCAATACAAAATTCGGCGAAGATTTTGATCTCAGCAATCTGATCTTTGAGGGATATGATGCGGTACTACTCGGCGTAGGTGCATGGAATGATTATAATCTTGGAGTAGATGGTGAGAATCTTGCAGGGTGCTACAAAGGGATTGAATTTCTTTCAGGACTTGCCGCGGGCAATCCTCCGCTTATCGGCAAGAAAGCAGCGGTCGTCGGCGGCGGAAACTCTGCTATTGACTGTGTCCGTAACCTTATTCGTCTCGGCGCTGAAGAGGTTTCTATTGTTTATCGCAGAACCCGCGCTGAAATGCCTGCAAATGAAGTAGAAATCGAAGCAGCAGAGCATGAAGGGGTTAAATTTCTGTTTCTTGCCGCTCCTGTACGGGTGGTCGGTGATGAGAACGGCAAACTGACACATCTGGAATATCTGAAAATGGAGCTTGGTGAACCTGATGCCAGCGGAAGACGCCGCCCTGTTCCTGTAAAAGGCTCTGAAACACTTCTTGAATTGGATATGCTGATTACAGCAATCGGGCAAAAACCGGATACATCTTTTAAAGAGGGTGCAAAACGTCTGCAAGACCTCAAGATTACCCGTTGGAATACAATTGAGGCAAATCCTGAAACACTTCAGACAAGTATCCCTTTTATCTTTACAGCAGGCGATTCTGCAACCGGTCCTTCTCTGGTTGTTGAAGCTATCGGCGGCGGAAGAAGAGCGGCAAGAGCTATTCATCTGTATCTTACAGGGCAGGAGGTTACACCGATTCCGAATTCCCTGTATAAAAAGCATATTCAGGAATCTTTGTTTGAATCTGTGCCGGGTCTTGTGAAAACCCCGCGTGCAACAATGACGGAATTGCCTCCGGATGAAAGAATCAAATCTTTTATTGAGGTGGATCAGGTTCTTACTGAGGAAGAGGCTTTAAAAGAATCCGGGCGTTGTCTGAACTGTTGTCGGGTTTGTTATAATAAAGATATTGCGGCGTAATTCGATTTAGTTTTAAGTGTTAAGTTTTATTAAAAAAAACCCTGAAGGTCTTCAAAATCCTTTAGGGTTTTTTTATAAAAAATGGGAATTTATTATGACTGAAATAAATGAGAATCAGGCTACTGTAGTAAGAACAGATCACGGATTGTCCGTTGCAGGTACACGTATGATAATAAGTGGATTCTGCTTAATCTTTTCTGCTGACAGAAACTAAGTTTTTTAAGAAACTTAGTTTCTTATTCACTAATTCGTAACCAATCCCGCTATATATCTAAGCACATAGAGAATATCTTCAAGACCAATCTTTGAATCTGCATTGACATCAGCAGTGCTGGAAGATAACGGAGTCATTCCGACACATATCTGAAGTCCTGTAATTGCATCCGCCATATTAACTTGTGTATCACAGTTAAAGTCACCTTTGACACAGGTTAAAGCAGAGCCGGTTGTAAATGACCATGTATAGCCGGGTTTTGTATCTATTCCCACTTTTTCAGGTGTCACTGTTGCATAATAAGTTGTTTCTATTTCCAAAGAATCTGTGAGGGTAAAGGTAACAGTTTTGGCGGTGCTGTTATAAGATACTGTTCCTTTGAGTATTCCAGTTCCTGTGATTATATCATAGTCTTCACTTGTGATGATAAATGTTCCTTCACCGATTTTAAATATATCTTCGGAAAACGTAGCGGTGATTATTTTTGTTATCACCGGCACATTTAGAGCATTATTTTCAGGGCTGGTTGAAATCACTTTTGACGTTGTTGCTGAACCTGTGGTAAAACTCCACTCATAATTGCTTAACAAAGCGGTTCCGCCTGATTCTTTGACGCCGGTGGTGATTGTAACTGAGTAGGTTGTATTCGGGTTTAAATCTGATGTGGGACCATCTATTCCCATTTTTTGAGCGGGTTTAAATGTCGCAATCTTGCTGCTGTAAGTTACTTCTCCGTCAACAGCGATATTTCCGAATTCTGTTTTTATTGTTACCGGAAATGTCTGTTTATTGATGGTCGCTGCATCCATTTCAGCAGAGAATGCTGCGGTAATTGCTGCTGTATTTAAAGGCACGTTAACGGCGTTATCAGCAGGAGCAGGCGTTATAGTTACTGCGGAAAAAGCATTGCCTGTAAACAGAAGAGCCGCAGTAAAAAAGAGCAATACCACGATGCGATTATAATCTGTTTTTTTTTTCATATTTTATATCTCCATTCCTTTAAAAAACCCTAAGGGTTTCTGAAACCATTAGGGTTTTGTCCGGTTACTTATTTAATAAGGCATCATGACAAAGCCGGTTCCGTCAGACATCATACTGAAAGCATTGATAATAACACTTGTTCCCTCGGGCCATTGCGGCATTGTTGTCAGACCGAATTCAGCTTCAGCGTTTAGTCTCAGCTTACCTGTTGTTGCATCAAAAGCAGAATTGACAGCTTTTGCAGAAGCAACAATATCCGCCATACTGATCAGAGGTGTGCTGGCGCGGGCCTTCAGTTGTCCATTTGTCATTGAAGTGCTGGTTGAAATGCCTGCAACTGTATTCAGATTGAAATTCACAGATATGCCAGCATCATTGGAGAGGGTAAGATAGACTGCTCCGTTGGTCTCTGACGGATTAACAATTCGTACATAGGTTTTATACATACTCGCCGGTGTCAGCAAAAAGCTGATTCTCGCCTGAGAACCGTTCTTTTTCAATTCAGAGAGCTGCCCCAGATCAATATCAGCCTGAGAATAGCCTGTATTTGGTGTAACATCATAAAGTCCATTATAAAGACCGGAAGAGATAGCATTAATACCATTTACTTCCATACAGACCAGAGTATCATCAAGTATGGATGAATCATGCTTAAACTCAGCTTTTGTTGCGGATAAAGTGTTTAAAGTTCCTTCTTTAGCCGTGACTATTGCAAGGCGTTGCAGGAGTCGAATCAAGCCACACTCTCTTATTTGCCGGAACCCATATTCCGCTATCCTGAAGAGCGGAAAAATCACCTGTAACAGTAAACATTGTTGCGGCAGCATCAACTATATCATCAAGACCTATTGTCGCTGTTCCAGCCTGATTATAAACAGGAGTAGTGCTGTTGAAGATTTTCACATGACCGATAGTATTTACAGTTGTTGCCGTTCCCCATGTATCAACAAACTTTTTTGATCCGCTTGTTACATCAATTTTATAAGGGGTAACAGGAACAACTTCCCATCCGACAGCAGTGCCGAAAGCAATATATTTTGTGCTTGCTGTTGCTGCTGAGACAGCATTTGTTCTGTTTTGGGCGTCATTGAGACTTTCATACTGAGTGTAAGTTACTGTAACGGGATTTGTATTATAAACAGTTATACCGCTTGCCGCAACAGTCACTGAAACAGTTACATCAGGAGAAGCGTTGATTGTAGATTCAGGGTTAAAGATTACATAATCAGAATTAACGCCACCTAATACTCTGGCTAGGTAGTGTAAATGTCAATCATACAGCTTGGATTCTCTTTAAACTTTGCGCCATTAGACAGGTCAAAACGCAAAAATCGTTGGGAAGTACCAGCAATACCTGCACCAAGTTTACAAATCAAATCCAGATTAGCCCCTGTACCGCCTGCCGCTGTTCCGCCAGGATTACCCAAAGTCGCTCCGCTGGTAGCATTGACAGTTATTCCGTCATAGTAGGTAACTTCCTGACCAGTCTTATTAATATCAACAGCTGCTTCAACGCCGCCTGCCGACAAAACAAAAAGCATACCCATCAGTATTGCCATCACTCTTTTCTCAGAAATTTTTCTCATGTTTTTAATCTCCTTAATTTTTTTGTTTAAAATAAAAAATGGTTTAACCGACAAGTTCGTAGTACCGCCTTTAGGCGGTTCTTCACGATAGACCGCCTAAAGGCGGTACTACAAACCTTTTTCGCTTTGATGAAAATAGAGTTCTGTTTTTATCACCCCCCTTAACGCTTATGCAAATATGGATATGCAAAGTATGTGCCAAAATATCCGTCAATAAATGAGAACTATGGGGAAATCATATCATTTATCAATCCCAATGTAAAGAAATATAATCTTCTTCTTATAATAACTCGGAACTCAAACTCTCCGGAGTGCAAAAATTTAATTTTTGCACTCCCGGTAAAATGGCTAAATCTGACCATTGTATTAAAATAATTTTTTTCAAATATAAAAGAAATTACAGGATAACGTGATGCGCAATTTTTTATAATTTACTGATTTTAAAAGAAGCCAAGTTTCCTGAAGAAACTTAGCTTCTTAAATCCAAAACCACATATACCGGGATATTCGTATCAATAAAAATTTTTTCTGTCAAGAAGTTCATCCCTGTAGTATATTCTGAAATCTTTTACCCTGACAGGATGCAGTACAGACTTAGGCAATTCCGTCATTTTCTTAGTTTCACTGACAGGAGTTTAGGTCTTGTTCCCACGCTTCGCTTGGGAACACAGGATTAGACGCTTCGAGTCCTATTTGCATTAATGAACGCAAAACGTTCCAGCAGCATTCCCACGCAAAGATTAGGAACGGAATAAAAAAGTCTGAATAAATTGATAATTTGGAATAAACTTTTTTTTCCTAAACAACCCCTGATTTTATTTAAAATTAATTAACTGAAATGCTATTCTTAACCCAAATTGCTACTTATAAATTTATGAATACAATATAAAACATATTGTTATAAAAAATAACCGTTTTTCTGCCTGAAATCCAATGCCTGATATTATTGAATTTTTCCATAGATAACAAATTGGGTTATTCTTATGAATAAAAAAATTGACTGAATAATAAAAATCATGCTAAAGACTATGAAAGTTTTAAATAAAGTTTAGAGGATTAATTTGGAATGAAATATGGGGAATGACACAATCAATATCAATTCAAACGGTGGTGATATTGTTATTTCTGATTATTCCGAAGGGCTGACAAAAGCGGGCGGAGAAATATTTCCTGCTGCCGGATTTCAGGCAGATCATTTTCATACTGTCAAAGCGGTACGGAAAAATTTAAAAAAGGGCTGTCGGAATACAGAAGGAATTGTTAAACGAAAAAGTTATATAAAAATTTATCAGACAATAAAATACTTACCGGTTGATATTACTGATTTTCTTAACCACAAAACAGAATCCGGCAAACCGCCGCCCGGATAATGAGCTTATGTGTAAAAGATGGGACACATCCCTTTTGTCTCCCTCTTTTGTAAAGGGGGATTTTCATGAGCCGACCCCTCTACCCACTTTAAAAAAGGGGGATTACGAATTTTCTGCGTAAGGTGAGTTAATAAATAACGTGATGCAACTTCTAACCACAAAGGAGATAAAGGTTTAACAAGGTTTACAAATTATAGTGTTCTTTGTGCTATTTTTTTGTGTCCTTTGTGGTAAAATGAGGAAGAGAATTAGAATGAATCAATATAATATCTGGTTATGGCAGAAACTGGCTGAACGATCTGTCAGCAGTCTGAAGAAACACGGGTTTGATGCTCATTTTGTTTCTGACGCAGAAATGTGCTGTTCTCTGATACTTGAATTGGTATCAGGGTATGAAACATTCGGATTCGGAGGTTCAGAGACCACCCGAAAATTGGGTATAATAAATGAACTTGAAAAAAGAGGAAAGATCATTTATGATCATTGGCAAGCATTTGAGCCTGGTAAAGAAGAAGATTCTGAATTTACGTCTGAATCAGGGGCGTTGCGACTGTTTCTTTTGCAGCGCAAATGCAATTTCTGCGACAGGTGAGATTGTCAATGTTGACGGGGTTGGAAATCGTACCAACGCAATGACTTTTGGCAATAAAAAAGTGATTATTGTGGCAGGTATGAATAAGGTAACGCCTGATATTGACTCTGCATTGAAGCGGGTCAGTGAAGTTGCTGCTCCTATGAGGGCAAAAAGTCTGAATATGGCGACTCCATGCGCGGAGACAGGTGTATGCAGTGATTGCAATGCTCCTCAACGGATATGCCGTATCACCACTATACTGCACCGTAAACCAATGCTGACCGATATTTCAGTGATTCTGGTAAATCAGGCTTTGGGGTTTTAAAGAAAAGGGTAAAGAGGTAGAGGACATACGCATCAGGCTAAGGATATAACATACTGATTTTATTATCTCAGGTTGAACGGCAGCCGAAACGCAAAACGTTGATTTTCGGGGGTTCCGGAATCATAAAAATTCTTAGCTTGATGCGTATGGGGTAGAGGAGTAGGGTATGGCAACGTTGTGAAAGTTTTTGCTTTCACAGATACCCGACATATTGCAGAAAGTCCCGATAACCAAGGGCAGAGGCAAAGGCGCATACGGGATTTTCCTGTGTGCTTTGACAGATACTTCCTCACTGAATGAAAATTCAGTGTGCATTTGTTAATAAACAGCAGTGTTTGTTAGCAGAAATGTATCGGAGAAGTAAAAGTGATTATAAAATTCGGAAAATGTTTTTTGACAAGAGCAGCAGTCTGTGTTTTTCTTTTGGCATCTCTTACTGTACCAGTAATGGCAGAGCAGTCAGCAGAAGATAAAGCAAAAAAAACAGAGGTAAAAACAGAAGCAAAACAGGCTGTTGAGGATAAAGCCGCGGCGAGTGGTACATCGGAAGATAAAGCAAAAAAAACAGAGGTAAAAACAGAAGCAAAAACGGCTGTTGATGATAAAGCCGCAGCAAGTGGTGCATCAGAAGATAAGGCAGAAAAAAAAGAGATAAAACCGGCTTCCGATGGTAAAGCAGCGGTGATCAACGGAACAGTCATTACTCAGGAAGAACTTAACAGAGCAATCGAACCGTACCGTCAACAGATGGCAATGCAGGGGCAGGAGATTAATGATTCTCAGCTTGCTGAAGTCAAAAAGAATATTCTTGAAGGGCTTATTAACCGTGAACTGCTCTTTCAGGAGAGCCAGAAAAAGGGCATAAAGATTGAAGAGGCAACAGTTACTCAGCAGTTGACAGAGTTAAAAGGACAGTTTCCCAGTGAAGAGACCTTTAAAGAAGAGCTGAAAAAGATGAATCTTACAGAAGATATGCTGAAAACTCAGATCAAATCAGGGATGATCATTGAGCAGTTTATTAATGAGCAGTTTGATAAAAAAATCACAATTCCTGACAAGGAAGTAAAAGAATATTATGATGCACATCCTGATTTCTTCAAACAGCCTGAAAAGGTCAAGGCAAGTCATATTCTGATTAAAGCTGATGAAAAAGCGGATAAAGCAAAGAAAGATGAGGCACGTAAAAAACTTGAAGGGATTCAGCAGAAAGTTCAGAAAGGTGAAGATTTCGGAACCATTGCCAAAGAATTTTCAGAAGATTCCAGCAATGCCAAAGGCGGAGATTTGGGATATTTCGGGCGGGGGAAAATGGTGAAACCGTTTGAAGACGCGGCTTTTGCTTTAAAATCAGGGGAAGTGAGCAATATTGTTGAGACAAAGTTCGGATACCATCTGATAAAAGTTACAGATAAAAAAGCAGAAGGGACAACCCCTTATGAAGAGGTAAAGAGCCGGATTGAGAAGTATCTGAAAGAGGAGAAAGTTCAGTCAGAAGTGCGGTTATATGTTGAAAAGCTGAAAGAGACCGCCAAAATTGAGCGGTTCATACAGTAATCATAGAGACTTACTGGGTTTTAAAAACCTCTTTTTTAGTACATCCTGCCATATTAACCGCAAAGAACGCAAAAAATGCAAAGTTCGCAAATGTATATGCTTGTCTTCCTGGCGTACTTTGCGGAAATCTTTGCGACCTTTGCGGTTAAAAAAAAATATAAAGAAATTTTTTTGATGACATTTGTTTTCAGATGTGATATTTTCTGTTATAAATTACGGATGATACTATCAATGAAAATTTGTATAATAATAACAATATGTCCGCTTTCCAATGAGAGCATCGCGGCAGCAGCCGGTATGCCCGTTGCTCTGATGGAAGTCTTTTTTTAAACGGAACACTGAATAAAAACAAACATCAGAGGCTGCGGGCGATAAACCCGCAGCCCTTTTAATTACAAGGGCTGTGAAACCTTCGCAGCCCTTTTTCTTTTTTGGGCTGTGGGGAAAACGCCCTATTCTTACAGCATGCAAAGCACCATAAAAGAAAGGAAAGGGAAAAAATATGAGAACCGATATTCTCCACATAGGCGCAGGAGAACTCACTTATGAAATCAGAAATATAGTACGCATTGCAGACAAAATGCAGAAGATGGGCATCAATATAAAAATGGAAAACATCGGGGATCCGGTTGCCAAAGGTGAAAAAATTCCCCAATGGATGAAAAAAATTGTTTCTGATCTGGCAATGGAGGATTTTGCTTACAGCTACTGCCCCACCCAGGGGATTCTGACAACCCGTGAATTTCTGGCAGAAAAAAATAATACAAACGGAGGGGTTCATATTACACCGGATGATATTATTTTTTTTAACGGACTTGGTGATGCTATCACAAAAATTTACGGATTTTTACGCCGGACAGCGCGTATCATCACCCCTTCACCGACTTACAGCACTCATTCCTCATCAGAGGCGGCTCACGCAGGACTGCCGCCGGTCTGCTATCCGCTTAATCCTGATAATCACTGGTACCCTGATATTGATGAACTGCGGAAACGGGTAAAATATAATCCGGCAGTTGCAGGTATTCTGATTATCAATCCTGACAATCCTACAGGGGCAGTTTATCCTGAAGAGATACTGAGAGAGATTGTTGCGATTGCAAAAAAATTTGATCTCTTTATTATTGCTGATGAAATATATCACAATCTGATATTCAACAGCAGAAAGACCAGATATTTATCAGACGTGATCGGTGATGTTCCGGGTATTTCAATGAAAGGGATTTCAAAAGAACTGCCGTGGCCCGGGCGCGGTGCGGATGGATTGAGGTCTATAATGCGGATAAAGATGCCAATTTTGCAGCTTATGTTAAGAGCATCCTTAATGCAAAAATGGTGGAGGTCTGCTCCACAACACTGCCGCAGAAAGCAATTCCTTATATATTTGAACATCCTGAATATCCGGCTTTTCTTGAGCAGAGGCGGAACCGTTACGAAAAATTCTCAGAGATTGCATATCAGGCACTTAAAGATATTCCCGGTATATTAGTGAACCGCCCTGACGGGGCGTTTTATATGAGTGTTGTATTTAAAGAGGGGAGACTGAACAATAATCAGATACTTCCGATTGCCAATGATAATGTACGTGATTTGGTGGAGAGTCTTACATCTGCGGCGGACGTTCTTCCTGATAAACGCTTTGTTTATTATCTGTTAGGAGCTACAGGCATCTGTGTAGTTCCCCTGACATCTTTCAGCACAGAATTGCAGGGATTCCGAACGACAATTCTGGAGACAGATGAATATGAATTCAGAGATGTAATCAGGACGCTGGCTGGTGCCATAATGCAATATCTTGAATCTTCACAGGAGAATCAGCCTTATTCAGATGATGCTCTTTTATCCTCTGTATATCTGAAACTTGCTGGGAGAAGAAGATAGGCGGAAATCATTTGAGGTTACAGAGACTTCCGAAGACTTCGGAAGTCTCTGTCAAAACATTATACTCATGATCATAAATACTGAAAACCCATTGAATAAAAAGGTGCTTCAATATCTAAGCCGTGTCGGGAAGCCGGAGAGCCAAGTGCTTGCTTCTCCGGACAGCGTCAGCGACCCTTACATGCAGCAAGGTAGCCATCCCGATATTGTTCAGCGTGTCTGGAATGAAATCGGCAATAGTTTGCCAATGGATTGCCGCTGCCTGATTTATGGAACCCCGGCACTTATCCATCCCCAATCCGGAATTATCTTGGCTTTTTGTAATGGTACACAATATAATCTTAGGCTTATAACGGCTGATTTCCGGGATGCAATCGCCAAAGGCGCCTTGACCCGCACAAAATGGTCAAATGGCAAAGAAATGGATTCATTAAGCGATTTGGGTAATGATTGGATATTCGGTGTCTGGTCTAAAGATGAAATAAAATGGTGCCATGATAGTTACGAACAATTAGGATAGGTTATCCCGTAAATGAATATGAGATGTAGGAAAATTTAATTGAAACTTAATGATTACATTGACAGACTGAATACAAGATTCAGAACAGGCATTTCACGTGAGCATAGTTACCGGGGCGATTTGCAGAATCTGCTTGAAAGCATTGCAGATGATGTTCTGATAACAAACGAGCCTGCAAGAATATCATGCGGAGCGCCTGATTATATTATCACAAAAGGAAATATTCCGGTCGGTTACATTGAAGCTAAAGACATCGGTGCAGATTTAAACAGTAAAATATATAAAGAGCAGTTCGGGCGTTACCGGAAGTCATTAAATAACTTGATAATTACAGATTATCTTGATTTTCAGTTATTCCGTGATGGTGAATTTGCCGCTTCTGTTTCTGTCGGAAAAATTCAGGGTGATAAAATCATAGGAATCCCTGAAAATTATTCAGTTTTTATCAGCCTGATCCGGGATTTCTGCACTTATGCTGGACAAACCGTCAAGTCAGCTTCAAAATTATCCGAAATGATGGCGGGGAAAGCACGTCTTTTAGCTGATGTGATTGAAAAAGCACTGCTGACAGGCAGTGAACAGTTGTCAGTCAACGGACAGAACAACACCCTGAAAGATCAGTTCAAATCTTTCCGGCAGATTCTGATTCATGATATTACTGAAAAAGAGTTTGCAGGTATTTATGCGCAAACCATTGCTTACGGAATGTTTGCCGCACGTCTGCATGACCGGGCTTCCGGAGATTTTTCACGGCAGAAAGCCGCTGAATTAATACCCGAATCAAATCCTTTTTTAAGAAAACTCTTTCAGTATATTGCCGGTTATGATCTTGATGACAGAATTAAATGGATTGTTGACGCTCTGGCGGATATATTCAGGGCGGCGGATATTGCCGTAATTATGAAGAATTTCGGCAAAGCAACCCAGCAGAACGATCCGGTTATCCATTTTTATGAAACATTTCTTTCAGAATATGATCCCGCACTCCGCAAAAGCCGGGGAGTCTGGTACACTCCTGAACCTGTTGTAAATTTTATTGTGAGAGCAGTTGACGATATTCTGAAAACAGAATTCGGGCTGGCGTGTGGTCTTGCAGATACAGCAAAAACAAAGATAACGGTTGATGTTCACGGAAGAAAGATTCAGCAGGAAGTGCATAAAGTACAGATACTTGATCCCGCTGCAGGCACAGGAACATTTCTTGCCGAAGTTGTAAAGCATATTTACAGAGAATTTGAGGGACAGCAGGGAATCTGGAACAGTTATGCCGATGAACATCTTATACCGCGTCTCAACGGGTTTGAAATCCTGATGGCGCCTTATGCAATGGCGCATCTGAAATTAGACCTGCTGTTAAGTGAAACAGGTTACAGACCTGAAAATCCGCAGCGGCTGAGAATCTTTCTCACCAACAGCCTTGAAGAGCATCACCCGGATACAGCCGGTCTTTTTGCATCATGGTTAAGCAGAGAGGCAAATGAGGCAAATCATATAAAAAGAGATACGCCTGTTATGGTTGTGCTGGGAAATCCGCCGTATGCCGTAAGCAGCAGCAATAAAGGGGAATGGATACAGAATCTGATTGCAGATTACAAAAAAGACCTGAATGAAAAGAAGATAAATCTTGATGATGATTATATAAAATTTATCCGTTTCGGAGAGAATCTTATAGATAAAAGCGGCGGAGGTATTCTTGCTTTTATCTCAAATAACAGCTTTATTGACGGAGTTACACACCGGCAGATGCGTAAACATCTGCTTGAAACTTTTGATAAAATTTATATTCTTGATCTGCACGGCAGCGCGAAAAAAAATGAAACCGCCCCGGACGGTTCAAAAGATGAGAATGTTTTCGACATTATGCAGGGGGTTTCAGTAAATATCTTTGTAAGAACGGAAGAAAAATCAGAAAAAAACGTGCAGGTATTTCATTCGGACTGTTACGGAAAAAGAGAAGAAAAGTATAATTATCTGAATAAAAATACTATTTCTTCTGTTAAATGGAAAGCGTTAAAGGATGATGAACCTTATTTTTTCTTTGTTCCCAAAGATTTTTCTTCAAAAAAATTATATTATAAATGCTTTAAACTTGACCATCTTTTTATCTGTTATGTTTCAGGTTTTCAGACAAAACGTGATAAGATAACCATTCAGTTCAGTAAATCTGAAATTCAGAAAATTAAAGATGATTTTACTGAATTGCCAATCGAAGATATAAGAAAGAAATATCAGTTACCTGCTGACGGAAGAGACTGGAAAATAGAATGGGCTAAAAATGATATAATCAGTAATAATCCTGAATTTATTGATGTTATGTACCGTCCTTTTGATAACCGCAAATCTGTTTTTACCGGAAAATCAAAGGGTTTTATTGCATATCCCAGAGAAGAAATGGTCAGGCATTTAAATTTTCATTCTGAAAATATAAGTCTGATAACTTGCAGACAGCAAAGCACTTTTGATTTTCAGCATGTTTTTTTATCAGGACTTGTATCTGATATGTGCAGTATATCATCTCAGACAAAAGAGACAGGCTATATATTTCCGCTCTATTTATATCAGAATAACGGAAATGATATTGAAAAAAATATTCCTGAAAGAGAGCCGAATCTTGATAAAAAAATTGTTACGCAGATTGCCAGAAAGCTCAGACTGAAATTCACTCCTGAAAAAAATATTTCGGCAAGCTCAATATCCGAAGGAACATTTGCACCCATAGACATCCTTGATTACATTTACGCTGTACTGCACTCTCCCGCATACAGGGAAAAATACAGAGAATTTTTAAAAATAGATTTTCCAAGAGTACCTTATCCGAAAAATACTGAAATATTTTGGCAAATGGTCAATCTTGGCGGTGAACTGCGGCAGATTCACCTGCTGGAAAGCCCCTTAGTTGAAAAACGGATAACAACCTATCCGCAATCCGGCGAGAATATTGTTGTTAAACCACGTTTTGAAAATAACAAAGTCTGGATAAATCAGGAGCAGTATTTTGACAATGTTCCTGAAATAGCATGGGAATTTTATATCGGAGGGTACCAGCCGGCTCAGAAATGGCTCAAGGACAGAAAAGGGCGAAAACTTGATTTTGATGATATTCTGCATTATCAGAAAATAATTGCGGCGTTGTCCGAGACGGATAAGATTATGAAAGAGATTGATAAGATTGATTTTATGTAAAACAAAAAGCTCCGTAGGAGCGTTATGTTTGTAGCAGATAGGATACCCGCCCGGTTGAAATACGGAAAACGGCAGAGCCGTTTTTCTTCCGTTACGAGGCAAAGCCTCATAACAAGAAAAAATTTGATAATATGCAAAGAGAGTTAGTAAAAATTCCAATGGATATAAATAACATGGATGACACTTTAAATACAATCATAAAGATGAATACAGATATGTCTATGTTTTGGAGCAATGCTTATGAATGGGCTTCAAAAGACGCTGCTGACTTGATGAATAAGTCTCGTCTTGATAGACAAGTTTCGCTTTCTTACTGTTTAAAATTCTGGTTCAGAGATATTCCAAAAGACGCTAAAGACGGTTCTTTAATTCTCGCATGGGCAAATTTGGGAAGTTTAATAGAAGGATCATTAAAACTTTTTTTGTCAGTGTATTATGAAGACTATAAAGAAAATATTAATGTTTTGAAAAATAAAAAAGGGCTTAAAAAACCTGATATTCTTATGCTTGGGGAATTAAAAAAGTTTTTCAAAAAAAATGATATTCTTGATAATAACTGGATTGAATATATAGAGTATGTGCGACAGAGGCGAAACGCAATTCACGCATTTGAAGATCGAAATATCGGCTCTTATACCGAACTACGTGAATGTGTGGAACAATACTTAGAATTATTATTTGATATTAAAGCTCTTTTGCCATGATAAATCCTTTGGAGCAATGAATACTGACTCAGTAAAAAACAGAGAAGATTCAATCCGCTCCATAGTTGCAGAAAAATATAGACAGCAGGGATTTGAAGTCTTTGTTGAACCCGGTATTGAAGTTCTGCCATTTGATTTGGGCAGATACAGTCCGGATTTGCTTGTAAAAAAATCTGAAAATGAAGGCTATATTATTGAAATCAAAGGTTCAGCCGGTCAAACTTCAATAGAACAGTACCGTGAAGTATCTGAAATAATTTCTCAACATGCCGGATGGCGTTTTCTCCTGATTACGGGAGAAGACAGTCTGTTAAACGGAAATAATATAAAAGCTGAAGAATTATTATCATGGGAGCAGATATTCAGACGAAAAGAGCAGGCAGATCGGCTCATCTCTTTCGGTGAAAATGAAGGCGCATTTTTATCGCTTTGGCTGATACTTGAAGCTATGATGCGAAAACAGGCGGAAGAATTATCAATTCCTATAGAGAGATTTCCGACAAAATCTCTGATAAACCATTTGTATTCACAGGGAGAACTCTCAATAGAACAGTTTGATAAAGCAAAGTCTCTTATGAATGTCAGAAACCGTCTTGTACATGGTTTTCAAACAGCGGAACTCAGCGGTACTGTGAGACAACTTCAGGAAGTTGTAAATGAATTGTTTATCTTATGGTCTCCAACAAAGCAGTCTTGCAAAAAAGCAGGCTGATCTTCACTGAAAAGAAGCCAAGTTTTTTGCAAAAAACTTGGCTTCTTTCCCTTGTTTCCAAACTATTTAAAAGAGGATAAGTTTTTTGTAAAAACTTGGCAGGGAGATTCTCACTCATGAATATTCCAAAAGAATTTAAAATTATTTCAAAATTTATAACAGGCTCTCATTTATACGGAACAAATACCCCTGAGTCAGATACTGATACACGCGGGGTTTTTATTCCTGATAAAAAATATTTTCTCGGATTTCTGAACCGTACCGAACAGTTTGAAGATAAAGTCAATGATACTGTATTTATGGAGATTCGTCAGTTTTTGACATTAGCATGTGACTGTAATCCTAATATTATTGAATGGCTCTTTGTTCCTGAAAAAGATTGGCTTATCCGTTCTGATGAATGGAAACAGATTGCTGAAAAAAGAGAGCTTTTCCTTTCCAAAAAAGCAAGATATACTTTTGCAGGATATGCTTTTTCCCAGTTAAGAAGAATCAAAAACCACAGATCATGGCTGCTGAGTCCTCCGAAAAAGAAACCGGAGCGCTCTGATTTCGGACTTCCTGAAGATAGAAAACTTATAAGCACAGATCAGATTGGCGCGTTCAATCTGCTTCTGGCAAATTATTTTGAAGAGATAAGACAGCATCATCCCTTGAAAATCCAACTTGAGGAGATGAAAGAGACCAGAGATTTTCTTTCAATTATTCAAAGCAGTCAAAGCCTTGATACAAGAATGATTGAAAAGATTATGCCTGTTAATGAGAATTTTATTGAGGCATTGGACAAAGAAAAGCGGTATGCTCAGGCGTTAAAAGAATGGAACCAGTATCAGGAATGGAAAAAAAACCGGAATCCTGCACGTGCAAATCTTGAAAATCATTATAAATTTGATACAAAACACGGATCACATCTGTATCGGCTTTTAAGCGAATGCGAAGAGATTCTGATAAAAAAGCATATTACATTCCCAAGACCTGATGCTGAACTGCTGCTGGCAATAAAAAGAGGTTGCTGGAATTATGATCGTCTTATGGAGGAGATCGGAGATATTGACGTGAGGTTTGATACGTTATATAATTTATCATCACTTCCGAAAAATCCTGACAGAAATGCGATTGATATGTTATGTATTGAGATTGTCGAGAATACCCTGAGCAGATGAAAAAGAAGCTAAGTTTTTTTAAAAAACTTAGCTTCTCAGTTTTTATGAAAGGCGATATAATGATTTTAAATCAGAAACTCTCTGTTATCAAAGCCCGCGCCAGAATTGAAGAATTCAGACATGAAATAAAGATTCTATCTGATTCAATAGATAATGCTCCTTTATGGAGACCCGGGACAGCCCTGAAGAAACAGTGTCATGAAGTTCTGCGGCTGATCAGTGATCTTGAAGAGCGTTTTGATCGTAAGCTCGTAGTAACAATTCTTGGACCATGCGGCGCAGGAAAATCCACATTGCTGAATGCCCTTGCCGGAGTTGATAATCTCTCTGAAAGCGGTATGAACCGCCCTACTACTAAGAATCTTATCATTTTATGCAGGGAAAAAGATGACGCATCCCAGTTTTTCAAAGAACTGAACAGTAAAGATGTTTCAATTCTCTCAAGTCACGCTGCCTCTGCGCTTGAAAATGTTTTGCTGATTGATACACCGGACACGGACAGCACAGAGCGGGAAAAGCATATTCCGATAGTTCATAAAGCAATAGAACTTTCAGACATCCTTATATGCGTCTTTGATTCGGAAAACCCCAAACGTAAGGATTATGTTGATTTTTTATCTCCTTATGTGCGGTTGTTCAAGGGTGAATCTATGGTCTGTGTAATGAATAAAAGCGACCGTCAGGATGAGCGGGAACTCAGAGAAGTGATTCTTCCTGAATTTTCAGATTATATTCAGAAAGCATGGGAAAGATCGGTTGAAAAAGTGCTGTGTATCTCTGCCCGAAGGCATCTGCACCAGCCGGACTGGGATCCCAAAGCAGCACCCAGACATGATTTTGATCAGTTTGATATGTTGCAGGATATGATATTCGGCGAATTTAACAGTGCAGGATTTGTGATTGACAGACGTTTGGAAAATGCTGAAACTTTAAGAGATTACATTTTAAATGAAATTCATGCGGAGATTGAAAATGATCGGAAGTATCTGGTAAACGCTGTAGAAAATATTTTAAAAACTGAAAAAGATGCGGCAAATAATGCTTTGGCAGCATTAAAGAATGAGAATTCCCGGCAGGTGCTTGGTGTTAATGTTCTGTTATATCAGAAACTGGCGCAGCGATGGTTAGGTCCTGTTGGCTGGCTTATTGCCCTGTGGGCGCGGATACTTATTTTCGGAACCGGGATTGCCGCAATATTCAGATTCGGAAATCCGATTCGTCAGATCATGGGAATCGCATCCTCTATCTGGAATTTCAAAGAATCCCGTGTGGCAATTGCAGAGACCGGCAAAAGTGAGAGGGTTGACCATGCACTTCGGAATTACCGCCGCGTGATTATACAGAACTGGGCAGATATTGCGGAACTGCTTGTCAAAGCCCGGTTTGATCCTTCGGTTCGTAAGATTGAAACGATTCTCCCTGACTCCAATAAACTGAATGAAGAATTAAAAGGTCTCTGGAATGACGCTCTTGAGAGTGCGATTGAAGCAGGTGCCCAGAGACTGAGCGGGCTAATATTACAGTTTATCTTTAATATTCCGGTGATTGCTGTTCTTGGATATGTGGGGTGGATAACCGGACAGGCTTTTTTTGCGGGCAATTATCTGACTTCCGATTTTTTTCTTCATGCGTTTTTAACTATTATAATTCTGTTATTTATGAGCTTTTTTATTTTTCAGGGGTGTGTGCGTCTTTTTGCAGGCACGGAGAGTATCATCAGCCGCGCATTTGAAAACGTAAAAACAGAGACAGATGAGTATCATCCTATATCTGTGAATCCTATAGAAGAGCAGGTTAAAAAAGTGCTGGGAATGGGAAGATCAATTAACAGTGAACAGTTACCGGGTCAATCAGGATAACAGCATATAAGCATGTAGGTCGGATTATCGCAGCGTACGTAACCCTACATTATTAAAGAGTCGCACTGTCAGAGATTTTACAGTCTTTATAATATGCGATTCGCGATGTCATACAGAAACTAATTTGTATATTTCAGAAATAAAAGGATAAAAAAATATAAAAACATAAAAGATAAATATTGACAGAATTTTATAATATGTGTAAATAAATTGTATTTAGAGAACTTCCGGTTCAGATATTTGCAAATATAGAAAAAAATAATTTACATAATAAGCGGTTTTTTTTGCCGGCATATCTGTTTCAGGGCTTCCGAATATAAAAAACGGCTGGAAAATCAATATGTGATGAATAATATTCATTTTTAATATTTTTAATTTATTAAAAGTTCTATGAGTAAACAAAAAGATCAGAATTAATTGCAAAAAATATTTACCGTTTTATAAAACAGGAGGTTTTCCATTAAAGGGCTTATTATTGCAGGAACAAACAGCGGATGCGGTAAAACAACTGTTTCACTGGGACTCATGGCTGCCTTCAGACACAGAGGATTGAAAGTAGCTCCTTTTAAAGTAGGACCTGATTTTATTGATCCGGGTCATCATACTCTGGTAACAGGTGTTATCAGCAGAAATCTGGATGGGTGGATGCTTTCCAAAGAGTATAATCAGGAGCTTTTTTTCAAATATAGTTCTGATGCTGATATTGCAATTGTTGAAGGAGTAATGGGTCTGTTTGACGGTTATGACGGAAAAACTGAAGCCGGTTCTACAGCCCAGATGGCAAAATGGCTTGATCTTCCTGTAATATTAGTGGTAAATGCCCGGAGCATGGCTCGAAGTGCGGCGGCGCTGGTTCAGGGTTTTGAAGGTTTTGATGATAAGTTAAAGTTTATAGGAGTGATCTTCAATCATCTGGGAAGTCCAAGTCATCTGGCTTATTTAAAGGATGCTCTTCAAGAGAGTTGTAAAATACCCTGTTTAGGCGGAATTGTAAGAGATGAAGCGATTGGGATACCTGAAAGACATCTCGGCTTAATTACAGGAGATGAACATCCTCTGTCAGCTGAATATTTGGATCGTTTAACAGATATTATAGAAAAGAGTATTGATCTTGATAAAATTGTGGAGGGAGTCAAAAATCAGAAATCAGAAGTCACAAAAGCCACTCCGCCTTTTAACTCTCACATCTCACCTCTCACCAAACCGAATATCGGAATAGCAAGGGATAAGGCATTTTGTTTTTATTATCAGGATAATCTGGATATGCTGAAGGCGTCAGGGGCTGAACTGCTCTTTTTCTCCCCGTTAAAAGATAAAATGCTCCCTGATAATCTTCACGGACTTTATTTCGGAGGAGGTTATCCTGAACTTTTTGCTGATATACTTTCTGAGAATCGCCCTCTTATCAGAGAAATCAGGGAAAAGAGTCAGGCAGGAATGCCAATCTATGCTGAATGCGGCGGTTTTATGTATTTATGCAAGGGAATTGTTGATATAGAGGGAAAAGGTTTTCCTATGGTCGGATGCTTTCCGTTTACCTGCACCATGCAGGATAAATTGAGCGCTCTTGGATACCGTGAAATTACTCTGACTCATAAAACATTGCTCGGAGATACTGGTGAAACCATCAAAGGACATGAATTTCATTATTCTGAAATGATTGATTTATATCCTGATAATGTTGAAACTGTATATGCTGTCGCCGACAGGAGGAGAGTTGAAAAGCCGGTTCAAGGATATCAAATCAAACAGACTCTTGGAAGCTATATTCATCTTCATTTCGGCAGCAATCCGAAAGCAGCGGAAAATTTTATAATGGATTGTATAAATTTTATAAAAAATTTACAGATACTTTGATAATATTTATTATATGAATTAAACGTAAAAAATTCTTGTAACCTTTTTTTTCAGTGATATACTCATATTATATAGTAACAACACTTCGATTTTTTAATCTTTACAGAGAAATTAAAAATTGTAAGTAAAAGGAAAATTTGACTAAAAAATTATGGATCCGACAGTTGCCGTTATAAAAAGGATAATGGATATTTTTATTTCCGTTACTGGACTGGCGATAGGGTTACCGATCTTGATTTCTATACCTCTGCTGATTAAATTGGATTCGGAAGGACCGGTCTTTTTTATTCAGGAGAGGGTCGGGCTTAATGGTAAAAATATAAATATGATTAAATTCAGAACTATGAAAAATAATGCTGAAAAAATAACCGGACCTGTATGGGCAGAAAAAAATGATTCCAGAATAACACGCATAGGACGTTTTCTTCGTAAAACCAGAATGGATGAGATGCCGCAATTTTATAATGTCTTAAAAGGGGAGATGAGTGTTGTGGGCCCCGTCCCGAGCGTCCCGCTTTTGTGAATAAACTGGAAGAGACCATCCCTTTTTATGACGAACGTATTATAGCTGTAAAACCGGGAATAACAGGTCTTGCACAGGTAAATATTGATTATGACTCCTCACTTGACAGTGTAAAGAATAAACTCTTATATGATCATGCTTACGGCGTTGCTTTAACCCGTTTAAGTTCTTTTTTCGCAATGGAGTTCTCGATTATTGCAAAAACGTTTTTTACAATTCTGACAGGTAAAGGAGCTAATTAATAAAGAAATATATTATGGAAATAATAAAAGAAAATAGCAACGGTTTTATTTTATTGCATATATCCGGTTATATGGTTGCCGACACGATAGATTCATTAAAAAATGTTATCAGCCAGTTTCAGAGTACAGAGAAAAACAGGGTAATTTTGAATTTGGAAAAAGTGAAAATGATAGATAGTTCCGGTATAGGGGCTATTGCTTTTATGATTAAACGTTTCAGGGGAAAAGGCGGGGATCTGAAGATAGCAAATGCAAAAGGGAAGGTAGCGGAAGTTTTTGAAATAACAAAACTATATAAAACAATAGATATGTATAATTCATTAAAAGAAGCATCTGAAAGTTCATGGTAATAAGAAATTCCGCTATAGCTTTATAACCATCTGAAATTCCAATTTTTTATTTTTATATTATTTTCTGAAAAAAAGTTGTTGACAAAAAAAAAAGAGGGTATATAAAGGTCGGGTTTGCACGGGAAGGAAGAGATTCTTTCCTGTGAAGTTTCTGTCGGCATGAAAAAAAGATGAAAAAAATGCTTGACAGGATGAAAAAAACAGAGTATAAAAAACAGATATTCTTTCTGTTCATTTCTTTTTATGAAGAAGCGGACGGAGAGGGTTCCGAATCTTTGAAAAACGGACATTGACATACAAAGTCGGGTCATATAAAGTCATGAACTGCCCTGCCGCAAGGCGGGGAGGAGAGTTTTATCGGAGAGTTTGATCCTGGCTCAGAATGAACGCTGGCGGCGTGCCTAACACATGCAAGTCGTACGAGAACACCTCTGCTTGCAGGGGTAAGTAAAGTGGCGAACGGGTGAGCAACACGTGGGCAATCTGCCTCCGGATCCGGGATAACGCTGCGAAAGCGGCGCTAATACCGGATAATGCGGCGGGGACTCAGGTCTCCGCTGTGAAAGACGGCCTCTGCACGCAAGCCGCTGTCCGGGGATGAGCCCGCGCACCATTAGCTTGTTGGCGGGGTAACGGCCCACCAAGGCTGCGATGGTTAGCCGGTCTGAGAGGATGATCGGCCACACCGGAACTGAAACACGGTCCGGACTCCTACGGGAGGCAGCAGTGAGGAATTTTGCGCAATGGGGGAAACCCTGACGCAGCAACGCCGCGTGAGTGAGGAAGGCCTTCGGGTCGTAAAGCTCTGTCGGGCGGGAAGAATACGGGGATGCGGAATATGCGTCTCCGCTGACGGTACCGCCGGAGGAAGCACCGGCTAACTCCGTGCCAGCAGCCGCGGTAATACGGAGGGTGCGAGCGTTATTCGGAATTATTGGGCGTAAAGGGCGCGCAGGCGGTTTTCTAAGTCGGATGTGAAATCCCGGGGCTTAACCCCGGAAGTGCATTTGATACTGGAAGGCTTGAGTATGGGAGAGGGAAGCGGAATTCCTGGTGTAGCGGTGAAATGCGTAGATATCAGGAGGAACACCGGCGGCGAAGGCGGCTTCCTGGACCAATACTGACGCTGAGGCGCGAAGGCGCGGGGAGCAAACAGGATTAGATACCCTGGTAGTCCGCGCAGTAAACGGTGACCACTGGGTGTGGCGGGTATTTACCCCTGCCGCGCCGAAGCTAACGCATTAAGTGGTCCGCCTGGGGAGTACGGTCGCAAGATTAAAACTCAAAGGAATTGACGGGGGCCCGCACAAGCGGTGGAGCATGTGGTTTAATTCGACGCAACGCGAAGAACCTTACCCGGGCTTGACATCTGCGGAATCTCCCGGAAACGGGAGAGTGCCTTTCGGGGAGCCGCAAGACAGGTGCTGCATGGCTGTCGTCAGCTCGTGTCGTGAGATGTTGGGTTAAGTCCCGCAACGAGCGCAACCCCTGTCTCCAGTTGCCATCGGTTAAAGCCGGGGACTCTGGAGATACTGCTCCGGTTAACGGGGAGGAAGGTGGGGATGACGTCAAGTCCTCATGGCCTTTATGCCCGGGGCTACACACGTGCTACAATGGACTGTACAGAGGGCAGCAAACCCGCGAGGGCAAGCCAATCCCATAAAACAGTCCCCAGTTCGGATCGGAGTCTGCAACTCGGCTCCGTGAAGCCGAAATCGCTAGTAATCGCGGATCAGCATGCCGCGGTGAATACGTTCCCGGGCCTTGTACACACCGCCCGTCACACCATGAGAGTCGGTTGTACCAGAAGTTGCCGGGCAGACCCACGAGGGGGGCAGGCACCCAAGGTATGGCTGATGATTGGGGTGAAGTCGTAACAAGGTAGCCGTAGGGGAACCTGCGGCTGGATCACCTCCTTTCTTAAAGGAAAGAAAAATCCGGCAATTATGTCACTGTCCGGTCCGGAATATATTTAAAACAGGTTAAGTGAAACAACAGGCATTCGCAAGGGGCCTGTAGCTCAGCTCGGTGAGAGCGCACGCCTGATAAGCGTGAGGTCGGTGGTTCAAATCCACCCAGGCCACCATGTCAGTGAACAGTTGTCAGTGAACAGTTGTCAGCTGGTGCTGAATACTGTTCGCTGACAACTGTTGACCGGGGGTGTGGCTCAGCTGGGAGAGCGCCTGCCTTGCACGCAGGAGGTCATCGGTTCGATCCCGTTCACCTCCACCAGAAAAAGCGGATAATATCCGCGGAGAGTTCTTTGACAATTCGGATACAGTAAAAATAAAGGCGTTTGAAATTGTGTGTCGGGCTTATTTTGTGGTCAGGTTTTGAAGGGCAGACGGCGGATGCCTTGGTGTCAGGAGGCGATGAAGGACGCGGCAGGCTGCGATAAGCTCCGGGGAGCCGCCAAACAGGCTCTGATCCGGAGATTTCCGAATGGGGGAACCCGTCCCGGGCAATGTCGGGACACTGTTATGCGAATACATAGCATGACAGGGCGGACGCGGCGAACTGAAACATCTCAGTAGCCGCAGGAGAAGAAAACAAAAGTGATTTCCGAAGTAGCGGCGAGCGAAACCGGAAGAAGCCCAAACCGTATATGTGTGACAGCCCGGAGGCGTTGTATATACGGGGTTGAGGGGTCTGATCGGACAGTTTTCCGGAACTGTCGGGAAGTTACAAAAGAGAACCGTAACCGAAATGCATGGAACGGCATACCGCAGCGGGTGAGAGTCCCGTAGGTGAAACAGTTCTCTCTTTCCGGATCGGAAACCCGAGTACCGCGGGACACGTGGAACCCTGCGGGAATCAGTGAGGACCGTCTCACAAGGCTGAATACTACCTGGCAACCGATAGTGAACCAGTACCGTGAGGGAAAGGTGAAAAGTACCCCTGTGAGGGGAGTGAAAAAGTACCTGAAACCGTCTGCCTGCAAGCAGTGGGAGCACCATGGGAAGATGCTTCGGCTCTTTCCGGTGTGACTGCGTGCCTTTTGCATAATGAGTCAGCGAGTTGCTCTGTGCTGCAAGGTTAAGCCGTGAGGTGAAGCCGCAGCGAAAGCGAGTCTCAAACGGGCGTCAAGTAGTACGGAGCAGACCCGAAACCGCGTGAGCTATCCGTGGACAGAGCGAAGCGCCGGTAAAACGGCGTGGAGGCTCGGAACCGGTGTAGGTTGAAAACTGCTCGGATGATCTGCGGATAGGGGTGAAAGGCCAAACAAACGCGGAGATAGCTGGTTCTCCCCGAAATATATTTAGGTATAGCCCCGCGTGAATGGCTGGCGGGGGTAGAGCACCGGATGGGCTAGGGGTCTTACCGGATTACCAAACCTAACCGAACTCCGAATACCGCCAGCATAGACAGCGGGAGTCAGACTGCGGGAGCTAAGTTCCGTAGTCGAGAGGGAAAGAGCCCGGACCGTCGGCTAAGGTCCCGGAATATGCGCTAAGTGGGAAAGGATGTGGAAGCGCCCAGACAGCCAGGAGGTTGGCTTAGAAGCAGCCATCCTTTGAAGATAGCGTAACAGCTCACTGGTCGAGTGAATCTGCGCCGAAAATGTAACGGGGCTCAAGCGTATTACCGAAGCCGCGGCAGGAGAGAATCCCAGGATTCTTTTCTGGGTAGGGGAGCATTCCGCACGGGGCAAAGCACAACCGCAAGGATGTGTGAACTGTACGGAAGAGACCATGCTGACATGAGTAACGAAAAAGCGGGTGAAAAACCCGCTCGCCGGAAGCCCGAGGATTCCTAGGGTAAAGTTAATCTGCCCAGGGTCAGTCGATCCCTTAGCCGAGGCTGAAAAGCGTAGGCGAAGGAAAACAGGTCAATATTCCTGTACCACCGGAATGCCGATGTCTCCGCAAGGGGACGGGAGCGAAGGGGGACGCAGGGGGGCAGGTCATCCGTCTTATGGAACAGACGGTTCAAGCAGGTAGGCCGGAGGGACAGGCAAATCCGTCCTTTCATAAAAGCCGAGACGCTACGAGGAGGGACTATGTCCCGGAAACTGACCGATCCCGTACTGCCGAGAAAAGCCTCTGGCAAGGCATTTTGGTGATCGTACCGCAAACCGACACAGGTGGGCAGGGAGAGATCCCAAGGCGCTTGAGAGAACACTGGTTAAGGAACTCGGCAAAATAACACCGTAACTTAGGGAGAAGGTGTGCCTCCGCGGGTGATGCATCATGCATGCGGAGCCCGTGGAGGCCGCAGAGAAACGGCGGTAGCGACTGTTTACTAAAAACACAGGACTCTGCCAAGTCGCAAGACGATGTATAGGGTCTGACGCCTGCCCGGTGCCGGAAGGTTAAGGGGAGATGTTATCGCAAGAGAAGCATTGAGCCGAAGCCCCGGTAAACGGCGGCCGTAACTATAACGGTCCTAAGGTAGCGAAATTCCTTGTCGGGTAAGTTCCGACCTGCACGAATGGCGTAACGACTTCCGCGCTGTCTCAACCAGTGACTCAGTGAAATTGCAGTCTCGGTGAAGATACCGAGTACCCGCGAATAGACGGAAAGACCCCGGCACCTTTACTGCAGCTTGACATGGGATTTTGGAACAGTATGTGTAGGATAGGCGGGAGGCTTTGAAACCGGGACGCCAGTTCCGGCGGAGCCGTCGTTGAAATACCACCCTTGCTGTTTTAGGATTCTAATTCAGACCCGTAAACCGGGCTGAAGACAGTGTCTGGCGGGCAGTTTGACTGGGGCGGTCGCCTCCGAAAGAGTAACGGAGGCGTGCGAAGGTTCCCTCAGGCTGATCGGAAACCAGCCGGCGAGTGCAAAGGCATAAGGGAGCCTGACTGCGAGGGAGACATCCCGGGCAGGCACGAAAGTGGGTCTTAGTGATCCGGCGGTTCTGACGGAAGGGCCGTCGCTCAACGGATAAAAGGTACGCCGGGGATAACAGGCTGATCGCGTCCAAGAGTTCACATCGACGACGCGGTTTGGCACCTCGATGTCGGCTCATCACATCCCGGGGCCGGAGCAGGTCCCAAGGGTTTGGCTGTTCGCCGATTAAAGTGGTACGTGAGCTGGGTTTAAAACGTCGTGAGACAGTTTGGTCCCTATCCTTCGCGGGCGGAGGATATTTGAGAGGATTTGTTCCCAGTACGAGAGGACCCGAACGAGACGAGACCTACGGTGTACCGGTTTGTCGCGCCAGCGGCACCGCCGGGTAGCCATGTCCGGATCGGATAACCGCTGAAAGCATCTAAGCGGGAAGCCAGCCTCAAGATAAGATATCCCTTCCGCATGGAAACATACGGACGG
>CAWEAR010000018.1:0-14971 GCA_963806835.1 uncultured delta proteobacterium
TATTTTATCTTTGTTGTTTAATTGTTACGGTTTCATCCGCTAAATTCAGCAGATCGAAAAAGTTCGTAGTACCGCCTTTAGGCGGTATCCCAAGCAGAAACAGATTGTTGACCCGTTCCTCTACTGCTTTCACAAATACCGCCTAAAGGCGGTACTACGAACTTTAAGACTTTTTCTATCTGTTATTCTTCTCTGAATCTTTCATTATCAGATTATCAGAATTAATGCAATATCAGAGCATCATTAAAGACCTAATGAGTTTCCGAAACTCTATTTAGAAATATTTTAATAATCAGAATCTTGAAGAAGAAAACAAATTTCATAATGTCATACTGTTTTTTAGCTCTGGTAATATCAGAAAAAATAAGATAATATATCAGAAAAATTTTTCAGAATAAGGACACGGATAAGAAGCTAAGTTTTTACAAAAAACTTAGCTTCTTAAAAGACTTCGGAAGTCCGGGTTCAAAAATTTACGGGAGGTCAATCATGAAAGGAATCATACTTGCAGGCGGATCAGGGACAAGGCTTTATCCTATAACCAAGGTTGTAAGCAAACAGCTTCTTCCGATCTATGACAAACCAATGATTTATTATCCTCTTTCTGTTCTGATGCTGGCTGAAATCAGAGATATTCTTGTAATCTCAACGCCGCATGATCTGCCTTTATTTAAAAAGTCTTTTAGAAGACGGATCACAGTGGGGGCTTTCAATTTCTTATGCGGAACAGCCCCACCCGGAAGGGCTTGCTCAGGCTTTTATTATAGGAAAAGAATTTGTCGGAGACGGCAATGTCTGTCTGATATTAGGGGATAACATATTTTACGGGCATGGTTTTTCAGGACAGCTCATTGAAGCATGTTCAAGAAAAGAAGGTGCCACAGTCTTCGGATACTGGGTAAAAGACCCCCAGCGTTACGGCGTTGTCAGTTTTGACAAATCAGGAAAGGCAATTGATATAGAAGAAAAGCCTCAGAATCCTAAATCCAATTATGCGGTTACTGGTCTTTATTTCTATGATAATCAGGTGGTTGATATTGCTGCTGGATTAAAACCATCTCCAAGAGGGGAGCTTGAAATTACAGATGTGAATATGGAGTATCTGAAAATTGGAAAACTTCATGTTGAACTTCTCAGCAGAGGAATTGCATGGCTTGATACCGGAACTCATAACACACTGATTCAGGCATCTGATTTTATTGAGACAATTGAAAACAGACAAGGGCTGAAAGTGGCATGTGTAGAAGAGATAGCATATCGGAAAGGATTCATTGATGCGGCTCAGGTGGAAAAGCTGGCAAAACCGCTTTCAAAAAACAGTTACGGACAATATTTGATGGATATGTTAAAATACTAAGGAATTGGGAATTACTTAAAACCTAAAACTGACTTATGAATATTATAAAAACATCTCTTGAAGGCGTCCTGATTATTGAGCCTAATGTATTTAAAGACAGCCGGGGCTTTTTCATGGAGACTTATCATGAAGAGCGGTACCGGCAGTTCGGTATTGACAGAATCTTTGTTCAGGATAATCTGTCGTATTCAGTACAAGGAACGCTGCGGGGACTGCATTTTCAGAAAAAGCATCCGCAGGCAAAGCTGGTTCAGGTGATCACCGGCGAAATATTTGACGTGGCAGTTGATATTCGTCAGGGTTCTCCGACTTTTGGCAAATGGACAGGGGTTTCTCTGTCGGATCAGAATCAGCGACAGTTGTTTATCCCTGAAGGATTTGCTCACGGATTCTGCGTGATGAGTGAAACATGCCATTTTTCATACAAATGCTCTGATTTTTACGCGCCGGATGATGAAGGCGGTATTTTATGGTCTGATCCTGATATTGGGATTGAATGGCTTATAAAAGAGCCGATTATTTCGGAAAAAGATAAAAAACATCCGCGAACTCTCGGATCAGTCAGCAGTCAGCCAGTAAGGCATCATGAGAAATATCAAGCCTGCCAGCGGGAATCATGATATTGAAATAATTCTTGTATCTGCTTTGTTGTTATATGGACTCTTTTGGATGTTAATTGGACGATATATTCCCGGACATCGGGTGCGGCTATATCAGGAGCCGGTTTCCTGCATACAGCAAATACTGGTTACTGACAATAACCTCTGTTCTTCGTGCCAAAGAAACATAGTCATAACTGATGCTCAGACTATCGGCGAGATAATGACATCTCTGCGATCTGCCAAGCCATATTATCCTAATCATCCTACAACAAAATGGCGTTGCACCCTGGTCATCGCAGATGCTAAGGGAGAGAGCTATGTTGATGTTGTTGTGTTATCAGGAGAGGGGGGATCCATTCTTTATATAAAGACCGCTGAGGGATTTATATTTGATAGACTCCGAAGCAGCACAATTGGGCAAATTCTTGAACGGATAGTTAGACAGTGATCAGTAATCAGTTACCAGTTTCTAATGACCAGTGATAACTGACTACTGATATAGGGAAATATCATGAAAATACTTCTTACAGGTGCAAACGGACAGCTTGGATATGAAATCATAAGGCTGAACAAATCATTTGATCTGACTGCTTTGAATCGTTCTGAATTAGATATAACAGATTTGAATCCGGTTGAAAAGAAATTCGCAGATATTAAGCCTGATCTGGTGATCAATGCTGCTGCATATACTGCTGTGGATAAAGCAGAAACAGATCGTGAATCTGCTTTTGCAGTAAACAGAGATGGTGCTGCTAATCTTGCGGTATGCTGTGCAGAGCATAAGATTCCGCTGATTCATATTTCAACCGATTTTCCTCTTTGACGGAAAAAAGAGAACACCGTATATAGAAACAGATTCGATAGCTCCTCTGGGTATTTATGGACAAAGTAAGGCTGACGGGGAACAGGCTATCATATCCACGCTGAAGGAACATATTATCATCAGAACATCATGGCTTTACGGATTTCACGGGCATAATTTTGTTAAAACCATGCTGAAACTCGGTAAAGAGAGAGAGGTCATCAGAGTAGTGGCGGATCAGTACGGTTCACCCACAAGTGCGGAAGATTTGGCAGAAGCAATATTAATCATTGCCAGCCAGTTAGAATCTCCTGCAACCTGCAAACCTCAACCTCATATATGGGGAATCTACAACTATTCCGGGGCTGGGATAACCACATGGCACGGTTTTGCAGAGAAGATATTTGAAATAGTTAAACAACTTGGCGAATCTAAGATTCCCCGCATTGAGGCGATTACCACGTCTGAATATCCTACACCGGCAAAACGTCCGGCTTATTCCGCCCTTGACTGCTCTCTGATTCAGAAAAATTTCAGAATAATCCCCAAGTCCTGGCAGGAGAGTCTGAAAAAAATTATATCAAGGCTGTTTATGGCTAAAGACCTGCGGGGTTTCAGAAACCCCGCAGGTCTCTGATTTTTTTTTGATCTTCGTGACTTTGTGCCTTCGTGTCTTTGTGTTTAAACCGGCAAAACAAATCTAAAAGGAGGGTATAACATGATAAAATCTCTATTAAAAAGATTAAATCTTTCATATGAAGAATCAGGAGCATACATAGGTTCATGGCTCTCCTGCGGCGGTAAGATTCTTGAATCTGTTTCGCCGATTGATAATCAGGTTATCGGAAAAATCGTTTGTGCGGATAAGAATGATTATGAAAAAACAGCAGTCTGTGCGATCAATGCGTTTCGTGAATGGCGGATGATTCCCGCGCCAAAGCGGGGTGAAATTGTCCGACAGATCGGAGAATCTTTGCGGCAGCATAAAAAAGATTTGGGTGCTCTGGTCAGTCTTGAGGTCGGAAAAATCCGTGCTGAAGGAGAGGGTGAAGTTCAGGAGATGATTGATATGGCTGATTTTGCTGTTGGTCAATCCAGAATGCTTTACGGTCTTACAATGCAGAGTGAACGTCCCGGACATCGCATGTACGAGCAGTGGCATCCGCTTGGAACTGTAGGAGTTATCACGGCATTCAATTTTCCGGTAGCAGTCTGGGCATGGAACGCCATGATTGCCTTGATTGCCGGGGATACGGTTATCTGGAAACCATCTTCCAAAGCCCCTCTGAGTGCAATTGCCACCATGAAAATTATAAAGAATGTGCTGCAAAAAAATCAGCTTCCTGAAGGAATTCTGAATATGGTTATCGGAGATCGCAGTGAGATAGGAGAACCGCTTATAAATGACCCGAGAATTCCGCTTATTTCAGCAACCGGAAGCGTCCGTATGGGAAGGCACATTGCTCAGGCAGTTGCAAAGCGTCTTGGAAAAATTCTTCTTGAACTTGGCGGAAATAATGCGATTATTGTTACGCATGATGCAGATATGAATCTGGCAATCCGGGCAATTCTCTTCGGCGCTGTGGGAACAGCAGGGCAGCGATGCACTACAACCCGGCGGATTATTGCCCATAAAAATATTTATGAAGCTCTTAAAGTTGCGTTAATCAAGGCATACCAGCAGATTAAAATCGGAAATCCTCTGGATGACGGCATTCTCATGGGTCCCCTTATTGACAGTGATGCAGTGGATGCAATGCAGAAGGGTCTTAATATGCTGAAATCGCAGGGGGGAAAAATTATCTACGGCGGAGATGTTCTTTCAGGCGGAATTTTTGATGCGGGAACCTATGTTACTCCATGTATCTGCGAAGCAGAACCTGATTTGCCGATTCTCAGGGAAGAGATTTTCGCTCCTATTCTTTATCTGATTAAATACGAAACTTTGGATGAAGCAATTCATTATCAGAATAATGTTCCGCAGGGGCTTTCTTCTGCTATTTTTTCAAAGAATCTGAGAGATGCGGAGAGATTTCTGAGCTATGCAGGAAGCGACTGCGGAATTGCCAATGTCAATATCGGAACATCAGGAGCGGAGATTGGCGGGGCTTTCGGCGGTGAAAAAGATACCGGCAGCGGGAGAGAAGCAGGTTCTGACGCATGGAAAGCATATATGCGCCGTCAGACCAGTACAATCAACTGGTCTGATGATATGCCACTTGCACAGGGTATCAGGTTTGATGTTGACTGAAAAAAATTCAATACTTTTTCTATAGATTATCCCATTTTATCCCCCATTCCTTCTCCATGTTCAGAATTTTATTAAGAAAAAACATAAGGGTTTTGAATACCCTTATGTTTTTAAGATTTATCCTATATTTAAAATTCAGAGATATTTCCTGCAAAATCAGATATAGGATTTATCCCGATATTTTCAAGAGATATATTGCATTAAACTCGATATAGGATAATTCCTATATTTAAAATTCAGAGATATTTCCTGCAAAATGAGATATAGGAGTTATCTCTATATTTTTCAGAGATATATTTCATCAAACTGGATATAGGACATTTCCCGATAAAAATGTTTATAAATCATATTTAACAATTTTATCAAATTATTAGATAACAATAAACAACCTTGAAACATATTTTTGACAAGATATATCTTGTCAAATTAGATATAGGATATTTCCTGAAATTTTGGATATAGGATATTTCCCGTCAAAACATGCGGATTGTTCATAACTTTTGAAAATTTGAAAAATTTTTATCTGTAAAATCAGAATGTTAAAAAAATGGCGGGGATATTTTTTTCATTTAAAATCATGATGTTAAATGAGTTATGAACAATGCATTGTTCATAAAATGTTCATAACTTCTGAGTTATGAACATTTCTTTTTCAGATGTTCATAACTCAAAAGTTATGAACAATGCATTGTTCATAACTTTTGCGATTTTATCATTTAAAATCAGTTGATTAAAAAGTTATGAACAATTTGACACTCCTTATTATTATTAAAAAATATATATAAGGAACCATCTTTAATAATAAGGAGGCAGGAATCAGAAAATTATTGAAAAGTATTAAAGGGAAAAATTTCATAAGAAAAAATATAAAAGATGAGAACTGTGCAATTGTAAAACTCAGCGGATCAAAAAAGTTCGTAGTACCGCCTTTAGGCGGTCCTGCGTGTAAAAATAATCTCCGGTAACCGCCTAAAGGCGGTACTACAAACTTTTATCTCCGGTAACCGCCTAAAGGCGGTACTACAAACTTTTATCTCCGGTAACCGCCTAAAGGCGGTACTACAAACTTTTGAATCAAATAGAAAAAAATAAACCGTAAAAATCTCAGAGGCTAATATGTACCTTTGCGGAATTTTACGGTTTTCTCTGCGGAACTTACCTTTTAAAACAGCTTATTCCTCATCCTCAAGCTCATTCTCAAAGACAGGAGGTGAAGAATCCATGGGAGCTTTTACTCTTTCCATTCTTTTAGCTTTCCGTTCCTTTAATGATGCAAGCTGTTCAGCAGTAAGGAGCGGCTTTACTTCAGAGAATATCTTTGCTCTGATGACTATAAGCTCTTCTCTGGCAGACGCAACTTTCTGAAACGCCTTCCTGATATTTGTCTCATTAAATTCATCAGCAGAGATTGCGGCAGCCATCTCTTCTCTTGCACCGGAAAGAATAGTCCGTTTATTTTTTATATTTTCCTGATACTTACTGAGGATATTCGAGACTCCGGTTTTCTGCTCATCTGTAAGATTAAGACCCTTAAACATCCCCAAGCCTTTTCCTTTTTCCATTCCACGCCCCCGATGATTTCCTTTGGATTCACCTGCTATGGATACTCCGCAAATCATCATGATACAAACCAATGTGATGCTTAACGCCTGAATACTTTGTTTCATTCTTACCTCCGTTTAAGTAGGGGCAAATAATTATTCGCCCCTACGGTCTGAAATTTCCGCAAAAATCCTTGAAGAACCTAATCTATAGTCGTTTGGGTATATTAAAAAGGTTACAAAAAATCCTGATGGTTTCGGAAACCCTTATGGTTTTTCTTATTTTTAGTTTACAAAATTTATTTTACAGATTATTCTTATTTCTGTATTCCCATGCGAAGCATAGGAATAAGACGGAAAGTTGATATTAAGGAGATAAGAATCATGTTAAATAATATGAAATTAGGACTTAAACTTTATATAGGATTCGGGCTGGTACTTTTCTTTACAGGTATTATTGCGGTTGCAGGTATCTACAGCATGAAAAGCATTCAGGTGAGAGTCCGTAATACTGAAGAATTGGATAATATTGTCAAAACGCTTCTTAAAAGCCGGGAGCATGAAAAGAATTTTATTATAAGTAAAGATACTTTCCATGCTGAAAATATTCATATCCAACTGAATGCGATTTATGAACAGCTTAAAACAACAAAAGATTCATTCAGAGATAAAATCAATAAAGATCAGATGGATCAGGCATCATCAGAGGTGAAAAACTATGAAAATGCTTTTGATACTTATGCAAATCTGTCAAAAGAGCAGAACACCGCTATGGAAAGAATAAGAAAAAAATCAGCGGAAGCATTAACACAGGCTGAAGCAATCTGTGAATCTCAAAAAGAGCAGTTGGAAAATAACAGAATACATTATACAGAGAAGGTCAGAGATAAAATTACCAAAACAAATGATGCATACCAGTTATTCAGTTATATTATGGATGCAAAGGTTTATCGGGTGCTTATGATGCAGGGTGAAAAAGAACATTTGGATGAATGGAAAGCAGTCGGTCAGAAGATTTATTCACTTACAAAAGATATGCGATCCCGCTTCAAACAGGAGAAGAATATTCTTCAGGCAGACAAAATACTTGAAAAATATAAAAAATATGAAGATGCTGTGATGAAATATTTGGAGACGCGGAATGAAGCGGACAGAATCACTATGACCAATGCCGCTGATGATGTAGTCAAAGAGATGAAAACAATCAGTTTTGACCAGAAAAGCCAGCTTGAAGAGATTCAGACAAATTTTGAAAAAGAACTGAAGGATAGACTTGATAAAGCAAATGACGCTAATCAGATTATCAGATTATTTCTCACATCAAGAAAGAATGAAAAAGAATTTATTATATCAGAGGATATAACATTTTCAGAAGCAGCAAAAGAGGATTATAACAAAGCTCTGCAACTGTCAAAAGAACTGACATCCAGATTCAAAATGGATGAGAATATAAAACAGGGGAATATTCTGATCAGTTCTCTGAAAGAATATGAGATTGAATTTGATAAATTTGTCTCTTTTACAAAAGAGCAGTTTGAAGCTGAGAAGAAGATGACCGAGAATGCCTGTAAAGCACAAGTGGTCTGTGATAAAGTCTATGCGGATCAAAAAGATAAGATGCACCGTCAGATTCTTTTTTCTGAATGGATAATTATCGGCGGAGCATTGCTTGCAATTATTATCGGATTTTTTTCATCATTTTTTATCACCATGAATATTACAGGTACTATCCGTAAGGTAACAAAATTTGCAGATAAACTGAGCCGCGGTAGATTTGTCCGAACGGCTTCCCATGGGTAAGACGGTTAATTGTTCAGAACTTCTTGAATGCGGTGTAAAAGATTGTGTATGCTTTGGCAAAGAATCTTATTGCTGGTCTGAAGCCGGTACGTTTTCAATCTCTCCGACCTGTAAAAGATTTACCGAAGGGAATAGCTGCCGCTCCTGTAAAGCATATAAGAAATCCGCGCCGAATGAACTTCAGGAGATGGGGCTGGCTCTTAATGCAATGGCAGATGCATTGAATGTAAAAGCAAATATAGCAATATCTGTTGCAAGAGGCGATTTGTCCCATAAAATTCATATTTCTTCTAAAAACGACAGTTTTGGTAATGCGATTAAAGATATGATGACAGGACTGAATCATCTTATCCGTCAGGTAAATGAAGCTGTTCTTCAGATTGACGCGGGTGCGGCTCAGGTTTCAGATTCAAGTCAGTCTGTTTCACAGGGGGCAACGGAACAGGCATCATCTCTTGAAGAGGTAACCAGTTCGATGGTTCAGATCAGCTCCCAGACCAGAGCAAATGCAGAAAACGCATATCAGGCAAACCTCCTTTCAGTTAAAACAAGGGAACTGGCTGAAGAAGGGATGAAGGAGATGGCAAATATGATTCTTGCAATGAAGGATATTAGTGAAGCAAGTCAGTCTATTGCAAGAATCATAAAGATAATTGACGAAATTGCTTTTCAGATTAATCTGCTCTCATTAAACGCGGCTGTTGAAGCTGCTCGCGCAGGTCGTTACGGCAAAGGATTTGCTGTAGTGGCTGAAGAAGTTCGGAACCTTGCAGGCAGAAGTGCCAAATCAGCAAAAGAGACAACGGAGCTTATTGAAAATGCCTTTAAAAAAGTAAAAAAGGGGAATGATATTGCCGACCGGACTGAGCAGGCATTAAGCAAGATTGTGGAATCTGTCAATAAAGCCGCTGATCTTATAGGTGAAATAGCTGCTTCATCCAATGAGCAGTCTCAGGCTGTTGCACAGGTAAATCAGGGGATCGGACAGATAGATCAGGTTACTCAGCAGAATGCCGCAAACGCCCAGGAGACAGCTTCAACCGCGGAAGAGCTTTCTGCTCAGGCTTCTCAGTTGAGTCAGATACTTGAACAGTTCAAATTAAATGATAATGATCAGCCTCGTAAGGTTAATATTCCTGAATATAAAACTTTATCAAGGGTATCCCGTGAAAAATATCAGTCCGAATCAGCAGATTCATCTGCCAATGAGAAATCTGCTGATCTGCCGAAACAGAATGGAAACGGAAAAACGGTCAGACCCGAAGATGTGATTTGTTTTAATGATAAGGAATTTGAGGATTTTTAATCTACAGGGATTGTGTTTAAGAAGGGGATTATCTCGTTCCCACGCAAAGTGTGGGAATGCCGCCCGGACGCTTTGCGTCCATAAAAACACAGGACGCAGAGCGTCTGATCTTGTGTTCCCACGCGAAGCGTGGGAACAAGACTAAGACAAAAAATTGCGACAAATGAAAAATGAAAACTTATCTCCGAAAGCTATTTTAAGAGATTATTTTGGCTATGCAGATTTCCGGGAATATCAGGAAGCGATTATTCAGCAGGTATTATCCGGCAAAGACGTATTTGTTCTGATGCCTACAGGAAGCGGGAAATCTCTCTGCTATCAGATTCCTGCTATTATTCGTCCCGGAGTCGGAATTGTCGTATCTCCTTTGATTGCCCTGATGCAGGATCAGGTAGATGCCATGCGTCAGCTTGGGATTAAAGCGGATTTTCTTAATTCAAGTCTGAGCATTGAAGAAGCAAGAAGAGTTGAAGGAAGAGTCATATCCGGCGAAACAGATTTGTTATATGTCGCACCCGAGCGGCTCATGACCACAAGTTTCCAGCGACTGCTGAATCAAAGCAGTCCCGCGTTATTTGCAATTGATGAAGCTCACTGTATTTCACAGTGGGGGCATGATTTCCGTCCTGAATATTTGCAGATTGCAGTTATTTTAAAGCAGTTCCCCCAAGTCCCCAGAATCGCCCTTACAGCCACCGCCGATTCTATAGTCCGTAAAGAGATTAAAGAAAAGCTGAATCTGAGAAATCCCGGGGAATTTATTGCAAGTCTTGATCGCCCGAATATCTGTTACAGAGTCGAATTAAAACATAATGAAAAAAAGCAGTTACTCAATTTTCTGAAAACAGAGCATCCAAAAGATTCAGGTATAATTTATTCTTTCACCCGTAAAAAAACAGAGCAGATTGCAGAAATGCTTTCACAGATTGGATATACGGCACTGCCGTATCATGCAGAGATGAGTTCATCCAATCGGCTGGAAAATCAGCGAAGATTTCTCCGTGAAGAGAATGTGATTATAGTTGCAACTATTGCATTCGGTTTAGGAATTGACAAACCTGATGTCCGCTTTGTTGTTCATCTTGATATGCCTAAAAATATGGAGTCTTATTATCAGGAGACAGGCAGAGCCGGGCGAGACGGTAAAAAAGCAGACGCATGGATGCTTTACAGCTTAGGAGATGCCATCCGGTTACATCGGATATTAAATTCTTCTGCCGGAGATGCTCAGTTTATACGGATACTGAAACATAAAATAGATGCAATATCAGGATATTGTGAAACAACAACATGCCGGCGTCAGATATTGTTAAAATATTTTGGGGAAGAATTGCAGAAGCCTTGCGGGAACTGCGATAACTGTCTGCAAAAGCCTGAAACATGGGACGGAACTGTCGCGGCTCAAAAAGCTCTCTCATCTGTATATCGCACGGGACAGCGGTTCGGAGCATTGTATCTGACAGATGTTCTGCTTGGAAAAGAGACTGAAAAAATCCTTAAATTCAAACATGATAAAGTTTCCACTTTTGGAATCGGCAAAGAGCTTTCCCAACAGGAATGGATATCAGTATTTCGTCAACTGACTGCCGCAGGATTTCTTCAAACAGATATTGAAGGATACGGAGGATTCTCTCTTTCACCTGCAAGTAAGCCGGTGTTAAGGAGTGAAGAAAAAGTCTTTTTCCGTAAAGACACGGCTCCCGTAAAAGAGATAAGAAAATTCAGAGAGCCTGAAGATGAATTTGATGATCCCTTATCAATACTGCTTTGGAACAGATTACGCGATTTGCGTCTTAGGCTTGCAAAAGAGAAGAATGTTCCGCCATATATTATTTTTCATGATATTACATTAAAAGAGATGATAAAAAGACTTCCACGTTCTTTAGATGAATTCGGAAGAATAAGCGGAGTCGGTAAAACAAAGCTGGAAAATTACGGATTAGAGTTTCTGGAAATCATTAAGCAGCATATTCAGGAATATAATATTTCAGATATGTCTGACGGGAAAGGTGAATCAGAGACAGAACATAATGATTTGATTTATACATTTTCTTTTACAATAAGTGAAACCCTCAAATACTTTAAAGAGGGAAAAACTCCTGAACAGATTGCCAATGAACGGGGATTGACAGTCGGCACGATTTATAACCATCTGTCAAAAGCAATTGAGGAGAATTATCTTTCTGTTGATGAGGTGATCTCTTTGGAAAAAAAAGAAATTCTTGAAATTGAAAATGCTATACGCTCTCTGCCAGAGGATCAAAGGAACGCTTTAAAGCCTGTTTATGAGAAGTTTGAAGGAAAATATGATTACGGAATTTTACATTGTATCCGTGCAGGGTTATGTAAGTACTAAACTGTAAGTTCAGCACTACTGACTCGCACTCCCGTAGTGCCAAACTTACAGTTTGGCAATGAATAGCGATGTGATGTAAACCGGATAAGAGTTGTTTTACATTCTTTTAATTGGTAATTTTTCTTGACGTATAAAGGTTTATTATGATAAAAAGTTCAAAATTAAAAAGATAGAATAATTTTTAAATTTATCTGTATAATAGAAGAGGTATAACAAAAATGATAATAAAATCAGATAATTATTTTTTGTTGTGTGTGTCACTTATTGATAACCGCTTTATAACTCACCTTATTTTATCATTCCGAATAAAACATTTCAGTATTCCTTTTTCAAGGATTTTTTTCTGCATTTTCCGAATCTGATTTACCCGCTACTGAACCGCTGATAATCATGATATTCCTGATAACGATGATAATGTATGATTATCGTGGTCATCATGAAAATCATGATTATCAGCGGTTCAGAACCGCGGATTAAACGGATTTGACAGATTGCACGGATTTTTTTCGTAAAAAAACCATAAGGGTTTTTAAAACCCTTATGGTTTACGAAATCCGTTTAATCTGTTTAATCCGCGATTCAGGATCGTTAATCTACAGGGATTCTGTTTAAGAAAGGGTTTTGAATCAAGGATTAAACGGATTTGACAGATTGCACGGATTTTTTTCGTAAAAACCATTAGGGTTTATAAATAATCAGTGAAATCCGTTAAATCTGTTTAATCCACGATTCAGGATCGTTAATCTGTAAGGATTCTGTTTAAGAAGGGGATTCATCTCGTTCCCACGCTTTGCGTGAAAACGTGGAAAGAGCTTATTAACATCCTTAATTAAAAGGAGAATAGTAAAATGATAAAAGATATTAAAGATAAATTTTATGCTTATTGGCTAATCGGTTCAACATTGTGCATCTTTTTTGCACTTTCAATGCAAGCAGACGGTAAAACATTATTTAAATTTACCGGAAATTATCCATTGAACATTGTTTTAGACTATCTTTTTGCAGTAACACCAATTGGGGGAGCAGTTGGCTTTATGTTCTTGTGGATGGTGTTCTGGTTTTTTGATCATATAATGTCAAAGCTGTTGGACTGGGATAAAGGTACAGTTCTGAATAAAGCAATGTTATTTGTCCGTTTTGTTGCGGAGAAAATTTTACCTAAAATTTTTGACAGGATAAAAAAGAGATCAAAAGATGAGAAAACAATAACTGAAGCAGACAGCGGAAGTCAAAAAACAGATAATAGTGATACTGAGCAAGCAGATTCTGACGGACAAAAAATATATACAGATTCTCAGAACAAATCAGCAGAAGAGCCAATGGCTTATACAGATGTATCTGAAAAATCTGAAAATATAGAAATTCAATGTCCGAAATGCAAAGCTGTTTATAAAGTGAATTATTCAAAGATTCCTGCCAACGGAACTCATGCACGCTGTCGTAAATGTCAGACCAAATTTTTTGTAAGTAAGTGATGTGAATCTTGAAAATAATGATTTTATCTCGTCCTCACGTTTTGCGCGGAAACGTGGAAATTTGGAAATATATTAAAGATAAAAAGGAGGAAATTATGTTTTTAAACCAACTGAGTCATCCGCAGAAATTAGCGTTTCTGCAATTGGCTCACGAGATTGTTCTTGTTGATGACGGCAAGATAGATGAATTCGAGGGGAATATGCTGTCATTGATGGCAAAAGAGGCGGAAGTTTCACTCGATGATATTCAGGGAAGAGGATTCAATTTTGAAGAATTGGCAGGTCAATTCAATGACATTCCTTCAAAGAATATATGTCTTCTGGAACTTATCGGAATTGCATATTCCAACAGAGAATTTCATGAAAACCAGAAAGAATTTGCAGGAAAATTGGCAAAAATATTCGGTTTTAATGAAGCTCATCTCTCTGATTTGCACAACTGGGTTGTTGCTATGATGAATCTCTATGATAACGTAAATGACTTGATCCGGAAGGGTTAAGCCTTGTACCAAAAAGGAGGTTAAAATGCCTTTGCCATTAATTCTGATCGGTATAGGAATTGCGTCAGCTCTGTACGGCGGAAAAAAAGGGGTTGATGCTGTCAAAACAACATCAGAAGCAAAAACAGTGAACAAAGAAGCAGAGGATATTTATCGGAATGCGGAATCAGATTTGAAATATTCACGGAGCAGAACATCTGATACTCTTGAAAATCTCGGAAAACTCAAACTTGAAGTCTGGAGCAGTCAGATGGGGCGGTTTATACAATTATTTGAGAAATTAAAGAATGTTGAGATAACCGGAAGCGCAGAAGTCGGTGAATTACAGCAGATCAATCAGCAGCTTTCAGAAATGAAAAATATATCCCTCAAGGCAACCGAAGTTCTGACAGGAGGTATTGCGGCTGTCGGAGCAGGAGCTTTAGCCGGAGTTGCAAGTTACGGCGGCGCAGTGATGCTTGCAACTGCTTCAACAGGCACGGCAATTTCATCATTGGCAGGCGGGCAGCCGCAAATGCCACATTGGCATGGTTCGGCGGAGGGGCTTTAAGTGCAGGCGGTCTTGGAATGGCAGGCGGATTATATGTACTGGGCGGGCTTGTTGCTGGTCCCGTTCTTGCTGTGGGTGGGGCGGTTTTTGCTGCAAAAGCAAGGGAAAAACTGGCAACTGCAAAAAGCAATCTTGCCGAGGCACGTAAAGCCGCTGAAGAGATGAGGAATGCTGTTTCTGTTGTTGACGCCATTCATAAGGTAGCTACAGAATTCAAATTTGTGATTGATAAAATGAATGTCCGAATGACTGTAATTCTTGATGATTTTGAAAATATGCTGAATAATGTAAGAGGATTAACCACATAAGACGGAAAAATAAACTATCCTTTTCTCAGCGCTAAGGAAAAAGAAAAAGCTCACGTAAGTGTGCAAGCCGCGCAAGTCATGAAGATTTTGCTGGAAACGCCGCTTCTGACCAAAGAAGGTTCT
>CAWEAR010000019.1:0-12107 GCA_963806835.1 uncultured delta proteobacterium
GATATTGATCCGACCGGCTTTCTGATTTCACCTTCAGACAAGATTTACCGGATTCTCTCCCGTGAGAAAGTTTGTGAATTGCACGGCAATGGTCTTTTTCTCAGAGATTACTCAAGGCTCCATGTCAGGAAAACCGACTGAACTGGTGGTCTCCGGGACATGTTCTGATTTACAGTTGGCTGCTTTATCAGTATGAAAAACAGGTTGAATCCCGTTTTATTCTTCATGATACTGAGGCAAGTGAAGTTCCTGATTTTTATACGTACTTATAATTCAAAAGTCGCGGGAGGCACAAAAGTTGCTTCCGCATATAAACTTGTTAATGAGATTGTCAATAAAGAGAATCTGATCCGGGATTACAATATTTATGTTTTTCACGGGGACAGACGGGGATGACTCGGGACACAGACGGAAAAGAGACTTTGCCGGAAATCAGAAAGATGCTGAATTATGTGAACCGTTTCGGAATTACTATTGCCGAACATGGCACAAGCGGAAGCAGTGAAACCGAAGTGGAGCGGTATCTGAAAATGTCTGGGATTCTGCTTGAAAAACCGAATTTAATCCGCCTTGATGTTATGAAAAAAGATGCAGATGAATCGCGGGTAATTGAAGGGATTAAGCGGTTGATTTCACAGGAAACAGTAAGATAAAAGAACTGCGGGGTTTTTTAAACCCCGCAGGTCTTTATGTATTTGGCCTTTCTCAAAAATTGCAACACATCCTGCCAACAATCATCGAAAAACTTGGTTATCTTGTTAAAATAATTACTTCCAATCTGTTCAATTTTAATTTTCAGACCTTTTAATTTTATTTCAGCCTATCTTCCTCATTGAGCTTTCGTTCCCAAGCGAGCTATGTAAGGCGGACTAAGCGGCAGCGTGTCTTTAATCTACAGGGATTAACACATCTACAGGGATTGTGTGTAAGAAGAGGATTTTAAAATCCGGGTGATAATCCCTTTCTTACACACAGTAACACATCTACAGGGATTAACACATCTACAGGGATTGTGTGTAAGAAGAGGATTTTAAAATCCAGATGATAATCCCTTTCTTACACACAATCCTTGTAGATGCAATCCCTGTAGATAATGAAATAATTTCAATATATTAAAAAAATATCCAAATTTTTTTGACCGGAACAGATTTCGGCAGCGATATAAGATTTTAAAATTTGAGAATCTACAAGGATTGTGTATAAGAAGAGGATTTTTAATATAATCCATTTCTTAAACACAATCCATGTAGATGTCATCATCTACAAGGATTGTGTATAAGAAGAGGATTTTTAATATAATCCATTTCTTAAACACAATCCATGTAGATGTCATCATCTACATGGATTGAGTATAAGAAGAGGATTTTTAATATAATCCATTTCTTAAACTCAATCCCTGTAGATGATAAAAAAATATTCAAATTTTTTTGACCGGAACAGATTTCAGAAGCGATATAAGATTTAAAATCTGAAAAATCTGCAGGGATTGTGTATAAGAAGAGGATTTTTAATATAATCCATTTCTTAAACACAATCCATGTAGATGATAAAAAAAAATATTCAAATTTTTTTGACCGGAACAGATTTCAGAAGCGATATAAGATTTAAAATCTGAATAAAAAAGGAGGTGATGATTTTAGGTTTTAAGTATCAGATTTTAAGTGTCAGGTTTCAGATTCATTTATTTCAACCGTTTTTTATAAGGCGGGTTAGCAGCATAACCTGCCAAAAGGAGGCACATGAAAAAAACGTCAGTAAAAGAGTTTATGATTTTTCTTCTTTGCGTGGTTTATCTGATTGTATGTTTTTGTAGTCAGGTATGGGCAGTAGATGCAACACCTACGCCTGAACCAGCGACTATGTTTCTTGTCGGTTCCGGCTTAATCGGACTGGCGGCTATTGCAAGAAAAAACAAAAAATAACCGGGATTTTTCAGGATTATAAATCATGGTAATCCTGTAAATCCCGCTTTTAAGAGGAGAATGTACGCTATGTATTTCAATTCTAAACAAAAAAAACGCTTTAACAGCGCAGGAGCTAAAAGCTCTGTAAGTTGGATTATTGTATTTGTTCTTATGAGCTTTGTTTTTGCAAGTATGGGTTTCGCGGGAACAATTCAGGGCTTCAAATTTTATGACATGGACGGAGATGGCGCTTTTGATGACGGCGAGCCGCTATTTCCAGATCATGTATATTATGTCAGAAATTTTGATACGCTCCAGACTGACACTCTCAGAATAGATGCGACAGGTAATTATTCTGTTACAGGTCTTGCTGCCGGAAATTATCTTATATGGAGCCCGAATTATGATGGTTGGACACAAACCAGCCCCACATCAGGTTCCGGAAGTATTTCTTATCCGGTAAAAGTAGAAACAGCTACTACAACTAAAACAGTACTTTTCGGAATTACAGACAGAGTTCCGCCTCTTCCGCCTCCTCCACTTGCCTGCGCCCAGCCGCCTACTATAAGCTCTGTCAGCAGCGGTAATTGGGATGATTCGGCTACTTGGAATCCTGCAAGAGTTCCTGCTTCCGGTGATTGGGTATCAATTGGAGAGGGTCATATCATAACTGTGCCTAATTATATTGATTTGGGAAATGGAGGGCTTTGTAACAGAGGCAAAATAAAAAGCGGTGCCAATAAACTTGGCAATCCTGTTACAAAGGTTGAAATTCATGCACTCTCTATTGATAATGAAGGGATTATAGGTAAAGAAAGCAATTCTGATACTTCAATGGACGGTGCTATTGTAAATGGACATTGCTGGAGTAATGCTACAGCAGGTAGTAGTATCGAATTATGGGCAACACTTGTTGTAAATGGTGTTGCAGGAAAAATTCAGGCGGGTAATGGCGGACTCAATGGCTGGTCTCTATCTGCCATAAAACGGGATATTGTCCTGCTTATGGCGGTGAAGGAGGTAAAGCAGAAATATTTTCAACAACAACCATAAATGAAGGTACTATCCAATCCGGTAACGGTGGTAATGCATCAGGATGCCAAGTTACAGTAGGTGGTGATGGTGGGATAGTACGTATTTTTGCAAACGCCTTTGATCCTGTCAATGAATCAAGAAATTCAGGCTTTCTTATAAGCGGTTCCGGAGGTAGTGCCGCTAGTTTTCCAGAGTTAATTGTAACCGGACAAGGCGGAGATATTGATGTTCTTTTAAGAGAAATAGGAGGTAATTTTATAGGCAGGCCGGACAGCAATTTATTCCGACCCTATAAATCTGAAATTTAACAGCAGTCTTAAAATGGAAGGCTCGGATTCTGTGCAAATCTACACAGATGAAGGCGGTACTATTGATATGACTCAGTTAAAAGAAGGTGCCATTTCCGCTGCAAAAACTATAACAATAGCAACAAAAGCTATCGGAGGAAAAGGCGGTTCCGTTGATTTAAGAGGAGTTTCAGGCAAGATATTCAAAGCAGGTGAAAAGATAGAAATTTATGCTGATCAGATTCTTACAGATGCCGGTGTAAGTTTTAAAGATTTAGCAGATTCGCCGAATGTTGTTGTTGCACCGGGCAGAGTTATTTACCGCGTTGACTTGTCTGTTCAGAAATTAGTTGTCGGCGACCCGGGTTCTAAAGTAACTATTCCTCTTAAAGTGATTAACGCTGGACCCAAAGTTGACGAATACGCATTAAGTATAACTAATTCAGCAGGCTGGTATTTGACAATTACTTCTAAAGTAACAATTGGAGGGCTTTATTATAAGATATTGAATCTGAATATCAACTTTCCCGCAAATGCAACTCCTGCTTCAGCAAACAAGATAACAGTTACAGCAACTTCAAAAACTGATCCTTCTGTTTCAGTGAAAACAGAATTTATTGCGTTTGTAAAAGGTACAGATTCAGACAATGATGGTGTCCCTGACAATACAGACGCTTTTCCAGATGATCCTGTTGAATTTGCAGATTCAGATAATGACAGTACAGGAAATAATACTGACTTGGATGATGACAATGACGGCATGACAGATGAATGTGAAACAAAATACATGGATACGCTGAATCCATTTGAAAATGACGCTTCACAGGATGCTGATAATGACGGCTATACCAATCTTGAAGAATGCAACGCGGGAACTGATCCTATAAATCCCGCTTCCAAACCCGGCAATATACAGCCTCAGCCTCTTCCCAATCCTGATGACAGCGTTGTTATCTCAGGTAGCGGCGGATATAAAACATTTGTTACCCCGATTACTAACGGTACTCAGGCTGAAATGCAGGTTACTCAGGAATCAGACGACAGTTTCAGAGGAAATAACGGAACATCTTCAATCGCTGTTATTCCTGATTCCACAGCAACAGGTGATACTTTTACATTTACTACAGGCAAAAATCTTACAGATGACGGGAATCCGATTTCACTTGAAGTTAAACCTGATGCAGACGGAAGCCTGACATACAAAGACCCTGCAAATCCTTCAACTTCTGTTACAGTTTATACAGATAACAGCTATACAGTTACAGATACTCAGGAACCGGGAACAGTTATCAGCGGAAAGCCTGACGGAACCCAGATAATAACAGATACCGAGTATCCGGGAATGTCTTATACTGTCAATACTGACGGAACCAGAATGTTAAGGATCAGGAATATCCGGGAATGTCTTACAACATCAGTTCAGATAATAAGCATACGGTTACAGACAGTGAATATCCTGGAATGACTTATACACTGAATTCTGACGGCACTAAAACCGTTACAGATACGGAATTTCCTGATACAGTTGCATTGGTAAATTCAGATGGCACACTTACAGTTACAGATGCTGAATTTCCTGGGGTTACAGTTCTTTATAATGATGAAGACGGTTCTTATACAGTCAGTGATGAAGAATTTCCGGGAGTTAAAGTTACAGTCAATGCAGACGGAACTTATATTCTTACGGATAAAGACGGAAACTGCTACGATGGAATTCAAGCCAGATTCAGCTTTAAAAAATTGTTTAACAAGGTTGCCAAAGTTGTCAATAAGGTAGCAGGAATTGTTAAAAAAGCAGCAGGAATTGTTAAAAAGGTTGCAAAATTCGTAAGTAAAGTAGCAAATTTTGTAGGAAAAGCGGCAAGTTTCCTCCAAAAATATGCTAAACCGATTGCTACCGGCATAAGATGGATTGGCAAAGCCGCTCTTGCAATAGGATCGGTAATTCCGCCCCTTTGCCCATTAGCCTGTGCAATAGCAGGTTTTACAGAAAAAGCTGCTGTGTATATAGAAAGTCCGCTGTTTCAGGCTCATATGCAGTTAGTAAAAGTTGTAGCGAAAAAAGTTGAGGACGGAGCAAATAAAGTAGCAGATATTGCAGGGAAAGTTGAAAGCGGTGCTGCAAAAGTACAGGAAGCTGCAACACAGATAGAACAAAAAACCAGCAGAAAACATTTGGTAAGAAAAGATACTATTCCGACAAATTGTCAGACCGTAAATCTTTATAAGGCATTCGGCACAATTACAGATAATAACAGTAATCCTCTTGTTAATGTTACAGTGCAGATTCATGATACAACTATGCCGGATAATTCCGATGATGTAACTACAACTACGGATAACACCGGACATTGGGAAGTTATCGGATTGTCTGATGGTTCATATCTTGCTACTGCTAAAAAAGACGGATGCACATTTAATGATGCTTCATTTAACATCAGCGGAGAAAGTGAAGAAGTAATCATAGAATGTGATTGCCCCACTTTTAGTAGCGGTGTATTTACAGCAAACAGCGAAGTATGTATAGACTGGCTGTATGACGGCGGTGCATATAAAGGTGAAATGGGAATCTTCATTCTTCTTGGAATGGAGAAATTTACACCCGGTTCAAAAGAATTTAACGCGGAAGCAGTAAGACGGGTTCTTTCAAATTCTCAGGAAGGCTATCTGGTTATCTCAGACCCGAATGAAGGCGCAAGATTCAGCGGTCAACTCAGCGGAGAATCAGCAGACTGGAACAGCGGAAAATATAACGGCATCAAATGCTTTGATATGAGACCCGGCGCATGGTTTGCAACAGTTCTTGTTCCGAATTCAACATTCAAAGAACTTGCAAAAGACCCCGGAACAACCGGCTCTTCAAAACGCCCGTTGTACTCTCTGGTCGCCTCAAATCCGGCTTATGGAATGTATCTTGGACAGGTCGCTGATATTAACGGTCTTGGAAACGCATTTGTCTATGAAGATATTTGCGCATCAAACAGCGATAAAGACTACAATGACCTGATTTTCCAGATAACCGGAGCAACAACAGCAGATATTCAGACGCTGGATTCTCTGGTATGGAAAAAGACAAGAGCCGCCAGATCAGGCTGGACTGACTGGAGAACAAAGAGCGAACTCGGCAAACAGATTATAGCTCATCTTGAATCATTGCATAATGTAAATTCTGAAACAGAAAAACTCACTGTTACCCTGAATGGTTCAGGCGATATAAATATTACCGATTCTCAAGGAGGAGTAATCGGTAAAGAAGGCGGATATATCGCAGGTGCATTGTTTGGAAAAGATGAAAACGGAAATCAGTATGTTTCTCTGATAAAATCAGAATCAGGCGATTATAAAGTAGTTGTTCAGGGGCTTGGAAAAGATGAAGCGGCTATTCTTGAAGTAAAAGAATACAAAGGAGAGACTGAAGTTTCATCTGTCAGCGTTCCTTTTGCAACCGAGCCTCATCAGACCCTCAGCACTGTTATTTCATCAGGAGTATCTGTTACATCTCCTGTCCCGGTCGGGTGTGTCTATGACTTTGACGGCGACAGCGACATTGATATTGCAGATGTAATGAAGGTTGCTTCTATATGGGGAACAGGCATGGGAACCGAGGATTATGACGGGTTCTATGATCTGAATGACAACGGAAAGATTGAACTTTCCGACATCATGAAGGTCGTAAACCTTGAAGGATGTAAGCAGTAAATATCATGTAGGGTGGACAAAGCGAAAGCGTGTCCACCTTACTACTTTTTTTTATATCTACAGGGATTGTGTTTAAGAAGGGGATTTTTTTATAATCCTTTCTTACACACAATCCTTGTAGATGAATGAATCTACAGGGATTGTGTGTAAGAAGGGGATTTTTTATAATCCTTTTCTTAAACATAATCCCTGTAGATTGGTCGGAGATTGCGTTTAAGAAAAGGTTAGCCGCATTTTTAACCATTTTAGGATGAAAGATGAAAGAGTTATGAAAAAAGTTTTGAGTTATATTGTTGTTGTTCTCGGTGTAAGTGTTTTAGCCATAGCGACAGGCGGAGAAGTTCATGCTTTAAAAATCGTATATCAGAACGATTTTGAGTCGCCGAACGGAATTTTTTTTGGTCCGTATTATATTGATCTCAGTCAGCAGAATCTTAACTATCTGTACGGACCTGAAATACAGATGAAATATACTGTTGAAACATTGGGAATAGAAGGTCCGCATAATCTGTACAGCGACCCGTCCGGAATCGGAGGCGAATATGCAATCGGTATGCTTGAATCAGCGCAGAACGATCTTGCTGCTATTACTTTTGATGTCGAGGAACTGTCATTCGTCAATGTAAGTGTTGATGTGGCAGGTATTGGTATAAAAGGCATCAATGGTCCCTTTGTGAATGATAATCCGGTATTTTCTATCACTCTTCTTGACACCCCCGGAGGAAAATTCAATATGGGAAGTGTTTACAGCTATAAAAGTTTGGACAGTGTAACAGTTTCAGGGGTAATGAGTTCCGATTCAATTTTCACATTTGACTGGACTAACAACTTTGTAAGTTTGAATACGGAAGGAACATCAGACGGAAATGTTACTTTGCTGATAGACCTTATTGAAGGTGGTTATGCTGCCTTAGATAATCTTGTTGTCATTACTTCTGATACTCCTAATCCTTCTCCTGAACCGACAACTCTGGTGTTGTTTGGAACAGGTCTGATGAGTATGTTTATAATTAATCTGAGAAAAAAATTATCAGTGTGAAAATTGTAAAATCTACAAAGCGATAGTAGTAGTAGTAGGGTGGACAAAGCGGAGCGTGTCCACAAAAAACGCAAAAACGGCGGACACGCTCCGCTTTGTCCGCCCTACATATAACGTAGTCAACAAAACAGGAGGATAAATAAATGTATTCAAAGAAATTCAGGTATGGTTTATGTTTTTTTGCATTATTGGCAATGGCGATTGTTATGTTTGCTCCCCAGATTTTTGCACAACAGGGGCTTCAGAACGGCTTAGTTGCTTATTATCCATTTGACGGAGATGCCAATGATGAAAGCGGAAATAATAATCACGGCGTTGTAAAAGGCGGCATAACTTATGCTGACGGTATGCTGGGGCAGGCTGTAAAATTAAACGGAACTAACAGTTATATCAGAGTTGCAAATCCGTCTCAGAAATTTAACGCACAATTTACAATCACAGCATGGGTTCTGACAGAAGGAAGAGGCGGATGTCTATTTTCAAAGTATTCATGGAATACATATACCGGAAGAGGAATCGGCTTGTCTTTCACTACCCCAGACGGTAACGGTTGGGTTTCCAGCGGGAGTACCTTGTTTTCTGGAACCCTCTTTGATACTGGCTGGTATCCTTCCAATTATCCCTCATATACAATGCCTGTCAATAAATTTGAATACATTTCTGCTGTTTATAATTCCGGTAATATCAAAATTTACATCAACGGTGCTGTTGTAGCTGAAAAGACTATTCAGCATGGAATTACTTTAGATAATTCCTATGACATGCTGATAGGAACGTATTTTGATAATTACGGAACAAGAATTGTTCAAACTTGGACAGGCAGGACATTTGCAGGACTGACAGACGAACTCCGAATTTACAACAGAGCCTTATCCGAAGGAGAAATTAAAGAACTTTATACTGTTTCATCAGGTTTGACTCAGGCTAACGCCGAAGACGCCTGCACACAAGCCGCAGATATTCGCACAGTAAAAAGCGGCAACTGGAACGACCCGTCTGTATGGGATACCGGCACGGTTCCGGCAAATGGCGATTTTGTTGCTGTTGAATATGGGCATATAATTACCGTACCAGATTCAGTTGATTTGGGAGACGGGGGAATCTGCAACAAAGGAACAATTCAAAGCGGTGATAATCCCTACGGCAAGCCGTCAGGCAAAATAGAAATACATGCGGCTTCCATTCATAACAGCGGCGATATTATCGGAAAAAACGGAAAAAACGGAATATGTCAGACAACTTATGGTAGTCGGTATGTGTGTAAGAAAAGATGGTTTTTTTGGAAACGGTGTTGGTGGGAACGGGTTCTTACAGGCTTAAATATTCAACGCGCCACATCAGGCAGCAGCATTGAGATTCATTCAACCCTGTTTATCAATGATGTATCAGGAAAAATCCAATCAGGCAGCGGCGGAAATGATATTCAGACATGCAGAGACCGCAATCCCTCACGCGGCGGAGCAGGCGGCAAAGCAGAAATCTTTTCTTATTCCTTTCTCAATGAAGGGATTATTCAGTCCGGCAACGGCGGAAATGCAGAATCATATCACACAACAAGCTTCGGCGGTAACGGCGGAGATATTCTTGTTATTTCAAATCTCTCTGACCCGGATAACATATCCAAAAACATAGGCTTTTTTATCAGCGGCAACGGCGGATATTCAAGAACTCAATCAGGATATTCTTACGGCAGCAAAGGCGGTGATTTAGATTTATTTATCAGACAGCTCGGCGGGACTATCAAAGGGAGCAGCGGTTCAAGATTATGGTGGGATCCGTTTAACATAGAATTTCTGAAAGGGCTGACAATAGAAGACTTTAAATCTGTTACAATTTATACAGATGCAGGCGGAACCATTGATGTAGGCGGATTGATCGAATCGGGAACTATTTCAGCAGAAGAGATTACAATTGCAACCCAGATGCTTAACGGTCAAGGCGGTACTCTTGATTTAAGAGGGCTTACAGAAAGAGTATTTAACGCGGATACTCAGCTTAAAATTTACGCTGATGAAATTCTTGCTGATGAAGGCATCAACCTTGAAGATATTCTGGGATCAAATTTCACGGTCTCTCCGGGCATGACTTTAAGCCGTGTGGCAATATCTTCCGAAGAGCAGTTTATCGGGATCCGGGGACAAAGATAACCGTTCCTGTAAATATCATAAATCTCAGCAATAATACAGAGACTTATACATTAAGCGTAAAAGATTCAGCAGGCTGGAACATAGGAACATTGCCCGCTACAGTAACGCTTGAGAAATACAAAAGCGAGAAACTGAATTTAGACGTGAATCTCTCATCAGAAGCAGGTAAAACTGATCTGATTACAATTACAGCAGCATCTCAGTCTGATTCAGGCGTTAAAGGCATTGCAAATATTACGGTTTCTGTTACAGGCGAGGATGAATCTGAAAATGATACAACTCCTCCGGCTGATTCGGATAATGACGGCGTTTATGATGAAGATGATGCGTTCCCAAGCGATCCGAATGAGACTGTTGACACGGATAATGACGGTACAGGGAATAACGCTGATACTGATGATGATAATGACGGAATGCCTGATGAATGGGAAGATGAAAACGGATTGAATCCGCTGGTAAGCAATCCGAATGAAGACCCGGACAATGACGGAAAATCAAATATTCAGGAGTATAATGCAGGGACAAATCCGACATTTTCTGAACCACGCTGCGAGCCTGAGGATATAGACCTGAACACATGGACACAGGAAGGCAACCCGGAAAACGGAAAATGGGTTGTAGCTGATGACGGAAAATCAGTTGTTCAGATGATTAACGGTTATCCGACATACTTTGTAAGCCCCGAATCTTTTATTGATACAGCAATCAATGGGAAGTTTAAGGTCGAAACCACCGTTGATGATGATTTTGTTGGATTTATCTTTGGTTTCAAAGATATTAATGATTTTTATCTCTTCTCATGGAAACAGGGAAACCAGGGCAGCGCGTCAGAAGGATTTGTTTTGTCCCATGTAACTCAGGATGGTAATGTCCCTGTGGATCATCAGAATACCCATGATGAAATTGGTTATGAAGTGCTTTTGACAAAGTTGGGAAAAGAATGGGGATGGGCAAATAAAACAGCTTATGAATTTACATTGAATTATCGCACAAACCATATCCGCATTGATATAGCAGGCGGAAATTTCGGTGCCGGACAGACCATTTTTGAGCTTGACGGAACATTTGAAGAGGGCAGATTCGGGTTTTATAACCGCTCTCAGGGAAATGTACGATATGAAGGATTTACTCAGAAATGTATTTCAGATGCTCCTGTTTCCACAAATTTTGAAGCAGGCGTATTTACCGTAGGAAACACCGGAATTGTCAAGATTGACTGGCTCTTTGACGGCGGCGTTTATCAGGGAGAACTCGGCATCTTCAGCCTTTCCAGCATGGAGAATCTTGAACCGAATTCACCTGAATTCATTGCAGAAGCAGTTAAACGCGCGTTGTCAAATTCCGAACTCGGTTACATTGTTCTCTCTGATCCGACAGAAGGAGCAAGATTCAGCGGAACACTTGGAAATTCATCAGAACCTGACAGAAACAGCGGAGTTTATAAAGGCTTAAAATCCTTTAAAATGAAGCAGGGAGACAAGTTTGCGACAATACTTGTTCCAAACAGCACATTTAATGAACTTGCAAAAAATCCCGGAACTGAAAATACTCATGTACGACCGATTTTCTCTATCTCTTCTCCGAATCCTGAAGACCGCCTATATTTCGGACAACTTGCAAAGATTCACGATATAGGAAACGCTTTTGTTTTTGAGGATATGCTGCTCTCTTCCAATTCGGACAGAGATTACAACGATCTGATTATTCAAATCAAAGGCGCGACAGTTTATGCTCCGACTCTGGATAATCCCGCACTCGGATTGAAGAATGACTGGGAGACAGATTGACAATCCCGTGATTCCTCATATTGCCGTATCTCCGCCGAGTCCCGGAACTCTCTGGATTACAATAACTCTGAAATCTCCTGCTGACCTGATTGTATATGATCCGGATGGAAGATACATAGGCAAAGAAGGCGGTTATATTCCAGGAGCAACCCTTGAATATGATGAAAACGGACATCAGGTCGTTACAATCCCTGCAATAGAATTTATGG
>CAWEAR010000020.1:0-13981 GCA_963806835.1 uncultured delta proteobacterium
CATATTCGGTCGCCAGAATCTTCCATATATCTTTTCCTTTCAAGCTCTGTTGAAGGATACCCAAGAATATCAGACTGAACTGCATTGACATAGGTTATCTTTCCATGAACATTTATAACCTGAAACTCCGTAAAGATTGGTTTCAATCAAGGTCTGATAACGTTTTTCAGATTCATTAATCCGTTCGAGTAATTCTGCAACATCATCTATGACCCACTCCTGAGTTTTATCGGGATCATCTATCATTCTGTATATCTCCTGAAACAGATATAAAAATTTTTTTAAATCCTTGACGTAAAGAAGTTAAATAAGTTATTAATCAATATTAACAGATTTCAGATTGAAAAAAGGGATGAAATAAAAAATTGCCCGTGAAATCTTTTAATAGGATAGTATAGCCTTTTTCTCTTTTTCATGCACTAGAAATATAAACAGAATGTTTCATTTTTTTTCAGTCTCATTCTCATACCGGAGCTTAGGAAAGGGGGTATTATGTCTTTTAAAGAAAACCTTTTAAAAAAAATAAGAATTGATCAGATGTCAGAAAAAGTTATAGCATCCGCAGGTCTGCCTGACAGCGGCAAAAAAATTGATAAAGGGACCCTTACGGACGCTTTTTGATATGGGTCCTTTTTCATACAGAAAAGAAAGAGACCTTGATCTTTATATTGTTGAATCTGATGCAGACAAGGGAAAAATTGTTGTTCTGGATAATGAACTGGCAATTTATAAAACCACGCCTGAAGATGTGGCACTGCGAAGGAGTCCCACAGTCAAGGAGATGCTCAGTATCAGAAATGCAATCAAAATATTGAATGATTCTGATGTGGTTATCTGTAAAAGAGATGAATCTGTCAGATTTATTCAGAAAAAATGTCTTGATATGCTTGATCTTTCTTTTAATGAATCTGATATTGAGAATATTGAAAAAGACGGTTCAGCCTCATTGGAGAGAGAATTCAGCGATGGGGTTATTGAGTCTCTCTCTTTATTTGCAGAACTGCTCGGATATGCTGCTCCGCCAAAGGCATTTAAAATCAGCAATCATGAGGTTATCGGTAATTTTACCCGGAAAGAGAGCGGAGAAGAGCTTTTCGGTCCGCTGGTAATTTACAGCATCATCCATAATACGCTTAAACTGATTGATGAACAGATCAGCACCCTGGATAAAGGAAAAATTGAATCTCTCCATAAGATTGCTGTCGGAAATGAAAAATCCTCAGCAGAGGGGAGTGCTGTTTTTGCATATCTTAAAGATCATGTTATCAGCAATATGGAGGCGATTCAATGGCGATTCAGCCTGAAAAAAAGCTGACTCCTGAAGAATATCTTGCTGTTGAAAGGGATTCGGATATTAAAAGCGAATATTTTGAAGGTGAAATATTTGCTATGGCAGGTGCGGGCAGAAATCATAATCTTATTGTTGCAAATATTATGCGAGTGCTTGGAAATCAGTTACTTGAATCTCAATGCAATGTATATCCGACTGATATGCGGGTGAAAATCAGCAGAATAGATAAATATGTCTATCCTGATATTGTTGTTGCCTGTGATGATGAGGAATTTGAAGATAATGAGAATGATACTTTACTGAATCCCATCGTAATCATGGAAATATTATCAAAATCAACAGAGGTATATGACCGGGTCAAAAAATTTGAGCATTATCAGTATATAGATTCTTTTTCCGAATATTTTCTGATAAGCCCCAATCCATACAGGGTTGAACAGTATGTAAGACAGAATAAGCGAATCTGGACTTATTACTTATTTCAGGATGAAGATGATATGATCCCTATAAAATCAATCGGATGTGAGCTTTATCTTAAAGATATTTATAAAAAGATTTCCAGTTAAAGACCTATGAGGTTTCTAAAACCCCCGCAGGTCTCTCTTTATGAAAGGCAGACAAAATATATGAATCTGAAATTATTACATATATATAATAAAATCAGAGAAAAGGAGAACTATCTCCTGAACAGGAAGAAAAAATTCTTCTGGAAGTTTATGATGAAGGAACTCATGAATTTTTCGAAGCATCCAGCTCAGGAGAAAGGAAAACCGGAGCTTTCTCCCATAAGTCAGATAATATTTATGAATATTATGATCTGGCTGTATTACAGGCAATGCCTGAACCCAGAGGAACTTATACAACCTGTCTCCGTTCAATAGATGAACTGCTGGAGCAGGATAAACAGCGGGAAAAAGACGGTTTTCCCCGAAAAATCAGAGTGGGGCGTCTAATCAAGCCGGGAAAAGGGGGGAAAGATAAGATTGTCGTTGTTCCGACAACTGTTGAAGAGAAATTTATACATGATTCTATCCATTCCCCGGAAGAAGAAGGAGAGGCTGGCGGCTCAGGAGAAGGGGAAGAGGGTGAGGTAATCGGTGAAGAGGCTGTGCGCACTCCGCAAGGGGCGGAACCGGTCACGGTGAAGGGCAGAGCGGTCCTCATGAAATGGAATCAAGTGCTTATGACTTGGGAAAGCTCCTTACAGAAAAATTTGAGCTTCCGAATCTCAAAGACAAAGGGAAAAAACGATCTTTAACCCGTTATACTTATGATATGACTGACAAACATCGGGGATTCGGGCAGATTCTTGATAAAAAAGCGACCTTGCGGAGGATTCTGGAAACCAATATTGCGCTGGGAAATTTGCCTGATATTAACGATATTGATCCGACCGGCTTTCTGATTTCACCTTCAGACAAGATTTACCGGATTCTCTCCCGTGAGAAAGATTATGAATCACAGGCAATGGTCTTTTTTCTCAGAGATTACTCAGGCTCCATGTCAGGAAAACCGACTGAACTGGTGGTCTCCCAGCATGTTCTGATTTACAGTTGGCTGCTTTATCAGTATGAAAAACAGGTTGAATCCCGTTTTATTCTTCATGATACTGAGGCAAGTGAAGTTCCTGATTTTTATACATACTATAATTCAAAAGTCGCGGGAGGCACAAAAGTTGCTTCCGCATATAAACTTGTTAATGAGATTGTCAATAAAGAGAATCTGATCCGGGATTACAATATTTATGTTTTTCACGGGACAGACGGGGATGACTGGGACACAAACGGAAAAGAATTCTGCCGGAAATCAGAAAGATGCTGAATTATGTGAACCGTCTCGGAATTACTATTGCCGAACATGGCACAAGCGGAAGCAGTGAAACCGAAGTGGAGCGGTATCTGAAAATGTCTGGGATTCTGCTTGAAAAACCGAATTTAATCCGCCTTGATGTTATGAAAAAAGATGCAGATGAATCGCGGGTAATTGAAGGGATTAAGCGGTTGATTTCACAGGAAACAGTAAGATAAAAGACCTGCGGGGTTTTTTAAACCCCGCAGGTCTTTATGTATTGGTCTTTCTCAAAAATTGCAACACATCCTGCCAACAATCATCGAAAAACTTGGTTATCTTGTTAAAATAATTACTTCCAATCTGTTCAATTTTAATTTTCAGACCTTTTAATTTTATTTTAGCCTCTCTTCTTCATTGAGCTTTCGTTCCCAAGCGAGCTATGTAAGGCGGACTAAGCGGCAGCGTGTCTTTAATCTACAGGGATTAACACATCTACAGGGATTGTGTGTAAGAAGAGGATTTTAAAATCCGGGTGATAATCCCTTTCTTACACACAGTAACACATCTACAGGGATTAACACATCTACAGGGATTGTGTGTAAGAAGAGGATTTTAAAATCCAGATGATAATCCCTTTCTTACACACAATCCTTGTAGATGCAATCCCTGTAGATAATGAAATAATTTCAATATATTAAAAAAATATCCAAATTTTTTTGACCGGAACAGATTTCGGCAGCGATATAGGAATACTAAAATTTGGATCTACGAGGATCTACAAGGATTGTGTATAAGAAGAGGATTTTTAATATAATCCATTTCTTAAACACAATCCATGTAGATGTCATCATCTACAAGGATTGTGTATAAGAAGAGGATTTTTAATATAATCCATTTCTTAAACACAATCCCTGTAGATGATAAAAAAATATCCAAATTTTTTTGACCGGAACAGATTTCAGAAGCGATATAAGATTTAAAATCTGAAATAAAAAAGGAGGTGATGATTTTAGGTTTTAAGTATCAGATTTTAAGTGTCAGGTTTCAGATTCATTTATTTCAACCGTTTTTTATAAGGCGGGTTAGCAGCATAACCTGCCAAAAGGAGGCACATGAAAAAAACGTCAGTAAAAGAGTTTATGATTTTTCTTCTTTGCGTGGTTTATCTGATTGTATGTTTTTGTAGTCAGGTCTGGGCGGTAGATGCAACACCTACGCCTGAACCAGCGACTATGTTTCTTGTCGGTTTCGGCTTAATCGGACTGGCGGCTATTGCAAGAAAAAACAAAAAATAACGGGATTATTAGGATTAGAGGATTAGATAATCCTGGTAATCCTGTAAATTCCCGCTTTTAAGAGGAAAATGTACGCTATGTATTTCAATTCTAAACAAAGAAAACGCTTTAACAGCACAGGAGCTAAAAGCTCTGTAAGTTGGATTATTGTATTTGCTTATGAGCCTTGTTTTTTGCAAGTATGGGCTTTGCGGCTCACGATTCAGGGCATAAGTTTTAATGATATAAACGTGGATGGCATTTATGATACGAAGATTGAGGACATAATACCTACCGGAAGAGATGTTTCCATTGTTAATATTGAAACTCTTGATATAAACGATACAAGAACTGATGTAAATGGTAATTATTCATTTACAGGGCTTGCACCTGGAACATATACAGTATGGATACCTATACCTACTCCAGAGGGTTGTTGGATAAGAACAACGCCACTTCCAAAAACAGAAGATACTAAAAATAGGGCTGTAGTGAAATTGACATCTCAAACTGAAATAAAGACGCTGAACTTCGGATTTAAGCAGATAGATCCAAATAATCCCAATGATATACAACTTCCTGATCCACAATCAATCTGCCAAGACACAAATTTGATGATACACTCAGTAAAAAGCGGTGATTGGAATAGTGCAGGCACATGGGATAAAGGAATCCCTAATAAAGGTGATTGTGTAGAGATAGAAAAGGATCATACAATAACTGTATCAGATCCGATTGATTTGGGTGAAAGTGGACTTATAAATTATGGAACAATAAAAAGTGTTGATAACCAAAGTGGTAAGCCTGTTAGTAAAGTGGAAATTCACGCTCTAAAGGTTGATAACAGCGGAATTATTGGTAAAGAATGTGCAAATCTTGTAAATGGAGTTTGTAGTGACAAAACAATGAATGGTGTGGACGGAAATTGTTTTGCTCAGGCAACTCCTGGAAGCAGTATCGAAATATGGACAAGCTTATTTAATAACTCCGATAGAGGGATAATTGCAGCAGGTGATGGCGGCAATAATGATAATGTCCCAATTAACGGATGTACTCCCTGGGAATGTCCTGCTATTGCCGGTGCCGGCTGGTAATATAGAAGTATTTTCAACAACCACAGTCAATAGTGGAATAATTCGAGCCGGTAAAGGAGGCGCAATTTTAGGATGCCATGCCTGATGTTTATGGAGGTGATGGCGGTACAGTACGTATTATGGCGGATGTACAGAATCCTAATAATGAATCGAAAATCTATAATGCCGAAATTCATGCGGGAAATGGTGGTGATGCCATAGGTCAAGCAGGTTTAATATCGGCTGGATTGGGTGGGAATCTTACATGTTTGGGTACCTTATATCGGGCAGGCAGCCGTGTCAGGAAATGGAGATTGCAAATAGATCCCATAAACCTGAAATTCGGAAGTAACTCACGTATAGAAGGCTCTAATTCTGTCAAAATATACACGGATGAAGGCGGAACAATAGATATGACTCAGTTGAAAGAGGGTGCTATTTCCGCCAAGGTCATTACCATTCTAACCAAAGCCCGTAACAACGAAGGTGGAATGCTTAATTTAACCGGGGTTTCAGGCAAGATATTTAAAGCAAGTGAAAAAGTTGAAATTTTTGCGGATAAAATCATAACCGATCCTGGTGTTACAGTTCAAAATCTGTGTGACGCACCGAGTGTCGGTGATTTCTCCGTCAAAATTCTTTACCGTGCATCATTATCTGCTGAAAAATATATTGTCGGTAAACCCGGTGAAAAAGTATCTGTTCCTGTTAAACTTATTAACGCCGGTCCCAAAATAGACGAGTATAAATTCTTTAAGGAGAGCTTACTCCCGCTCTGGAGCGTGGGAAATTTGCCTCTTAATACAACAATAGTTGGTGGTCTTCGTTATACGAAGTTCAATTTGAGTATTACCTTCCCGACAGGCGCAACACCGGGAACGAGAAATAAAATAACGATTAAAGCGGTTTCACAGACTGATTCAAGTGTTATAGCCAAAGCAGAAATCATTGCTGTTGTAATCGGCACAGATTCAGATGGAGACGGTGTACCGGATAACAAAGACGCATTCCCCAGCGATCCTACAGAATGGACTGATACAGATAAAGACGGTATAGGAGATGTTGCGGATACAGACGATGACAATGATGGAATGCCTGATACATGGGAAAATCAGTACGATACTAAACTGAGCGGCATTGTCAATGACGCTTCTCAGGACGCTGATAATGACGGTGGTCTAACCTTGAAGAATATACCAAGGGAACTGATCCAACTGTTGAAGGTTGTAATCCACCTGTTGATGACAGCATCACCTTCTCCGGCAGCGGCGGATACAAAACAGTTGTTACACCGATTCCAAACGGCGTTCAGGGTGAAATGCAGGTTAAACAGGAGTCAGACGGCAGTTACAGAGGAAGCGATGGAGCATCTTCAATTGTTGTAACTCTCTACCCGGTGGGCCACAGGCGATACTTTCACAGTTACCACAGGCAAAAATCTTACTGATAACGGAGAACCGCTTGTTTTTAATGCCACGCCGAACAGCGATGGAAGTTACACATACAGCGACCCGGCAACGCCTTCAGTCGGCGTAAAGGTCAATGAAAACGGCAGTTATACCGTAACAGATACAGAGACTCCGGGAACAGTTCTTACCGGAAATCCTGACGGAAGCCAGACAGTTACAGATGAAGCATCTGCGGGAATGACCTATAAACTTGATGCTGGCGGGAAGTCAGATTGTTACAGATGAAGAATTTCCGGGGAATGACGGCTACTTTAGCTCTGGATAACAATCTCACGGTAAAAGATAATGAATTTCCGGGGAATGGCTTATACTATCGGTGAAGATAACGTCCATACCGTAACAGATACAGCATATCCTGATAGCAAAGCGGTTGTTAACGCAGACGGAACTTATACGGTAACTGATGCGGCATTTCGGGCGTTGTAATTACTTATGATCCGGCAACTGATACATTTACAGGGACGGATGCAGAAGCCCCGGGAATTAAAATCAACTTCAACTCAGACGGAAGTTATACAGTTGTTGATCAGGACGGAAAATGCTATGACGTTAACAAAGCTATAGGACTTGGAAAATTATTTAAGAAAATTGTCAACAAAGTAGTAAAGGCTGTCAGCAAGGTCTCAGGTTTTGTTAAAAAAGCAGCGAATTTCGTAGGAAAAGTAGCAAAATTTGTAGGAAAAGTAGGGAAGTTTGTCAGTAAAGTAGCAAAATTTGTTGCCAAAGTCGCTCCGGTTGTTAGTAAGGTAGCGCATTTTATCGGAAAAGCCGCAATGTTTGTAGGAGCTGTTTTTCCACCGCTATGTCCGATTGCCTGCGCCATATCAAAATTTGCCAATGGTGTAGCTGTAGTCTCTTGATGCCGTAGGAATAGCGGCGGTTGCGTTGCAAAAGTAGCAGATAGAGTGGTTTACTATGCAGGTAAAGTAGAGGGGTATGCGGCAAAAGTGGAGAATGTCGCTGGCAAAGTGCAGTATTATGCAAATAGAGTAGTGATATGGTTCAGCAGCGATCTGCAAAAGATGCCCGTCGTAATGATCCGCCGATAACGGCTTGCGAAAGTGTTATTGTTTATAAAGCCTACGGTACAATTACCGATAATGCGGGCAATGCGATGGTGAATGTTGCTGTGAGAGTTCATGACACAAGCGAAACAACCAATGAAAATGATGTCATAACTGCAACTGACAACACAGGTCATTGGGAAGTTATTTGTCTTGAAAACGGTAACTATACCGCAGTTGCAACAAAAGCAGGTTATACTTTTGATGCAGAATCCTTTACAGTAAGCGGAGTTAATACTGAAGTTGCTATAAACATGGCGTCAAATCAGCCTGATCCGGGACAGTTCCCCATTTATATCGGCGATGATGACGGCTTCGGCTTTGATTTGTCAAACGGATATAAAGATGCAGATGGCAAAGCCGCAGCACCATAATGCCAACGGAAAACTCGATTGCGGAGATGGACTGCCTGATTTGAATAGAGACGTATTTGTCGGATGGAAAGGCAACGATAATTTTGACAACCGTTCAGGCGATGAATCAGGAGATACCTTCGGAGCGCAATGGACTTATGTTTCTCTGTCAGAGAGTTTTGACGGAAGACCCGGACTTGCAAAAGATGTTATCTTCAATTTCAAGTTCACGATTCTGTAATTATCCGAATATAGGAAAAGAGCATTATGTCAGCTTTGTCTATGGAGATTATGATGTTGTTCCTATGACAGCAGTTGTAGAGGGTCAGACAATAAAGCTGAAAGGCGGCAAGAACGGCGAAGTTGACGGCTATATCTGGAGAGCTTACGCTCCTGTTGCATGGAATGATATGCTTGACGGTGAAGTAACAATAAAAATCAATGCTCCGAATGAACCTTATGTGGCATTTGATTACGCAGTCCTGGATATTAAGCCGATCACAACGCCTGAACCTGATACAGAGTTTTCTTTTGACAACGGAGTAGTTGTTGCTTATGAAGAAGGAAATGTATGTATAGACTGGCTCTATGACGGCGGTGCATATAAAGGTGAAATGGGTATCTTTATTCTGACAGGAATGGAGAAACTTACTTCGGGTTCAAAAGAATTTAACGCGGAAGCAGTAAGAAGAGTTCTTTCAAATTCTCAGGAAGGCTATCTGGTTATCTCAGATCCGAATGAGGCGGAATGTTTCAGTGGTCAACTTAGCGGAGAATCAGCAGACTGGAACAGCGGAAAATATAACGGCATCAAATGCTTTGATATGAGACCCTGCGCATGGTTTGCAACAGTTCTTGTTCCAAATTCAACATTCAAAGAACTTGCAAAAGACCCCGGAACAACCGGCTCTTCAAAACGCCCGTTGTACTCTCTGGTCGCCTCAAATCCGGCTTATGGAATGTATCTTGGACAGGTCGCTGATATTAACGGTCTTGGAAACGCATTTGTCTATGAAGATATTTGCGCATCAAACAGCGACAAAGATTACAATGACCTGATTTTCCAGATAACTGGAGCAACAACAGCAGATATTCAGACGCTGGATTCTCTGGTATGGAAAAAGACAAGAGCCGCCAGATCAGGCTGGACTTACTGGAGAACAAAGAGCGAACTCGGCAAACAGATTATAGCTCATCTTGAATCATTGCATAATGTAAATTCTGAAACAGAAAAACTCACTGTTACCCTGAATGGTTCAGGCGATATAAATATTACCGATTCTCAAGGAGGAGTAATCGGTAAAGAAGGCGGATATATCGCAGGTGCATTGTTTGGAAAAGATGAAAACGGAAATCAGGTACGTTTCTCTGATAAAATCAGAATCAGGCGATTATAAAGTAGTTGTTCAGGGGCTTGGAAAAGATGAAGCGGCTATTCTTGAAGTAAAAGAATACAAAGGAGATACTGAAGTTTCATCTGTCAGCGTTCCTTTTGCAACCGAGCCTCATCAGACCCTCAGCACTGTTATTTCATCAGGAGATCGTTGGCATCTCCTGTCCCGGTCGGGGTGCGTCTATGACTTTGACGGCGACGGCGACATTGATATTGCAGATGTAATGAAGGTTGCTTTGATATGGGGAACAGGCATGGGAACCGAGGATTATGACGGGTTTATGATCTGAATGACAACGGGAAAGATGAACTTTCCGACATCATGAAGGTCGTAAACCTTGAAGGATGTAAGCAGTAAATATCATGTAGGGTGGACAAAGCGATAGCGTGTCACCTTACTACTTTTTTTTATATCTACAGGGATTGTGTTTAAGAAGGGGATTTTTTTATAATCCTTTCTTACACACAATCCTTGTAGATGAATGAATCTACAGGGATTGTGTGTAAGAAGGGGATTTTTTTTATAATCCTTTTCTTAAACATAATCCCTGTAGATGAATGAATCTACAGGGATTGAATCTACAGGGATTGTGGGTAAGAAGGGGATTTTTTTATAATCCTTTTCTTAAACATAATCCCTGTAGATGAATGAATCTACAGGGATTGCGTTCAAGAAGGGGATTTTTTATAATCCTTTTCTTAAACATAATCCCTGTACATGGATGAATCTACAGGGATTGTGTGTAAGAAGGGGATTTTTTAGATAATCCTTTTCTTACACACAATCCTTGTAGATTGATAAAGTAAGGGTGGAAATCCAGCGTGTCCACCAAAACGCAAACGGGCGGACGCTGCTCAGCCTGCCCCTACACGGCTTTGAAAATCATGATTCAAAAGAAAAGGAGAAAGAAAAAATGTGTTACAAATCCAAGCGCAAGAGAATCTTGCAATCCGATGTGAAGAAGTGCTTTTTTTAGCACGCGTGTGTTCTATGGTTTTTTGCGGTAATGGTAGTGATAAATTTTACATTTGTAGGACTTGTTGCCGCACAACTGCCCGTTTATATTGGCGATAATACAGTTTTGGTTTTGACCTGTCAAAAAGATATAACGGTGCTTACGGCGGACTTGCAGACATAGATGGCAATGGAATTCTTGAATGCGGAGATGTGCTGCCTGGATTTGAAAGCGGAGATGGGAAGGTATCATATGGAAGCCCTGATAATTTTGATAACCGTTCCACTAAAGAGGAATATGACACACTCGGCACAAAGTGGAAAGATATTTCTCTGTCACAAGGTTATAGTCAAAAACCGGGATTTGTAAGAGATGCATCTTTCACATTCAACTTCACTATTCCATCTGGTTATCCACATCGCAATAAAACGCATTATATCAGCTTTGTTCATGGCGATTATGATACTGATACTGTCATGAAAGTAATTTTAGAGGGTAACACGATAACAAAATTGAACTGGGAAAAATTAACACAGGATTTAACGGCTATATATGGCGTTCCTATGTGCCTGTTGAATGGACATATATAGCAGATGGTACAGTAAAAGTAGAGATTAATTCGCCGCCTACTAAGTCTGCACCTAATGGTGAGCCTTATGTGGCTTTTGATTATGTCGTACTGGATTATTAGCCGATTTCTACAGAAAAAACTGTTATAGAAGAGAAACCGATTTCCACAGAAGAACCTGTTACAGAAGAGAAACCAATTTCTACTGAAGAACCTGTTACAGAGGAGAAACCGATTTCCGCCGAAGACGCCTGCGCACAAATCCCGGATATTCATACAGTAAAAAGCGGCAACTGGAACGACCCGTCTGTATGGAATACCGGCAAAGTTCCGGCAAAAGGCGATTTGGTTGCTGTTGAATACGGGCATATAATTACCGTACCAGATTCAGTTGATTTGGGAGACGGGGGAATCTGCAACAAAGGAACAATTCAAAGCGGCGATAATCCCTACGGCAAGCCGTCAAGCAAAATAGAAATACATGCGGCTTCCATTCATAACAGCGGTGATATTATAGGTAAAAACGGCAAAAATGGCATTTGCCAATGGACATCTTATTGCAAAAGATACGGTATATGCGATTCATTTTCTTATTGCCAGAGATTTCCCAATGATTACAGATGCAGACAAATCAAATGCTCATACTGGTTCTTCGGTCGTAGAGTTTGTTGGAATTACTGGTGGTATTGGTTTAATCGAAATTCCTGGCTTAAAGCCAATTCAATTCTTGAAGTCCAACATGCCACATCAGGCAGCAGCATTGAGATTCATTCAACCCTGTTTATCAATGATGTATCAGGAAAAATCCAATCAGGCAGCGGCGGAAATGATATTCAGACATGCAGGAGACCGCAATCCCTCACGCGGCGGAGCAGGCGGCAAAGCAGAAATCTTTTCTTATTCCTTTCTCAATGAAGGGATTATTCAGTCCGGCAACGGCGGAAATGCAGAATCATATCATACAACAAGCTTCGGCGGAAACGGCGGAGATATTCTTGTTATTTCAAATCTCTCTGATCCTGATAATCTGTCTAAAAATATAGGCTTTTTTATCAGCGGCAACGGCGGATATTCCAGAACTCAATCAGGATATTCATACGGCAGCAAAGGCGGTGATTTGGGATTTATTTATCAGACAACTCGGCGGGATTATCAAAGGGAGCAGCGGTTCAAGATTATGGTCGGAATCCGTTTAACATAGAATTTCTGAAAGGGCTGACAATAGAAGACTTTAAATCTGTTACAATTTATACAGATGCAGGCGGTACCATTGATGTAGGCGGATTGATCGGATCGGGAACTATTTCAGCAGAAGAGATTACCATTGCAACTCGAATGCTTAACGGTCAAGGCGGTACTCTTGATTTAAGAGGGCTTACAGAAAGAGTCTTTGACGCGGATACTCAGCTTAAAATTTACGCTGATGAAATTCTTGCTGATGAAGGCATCAACCTTGAAGATATTCTGGGATCAATTTTCACGGTCTCTCCGGGCATGACTTTAAGCCGTGTGGCAATATCTTCAGAAGAGCAGTTTATCGGAGATCCCGGGACAAAGATAACCGTTCCTGTAAATATCATAAATCTCAGCAATAATACAGAGACTTATACATTAAGCGTAAAAGATTCAGCAGGCTGGAACATCGGAACATTGCCCGCTACAGTAACGCTTGAGAAATACAAAAGCGAGAAACTGAATTTAGACGTGAATCTCTTATCAGAATCAGGCAAAACTGATCTGATTACAATTACAGCAACATCTCAGTCTGATCCAGGCGTTAAAGGGATTGCAAATATTACGGTTTCTGTTACAGGCGAGGATGAATCTGAAAATGATACAACTCCTCCTGCTGATTCAGATAATGACGGCGTTTATGATGAAGATGATGCGTTCCCAAGCGATCCGAATGGAGACTGTTGACACGGATAATGACGGTACAGGGAATAACGCAGATACAGATGATGACAATGACGGAATGCCTGATGAATGGGAAGATGAAAACGGATTGAATCCTCTGGTAAGCAATCCTGGATGAAGACCCGGACAATGACGGAAAATCAAATATTCAGGAATACAATTCAGGGACAAATCCGACAATCTCTGAACCACGCTGCGAGCCTGAGGATATAGACCTGAACACATGGACTTCAGGAAGGCAACCGGAAAACGGAAAATGGGTTGTAGCTGATGACGGAAAATCAGTTGTTCAGATGATTAACGGTTATCCGACATACTTTGTAAGCCCCGAATCTTTTATTGATACAACAATCAATGGAAAATTTAAGGTTGAAACATCTGAGGATGGTGTATTTATGGGATTTGTTTTTGGTTTCAAAGATATTAATGATTTTTATCTTTTCTCATGGGAACAGGGGACCAGAGCGGCGCTGTAGAAGGATTTGTTTTAGCTCATGTAACTGAGGATGGCAATGTTCCTACGGCTCATCAGAATACTGATGATGCAATCGGATATAAAGTTCTTTTGACAAAATTAGGAACAGAATGGGGATGGAAAGATAAAACAGATTACGAATTTACTCTGATTTACCGCACAAACCATATCCGCATTGATATAGCAGGCGGAGCTTTCGGTGCCGGACAAACCATTTTTGAGCTTGATGGAACATTTGAAGAGGCAGATTCGGGTTTTATAACCGCTCTCAGGGAAATGTACGATATGAAGGATTTACTCAGAAATGTATTTCAGATGCTCCTGTTTCCACAAATTTTGAAGCAGGCGTATTTACCG
>CAWEAR010000021.1:0-28411 GCA_963806835.1 uncultured delta proteobacterium
GGTTACTGATATTTGGAATACTTATATGGAATAGACTATCAGGAATGGACATTTTTCACCTTATGCAGAAAAAAATTTCAGGATTTCTGATAGGTACAGATAGCAAATAAACCGACTCCTATAAACATAATCACTGCTCCAAAGGTGAACGCCTGACGAAGGTGAAAATAATCCATAATCAATCCGGCAAGAATGGCCCCGACCGTCATTCCGCCGCTGTGAGCCATAGTCATAATTGCCATAACGGATCCCATTGCGCCGGTTTTATTCCCTTTCTTCGCTGCCATTGCCATTATCGGAGACATGCTGATTCCGCCGCCTATACCGAAAAACAGATTAATCAGAAATAAATCCCAAAATCCCCTTGACCATTCAAATGACAAGACCGCACAGGCAACAATCAGCCCCCCGATAACAGAAAGCATTCTTTTACGGGTAATCCTGTCCGCCAAGGGACCCATAAGTGCATTCATCAAACCGCTTACAGATAGTCCAAGTGTAACAAGGATGCCGATACGGGAGCTTGAGAGAGAAAATTCGGAATCTGCAAATATCGGTAAAAATCCCCATATCATTCCGATACATGCAGTATAGGCAAATCTGAATGAAAAATACCCTGCAATCTCTCTGTCTTTTAAAAGCACTCCCCATGTTGCGGGGATTCTCCGGCGGGAGATTGCACGCTCCGAATATGTGGGCGGAAGGAGAAAAAGACTGAGGCAAAAAGCGATTAAGGCAAGAACCCCCATACAGATAAATGAGGATTGAAGACTGAAATAATCTTTTATAACTCCTCCGGCTAAAGGTCCCAGACTCAATCCCATGAATACAGACATATTAAAGAGTCCCATGGTAGAGCCTTCACGGTTCGGCGGTGATATATCTCCTACATAAGCCTGAGTCACGGGCATGATCATTGCAGAGGCAATCCCCTGAATAAACCGGATGGCAATCAGAGATTCAATACTTTTTGAAAAAATAAAGGCTATTGAGATTATTGTATAGGCAAAAAGACCCGTAACAATATACGGTTTGCGACCGTTCTGATCCGAAGACCTGCCGAAAAAGGGTAAAAAGAAAGTTCTTGAAAGGGAAAAGACTCCGAAGATCAGTCCGATGTATATGCCGCTGGCACCAAGATCATGGGCATAGACCGGCAGCAAAGGCACAACAATTCCAACTCCTGTAACTGAACTGAAGATCGAAAAAAACAGGATGGCAAAGATTTTTTTGTCTGATTTATCCATTCAATATTAAAACCCTAGGGGTTTCTGAAACCCTAAGGGTTTTATAAAATCATTCGGGATGTGTTACCGTAACATTTACAACAACCTCTTCTCCGGTTGAGCTGTTTCTGATGCTTACATTTCCATTTCCGAGATTAGTAACCTCAACTTTATTCCCTTTATAAGCACTGCTTAATACATATTTTGCTTTATTCGGATCGGTTATTGTTCCTGTTGTTTTTGCTCCGTGTTTGGAATAAAAATTTTTGACTGATATTTTTATCCCAAATTCTTTCAGCGAAAGATACGCTCCCCATCCTGTCCCTGATGATGCAAATATTAATGTTGTAAAAACAACGGTAATTATAAAAACCATTTTCCTAAACATAATTATCCTCCTCATTTTACTATATGCTTTTGCGTTCTTTGCGTGGAATATGAGCCGATTTTCACGCAAAGGGCGCAGAGAACACGCAAAAGGCGCAGATAAAAACCTTATTTCTGATAAAGTCTGAAGAATTATAAACATAAAATAATAAAGGGTCAACGAAAACTTTTTTTTTCGGCAAAGGTAGAAGATTTTTTCTGTTTTTTCCTCTTTCTTCTCTTTAACATTCCCGTCTGAAAAGCCATAGTCAGCTCTGCACTTCTGAACATATTCCTGAAATTCGGATTCCCTCTGCTTATGCTTATCTGACATATTATCAAGACCCCGGCGCATTTTGCGTGAATATCCGTTTAAAACCAGCTTATTCAGAAAAATCCACCCTTCATTCAGTTCCCTGATTCCTGAAAGGATATTCTTTTTTCTGATTTCAATCTCCTGATGAGAATCCTGAATAATCTTCTGATAAACCGAAGATGATCTTTCAGGTTGATGATTTTCAGATTCTGCTCTGAATCTTTTTTCATAAGTATCTTCATATTTGTTCATATCCTCAAATGTTTCATTAAGTTCTCCGACTTTTTCATCACCCTCTCCCTCAATACTTAACAACAGTGTAGGGCGTCTTTCAATTCTCTCTCCCAGAACATCCATAAGATATGTTGCTTTTTTTAACATTCCTGTATGAGACTGAATAATTTTCCGCATTTTTTCAGATTCTTTTATAATGGATGCGATAATCTCCACTTCATCTGAAATTGCTGCCAGAAGCAACATCTGGTGTTTTTTGATCTTTCTGAAACACAGGTAAGTTTTTTCATCTGTCTCAGGGATCCCTTTGGATTGGACATTCAGTTTAAATCTGAAATTTACTATATGATTAAGCGATTTATCATATTTCAGAAGAATAACAGAAGACTCCCTCATTACAGCTTTATAACATGCTTTATATTCATACTGAATCTTATCATGTCCCTGAAAATCGGGTTCTGAACCTGAATCAGCATAACTTGCTGAGGTTCTTATATACTGATCAAGGTGTGAAATAAATCTGTTCGCCTCAATATCCTGTATGAATTCTGTTTTCTGTCCGGTATTTTTCTTTTTCATTATTTTTTAATGAGCATTAAAAATGTCAATTAGGAATTAGAAGTTAGAAATTAACATGATGTGCAACTTTTTATAATTTACTGATTTTAGAAGAAGTTAAGTTTCTATGAGTTACGCAGTTGAAATTCACTTTTTTATTTAACCGCAAAGATCACAAAGTTACGCAAAATATATGTTTTAAAACTTTGCGCCCTTTGCGGAGAACTCTGCGCCCTTTGCGGTTCATTTTTCCGATAAAACTCCAAATGCGTAACTTCTAGTTTCTTTAAAAAATTTAGGAATGGAAATTCAATAATATCCTGTTTATAATCCTATGAAAGCACGCAATACAGTATCGTTATGATCAAAACGGGAAGTTATTTAATTTGCGTTCCTAATTGCCTTAGTATCGGGGATTAAATAACTTCCATATTCTGAGAAAAAAATTTCCGAAGTTTCCGAAACGGTTCGACTGAGCTCACCGAAGTCTTCGGAAGTCTTTGCAGTCAGGTTATTTGCTCAGCGAATTATCAGGCTTTGCCGTACAAATCTTTAACCTTTATCCGGTCAATTGTCCCGTCTGAATTTTTGGGAAGATCATCAACAAAGATAACATACCCCGGTTTTTTATACTGGGCAATCCGATCTGCAACAAAATCTTTCAGTTCCTTATCTGTAAGAGAAGTTCCCTGTTTTAAAACGCAGACCGCTTTTATCCCCTCCCCGAATTTCTTATCAGGAACACCGATGACACATACTTCTTTGACATTAGAATGTTGCAGAACCACCTCTTCAACCTCGGCAGGATAGACATTTTCACCCCCGGGCTTAATAAGCTCTTTTTCAGGTTTTCTCCCTTTAAACCAGAGGTATCCGTCTTCATCCAACTGCCCGAGATTCCCGGTATGGTGCCACCCTTCACGGAATGTATAGCGGTTTAATTCTTCCTGTTTCCAGTAGCCTTTAAAGACCAGAGGACCCTGAACCACAATCTCTCCTGTTTTTTCCCGCGGGAAGATCATAACCGTTGCCATCTACGATCTTCATCTTTGTTACAAGCCCCTGAGTTCCCGCGCTTCCCGGTTTTTCCATAGCAGGGGAGAATGTTACAAGACCTGTGGTTTCACTCTGCCCGTACAGAATCCAGAATTTGGCATTTGTTTTCTCTTCAAACGGCCTGATATTGTCAGGTCCGTCAATCCCCATAACAATTCTGAGAGAAGAAACATCATGATTCCCTTTATCAATTTCTGATGTCAGACGTGACAGAATCGGCGGAAAACTCCCGAATAGAGTAATCTTCTCCTTTTCAATCTGCTCCGCTGCTATTTTTTCATCAAATTTGGACTCCACAACATTTTTTCCTCCCACCTGCATAACAGACATGGCAAGATTCATGCCGGTGATATGAAACAGCGGGAGCATACTCAGGTAAGCGTCATTCCGGTTCAGTCCCATAGCAGCCGCTGTCTGCATATTCCCGAAGATGATATTACCGTGAGTCAGTACAGCCCCTCTCGGTTTCCCTGCCACAGCCGCTGTATGTATAATACAGAACGGATCATCAGGATTAACATCCACATAGGGCACGGCGTTGCAGCACCTGATTTTATTAAATCATCAATGCCCGGAGCCTGCTGACATTCGGATTCCATGCAGAAGATAGAACCGGCAGGTACCATATCTGATACCATTTCTCCGATTTTATAGGTATAATTGCTGTCAACAACCATTGCTCTTGGGGATGAATCTTTCAGAATATATGAAATTTCATCATTGGAAAGCCGCCAGTTTATCGGAACCGCAATTGCACCAAGTGCTGCTGCTGCTCCGAACATATAGAAAAATTTGTAGTTGTTATAAGCAAGTATTCCGATTCTGTCCCCTTTTCCGACTCCGTGTTTTGCTAATCCTGCTGATAAAGCATCTATTTTTTTCAGAAGTTCGCTGAATGTGATTCGCTGGTCATCCTGAACCAGCGCAACCTCATTGCCGAAAAGTCCGGCGTTTCTCTGAAAAATATCATAAATATTGAAATTACGCATACGTTTTATCCTCCGTCCAAATACATTGTTAAAATTATTTATTATATTATTTTTTAAACAAGAAACCATGTTTTTTTTAAGAAATTTAGTTTCTTATTCGATTTTTCTTCTTTTTGATTTGCATATTTATCACAATAAAAAGAAAATGTCATTTCTTTATTGATTATTTGGATAATTTCTTTAGAATATCCCTGTTGAATTTTAGAGAATAAAGTTCGTAGTACCGCCTTTAGGCGGTTATTCACATCCACCGCCTAAAGGCGGTACTACGAACTTTCGTTACTTGTTCCCACGCAAAGCGTGGGAACAAGATAAACAAGATAAAAAGATTTATTATGAAATCCATAGATATAAATGAATTAGATAAATTACCCGGCATAAGGCTGAATGAAAATGATATTTTTTCATTTAAGTGCCATTCGGAGCTTCCATGTTTTAATCAATGCTGCCGAAATCTTAACCTGTTTTTATATCCGTATGATGTGATACGGTTAAAGAAAGGGCTGGAGATTACATCAGATCAGTTTCTTGATAAATATGTGGATATTGTACTGCGCCCCTCTGATTTTTTTCCTGAAGTACTTTTGCGGATGTCAGAGAATCAGGATAAGACCTGTATATTTCTTACAGATTCCGGGTGCAGCGTCTATTCTGAGCGACCTGATACCTGCCGTCTCTTTCCGATGGAAAAAGTGATTCTTTATGATGCTGAAACCAAAAAATCTAAGCCGATCTATTTTTTCAGACCTCCTGATTTCTGTAAAGGGCATTATGAAGAGAGAAAACTGACTGTCAAAGATTGGGTGAAAGATCAGGATGCTGAAATTCACAATAAGATGACTGAAAAATGGGCGGAGGTCAGGCAGCTTTTTCAGAATAATCCCTGGGGGAGAGAAGGGGCTGAAGGTACCAAAGCAAAGATGGCATTTATGGCGGCATATAATACAGACCGTTTCCGGGATTTTATCTTTAACAGCACTTTTCTGAAGCGGTATAAAGTAAAGTCTGACATATTGAACAGGATAAAAGAGGATGAAACCGGACTGCTGAAATTCGGTTTTGAATGGATAAAATTTTATCTATGGGGAATAAAGAGTAAATCTTTCAGGCTGAGGTGAAATGAAAAGAGACTAATTACACGCCGGCATAAATACTCCATCTGTGTAATCCGCGATTCAGAATCGCGGATTACACAGATTATTAAAACAGAATCAGAGGACCTCTTCTATCGGCGTATATTCAAGCCCGAAGGCATCTGCCACTGCTTTGTATGTGATTTTCCCTTTGACAACATTTGCGCCGCGCCTGATTTCAGGATTCTCCTTCATTGCTCTCTGCCATCCTTTATTTGCTATTTCAAGGGCATAAGGCAATGTTGCATTGGTCAGGGCAATGGTTGATGTCTTTGGTACCGCACCCGGCATGTTACTCACTGCATAATGGACAATTCCGTCAATCATATAAGTGGGTCTGGAATGTGTCGTAGGCTTTGAAGATTCAAAACATCCCCCCTGATCAATTGCAACATCAACAAGCACCGCACCTTTTTTCATGGTTTTCAGCATATCCCGTGTTATCAGCCGCGGAGCTTTTGCCCCCGGAATCAGAACTGCACCGACCACAACATCTGCTCTGGTAATCAGATCCCGGATAGTTGCAGGACTTGACATCAGCAGAAAGCAGTTGCTCGGCATAACATCGCTCAGATAACGGAGACGATCCAGATTGGTGTCAAGCAGATAGACCTTTGCTCCAAGACCACATGCCATTTTTGCCGCATTGGTTCCCACAATGCCCCCGCCGAGGATGACCACCATCCCCGGATCAACTCCGGGTACTCCGCCAAGCAGAACGCCATTTCCGCCCTGGGTCATTTCAAGATATTTTGCGCCCTGCTGAATCGCCATCCGACCTGCAACCTCGCTCATAGGAGTCAGCAGAGGCAGTGAACCGTCTGCTTTCTGAATGGTTTCATAGGCAATACAGATCGCTCCGCTTTTGATCAGCGCAATGGGTTACTTCTTCAGCCGCTGCAAGATGCAGATACGTGAAAACAATCTGCCCGTCCCGAATCAGATCATATTCAGATGCAAGCGGCTCTTTTACGTGCATAACCATATCCGCACGGGCAAATATCTCTTTGGCGGTATTTACAATTTCAGCCCCGTGTGCAATATAATCGCTGTCTTCAAATCCGCTTCCGATCCCTGCATTTTTCTCTGCCAGCACTGTATGTCCGTTATGCTTCATGACCTCCACACCCGCAGGAGTCATTGACACGCGGTTCTCCTCTATCTTGATTTCTCTTAAAATTCCAAGAATCATGGCTGCCCTCTCTTTTTTTGGAAAAAATTAATACCGGAATTCGTTTTTCAGTCATTTTGGCAAACGCAAATTCAGTGCTTTTACAATTTTATCAAAAGACATTTCTGCCAAAATTAAAATTGCCTGGTTATGACCCTGTACAATTGTGCAATTCTATGTTAAGAAAAAAAATATGGCAACATATAAAATAATATGGCGTATATTCCGTTGGATTCTCTTTAGCGGGATAATAATCTCCTGTATTGGATTCTTTATATATTTCCTGCATTTTAACCATATTGTCCGGGAAAGATTTTCAGGAAAGAAGATGGGAACTGCCCGCCCGTATTTATGCCCGTCCATCTGGAGCTTTATTCGGGTATGGATATGAAGCCTGAAGCATTGGCAGAAGAATTGCAACTGATGCAGTACCGTCAGATGAATCAGCCGGATGCTCCGGGAAGCTTTGCTCAGGCAGGAAATACCTTTGAAATATTTACCCGTTCTTTTATGTTTGATGATGAAGAAGAGCCTTCAAATAAACTCCGGGTTGTGATAAAAAACGGAAAAATCCGCTCTGTTACAAATATGGAAACAGGAATATTTCCTGATTTGATCCGGCTTGATCCTGTACTTGTCGGCAGTTTTTACCCTACTCACAATGAAGACCGGATACTTGTGCGTCTGAATAATGTGAAAAAAGATTCCCTTCTGGTTAAAACCCTTATTGCTGTGGAAGACCGTAATTTTTATGGGCATCGCGGAGTCTCTCCTTTGGCAATATTACGGGCATTGATTGCAAATATACGGAATCTCAGGACTGTTCAGGGAGGGAGTACTCTGACACAGCAGTTGGTCAAGAACTTTTTTCTTACACACAAACAGAGCTTTAAACGCAAATTTGATGAAGCATTTATGTCCCTTGCTCTTGACTGGAATTATGACAAAGATGAAATCCTTGAGGCATATCTGAATGAAGTTTATCTTGGGCAGGATGGAGAAAGAGCGATCCACGGATTCGGGCTGGGGAGTCTCTTTTATTTCGGGCGTTCTCTTTCTGATCTGCGTCCCCATGAGATTGCCCTGCTGGTAGGTCTTCTTAAAGGTCCCTCTTATTATGATCCACGTCAGTCTCCTGACAGGGCAATACAGAGAAGAGATACCATTCTTGGAATCATGGAGAATCAGCAGCTTATTTCAAATGAAACTGCTCAGGAATCCCGTAAAGCCGGACTTGGGATAATTGATGATTTTCTTCATGCAACCACAAAATTTCCTGCATTTTCAGATCTGATCAAACGTCAGCTTCTTCAGGAGTATAGTGAAAAAGATTTAAGATCAGAAGGACTTCGTATCTTTACCAGTTTTGATCCGCAGGTACAATTGGCTATTGAAAAAGGGGTTGCTTCTCAGATAAAAAAAATTGAATCTCAACAGGGTATTCCCAAAGAGAAACTGGAAGTGAGTGCGATTGTTACTGCTACAGGCGGGAATGAAATTCTCGGATTAATCGGAGGGAGAAATCCCCGTTTTCAGGGATTTAACCGTGCATTGGATGCAAAACGTCCTATAGGATCCCTGATCAAGCCCGCGGTCTATCTGACTGCACTGGCGTCTCCCAATTATACCCTGATAACCCCTTTGGAAGATTCATTTCTGAAGGTAGAAGGGGAAGACGGCAAGGCATGGATACCTCAGAATTATGATCGTCAGTATCATGAAATTATTCCTCTTTATATGGGACTGGTTCATTCATACAATGTTTCAACTGTCCGGCTCGGATTGATGGTCGGATTGGATAAAGTAATTGATACAGTCCATAAAATGGGGATTCAAAGAGAGTTTACGCTTTATCCTTCTCTGCTTCTCGGAACCATAGAGATGTCAACACTTGAAGTTGCTCAGATGTATCAGACTTTGGCTTCAGGCGGGTTCTTTTCTCCTATACGTGCTATCAGATCGGTATTCACGCCTGAAGGAACAGCTTTACAGCGTTTTCCTTTAACGGTCAGTCAGAATTTTGCTCCGGGACCTGTCTATCTGCTGAATAAAATCCTGCAAACTGTTGTGTTGGAAGGTACCGCATCTTCTTTAAAATATTTTGTGCCGCAGGATATAGGTACTGCCGGTAAAACCGGAACCACCGATGATTTAAAAGACAGTTGGTTTGCAGGATTTACCGGCAATCATCTGGCTGTGGTCTGGATAGGGAGAGATGACAATAAGCCATGCGGTCTGACAGGAAGTTCAGGAGCATTGCAGGTATGGGGTAAAATTATGGGGAGTATCCCAAATAAACCTCTGAATCTTCCGCAGCCTGAAACAGTGGAATGGGTGGTTATTGACAGAAATACAGGCATGAGAACCGGAGCTGACTGCGATAATGTGATTGCTGTTCCTTTTGTGATCGGATCCGCTCCATTGGAAACAGTTTCATGTCAGGATAAAAAAGCAGAAGTGTCAAAGGATGAGCCGGTAAAAGATGAAAAATCTCAAAAATCTTTTTTTATCCGTTTAAAGGAATTTTTTGAATGAAAGAGAAAAAAAGAACAAATTTTTTCGGTTACAAAACCGGAGTTTGGGAACCGGGAATAAGGATTATGACTGTTATTGCAATAGTAATCATATTTCCTTCATGTTCAATCCTCTATGTTTCTCCTCAGAAAAAAACTCCCACAGAGACAACGACTAAAAAGATTCCTTCTTCTGCGCCTAAGTCTCAGCGGATTCCGTCAAAGAAGATTCCTCATAAAATTGAAGAGTATGATATTAAGTCTCCTTCAGGAAAAGAGATTCCGCGAATCGGAGCTAAAACAGGGACTAAGGAAACTTCATATATGCTGGCCGGTGTTGTGAATCTGATGGATAAGGCAAAAGAGCAGATGGCTCAGGAGAATTTTGATCATGCTTTTGCTACCGCAGAGCGCGCACTCAGAATTGATGATGCAAATCCTCAGATTTGGAGTCTGTTGGCTGAAATTCAGTTAAAACGGGGGAATATGCTTCAGGCGGAACAACTGGCGAACAAGTCGAATCTCCTGGCAAAAGGGGATAATATATTACAGGCAAAAAACTGGCGGATTATTGCAGAAACATTATATCGCCGAGGTAAGAGAACCGAGGCGGATCATGCTGTACGGAAAGCAAAACAACTGGATGAACAAAATTAGGAATTAATTAGGAATTAACGCTATATGCAACTTAACACCGATATAAACGGTATCAGTATCTTCGCCTCCTTTGCCATCAGAAACCGTATATTCAAACTGATCCAGACCGCTGAAATTATTATCAGGTGTATATGTACCATTTCCATTATCAGCAAGTTTGCCATTAGAAGGATTTTGCATAATTCCTGATATGCTTAATGTATCCCCGTCTGCATCCCGGTCATTTTTAAGAAGGTCGTCTGCGGCAATTATTACTTCTGTGTTTCTTTCAGTTGAAACAGCATCAGGATTGGCGACAGGCTCGACAAGCAGACCGTCAAATCCCCTCTGAACAGGAACAGAAATCTCGCCGGCTGTGGTCAATCTTACCAAGAGAGACTTCAAGCTCCCAATGCCCGCCTTTGTCAACTGCGCCGGTTAAATCATCAGACGCGGCAACATCCTCGCCGGTTATCTGCGACAGATTATTAACAAAAGAGATACCCTCCGCGGTTGAGGCAACATTGCACCCGTAGATAAGAATATCCGCATCTTTGGAAAGGCTCTGATTCCAATTTTTTAATAAAGGGCTATAATCTGCAAGATTCTCTGCGCTCAGTTCTGTCCCCCAAGACTGACGTGCCCCGGACCGCCGTGGGAAATAATATGCACTCCCTCAATATCCTGATATTGAGAAAGAATTTCGCTGATCTGGATAACTCCGTCTTTGATATGTCAACTAAAAAAATACTTTAAACGCAATAATTTTTTAAGTATGTGTCAGTACTAAATAAGTAGTTAAGCAAAATTAATTTTATTAATACTTCAAAAATCTATTTACAATGTTTTTAATATATTGTAAATAAATTTTTCACAGTAACCGCCTAAAGGCGGTACTACAAACTTTTATGAAATTCAGATAATACTGAATTTTAAATATAAAACAGTAAAGGTGGTAAAGAACATTGGATTTTTTCGTTAAAAGGGAAGAATTGAGTCTTGCAAATCGTTTAAGACGCTCTTATTATGAACTGTTGAGGGATGAACTGGATCAGTTCATGATTCAATACGGATTAATAAATTCTTATAACAATTTCTGCAATAAAAAGATTCCTTATCCGTTTGTAGAAAAACGGGAGCTTAAACCTAGAGCGCTCCTTCCTGATGTGGAATATGAATGTCAGAACGCCTTTCTGGTAATCTTTGCAGAGGATACAATTCCTGCTGTTCATAAAAAATATATACGCTTTTTTGATGTAAACAAAACAACAAAAACCAATCTCCTCAGATCCAGGACTCTTCCGCTCTCTGACGAGATTGACAAATATCAGAAATATCTGGAATCAGCACATTTTTTTGATTTTTTAAAAATGATGCTTCCAGCGGATTATGCCCTGCTGATTCAGAGAGAACCCGTGAGCAGACGGGATCGGTACCGTCTCTCCCATTTTTATGTGAGAATTGACTGCCCCATTGCAGATGTTGCCGAGGATCTGGCAAGAAGTCTGCGTTATATTTCAAAAGACCTTTATGAAAAAGGAGATAAATATGCTGAGGATATTCAGAAAAAATTTTTTGAATATTACGGACTCCCGGTTATGGTCGGAGGAAGAAGAACCGCTGCGATTGTGGCGGCGCAGTATCTGAGGCGTCTGTCCTGTTTATCAACAGTCTATGTCGGAAGCAGTGAAACAAGAGCATTAATCCGGATATCTGAAAAAGGGGTGTCAAAATTTATCCTGATAAGGCTGACAGTCAAAGATGTAAGTCATATTGCAGAGGCAAATCATCTCCTGGTACGCACATTCAGAAAAAATTATGTGGCGGCACGTGAACATAATGACAGCCTCTGTGTTTTTCAGACTACTTACTGCGCGCACTGATCACGCCAGACCTCCTTATGACGGCAAATTGCGGGAGCTTAAACCGGATCTGAACTGGCTGACGGTTGAATCCCAATATATTCTTCCGCTTCCTGATGTATGGAAATATCCGCCGCTTCCGATGAATATTATTTATTCTTAGTTAAAATTGCGGTATTACGAATCAGACTGAGACCGCCTAAAGGCGGTACTACGAACAGAAAGGATTTCCAATGAAATCAAAAATTATTCAATTATCTGTTTTTTTTATTATCCTGTGTGTAACTTTTGCATATACGTCAGAAAATCCTAAAATACTTGTTCTGATTGCAGATGATGTTAATCTATCCCAAAGCATAGAACCGCTTATCGCCAAACATCTTTCTGAAGCAGGTTATCAGATTGTAACATCTGATGAACTGACTCTTTTTTCAGAGCTTCGCAATGACATTTCTGATGTCAGAAAAGGCGACCTTTTAAAAGTAAAAAAGGCGGCTATTGCCTGCGGTGCAAATTTTATTTTTATAGCTTCTGTCAGAAATGAGATCACATCCAAAGAACTGATGGGGTTGAATATGCACAAATCCTGTGTAACGCTCTCTTATAAGATTATAGATACAGTTACAGATAAAATCATTAAAAGAGATACAATTCAGAATGTCAGCACCGGCAGAACCCCTGAAATAGCCACCAATACTTCATTTAACAATATTGCCGGTGATATTTCCGGTTTTATCAGTAAGAATCTTCTCTCCCGTTCGTCTCCGGCAGCAATCTCAGATGAGTCAGAATCAGAAACGGTTGTTTCAAGTTCTGAACCTAAAGATACATTCCCGAAAATTGCTATTATCAGCCCTGCCATAGAAGGTAAAAGGAGTATCGGAAAAAGTGAAAAAACTGTAATAAATGAGACTTTTACCATAAAAGGACAGGTTACAGACCAGAGAGGGGTTGAAAGCGTCAGGATAAATGATCAGCCGGTTATATTTGATGATAGCGGATATTTTTCTTATAATACAGAGCTTGCAGCCGGTGATAACCGCTTTGTTGTAACTGCAATGAACATAGACGGAAAAACTGCAAGCAAAGATTTTGTTATTACAAAAGAATCAGGAATTCAGCGAACCGGAGCCAAGCCTGTTCTTTGGGTTCTTACTATAGGCGTATCCCGGTATGAAAAATCTTCAATGAGTTTCAGATATGCAGATGCAGATGCCCTGATTCTTGCAGAATTTCTGAAAAAACAGGAGGGGAAACTCTTTTCTGAAATTCATTGCAAAACGCTGGTAAATGAAAATGTTACAAGGGACAGTATTCTTGAAAATATCTCTTCACATCTGGGAAAAGCCGCGCCGGATGATGTGATCTTTATTTTTCTTGCAGGACATGGTATAAAACACAGTCAGTCAGGTTCGTATTATTTTTTTCCGTTTGACGCCACATTGAACACTGTTGTATCAAAAGGAATGCGGATGTCTGATTTTGAAGAGGCTGTAAAGATTCTTTCAAAAAATACAAATGTCGGCAAGCTCATTCTTGCCATAGATACCTGTCATTCCGGGTCATTGGATATAGGACTCCGGGCTGAAAGCAGCGGAGAGAATCTGGCAGAGGCATTAAAAGAATCAACAGGACAGTTTATTCTGGCAGCTTCAAAAGGGGGAGAGCCTTCGGTTGAAGATTCAAAATACAGGCTGCATGATAATGACTCAGGACACGGTGTATTTACCTATTCGCTGATAAACGGAATGCAGGGGAAAGCTAATTATGACGGGGATGATTACATTTCACTGGGTGAGCTTTTTCAATATGTGGCAAAACAGATTCCCCGTCTTACAGAAGGGCTGCAACATCCTTATTTCAGAATGTCTGGAACTGATATGCCGCTGGTTTTTTTAGAAAAATAATGTAGGGCGGACAAAGCACAGCGTGTCCGCCGTTAATCGCGGGGTGGACACGCTCCGCTTAGTCCACCCTACAAAGGTATCAACTATGAAATATAACAGGAACTATATAATATTTATTGCTGTCCTGATCATTCAGCTTATTGCGTTAAAAACAGATGCATCCGGAGAAGATAAACGGCTGGCGGTTATCGGCATCAAAAATGAAATCAATGAGCCGGAATGGGATAATCAGCTTATCGGATACGGGCTTTCTCATCTGTTATTGCAGGAATTATTCAACGCGGGCGGTTACACTCCTGTTGAGGATAATCCCGAAATTATCAAAGAGATTGACAGGTTGATCGCTTCTCTATGGAAGGATCGTTCTTTTTACAGTGCAGCAGATGCGGAGCAGATCGCAAATCAGTTAAATTGTCAGACAGTTGCTTATGCAAAAGTTACAGATTTTTCAGTGAAACGGAAACGGGGGTTTGCGGGACCTTTTTCAAAAGCATCCGTAATTGTCGGGGTTGAAATAGAGGTTCATTTAAAAGAATCTGGACAGCCTGTTAAAATATCAAAGGGAAAAGGTGAGGCATCCACCAAATCAACCGGTCTTTTTTTTCAGATAAGAGATAACAAAATCTTTTTTGATGAAACAACTGTCGGAAAAGCCGCTGAAAAAGCTGTTATCAATGCAGTGAAAGGATTAAAGCAATGAAACAATATTATATGTCAATTCTGCTGATATTTTTTTTCTTCTTCTCATGTGCAGTAACAAAACCGGAGCTTGAAGAGTCTGAAGAATCATGTTCAGATAAAAATCCGGTAACATATCCTGAATATACAGGGGAGAGAATTCCGATTGCTGTTCTTCCGATGGGGCTGTCTGAAAGAACAGCACAGCAATATCCCTTTTTACTGGAAAAATCTGTAGGATTAGGTGTTCATAATGTTCTGACTGATGAACTTTACAGAACAAAAAGATTCCGTTTTGTTGAAGATAAAGAATCTGTTATAAAAGATGCGTTCAAAAGACAGGAATTAAGCGACTGGGGAATTGCAGATCAGGAATCCGCGATAAAAATAGGGCGGATGCTGGGGGCAAAAAAAGTTGTATATGGTGAAGTCTATGATTATTCAGAGGGAAAAACAGAAAAGATCACAGGTCTTAAAACTTCAGCGGTTCCAAGAGTCAGAGTCGGTCTTCAGATAAGGCTGGTAGATGCAGAGACCCTTGAATATATTCCTGCTTCTTCTGTCAAATACGGAACTGACTGGGCTGAAGCAAGCAGAGCCGCTATTCAGGATGCGGTTTTGAAGATTGTTACAAATATAGGGAATTGAGAATCAGGAGTACAAACTCACGTTGTTATTATTCTGATAAATTCAGCGTGGTTATATATTAGGGTTTTACAAAATTTTTAAAGGAGCAGATATGCAGCTTATCACTATCAAACAGGAGGCATATCGTCTGATAGACGGATTGGAAGACGATGAAAACTGGGATGATCTGATGTATAAAATCTATGTGCGTCAGACAATTGAACAGGGACTTCAAGAAAGCGAAGCCGGAAAAGTCAGAGATGTCAGGGAAATTCGCAGAAAATTCGGATTGATGGAGATTGTAGGGCGGACTAAGCGCAGCGTGTCCGCCTGTCCATAGAAAAAAGGTGGACACGCTATCGCTTAGTCCACCCTACATTATCTACATTATCCGGCTTAAAATCTTAACAAAAAGGATGTGGGAAAAGATAACTTATGTAAAAGTTCCGAAGTTTTGAAAACTTCAGAACGCCGGCTGAGTTGGAATATTCTTTAACCTATGATTCTTAACATTAAAAAAAATTAGGAGGGTATTATGTCTGACATTTTTAAGAAACTGGTTTATTTTTTTCTGATTTTGGCAATCATGACAACTGAAAAAGCAGTTGCCAAATATGAGGATTTTTTTGATGTGATTGATTATGCAGTAACCGGCTCCGGGAGCGACAGGCGTGTTGATGCAGATATGTACGGTGCCAAAGCTGCTACCGCATGGAATGATACAAACCAGAACGGAAATCTGGATGAAGGTGAATATACTACTCAAACAATTAAAATTTACAACAGAGAAGGGAAACTTGCTGTTGAATCCCCGACAAATCTCAACAGGGATGAGATAGAGAAATGGGCAATAGCCAATGCTGATGCAATACTTAAAGCAATATTTCCGGACGGATTCAGCAATGCCACAGGTGAAACAGACGACAGCATTACAAGTGAAAAATCTTTGAATGCAATTCTTAAAAAGGTCAAGCCGGTCAGACAAACCAAGATCATTAATGATGAATTTAAAGGAGCTTTGGAATATACTTTCATAGATGCAAATGATAATGACGGGCAGGCGGCTTCCATGGTTATCGGCTATGATTCTGATTTTGGAAGCTCATTTGATTTCGGCTTTATGCTTCCTTACCGTTATACAAATATGGATGACGAGCTGAATTCTGAATCACATTATGTGGGATTCGATTTTTACGGAAGTTATCCGGTAATGAAGATTAACAATGTTACATGGAATGTCGGCGCTGATATATTCACATCTCTTTTTTATCTCACTTCTGATGCAATTGAACGTTGCGGAAATCTGAAATACGGAGGCGGGCTATATACATCTGTGATAACAAATTTTAATTTCGGAATGTTAAGTGTAGGAATGGATTATAAAATTTCCAAAGCTGATGTTCCTTCAGGTCTGGTAGATACGGATAATGAATTTGTTGAAGAGGTGATTGATTATATCAATGATTTGGAGACGGTTCACACATTCTCCTACGGATTTAATTTCGGAGTACCTTTAGGTGATGTTGCGGCTGTAAATCTGGAGGTGATCCGTTCCAATTTTTTCAGTGATGATATTTCAGATGACAGGGATTCAAAAACAGTCGCGGGTATATCGTTTTCATATTATTCTTCTGAAACTTTTGAAATGAATCTCGGATACAGTCAGACTTTTGAGATTGAAGATATTGATTTGAAGAGTATCATGTTCGGTACGATTTACCGCTTTTAAATAAAGATTTACGAAGTCTTAAAACACAGATAAAGAGCTGCGGAGTTTTAAAAACCCCGCAGCTCTTCAGTTGAAAATAAGAAGCCAAGTTTTTTTAAAAAACTTGGACTTCTTATATTAACGCCATGTGCAACTTTTTACCGCAAAGACACTGAGACACTGAGAACATCGGATACTTGGAGTCTTTGAGTCTTTGCGGTAAAAAATAAATTATAAGTCTTTGTTTTGAATGACCTGGAAAAAGTTGCACATCACGTATATTAGAGTTTCAACTCCCCTGTATTCTCTTTAGATGCTCAAATTTCTCAAGAGCTTTTCCTGATGCCAAAGATTCTTTTGCCATCTGAACACCCTGTTTATAGGATGATGAAAAGCCGGATATATACAACGCAGCCGCGGCATTCATGCAAAAGAAATCTGCTTCGGGTGTATCATATCTGCTTTTCAGCGTGTCCAGAACCCTGCCGGCATTTTCATGCGCGCTTCGGCTGCTTGCAATCTTTTCAACCGGAACCTGTTTTAATCCGAAATCTTCGGGAGTTACTTCATAAGTCTGAACAGAACCGTTCTTCAACTCTACTACTCTTGTATGTCCGGCAAGGGAAAACTCATCCATCCCCTGATCTTTTTCCATCCCTTTTACCATGCCAAACGGAGCAAGGGCAGATGTCATACCGATCTCTTTAAGAACAGCAATCAGTTGATCACATACCTTTGGGCTGTAAGCTCCGATTACAATGCTGTTAGTCTGCTCACACGGGCGTGTAAGCGGACCGATAATATTAAATGCTGATGTAAATCTCATAGATCGGATAAGACGCGCCCATCCTGATTTAAGAAAAGCCTCACCCGGAAGATAACATATTCCGTGCATATTCAGGCATTTTTCAGCCTGAGAAAGCGGAGCATTCAGATCAATGCCAAGTATTTCAAGAATATCTGATGCTCCTGAAACACCAGTAACAAGTCTTGCTCCTTTTTTGGCTATCGGCAATCCGCATGCTGATGCAATAAATGATGCCGGAGTAGAACAGTTCACGGTTTTAACCGGATCTGAGCCGGTTCCGACAATATCGCAGATTGCTCCTTTGACTGTGGCGTTTATCTTTGCTGTATCATATTTATCCAGAGCGTCCCACGCGCCGGAAAGCTCTTCAATGGAGGGACCTCTGGCAATATGCGCCATGAGAAACGCACCTTGCTGAAGTTCAGGCTGTTCATTTAAAATAATCTGGCGATATGCTTCGCAGGTTTCCTCCCGTGTCAGATATTTCCCTGCGGCTACGGCGCATATCTGACGCCCGAATTCACGTAACTGAGTTTCTGAAGACATTATTTTTTCTCCAATCAAATATTGAATGCAAAATTTTCACTCTGAATTTTTTAAGCGGTGCTTTTGTCAATTCTGTTTTGCCGGTTTAACCACTAAGACACAAAGGCACAAAGATCACAAAGAAAAAACTGCATCCGTCTTTTAATTTTGATAAAACAGCAGGTTGGCTAACCCGACCTGCATGGATTATCAAACATATTCACAACGGTTTCCGCCGGATTGCCGTGCTTTTTCTGTCAGTTTGTCAGCACGTCCGATAATTGATTCATGTGTATCATTTCTTTCTGACAATGCAGCGCCGATGGAAACCGTTACCTGAACAATCTGATGCTCCACGTGCAGCCATGAATTTTCAACAAATATGATGTAAAAATACTTCGGCATCCTGAGTCTTTCCGTTATGAATAGCATCATGCAGGGGACATTTTGTTTTGCATAAATTATTACCGTCTATGTCAATATGCTTTAATATGCCGTCCGAGCAGCTTTTTCCAAGCACTTCCTCTCTTTTGTATCCGGTTATATTTTCAGCACTTCTGTTCCGGTATGTAATTATCCGGTTTTTATCTGCATAATAGATACCGTCAAAAAGATTCTCCAGCAGATACTCCTGTATATTGACGTTCATACTCTCCTTTCCTTTATGTTGCTGTTAATTCACAATTCCTGATTTGTATCAGTCTTCATCTTTCAGCCAGTAAATCTTTATGCAATGACTTCCATTATTATCATTTAATGCTGATGCTTTATCTCTCCACACAAGAATAGCCGGTACAAAAGCAACAGGTATTGTTTCATAATCAGGATAGGTTTCATCTATCTTAATGTATTTTAAATCAATATAACAGTCAGCATGTTTTATTTTTGCCTGTTCATAAGTAAGCAATTCTCTCTTCATATTAATCTCCTGTCAGAATTAAATTTTCACAGACTTCCAGAGTTTCGGAAACTCGGAAGTCGTTATCTGTCAAAATATTATTCACCATTTTCGGGACTGCAAAGCATTTCAACTGTTTTTCTGCGTCTGCTGCTGTAAAGTTTCATGCTGTAACAGTGAAGCAGTGATACGATTTCTTCAAAAATTTCCTGCGAATCCAGTTTTGACGATCCGGTTTCCGACATCACAGCAATCTCAGTGCCGAATTTTCCGAACAGATGATAAAACAGCCCGAATCCGGTTCTGCTCAGTCTGTCTTTGTATGTAATGACAACCCTTTTCACTTTGCCGGACAGAATTTCATCAAGCATCTGAAAAAAGTCCTCTCTTTTTTCAAAGGAAATTCCGCCTGCCGTATCCTTATAGACAGCACTGATACTCCATCCGTTCTGAAAACAGAAATTTTTCAGAAGTTCAACCTGATTCTCCAGATCGGCTTTCTGTTTTGCAGTTGATACCCTTGCGTAAATTACAGTGCTTCTTTCTATATTTTTGTTCAGAAAAGCATATACAGATTCAGCGTCATAGTCATATCTGCCGGTTGGAAGCCGTCTGACTTTTATTCTGCCGTCTTTGACGTAAACAGTCAGGGTGCTTCTTGAAACTTTCAGTATCTTCAATACTTCATTTGCTTTCATGTCTTACGATATATTATATTTTATGTCATAAGTCAAGCATAATCCGAATATTCTGATAAGTTTTTAATGACTATATTTTGCAGCAGCCATCAGGAGTGTAAGGCTGAAATCTGTTTAGCAAAGGTGATAAAGAATATATAATATGAATTAAGGGTTAAAAATAACTCTTTATAATCAGATTATTATGATCCGTATCCTACGCAATAAATTTATAAGAGGCTGTTAATTCTTATTTTTTATTTCCTAATCCTTATTTGGCATACATAAGGATAAGGTTGACTAAAAAGTGATTTAAAGAGATAATATCAATAGATCGGAAATAAAGTTTGTAGTACTCAGTTAATTTAATTCTGACATATAAATGTATGGGTAAGCCCCCGTGCTTACCCTACGGGGCGTGGCAACCACAGGGAGTTGCCCCTACGGTTTTACCCTCGTTCCTGCTCTCCGTGTGGGGACAAGACTGATATAATTTGGTAGAAATGGATATTCTACTCAATAAATATAGAAAATTTCTTTTCAGACAAAGATAGACAGAGCAATCGTACAAAAGCTGTTTCTATATTCTGTATTCATCTTTGTCAAATAAATGAGAGTATATGACTGAACAACATATATACGGTGCAGATAGTATTCAAATCTTAGAGGGTCTTGAGGCAGTCCGCAAAAGACCTTCAATGTATATCGGAAATGTGGATGTAGAGGGGCTTCATCATCTTGTCTATGAAGTTGTTGACAACAGCATTGATGAAGCAATGGCAGGATACTGCGATACCATTAACGTAATAATTCACACAGATAACAGCGTAAGCGTTGAAGATAACGGCAGAGGAATTCCGATAGGTATTCATAAAAAAGAAAAAGTCCCTGCTCTTGAAGTTGTAATGACTAAGCTTCATGCCGGAGGAAAATTTGATAATGAATCATATAAAGTTTCAGGCGGACTTCACGGAGTCGGCGTCTCTGTTGTGAATGCTCTTTCAAAATTTCTGGAAGTTGAGGTTTATTCCGGCGGGAATATCCATTATCAGACTTATGAAAAAGGTAAAAAAACCTGTGAGTTACAGGTAAGAGGGATTACAGACAAACGTGGAACAAAGATTCATTTTACCCCTGATACAGAGATTTTGAACAATAACAATTTCTCTTTTGAAATCCTTTGCCGCAGGCTCAGGGAGCTTGCTTTTTTAAACAAAGGGATAAAAATCACCATTGAAGATGAGCGCACAGATGAAAAGAACGAGTTCTGTTATAAAGGCGGTATCACCGAATTTGTCGAGTATCTGAATAAGCATACCACATCTTTGCATAAACCGATCTTTATAGAAGGGCGACAAGAATGATACTCAGGTTGAGCTTGCGATTCAGTATAATGATACTTTCACGGAGAAGATATTTTCATTTGCAAATAACATCAATACAATAGAAGGCGGATTTCATCTCATCGGATTTAAAGCTGCTCTGACCCGCACAATCAATCAGTATGCTGAAGAGAATCTTCCCAAGAATTTAAAATCAAAGATCAGCGGCGAGGATGTGCGTGAGGGGCTGACGGCAATTATCAGCGTGAGAATAAAAACTCCTCAGTTTGAAGGGCAGACCAAAACAAAGCTCGGAAACAGCGATGTCAAAGGGATTGTTGAATCTTTGGTTAATGAGAAATTAAGTCTTTTTTTTGAAGAAAATCCTGCAACAGCAAAAAAGATTATTGCAAAATCTGCTGAAGCGGCAAGGGCAAGGGACGCGGCAAAGCGGGCAAGAGACCTTGCCAGAAACAAAGGATCAATGCTTGACTCATCGCTACCTGGAAAATTAGCCGAATGTCAGGCAACTGAGCCTGCTGATAGAGAGCTTTTTTTGGTGGAAGGCGATTCAGCCGGCGGATGTTTTCTTGGATGTACTAAAATTGCGTGTTCAGACGGTCGTAATTTGAGTTTTAAGGAGATTATTGCAGAGCAGAAAGCAGGTAATAAGGATCATTTCTGCTATACGATTACAAAGGATGGTAACATTGGTTTGGAGCGAATCATCAATCCGAGAATGACTAAAAAAAATGTTCAGGTGATAAAAATTACATTGGACAATGATGAAGAGATAATTTGTACTCCGGATCATCCCTTCATGCTGCATGATGGTACTTATAAACCTGCTGAATCCCTGACTCCTGAAGATTCTCTTATGCCGCTTTATTTCAAAAGCTCCGGGAAATTAGATATTCAAGGTCTGGAAAAAATTTCAAAAGAGGCTGTTATCAGGCATAATCACAAGGTAAAAAAGATTGAATTCCTGACTGAAAAAATGGATGTCTATGATATTGAAGTGCCGAATACCCATAATTTTGCATTAGCAGCCGGAGTTTTTGTCCATAACAGCGCCAAGCAGGGAAGAGACCGGAGATTTCAGGCAATCCTGCCGTTAAAAGGTAAAATCCTGAATGTTGAAAAAGCACGGTTTGACAAGATTCTCAGCAGTGAAGAGATCAAGAATATCATTACCGTTCTGGGAACCGGGGTGGGTGACGAGGAATATGATATAAATAAGCTTAAATATCACAAGGTTATTTTGATGGCTGACGCGGATGTAGATGGGGCGCATATCAGAACGCTCCTTCTCACATTCTTTTACAGACAGATGACTGATATTGTTGATAAAGGCTATCTGTATATTGCACAGCCTCCGTTGTTCAAGGTCGGAAAGGGAAAAGGCGAAATGTATCTGAAGGATGAAAAAGATATGAAGGATTACATTCTCAAGCGGATATGCACACAGAAAAATGTGAAAAATTCCAAAGATGAAGCGATCCTCTCTGATCATAATCTGTACATCTTTATCGGAGACCTGTCAGAATATATGACTGCTATATCCAAATTGGAACGGCGGGGGATTCAGCCGGAATTGATTGAAATACTGATAAAAAATGATGTTATAGATAAATCTTTTCTTCAGGATGAGCAGAAGATGGCTGGTTTAAAAAATCTGCTTGAAAAACAAAAGTATGATGTGAGCGATCTTTTGTGGAATGAAGAGCGGAATGTATTTGAGATGATGGTAAAACCGTCTGAAGCTGATGAAAAAAAGATGGAGATTCCTGAAGAATATGTGGTAAAAAAAGAAGTCAGATCAGTAAAAATCGGGAGAGGGCTTATTCATTCGCCTGAGTTTCAGATGTGCCTGATTCTGTCAAAAAAGATTTTTCCGTTTGATCATCCGCCGTTCTCTGTATTTAACGCTGATAAGAATGATGACTCTGTTATTATTGAGAATAAAAAAGAGCTTCTGAATTTTATGATTGAAGACGGAAAAAAAGGGATTTCAATTCAGCGGTACAAAGGTCTTGGAGAGATGAATCCGTCTCAGTTGTGGGAAACAACAATGAATCCTGAAAAGCGGATTCTGCTGAAAGTCAAAGTAGAGGATGCAGTAGAGGCTGATGCAATCTTTACACTTCTGATGGGTGATGTTGTTGAACCGAGAAGGGAATTTATCCAGAATAATGCTCTTGAGGTGAGTACTTTGGATATATGAGTCCTAGCGGAGCGTAACCCCATACGCATCAGGCTGAGGATTTCAGACTGTTATCTCCTCAGCTTGATGCGTATGATCGTAACCCGCCTTACATTAACAATATGGAGGTGCCAAAATGGAAGATTTTAATCAGATTGTCAACCAGATTTCTTTGACTATGGGCGTGGCATGGGCAAGCGGAATTAATCTTTACGCGGCTATTCTGATGCTCGGAGGGCTTGGAATGACAGGGAATATCATACTTCCCCCTGATCTTCAGGTTCTTGCAAATCCCATTGTTCTTGGTATTGCAGGGATTATGTATGTGCTGGAATTCTTTGCTGACAAGATACCCGGAGCAGATACAGGATGGGATACGCTTCACACATTTATCCGCATCCCGGCTGGTGCGCTGCTTGCAATGGGAGCAGTAGGAGATGTCAATAATGCTGTAAGCATTGCCGCTGCGCTTGTCGGCGGTGGGCTGGCTGCCGGAACACATGCCACCAAAGCAGGAACACGGATTATTGTCAATGCATCACCTGAACCGTTTACCAACTGGGCCCTTTCAATCGGCGAGGATGTTGCTGTTATCGCCGGAGTATGGGCTGCTCTGTATCATCCTTTTATTTTTCTTGTTCTGCTTGCGGTTTTTATTGCCCTGATGATATGGCTGCTGCCGAAAATATGGAGCGGAATCAGAAAAGTGTTCGGGTTTATATTCGGATTGTTCAGCCAAAAAAAAGATGACTCGCCTGAACCGCAGCCTCCTGCGACATCATAAGATCATAAGATCATAAGATCATAAGATCATAAGATCATAAGATCATAAGATCATAAGATCATAAGATCATAAGATCATAAGATCATAAGATCATAAGATCATAAGATTAACCCAAGTTGCCACTTATGCTCCTGCCGGATTGAGAAATCCGGCAGCGGTTCGTATTTGTCAATCTTCCACCGAGCCGACGATGCTATTTTCTCAACAGGTCGCAACTTGGGTTAAGATTACTCGTTCCCGGGATCTAACGTGGGAACGAGTAGTTATTTTTTATTTTCAGATTTATACGGTCATAGTAAACAATCTGATCGATATTTCACACTTCAGGAAGTTAAGCCGGAATCAGTTTATCTTGATTGAGATACAGTCAGTAGATCGAAAATTTGTAAAAGTCGGGGTTCATTTCATTCAACCCAACCTGCGATTTTTACATAAAACCGAGATTATATAGCACTTAAATCAAGCAGATGCTCTTCTGCGGGTTTTCCTTTTTCCAGAGCATCAAGGATTTCATCAATCACCTCCTCGCTCTCAACATTTCCGTACCAGTAATTTTCAGGATAGATAATCATAACAGGACCGTAATCACACGCCTTGAAGCAACTTGTACTTGAGAGCATCACATCGCTCATACCTCTGTCAAGTATCTCATTTTCAATATACGGCAAAAAATTTGCTGACCCTTTTTTACTGCATTTTCCTTTTTGTTCTCCTGATGCTCTGAAACTTGCACATACAAAAATGTGATGTTTCGGTTTTTCCATTGGTTTATTTCTCCTAATATAATTAAAATTCATTATGTAGGGCGGACTAAGCGCCAGCGTGTCCGCCATTTGTAAAAGGTGGACACGCTGCGCTTTGTCCACCCTACTCAATTTGACAGATATTTATAAAAATCATTAAGATTTACTAAATTTTTAACCTCTGAATTTACAGGATTATGAATTATATGCAAGGGCTTACCGATTTGATGAATTCTCCCCTCTGAATATATAATCATCTTATCTGCAACAGATATTGCCTCAAAAATATCATGAGTTACAAGAATAACCGGAATATCAAATTCATTCCGAATATCTTTAAGAATCTGACGCATTTCAAGGCGTATCGGATTGTCAAGGGCTGAAAAAGGCTCATCCAATAAAAGAGCTGCGGGTCTTCTTATCAATGCTCTTGCACACGCGACCCGCTGTTTCTGTCCTCCTGAGATTTCAGACGGATATTTTTCTTCAAGCCCTTTAAGCTGAAATAAAAGTATCATTTCATTAACTCTTTTCTCAGATTCAGCTTTATTGCAACCTTTTAATCCGAAAGCGATATTTTTTTTAACCGTCATGTGCGGAAAAAGAGCTAAATCCTGAAAAACATATCCGAATGAGCGATTCTGAGGAGAGATGTTGATATTTGATGAGCTGTCAAATAAAATTTCTCCGTTGGAACAGATAATCCCTTCATCCGGCGTTATGAGTCCTGCTATCATCTGAAGGGTCATAGATTTCCCGGCACCGGAATATCCAAAGAGAACCGCTAATTCATTCCCGATCTCCCATGAAACATCAAGATTAAATCCATTGACTCTTTTTTTTAATGAAACTGATAATCCCATAAGATGATTCTCCTTCAGAAGCTAAGTTTTTTGAAAAAACTTAGTGGTTTTTCAAAAAAATTTTTATATTATCTTTTTAACCGCAAAGGGCGCAAAGGTTGCCGCAAAGAACGCAAAGAAAACATACTGATACCTTTGCGCCTTTCTTTGCGTTCTCTGCGGTTAAAAAAACTTTTTTGACAAACCACTTAGCTTCTTAATGATTTCTTAAACCCTTAGGGTTTACAAGATAAAGCACCGCTCCTGATAAAAGCGTTAAAAATATCACCATGATATGTGCTTTATTCCAATCTCCGCTGTTTGCAAAAGAATATATTGAGATCGGCATTGTATTGGTCTTTCCCGGAATATTTCCGGCAATCATAAGGGTTGCGCCGAATTCCCCCATTGCCCGTGCAAATGAAAGGATTGCGCCCGCTGCTATTCCTCTTTTTGCAAGCGGAAGAATCACTTTTAATGCTGTTTCCGTCTCAGAATGTCCAAGCGTATAAGAGGCATTAATAAGATTTTCATCAACAGACTCAATCGCGGCTCTTGCGGTTTTGATCATCAGGGGAATCGCCACAACAAAGGATGCCAGCACAGCCGCATACCACGTAAACATAATTGTCCATCCTGTCCACTGATAAATCAGTTTGCCGATAAATCCGTTTCTGCCGAAAACAAGAATCAGATAATAGCCTGTAACTGTCGGCGGCAGAACCAGGGGAAGAGTCAGAATTATATCAAGTATCTCTTTACCCCTGAAATTCCTTCTTGCAAGAAGATAAGCAATTGATACGCCAAAAAGAATAATAAAAAATGTAGCGACCGATGCCACCTGAAACGAGAGTCTGATAGAGAATAAGATTGTATTGTCCATGATTATTTCTTAAACCTAACCTCCCTGCCCCCTTCCCTGAAGGGAAGGGGGCAGGGTGTAGGGGCGAATAAGGGAAATATGTAGGGGCGAATAATTATTCGCCACTACTACCTAGTGTTTAACAAATCCGTATTTCTGAAGAATCTTATTTCCTTCATCTGAAATAATAAATGCAATAAATCCCTTTGCTGTATCTTCATGCTTTGTTCCTTTTACCGCAGCAATCGGATAAACAACCGGCTGATGACTCTCTTCCGGGGCATTCATTATCACCTGAACCTCTTTTGCCCGGACAGCCGCATCTGTTGAATAGACTATTCCCGCATCTGCTTCATTTCTTGCTACATAATCAAGAACCTGTCTGACATTTTCAGCAAAGACCAGTTTATCCTGTATTCCGTCCCATACCTTTAAAAAGCTCAATACTTCTTTGGCGTATTTTCCCGCGGGAACTGACTGAGGATTTCCAATCGCAATCTTTTTGACCTCATTTTTCAGAATATCCTGAAATGATTTGATCTGTATCTGTGATGAGATTGGCTTTATCAGAACCAGAGAATTGCCTGCAAAATCTGTTTTTGTTGAACTGATTATAAATCCTTTCTGATCAAGATCATTCATATCTTTCTGAGATGCAGATGCAAAAAGATCAACCGGAGCGCCTGCTTCAATCTGTCTTGAGAGTTCACCCGAAGATCCGAAATTAAAGACGAGCTTTTCTCCCTTGTGATTTGATTCATACAATTTCCCTATCTCCTGAAAGAGATCCTTCAGGCTCATGGCAGCAGAGACAGTTATCTCGTTATCTGCTCCGCTGACGGTATTTCCCATAATAAGAAACGCCGCCATTACAATGAATGCTGTTTTTTTAAACATCTTTTTATTCCTCCTTTTTTTGTGTTTCAAAATTGTTATAAAATATTCCTCTTGACAATCTGCTGAAATTGCCTCTATCATGTTTATTTCGCTATGTCAATATAAACATAACGAAACAATATTGTCAATTTTTTTCTGCACCCTTTCCGAACTGTGATTTCCGTATGATTATTATGATTTACATGATTTCTTTTAATCACAGTAATCACAAAAATCATACGGAAATCACAGTTCAGACAATGAAACACAAAAAAATATGAGGCATTTTTAGATTACCCGCATCCGCCGCCTGTTCCGGTACACTCCATTCCGCAGGCTTGGCGTTCTCTTTTTATCAGATGGCTGATATTTGTCCCTTCAAATATCCCGTTTACAGCATCTTCAATAATCCCCTCCATTTCCAATATACGGATTCCTTTTTTTGTCAGAACTTTTTTAGGATTGCTGCCGATTCCGCTTACAAGAAGGGTGTTGCAGTCCTTGATAATATCTGATAAATCTTCCCATCTCTGAATACCGCACTGGTTAGGGGTCTGACGGGTATCAATCAAAGCCACTCCGCCGTTCTTTTTGCCGTATATAAACAACTGATAAGCCTCTCCAAGATGCTGATTGACAAGAACCCCTTCCATACTTGCTACGGCAATATAAGGACGATTCAGATTTTCAAATTCACGCGGGAGACGGATCGGATAAAGGAATCTTTTCAAATGCCTGAAGCATGGTCATAATATCCGAATCAGGCGACTCATTTAAAAGCCCCACGGCATCCGCACGGCACCGGGTGCAATGGTGCATCTGCTTGATATATTTGCCTGCCTCTTTTCTTACTCTGTCAATCATCTCTTTTGAAGGCTCTTTAAGATATTC
>CAWEAR010000022.1:0-21557 GCA_963806835.1 uncultured delta proteobacterium
GTATTTACACCGGCAGAAAGCCTTGCTTATGAAACTCTTTATAATCTTACTGTTGCAAAGAGTGTCAGAAATCTTGCAGGAGAAACTCTTGCGGCTGATTATGAAGCCTCATTTAAAACTGCAAAAGAAGGTGAATAACCTGTACTGCCCACTGTTCTCTCTGTTGAACCTGCTGACGGTGCCGCGAACGTACTGATTGATACACCTGTAAAACTTACCTTCTCCAAAGCTATGGATTGCGACTCTGTTAAAAGTGCATTAAGTGTCAGTGTCGCTACAGTTGCAAAAGATGACGGTGATGTAGTAGATGACGGTGATGGTAGATGATGGTGATATTGTAATCCTTCCGCTTATAGAAGGTGAAGTAACCTGTAACGGCGCTGTTGCGACTTTCACCCCGGCAACTGCTTTGGCTTATAAAACTGTTTATACAGTTGCTGTTACCACAGATGCAAAAGACCTTGCAGGAAATGCTCTCGAAGCCGCTTACACATCTATGTTTACAACCATAGAAGAGGGTGTTGTACCGGCTTATCCTTCTGTAAAGGATGTTGTTTCAGATGAAGAAAGTATAGAGATTGTTTTCTCAGAGGATATGGATTGCAGCACAATCAATGCAGATACCCTGAAAATTAAAGTTCAGGTTCCGGGAATCGGATTCGGAACTGTTTCAGGCGACCTTCTCTGTGTAGGTTCATCAGTAATTTTTGAGCCGTATTCTGCATTACGCTCAAATCTGAATTATGACATTACACTTACTGCGGATGTTAAAGATGCTGAAGGTAATACTCTTCAGTCTGAATATACAGAAGCTCTGATTTTTGACGAAGTAATGTCAGGAGTCTTTCTGGATAGTGCGGTTCAGGGAATCTATTATGTTTCCGGCAATCAGAACGGCTATACAGATGAAAACGGTACATTTAAGTATGAAAACGGAAAGAGTGTAAAATTCTCAATCGGTGAAATTCTTCTTGGAGAGGTTGAAGGCAAAGAAGTTGTTACGCCTATGGATCTGGTTGCAGGGGCAGCAGATGTTACAGATGCTGTAGTTACCAACATGATCAGATTCCTGCAAACCCTTGATGAAGATGAGAATCCGAATAACGGTATTAAGATAACCGATTCTGTTAATGCAAATGCAGCAGGCAAGAGTGTTGATTTTACATCATCAACTTTTGGAAATACAATTCAGGATATTATCAATGATCTTGATGATGATGATACAACTCTGGTTGATGCTGTAACTGCTCAGACCCATTTCAGATTTACCCTGCTGACCATTCCGGGATCTTATATTGCAAATGCAGTTCAGAATATTCTGAATGAAACTGCTGCTGCAAATGAAATTCCGGGTATTGTAATGATGTTTATGAACGGGGACGGTCGCAACTGGACCGGTACAACCGGCGTATCTGATTTGGCAAACGGAACAGCAATGACTGCTGATATGAAGTTTAAAATCGGCAGCATTACCAAGACATTTGTAGGCATGGCAATCTTGCAGTTGGTTGAAGCGGGAAAATTCGGGCTTGATGATACGATAAATAACCTTCTTCCGGAAGATGTTGTTACCGAGCTTGAAAAGAAATATGACACAACCGTTATAAAAGTCCGTCATCTGCTGACACATTTCAGCGGCATCTCCCACGTTACATCAAATTATGAAGGATGGTTTAAGCCTTTTTATACAAATCCTCTTCAGACAATGACGCCTGAAGAGCTTGTCAGCCTTACAGTTGCTATTGATATGTATGTGATTACCGATGAAACCATAGCAGCACTTACAAGTGGAGGCGTTGACGAGGCTGTTCTTACAGGATTGAATGATCTGAAAGGTATAGAAGGAACCGAGCATGATTTCAGATCTGCTTTCTCTGAAATGAATCTTACTGAGGATGTGATTCAGTTGATTCTCGCCAATTCAGAAGCTCCTGTTCATCAGCCTGAAGAATCATGGAATTATTCAAACACAAACTACATTCTTCTGTCAATGATTCTTGAGAAAGCAACAGGTACTTCATATTCTGATGAAATACTGAACCGCTTTATCCTGCCTCTGAATCTTGCGGATACATATATTCCTGCAACAGGTGAAGTGGGCATTTCCGGCAAATATACCAATGGATACATAGATTTGTACACAGAAAGCCACGGGCTTGCCGGTGAAGAAGGCGCTGCTTTGGCAGATTATACAGCAGTAAATGATCCGAGCTTTTTTGGAGCAGCCGGAAATATGATTGCTACGGTTGAAGACCTTGCCAAATGGATAGGTGCTGTAGGAAGAGGAGAGCTTTTCGGTGATGATATGCAGAATACACTCTCCACTTCATTTATCAACATAGGTCCTTTAGAGATGGGTTTATCTATTCTGAAGAATCCGACCTATAATGTTATCGGACATGGCGGACAGAATCCGGGGTACGATTGCGGCATAGAGTATCAGGTAGATAATGATTCTGCAATGGCTCTCTGCGCCAACAGAACTATCAAAAATGCCGGGAAATCTTTGAATACTACGCTTGTACCTGTACTTGATCTTCTGTTTGGAAAAGAAGAAGAAAAAGAGAGTCGGAAAGCAGTACAGACCGGTGACAATGTTCTGAAAACATTTTCAGGATATTATCCGTGGTAAAATCGTGTTATAAAAACTCTAAGGGACTTCAGAAACCATTAGGGTTTTAATCAAATTAAAGTGGTGGGCAGCAATGCTCACCATTTTTTTTATCAGGAGTTTAAAACCCTTATGGTTTTAAAACCAGCCGGAAGCCATCCGCATGCAAAAAAAAGACATTCATCGCTACCGTAAAATAAGAAGATTCTTTGCAAAAATTTTTCTGCACATACTCTGGTGGGATATTATTCTTAACCGTCCTGTTTTACGCTGGTTTCGGAAACCGGCTCTTCCCCGGTGGAGAATTATTGCCCGGCAATATCGCTCTTTGGCTGTGGATATGGGAGGCGTGCTGATTAAGCTGGGACAGTTTCTGAGCATCCGGGTTGATATTCTGCCCGCTGAAGTAACCGGGGAATTAGCCGGATTACAGGATGAAGTTCCCCCTGAAAAAACAGAGTATGTTATTGCACAGATTGAAGAAGATTTCGGTCGTCCGATTTCTGAAATATTTGAATGGTTCTCTCCGCAGCCGTTGGGAGCGGCATCTCTTGCTCAGGCGCATCTGGCAAGGATCGGAAATATAGGTGGTTGCCCTTCCGGACAAAGGGTGGAAACAGGAAAACAGGAGGTTGTTGTCAAGGTTCTGCGTCCGGGTATTGATCTGATTGTTGAAACTGATCTGGCGGCAATCCGGCTGGCTTTTCAATGGATTAAACTGTATAAACGTATCCGGGAACGGGTTGATCTTGACTGGCTGGCCCAGGAATTTACCGCAGTTACACGCAATGAGCTGAATTTTAAATCCGAAGGAGAGAACACTGAACAGCTTGCCCGGAATTTTGAAGATGATCCGAATATTTATATCCCAAAAGTCTATTGGAAATACTGCGCCGCCCGGACATTGACTCTGGAAAATGTCAGTTACATTAAAATCAGCGACCTGAACAGAATTGAATCAGCCGGAATCAGCCGACCGCAGGTAGCTGATATGCTTTACAATATATACATGAAGCAGGTCTTTGAAACCTATTTTGTGCATGTTGATCCGCATCCTGGCAACTTATTTGTCAAGCCATTGCCACATCCTGATGAAATAGAAGCAGGAATTACTGATTTTAAGCCGGATGATCCCGTGCCGTATCATCAGGATCGCCCTTTTCAGATTGTCTTTGTGGATTTTGGCATGGCAGTCAACATTCCCGAACGTCTTCGGAAATCTCTGCGAGAATATGCTGTCGGAATCGGAACACGGGATGCCCATAAAATTGTTCAGTCCCTTATAAATGCAGGAACATTACTTCCGGGGGCAGATTTAAAGCGACTAGAAGAGGTTCACGAGGCTCTGTTTGAACGCTTCTGGGGAACCAGAGTCGGGCAGTTCCGTAATCTGGCTTTTAATGAAGCTCTTGATTTTGCTCATGAGTATCGTGATGTGATTTATAATGCGCCGATTCAGTTTCAGGCAGATATGCTTTTTATTGTGCGTGCTGTGGGAATGCTTTCCGGTATGGCTGCCAATCTGGATCCGAATTTTGATGTATGGAGCAAAACTATCCCTTTTGCAGAGAGATACGCCAAAGAAGAGCTTCAGAAAAACTGGAAAGATATTCTTCAGGAAGGATTAAAAACAGCGAATACTCTTTTTAAATTACCGGAAAAACTGGATCAGATAATCACAAGCGTACAGCGGGAAAGATTAGTTATTCAAAATGATCTGACCCCTGAATTAAAAAAAGAATTCCGTAAACTGGAAAAATCTGTAAGACGCCTGACATGGATTATATTGGCAACCGGCTTACTGATTTCAGGCGTTATCCTTTATGCCCGTTTTTATTAAAAGTATTTTAAAGAATCTAAGTACATGAAACGGTAAATACGCTCCGGGTTTTTTTGTGTCTTCGCGCCTTTGTGTCTTAGTGGTAAAAGGCGGTTAAAACACAAAGACACAAAGACGCGAAGACACGAAGCGTATTTATTATTTCATGTACTAAGTTTCTTCATCTCTATTTTTGCATATCAGCACCTATAAGTAACGACAGTATCCCATCGGCGATAGGTTTATATGCCTTTGAATCCAAATCATTATTCTGATTGATCAGCATAATCACGCTGTATCCTTCTTCCGGCAGCATCAATGCCTCAGTGTGAAAAAATGCGTTGTTCCCCGGATGATGAATCACCCGGCGGTTCAGTCGCATCAGGGAATACCAGCCCATTGCATAAGAATTTATAACAGGGCGGTGTATTTCAGAAATGCCCGATTCGGAAAGTATCCGAATATTTTTATAATATCCTTTATTATTTTGGCAAATCATATAATGGGAAAGGTCTTCAGCCGTTGAAATTATAAAACCTGCGGGAATAAGATACGGAATAAAAGGCTGCTCCCCTGCTTCCTGAAATCCGAAAAAAACATTATGCCCCTGAGCCAGTCCTGCTTTTTTTGCGGATTCTTCAGAAAAAAAAGTATTTTTCATCTCCAGAGGTTCAAGAATATGTTTTTGCACGTATTCAGTATAAGAGATACCGGAGACTTTCTCTACAAGAACTCCCAGAACAACAAAATTGAGATTAAAATAATGAAATTTTGTTCCCGGAGGATCAGAAGGCTTTGAATATCGCAGCGCCCTTACAGCATCTTCCATAGTCGCGTTTATCGGCAAATCTTCTGTTATCTTTTTAGATAATCCGCTGGTCTGATTGAGCAGGTGCCGGACGGTTATCAGATCTGATTTATCAGGATCACCGGCTTCAAACCATGTCAGATATTTTTTTACCGGAGCGTCAATATCTATTTTACCTGCTTCCGACAACTGCATTATTGCAAGTGATGTGAAAGATTTGCTCAATGATCCGATATAAAAAGGAGTCTGGGGCGTTACTTTACGATCTTTTTCTGCGAATCCGAAACCGCGTATATGAAAAATCTTATCCTTATGGGTAATTGCCAGCGCAAGACCATGAATCTTTTTAAGACTCATCTGTAATTCAATAAAAGCATCAATTGCCGCAATATCAGGAGACGCGGCATTTGTAGCAGCCGTTATCAATGAGCATATAAACATCATTATTATCATATACTTATTATAAATATGCCGTATCATTCCCATCTTTATTCTTATAAACATTGTAATCTCATGAATATCAAACCATAATAACTTGATCTGAGTATCAGATTCGTTTAATCAGATTATTCACCCTCTTCTCAATATTCACTGTTGCACCGACCACATTTTTAAATATTGCTTCGCTCATGGCACATCTTCCGTTCATGGATAAATTCCGGCATTTTTTTAAGCCTGAACATGATAACGGCGATATGGATACCGGGGTAAAATGAACTTTTTCAGCCAATAATTCAAAACCGTTTTTTACAGCGTCCGTTTCGTCTGCACCGGAACAGGGATCATCAATTCCTCCGACAATGAACTGATGCCCCGGAAAATGGGCATCAGAACCGACAGCCCATCCTATATGATCCGGTTTAAACTGTCCCGGAAGATCAAATGTATATTGAATCTGCTTCATTTTATTCATTAAATTTAAAGGCTTTTGCCAGACACACTTAAAATTAAGAAAAATAAGACTCAGCCCGTTATGAATCTCAACATAATCAGCATCATTCAGCAGTCTGAGAAAAGCTGTTTTTCCCAGCATTGTTGCAACGCCTGTCTTTCCAGGAGAAAAAGGATGGGGAATAATTGTAACAGAATCAGTCTCTTTTTTAAGATGTTTTATATCCCATACACTTCCTGAAAAGGGTTTAAGATAATCAAGCCCATGCCGTAATGATGACTCGGAATCAAATAAAAATATGATTTCAACCCCTTCTCTGCTGATCCACTCAACACCGGGAATAATATTGACATCCAAAGTATCGGCTGTGTCACGAAGATAAAGATAGGCATCCAACGGATTTTTATACGCATGTTCTGTGGAAGCTACATAATTTACACCTATTTTTTTCAGATATTTACGATGTTTTTTTAACCGGAAGTCTCTGTTTATTTTTGAATAGCGGTAACAGTTGATATTGGCATGATAATGAAGATCAAAGGTGAGCATATAAATATCCTTTCAGGTAAAATAAAATCCTTAGGGTTTGTTTTCCAGAGAATTCTGCAAAATATTCATTCCCATATAAATATATTGTAATCCTGAAATTATGGTCAGTCCGGCAGTTATCCAGCAGAGCAGACTCCTGATAAATCCTGACAAAGCAATGCAGTCTGATATTTCAGGATAAAGAAGCGCCCAGAAAACGGTAAATAACTGAAAAGCAGTGGCACACTTGCTGATACTGCTCGGTTTTGATTCAAATTTTATATCTGAAAATTTTATAACGGCAATTCCGGTTACAATGAGAATATCACGGCTGATAACAATAACTGTCAGCCATTCAGGGATAATCTTCAGGATTGCAAGGCTGATAAATGAGGCTGTCAGAAGAATCTTGTCTGCTATAGGATCAAGATAGCTTCCCAGTACAGTTCTCTGATTAAGATACCTTGCGAAAAAACCGTCTAATCCGTCAGTAACAGCCGCTACAGCAAAGATAATAAGCGCTGAGGAGAATAAATTTTTCAGAAGCAGAATAATAAAAAGCGGGGTGAGCAGGATTCTGATAAGTGTTAAGATGTTTGGGATATTCATAATCTTAAGTATGTAGGTTGGGGTGAACAGAGCGAACCCCAACATTTTCAGTTTATTGTTGTTGGAGTTTATTTCATTCACCCCAACCTACGCCTATTTTGAAACCAGCTCAATTTTTAAACGGTTATCCATTATTTCACTTATGTTGATACTGAATGTTTCAAAGGTCTTCAGCATAAGAGCCTCCGCAAGTTTTTTTGCATCCGTATCAGCTTCAATATTGATAACCGCTTCATTTGCTTTCATTTCAGCGACCTGTATCTCTTTGACATTCGGCATCTCTTTTAATATCTTACGAAACATAACAAAATTTCCAAGTTTGCTGATACCTGTAACAATAAGAGTTATTCCTTCAGATTCTTTTACTTTCTCCTGCCAAGTGTATGCAATCTGTGATGCAAGCTCATTGCCTACAAGGGTTCCTGCTGCCAAAAGCGATTCCCTTGCTCCTTCATTTTCATCTTTACTGCTCTTGACTTCTGTTTTGGATGAAGATGTTATCTCTTCACCTGTATCTGTTCTGAATGCCCGGACAGTTACAGTACCTGTATAGGTTTTTGCTTCTTCTCCTATAATATTAAGGGATTGCTGTGCAATTGCTTTTCCTACAATGACTACATCTGCCTGAAAACGGACTCCGATTTCAACCGCTTCATACCCGTCAGGATACGATTTATAAATCACCGTTGACTCAGCTTTATCTATATTCGGAATACCTGTTCCATGCTCAACAACAGTAAATCCCTTTTCTTTCAGAATATTGACAATTACTCCCTCTGAAACAAATTCAGCCGACAGAGGAGTCTCACCCCACCAATACTGAGGAAGAATATCCTGAATATTCTGCTCTGCAATAAGAAGCAGTACTTTGGGCAAAACCTTTTTTTCAGCTTTTTTCTCCTCCGGGACAGCCAGCTGTTCTTTTAATTTATTAACCAGAACAGTAGATTCTACCATAATTCTGTATGTGTTTTCAGATTCATAATCTGATAAGAGCTTGTAAGTCTGGATAAAATCATTGGTGTGTCCAAGAATGATCTTATTGAATTTCTGAAAATTCTCGGTCATAAACTCAAGAGGGAACAGCTTTAATGCTGCCTGATCCACTGCGGAGATCAGGCATTTTGCGATTGCGTCTTCTTTTGCCTTGTCAGCATCTTCTTTATTGGCAGTGTATGTTCCGATGACAGTTATAATTTCTGTAGCCGGTTTTTCTTCCTCTTCTCCCTGAATTATCCCCGGCAGTATCAGCGGGGCTATAATCAGCAGAGCGGCTATAAGTGATAGTCTCTTAATGATAAAAATTCGGGACATAATATCCTCCGGTCAAATATTCCGTTCCAATGTATAATCAGCAATATTTAAAAGAATATCCTTTGTATTTGAATGCCTGAAAACAGAAATCGCATCTTTGGCATTTATGATATATTCTTTTGCCTTTTCTTTTGTATAATCAATACCTCTGTACTTCTTTAGCATTTCTGTCAATATCTGAAAATCTTTTTTTTCATGTTCCCACTCTCCTGATTGGGATTTTGAAGCATTTCTTATAATCTTCTCTATTTCTTTCCGATCTTCTGCATCCGCCTTTTTCAGTGTATAAATAACCGGCAGGGTCACCTTCCCTTCTTTCAAATCCGCGCCGATCTCTTTTCCCAGAGATTCAGTTTCTGAAGTATAATCAAGGAGATCGTCCGCTATCTGAAACGCCATCCCTATGTTAAGCCCGTAATTTGAGAGCGCCGTCTCCTCTTCTTCAGAAGCATCTGCAATTAATGCTCCTACACGGCATGCTCCCTGAATAAGGGCAGCGGTTTTTCTCAGAATAACCTCCATATATTCTGATTCAGAGAGATTTATGTTTCCTTTCCGTATCAGTTGATGAATCTCTCCCTGTGACATATTTTCAGTAATTTCAGCAATAACCTTGATGACCTTCAATTTTCCGGTATCTATTCCGATAGAAAGACACCTGGCAAGAAGGAAATCCCCGACCAGTACAGCAATTGAATTCCCCCATATAGAATGGGCGACCGGTTTTCCTCTCCGCAGGGTGGCTTTATCCACAAGATCATCATGCAGCAGGGATGCGACATGAAGGTATTCAAAGACTGTTGAGAATATTTTATCATGATTTCCGGTATAACCGCAAAGTCTTGCTGAAAGAACCATAAGCAATGGTCTTAACCGCTTTCCGCCGCTGAATAGGATATGACTGGCTGTCTGAGAGACAATATCCAAATGGGGCGTTAAATTTTCTTTCAGTGCTTTTTCAATCTCTGCCAGATCATCTTTAACATTTGCAAGAATTTTCTGTTTTAAATCACTCATCTCTGATTTTCAATTCCTAATTCCTGATTCTTAATTCCAAATTTTGGTATTATATACCTGTTAGCTGTTTGTATCAATCTTTAATTTTGAATTGAGTTACATTATAAATAGATCAAAAAAGTTTGTAGTACCGCCTTTAGGCGGTCCGGCGTGCCGAAAAAGTTTGCAGTACCGCCTTTAGGCGGTCCGGCGTGCCGAAAAAGTTTGCAGTACCGCCTATAGGAGGTCCGGCATGCCGAAAAAGTTTGTAGTACCGCCTATAGGAGGTCCGGCGTGCTGAGATAAAAATTTGATCTTAAATGAATATCCTAAAGACGGTACTACAAACTTTTACAAATTTTTGATCTGCTGATTATAGCAAAACTTCCTAAGTCTTTCTATGAAATACATTTTTGTAAGACTGATGCCATGAATGTAAGAATTCTGCGAATAACAGATACATAAAAGACTTATCAGAGAGTAGGGATATCTCTATATATAAATACATTTTCCAGCCCATTGATTTTCAAATCCCTTTATGGAATAATCCATATCAACAAATAAGCCCGCTGATAAAAATTTTTATAATAAAGAGTTCTGTTTTTATAATTTATGGCATGATTATTGCATTTAAAATATTCAGTGATTCAGAATTTCAGAGATAACTCCGCTTCTTTTTAAAAATAATTTAAAAATAAATAAGTTAAGATATATATAATATAGCTCATTTTTGTCAGAGGTGACAAAATTTGTCAGAATGGACATTTTTTGTCCATCTGTTTTGAAAAAAAAGTTAATATGTAATTTTTGCTGAAATATATCTCTTTTTTAAATTTAAGAGGAGGAACAGAAAATGAAAAATGACATTTTAAAACTTATGCAGGAAGTAGATGCATCCAATAGCTATGAAGTTCAATCTGTCCAATGGGTAATTATGGCGTTAAGAGCGGCTCTGATGACAGGAACTGTACCGGAGCTTGTCAGTGTCGTAACAGAGTTTGCAGGAGGTAAGACATTGAATTTAATGGAGGAAATAGTTGAAACACGAAATAGCCCTCACTCTGTCTATGAATAGCCATGATACGATTATTTCTCAAAACCTCACGGTTAAGGGGGGATAAATTTTAATAAAATCAGTTTTTTTATTCCCCCGGCACCTGATTCTCAATTCTTGATTTAGATTTTAAAGGTTCATTAACTGTTAAGGATTTGCTGACAGATACCGCCTTTTGCATAATATTGCCGGATTTTTTTTATTTTTTTTCTGAAACATCTTGACCGGAAAGGTTTTTCAGTGTATATGTCCTGCCGGTTCTCTGACAAAATACGCGGTTGTTCTGACAAATCTCTCAGAATGTAAAATTTTGTGAGTACAGCGAAAGCCAAGCTGTTTAAGCGCACAGGATACTTTCCTGTGCTTTGACAGATACGTCCTCACTCAGTTAAAAGCTGAGTGTGCATTTGTTAACAAACAGAGATGTCTGTCAGCAAAAATGTATCGGCTTTGTATTTAAAATAAGAACTATAATTGCTCCGACCAGCATCATGGAAATAAATCCGAGTGAAGGAAAAACCGCATCAATTCCAAATCTTTTTTCAATCCATTCAACCATCTTTACAGCAAACGATCCGACTCCGAAAGTCATAATAAATTTAGTTCCATAAGCGGCACTGTGTAAATTTTTCGGTGTAAACTTTGCTACAAGAGTATTTTCAATAGGCTGCATTCCAAGCAGAAAAAAGAAATAGATTACTGCTGTGATTATCAGCGGAAGATTAGCCAATATTGCCATGAGAAATGCTGCCGGAATCACCATTGCATGAAATATCAGATAACTTTTTCTTAATTCAAAACGCTCTCCAGCGATTCCGCCGTAATACTGCCCAAGAATACCGATAATAAAAATCAGTGATGTTGCTGTGGTGGCAACAACATTTTCGGAAAATTCAATCCCTGTCAAAGAAGATATAAAATCAAAGATTCCCTGATTTTTTATTTCAAAATATGCCGGAAGAATCGGTAGTGGGTCAAATCCGTTGAAAAAAATTGCAGGGGCAAATAATTATTTGCCCCTACGGAAGATTGTCAACGGATTTGACCCACCACCGAAGAATCAATGTTGCCCCCTGATAAACAATCCCCCCGAACATCATTGCAATCAGCAGAAGAAAAAATGCTTTAAAAGATGATTCATCTTTTATGCTGTTATTGCTGTTATCTGTATCTGATTTTTTCCCATTTTCATTGGAACGCGGGGAAAAACAGAGAAGCAGAATTCCGAAAAGATTTATTCCGCCAAGAACCAGATAAACAGCCCTGAGTCCCCACAGCCAGTTGACAATCCCTGCCAGCAAGGGACCCATGGCAAGTCCAATGTTTCCAAAAATGCCGTTATACGCCATTCCCAGACTGATTCGGCGGAACTCTTTGGAGATCCATCCAAGCCCGACAGGATGATATATCCCTGAAAAAAAACCGATTCCTGCCAATGAGAGCGTGAAGGCTGAAGGAGAATATATAAAAATTGCGGCTGATATACCGCTTAAACCTGCTCCCAGATAAAAAAGAAGCATAAACGGCACTGCGCCCCATTTATCAGCCGCAATACCCCAGGGAAGTGCGGTTATACCAAATAGGAGATACATCCAAAAAGAAAAACCCATGACATTTGCCATATCCATGTTCAGACGCTCTGCCAAAGGAAGCAGAACCGCCGGAAAAACCAGCATATTAAAATGGCTCAAAAAATGACCAAAGCAGGTAATAAACATAATATGACGTTCTTGTGAGTTCATTTTTTAAATGATTCCTTATACAGAAAACAGTCAACCGCAAAGATCGCAGAGTTTTAAAATTATCTTTGCGTAACTTTGCGGAAAACTTTGCGATCTTTGCGGTTAAATAAAAGAGTGAAATTCAACTGCGCAACTCATATATTTATCAGATTTATTCAGCATGTGCAATTGAAATGATTGCCGGACAAATTTAAATTTCAGATTGACATTCTGAAATATTTTGTTTATACGAATTAATTTTAATGTTCCCCGACTCAGATGCGGGGTTTTTATTTTTTGCTATGGGAATATTTTGCTATGGATTTGAAGATTGAAGATATAATGAGGTTAATCCCTGTTTCGGAGAATACGCTTCTTCAGTGGATTAAAGAAAGAAAAATTCCGGCTTACAGGTTAAATCATCAGTATTATTTTGATCGTGCTGAAATAGAAGAATGGATTTTAAAAAACAGAATAAATGTTTCAAAAGATATTCTTAATTTCAGGCTTACGGAAAAGCCGGTCTCTCTGATCGGACTTTTAAATCAGGGGGGTGTGCATTACAATATTGCCGGTGAAACAGTTGAGGAAAGCATTCAGAATGCTGTTTCGGCAATAAATATCCCGCGGGATTTGAAGCAGGAGGATATTTGCATGGCGCTTATCCAACGTGAAGAGATGATGTCAACAGCCGTAGGCAAAGGAATTGCATTTCCTCATCCGCGATGCCCTGTGATTGCAGATGCAGAAAATGAAAGATTATCTGTCTGTTTTTTAAGCAATAAAATAGATTACAAAGCACTTGATAAAGAATTCGTTGATGTTCTGTTTATAATTATTTCGTCAAGTTCCCGGAGACACCTTGAGATACTTTCAAAAGTATCTTTTTTATGCCAGCAGAAAGATTTTGTTTCTCTTCTGCACAGCCATGCTGATGAAAGCTCTCTCCGTGCCTATATTGAAAAAAGAGAAGCAGAGTGGAGGGATAGTCCATGATGATACTGTATCTATGTGGTATTGCGGTTATTGTTATAGGCGGTATTTTGTCGCTTATAATGCCTGATACTATGAAGGCAAAAATTGTTTCAGCATTTACGGGAATAGGAAGTATTCTTGCTGTTTATCCTTGCATCAAAGTTCTGTCAGGAGCAGAGCCGCTTTTTTTCACTGTTTCATTTTCCCGGACATTCGGAGACGTTCGGCTGATGATTGACATGCTCTCCGCGTTTTTTGTCATAGTAATTTCTGTTGTCAGTTTTCTCGGAACTTTGTATGCTATCGGCTATATCCAACCTTACTACAATAAAAATAAAGATTTGTCTTCCCATTTTCTCTTTTTGAGCCTGCTTATTGCTTCAATGCTTTTAACAGTAACTTTTCATCATGCACTTGCGTTTCTGATTGCATGGGAAATCATGTCCATATCCTCATTTTTTCTGCTGACATTTGAGCATGAGAAAAATGAAGTATTTGATGCAGGGCTGAATTATCTTGTGTCAATGCACATCGGCGTAGTATTTCTGGTAATCGGGTTTATTCTTTTATCGCAATCTTCAAGCAGTTTTGATTTTTCCGCATTCAAATCAGCTTTAAATAACGGACAAATATCAGTTTTCACTCTTTTTGTCATCTTTTTCATCGGATTCGGCATGAAAGCCGGTTTTGTTCCGCTTCATACATGGCTGCCTCAGGCGCATCCGGCTGCTCCGAGTCATATTTCAGGCATAATGTCCGGCGTCATGATCAAAACCGGAATTTACGGCATTCTTCGTATTATCACGTTTATTGATTCACCCTCCCCAAATCTTGGCTATTTTGTTCTTGTTGTATCCCTTGTTTCAGGACTTTTGGGCGTTGCGTATGCCATTGCCCAGCATAATCTGAAAAAACTGCTTGCTTATCACAGCGTTGAAAACATAGGGATAATCGGAATAGGTATAGGAGCAGGGCTGTTGGGGCTGTCATATCATAACACTCCCATGGCGGTTCTCGGATTTTCAGGGGCGATTCTGCATGTGCTGAATCATGCTGTGTTCAAATCTCTGCTCTTTTATGCTGCGGGGATTGTCTATCAGAAGACTCATACCGTTGATATTGAAAGGCTTGGCGGATTGGCAAAAACTATTCCCTTCACAACAACGGCTTTTCTTATAGGATCAATTGCTATCTCAGGGCTTCCCCCGCTGAACGGATTTATCAGCGAATTTTTCATCTATATGGGAATGTTCAAGGGATTGCAAAGCAATATTCTCTTATCTGCATCTCTTGTGCTGACGATTTCCGGGCTTGCATTTATCGGCGCAATGGCAATGCTCTGTTTTACAAAGGCTTTCGGTGTAGTTTTTTTAGGAAGCCCAAGAAGTCATTATCCTGATACATTTTTCAATGTCGGATTTACCGTTAAAATTCCTATGATAATTGAATTTCTGATTATCGCCGGTATCGGACTTTTTCCCGCGCAGGTCTTTTCAGTTATTGTAAGAATTGCTTCCCAGTTCGTTGAAATAAAAAACTATTCTATTGAACCGACATTGCAGATACTCGGCAATCTTTCAAAGGGATTTTTTATATTTCTGATAATAACTGCTCTGCTTTGGCTGCTGCGCTCTTTAATGCTTTGCAGAACAGGCGTTCACCGTTATAAAACATGGGATTGCGGTTATCAGGCAGGAAATGTCCGTATGCAATATACTGCGTCATCTTATGCAGCGCCGTTTATCAGCATTATCAAGCCGGTTCTGGATTATAATGAATATGTAGTATATCCTACGGCATCATCTAATACAAAGCCTTCTACAGACAGAATTCAGCCGCATTTGGATTATCGGGAAAGTTTCAAAAAGCGGGGGACAGATGTTTTTCCGGTTTCAGCCAGTTTTAAAAGCCACGCAAATGACCGGATTGAGACCTGTATAATTGATCCGGTAATCAGTTTAATAGTCCGTTTTTTAAATCTTTTTTCATGGATTCAAAGCGGCAATATACAGCAGTATATCTTATACGGACTGATTTTTCTGGCGGCAATCACTTTATGGATAATGGGAGCGTAAGATTATGTATCTGATGTATCTTAAAGAAGTTAATATTATTATGCTGTTGCTTCTTCCATTTCTCTTTATCGGAATAATCAACCGCACAAAATCGTTCTGGGGCGGAAGAAAAGGTCCGCGGATTTTTCAATCCCTGTTTGACGTGATAAAACTTTTTAAAAAGGGCGAAGTCATAAGCCATACAACATCTTTTGTATTTCAAATCGCGCCTGTGATAAGTTTTGCTTCAATAATCTGTGCCGGGCTTTTTGTGCCGATGATTCATCAGAAGTCGGTACTGTCGTTTGAAGGAGATTTTCTGCTCTTTTCATATATATTGGCAACAGGGAAATTTTTCAGTATTATCAGTGCAATGGATACAGGATCAAGTTTTGAGGACATGGGCGCAAGCCGTGAAGCGTTATTTTCATCTCTGGTTGAGCCTGCGTTTTTTATGATGCTCGGAACACTCGGTATTATTGCAGGCGGGCTTTCTTTCAGCGATATTATTTCATTTTCACAGGAACTTGGAGGGTCTGTTCTTCTGATTTCAATGCTCTGCGTTATTATTCTCTTTGTTATGCTTCTGACTGAAGGGTGCCGGGTTCCGGTGGATGATCCTAATACACATCTTGAACTGACCATGATTCATGAGGTTATGGTGCTGGATAATTCAGGTCCCGGTTTTGCCCTGATACAGTACGGCGCTGCTATGAAAATGCTTATTATATCATCTCTTATTATCAATCTGATCCTGCCTGAGACAATTACCGGACCATCAGCATTTATTGCGGTTATGGCTTTCATAGCAATTATAATAGGAACTATTGAATCTTTGATGGCAAGGGTGAGGATGACCCATATACCTAAGTTTATTCTCTTTATGAGTTCTATATCCTTTATTCTTCTTTCCATTACTGTTCTGCTCGTTTACGGGAGAATCAGATAGATGATTGATTTTATGATTATACTCTTCGGCATGACCATGATTTATATTGCCGGAACAAGCCGGATTGAGGTTTATGTGCGCGCGCTTGTTATGCAGGGAATACTCCTTTTTCTGTTAGTGCTTGCAGATTACGGAACAAAACATTGGGCAAGTCTTATTTTTCTTTCATTTGAAACCCTGATTGTCAAAGCGATTGTTATTCCGCTGTTTCTGACTAAAATTATTTATAAAAATGAAATTCAGCGGGAAGTACAGCCATATATTCCCTATTTTTATTCACGTCTTATTGCAAGTATCATATTTGCTTTGGGATTTTATGCCGCATACTGGAGCATTGGCAAGGCGCCGGATGTCCGTCCTCTGTATTTCGGAACATCGGTTTCAACGATTATTATAGGGCTTCTCTTTATTGTTACAAGAAAAAAGATCATTACTCATGTTATAGGCTTTATGCTTATTGAAAACGGGATATTTTGTCTGGCTTTGTCCATTGCAAAAGAGATGCCGTTTATAGTGGCTCTCGGGGTTCTGCTTGATCTTTTTATCGCTGTATATCTGTTCGGGCTTTTTATTAACAAAATCCATGACACTTTTGCGGAGACAGATGTTAAAACCCTGAGTCATTTAAAGGATTGACAGGTTTAACATCGTTAACCCAAGTTGCCACATAATATCACCGGTGATAATATCCGGTGCTTTTTTGAGTACGTCATACAGATTCTCCGTTGTCCGCGGCTTTGATTTTTTAACAGAATCTTTAAGTTTTGACCATACAGGTTCAATCGGATTCAGTTCGGGAGAATAAGGAGGAAGAAATATAACCTCTGCTCCTGTATTTTTAATTATCTCAATATCAGAACACATCCTGTTTCATCAATAAATATAATATGTTCAGCGTCATACCCGGAAATTTTCTCACTGTATTCCGATAAAAGCTTTTTATTTTCATCAGTGTTTTTCCCGGGATCGCAGAATGTTTTTTTTTACGGGTGATTCCCATGCGTTCCAGTGAACGGTGCATAGTCGGGACACTGACCGTTTTACCTGTTTTTTTCCCTGAATTTCAGACATAACTGTTCTAAAGTCGGATCGGATTCCTGTTTCAGGAGTTCTTTCAGAATTATTTCATCATCCGGATTGACATCGCGGGGTTTTCCTCCCGTTTTCCGCCGCGGTTCAACCGTATTTTCTTTACGGAATCTGTCAACAGGGTTCCATACAAATTTCACAGAGACTTTGAATCTGTCTGCGGTTTTGGTCAGTGTTACAATAAAATTTTATTTAGCACACAGTATTAATTTATGGATATCATATAAACAGGATGTTATAAAAAATTACGATGATATTTTTATTTATTACGGCAAAGAAACCGGAACAGCGCGCAGCAGACTGGCTGAAGAAGTTATGAGATTCGGAAGCGGACTGTATCATGCGGGAAGACTGTCCGCCACGCTGCTGGCGGCAATACTTGTTCTGTCAAATAAACTGATAGACAAAGAAAGGCTGAAAGCCTTGTGGGAGGAGATTAAAATGCTTGATATTCTTGAGATAGCCGAAGAAAAAGGTATGGAGAAAGGCAAAATAATGGGTATTCAGGAAGGAAAAATTTTGGGAATACTGGAAGACCGGCGGGAAATGGTTACGGAGGCACTGTTTGAAAGGTTCAGTGCGGTTTCAGCCCGTGTGCCGGAGCAGATCAGAACAATGCAGAATCCGGATGTGCTGAAAATGCTCCACAGACTGGCTCTGAAATGTCGGAATCTCCGGGAATTTGAAGATATATTGCAGCAGGTGCTGTGATGTTCCGGATATCTTCTTGTTCTTTACAGCAATATGTACAAATGTCCATCTTTTAAGGAACAGGTTATCAAAATGAGCAAGTTTAGCAGGTTTTTTCAGATAGCTGTCGTTCTGATTGCATCGGCTGCGGATCCGTGCATATCAGATTTAAGCTGGGGCGGAGCGGAAACATTATATGTTTTCTATCCTTCGACAATTCGCCCGGTATTGATGCAGCAAAAAATGATTGAGGCATGTCCCGGTATCCAAATCAGGGTATTCGGACGCTTTACAGATTTTGAGACACAGGTCTTGGCGGACAAGCCCGATGCAATTCTTACAAAATATCCGGTTATACAGCAGATCCATGGTTATACAGTTGCCATGAAAGGCAGCCGCAAAGGAGAAACCGGGGAGAGCAGCATCCTTGTTTCAGTGGATGAAAAGATTGATTTAAACAGCATATCCTCAATTTCAATAGGAATGTTTGACATTCTCGGCAGAGACGGAATGAAAAAAATGGCAGGCAGTTATTTCAGTCAGGAACCCAGACTCAGGCTTGTCTCCAAAATGGAGGATATGCTGCAGCTGTTGACATTGAACATGGTAAAGGCTATCCTGATACCGGAAAACCAACTCAGTTATTTTAAAGAATTATCCAGGATGAATTTTGCGGTTACGCTATTGCCGGATGTTAAGACAGGCATTATTGCTTTGGCAGTCAGAGACGGGGGAAACGCTGTTCTGTCGTTCTCGGCATTGAAAGGAATGGACAGCAAAAGCATGACGATGCTGGAGGTGGACAAATGGGAACAATAAAACAATATGGCAGAACAATATCGGTTCTGATTCTGATGATTTGCTGTATCTCTGATGATCTGTATGCAAAAGATTCTCTGCTGATTATCCGTCTGGATGACGAGGCATTGAAACAGGCGGTTGAAGGAATACGCTCACAGACCGGACAAAACTTCCTGATTGATGAAATGGTTGTCAATGCAGATACAACGGGCAATGAAATCTCACGGAAAATGAAAGATGTTTCACCGAAATTAGTTGTTCTTATGGATAATGCCGCAATCTCTTTATATAAAAAATTCCAGAAAGGACTTCCTGATTCATCAAAATTTGTCCCTTCGGTTTCCATAATGGCATCGTTTATGGACCTGGTCATCAGAGATATGAAAAATGCAACCGGAATTTTTTATGAAGTTCCTGTGGTAACAAGTGTTGTAAATCTCCGCTCTGTAATGCCTTCGGTTCCCTTAAAAAAAATCGGCGTGGTACATCGTGAATTTATGGAACAGTCCGTAAAGATAAACAGGGAATATTGCAGAAGAGAAAGCATTGAATTAGTATCAATACCGATTGCCGGAGATAACAATCTCGGATCAGACATGGAAAAAGCACTGAACAGGTTGAGAGATCAGAACATTGATGCGTTATGGGTTCCGAATGACAATAAGATTATCAGCGTAAGCCTGTTTAAATCAGTATGGATCCCTTTTGCCGCGCAGTTCGGAAAACCGATAATTGCCGGGGTTGAAGTTCTGGTACAGCCCAAGTTCAGGTTCGGTACTTTTGCTGTTATTCCGGATCCTTTTGAGCTTGGGGTACAGGCGGCTGAAATCATTTTTGACATCAGGGATAACAATTGGAGCGCGGAAGGCAGGGAAATTGAGCCGCCCCGCTCTGTGTATAAAATTATCAACATGGAACAGGCACAGCGGCTTTTCAGGATTGATAAGGAAAAGCTGGAGAATGTTGATAAAATTTTGCAGTAGGGGTTTAAGATTTTAAACCCCTACAGGAGATGAACATGAAGAAATTCTATTCTTATTCCCACGCAAAACGTGGGAACGAGTACAATCTCCTGTCTCACGCAAAGACGCAAAGAAAAAAATTATTTTGATTTTAAATTCTTGTCTTTTGCGGCTTTGCGGCTTTGCGTGACATTTTTTATTTCCGAACTGGTCTGGACTTTTGAGCAGATATAAGGATAACATATTAAAATTATTAATAGCTAAATTACATCACCTGTTTTTTTAAGATTTATAATATCAATTGGTTATAAAAAGTCTGGACCAGTTCGATTTTTTTCAGCGTTCCCTGCTATCTTTTTGCAGAGGAAAAAGCTGACAACATTGATGAACTCCCGCTGTATGGGCTGCGGAATCTGGAGACGTTCATGGTAACTGCCACCAAGCGTAAAATCTCCACACGCAAGGCGCCGGCTATTGCAACGGTCATCACCGCGGATGAGATAAAAAACATGGGAGCTAGGGATTTGACAGATGTGCTGAAGACGGTGCCGGGGTTCGGGGTGTCAATTAATGAGTGGGGCGTGAATATGTTCGAGGTCAGGGGGATCAAAACAACCGGATCCGAAAAAATACTGGTGATGACGGACGGACACCGGCTGAATGAATCCTATACCGGCAGCGGTCTTTGTCTCACGTTCAATGATCTTTCTGTTGAAAAAATAAGACAGATAGAAATTATCAGGGGACCCGGTTCTGCACTCTACGGTGCCAATGCCTTTACAGCGGTGATTAACATTATTACGAAAGATGCTGATGATGCTGACGAGCCGAGTGTCACTTGCCGGAGGAAGTTCTGATACAAAAATAATCGGTAGTCGTTCAATATTGACTGATTTTTTAAATTATTAAAACAATAATTTATTTAAAATCATGCTGATTATTGTAAAGATGTATCTTTTAAATATCTGTATTTATTTGATATATAAAATTTTACTCATTATAAATAATATTTAATAATTTAAGATGGTTAATTTGATAAAGTTTTTATAACACCACTACCCAATAAAGGGTAGTCGTTCAATATTGACTGATTTTTTAAATTATTAAAACAATAATTTATTTAAAATCATGCTGATTATTGTAAAGATGTATCTTTTAAATATCTGTATTTATTTGATATATAAAATTTTACTCATTATAAATAATATTTAATAATTTAAGATGGTTAATTTGATAAAGTTTTTATAACACCACTACCCAATAAAGATGTTACACGGCAGGTATGGGCTGTTTATATACAGGATGAATGGGAGATAACAGACGGAGTGAATCTGACTGCCGGTGTGAGGCATGACCAGTATGATGATTTCGGAGGTACCACAAATCCCAGATTCGGTCTGGTCTGGAACTTTCTGAAAAACGGAGACCTGAAACTGCTTTACGGTCAGGCTTTCCGGGCACCGAACTTTCTGGAACTTTACAATCAGAATAATCCTGCCGCCGAAGGCAATCCGAATCTTGATCCTGAAAGAATAAAGACTTATGAAATTTCTCTCGGATACAGATTAGGAGGTTCTTATGCGATGAACGCAAACTATTTTTATAACGATATAAACGATCTGATTGGTTTGGATACTTCTGTTTCCCCTGCCCGGTATGCAAACAACTGATAAATTTTTCTTCTT
>CAWEAR010000023.1:0-15899 GCA_963806835.1 uncultured delta proteobacterium
AGTCCTCCAGGTTCCCTTAATCTCAGTTGACGGCAAATCTCCTCAGCCGCTTCAAGATTGGTCATATATGCTGTCTGTTCCACGGATTTTTTATGTATTCCCTTACCTGAATTTACATCTATTGCCACCAATGCTTCGGTCTGTTCAATCACAACAGAGCCGCCGGACTTCAGACTCACCCGATTTTCAAATATGGATGCAATCTGGGTTTCAAGCTCATATTTGGTGAATATCGGTTTCTCGCCTTTGAAGAGTTTTACAATCCGGGTATGCCTGGAGAATATAATGTTTATAAAGTCTTTTAATTCATGAAAGACTGTGGAATCATCTATGAGAATTTCCTGCACATCTGTGGTGAAGTAATCCCGTATGGATCTGAGAACAAGATTCCGTTCTTTATAAAGAAGGGCAGGAGCAGAAGATTCTATTCCCTTTGTATTAATATCTTTCCAGAGTCTAAGAATATACCTTAAATCTCCTGCTATCTGAGTTTTATTGCAGTCTGTTCCCGCAGTACGGATGATAATACCGAATGCTTCAGGCATCTTCAGACTGTTCTCAATCTCTTTTAACCGGCTCGCTCTGTTTCATCCTCTATTTTACGTGAAATGCCCCTGCTGTCACTTCCGGGCATTAAAACAATATATCTTCCTGCAAGGGAAATATAAGTGGTCAGCACAGCACCCTTATTCATAACAGGATCCTTTACGACCTGTACAAGAAGCTCCTGCCCTTTTCGGACAATGTTCTTTATGGAATGGTCCCCTGAATGAATATCCTGAAAATAATCAGGATGAATCTCATCTTTCTGAAGAAAGCCGTGCCTTTCTGCTCCATAATCTACGAATACAGACTGAAGACCCAGCTCCACGCGGGTAATAATTCCCTTATAAATGTTGCCGTGAGTAATCTCTTTGGCAGAGCTTTCAGTATGAAATTCTTCCAGTTTGCCGTCTTTTACTTTGGCAACTCTGCATTCTTCGGGATCCATAGCATTAATGAGTATTTTGCTGCTCATATCATATCAATAAAACTCCTTCTTTTCAGTGAACAGTTTTCAGTTTTATCACTGTTCACTGATTACTGGTTAAAACCTCGACTATCTTCTTAATCCGCTGATTAAGCTCCTCTTCTGACCATGACAGCTTTATCTGCATGGATATGGTACGGCTTATAATGCTCTCTGATTGCGGAACATTTATATGACGGTAATCAGGGCAGTTATCTGACATTTGAGCCGGAATCTTTGCCGGTGCCTTTAAATCTTTAAAATGATTCCATTGGCGGATATAATGCCAGTTGTTGTCATACCAGTAAAAAGAACCGTCAATCCCTGCATTTCCAAGAGCTTTGGCAATACTTCGCGCCTGGATTCATTCGGAAGAAAAAAAGAAAGAAATGTGGCAGAATCTCCTGCTTCATCAGGAATCTTTCTGAATGTAATTTCAGGAATCTCTGACATTCCCTCTTTTATTGCTTTTTTATTGGATCGCTGTTTTTCCAGAATAAAATCAAGTTTTCTCAGTTGTGCAACACCGACAGCCGCGTTCAGTTCGCTTATCCGGTAATTATACCCAAGAATCGGATGACTCTCAAGCCCCCTGTCATTGCCGATATGATCATGTCCATGATCGGCAAACGCATCTGCTGTTTTATACAGGGTTTCATCATCTGTAATAACTGCTCCCCCTTCTCCGCATGTAACTGTTTTCACAGGATCAAAAGAGAAACATCCCATTTTTCCGAATCTTCCCGCAGATTTTCCTTTAAAACTTGCTCCGAGGGACTGGCACGCATCTTCTATCAGGATAAGCCCTTTCCGATCACAGAAGTTCTTTATTTCATCAATACGCGCCATAGAACCGCACATATGAACCGGCAATACTGCTTTGGTACGCGGCGTAATAACAGATTGAAGAGCATCAGGATCAAGACACAGGGTCTCATCAATTTCAGCAAATACCGGAACAGCCCCGGCAGTCAGAACCGCCTCTATGGTAGCAATAAACGTGAACGGAGGAACAATAACTTCATCCCCTGCTCCGATGCCGCAGGAAGCCAACGCAATACTGAGAGCTGCTGTACCGCTGGAGCATAAATGAGAATACTTTGCTCCTGTCCGTTTTGCCAATTCTGTTTCAAACGTTTTTGCTTTCCAATGCCCCTTTCTTGCATTATCAAATCCGTAGCGAAATAAGATGCCTGTATCAAGGACATCCTGAACTTCTTTCCGTTCTTCATCTCCGAATAATTCAAATCCCGGCATATTTCCTCTCCTCTTTTCATCCCAAACCCTAATGGTTTTTAAAACGGTTCGACTGAGCTCACCGAAGTCCATTAGGGTTTATTCCTCCTGAAATTCGGGTGAAGAGTCGGAGTTAGAAACTTTTGACTGCTGAATGTTGACTTTTTCTTCTGAACTCTCACCTTTCACCTCTTTCCCGTTATCCCTTATCTCTTTTCCAAAGTATTCTTTTATAATCATCTTTGCATACTGATTTGCTCTTTTTCCTATATATTTTTCATGTGCCACACAAACCGATATGACAATTTTTTCAGCACCTTCTTTTTGTTCGGCAAATCCGACAAACCAGTCATAATGATAGTTCTCACGGGTTCTGCTGTTGATACTTCCGGTTTTTCCACCGATATAAAGTTTTGAGAGAATCGCATCATCCTGATAATCTTTAAATGTTTTTCTGCATGTCCCGGACTGTATTGTTGCTTTCATCAGATCATACATAACTTTCGAGGTCTCCTCAGTTATTGCCTGATGCAGTACTTTCATACCGCTCTTGTAAAAGAGATTTCCCTTGTCATCTGTAATCTGCTCAACTATAGCAGGTTCAGTCATTTTGCCGTTATTCAGTATTGCTGACGCCATCAGCGCGCCATGAAGCGGGGATATGGTTGTTTCACGGTTAAAACCGCTGGCAATCTCCGCCAGATGATAAGATTCATCAGATAAAGAAAAATCACCCGGTTCTGCCGGAAGATTAGATTCATCAGATAAATAAAAAGCGCTTGGAGAAAGCGGAAGCTCAAAAGCGATATTCTGATTAAAGCCGAAAAATTCAGCATATTCTTCAAGAGTCATCTTTCCCAGATAATGAATTCCGAGCTTGCCGAATACAGGGTTGATAGACTGGGCAAATGAATCTCTGAGTGTTATTTTAAAGGTTTTTCTTTTTGTCTCATTTTCCAACTGAGATCTGTATAAGGTATGTTTTCTTCCGAAAAATTCTACCTGAGAATCAGCATCAAATCCGCATCTTTCAATTGCCGCAGCAGCGGTAATGATTTTAAAGACGCTCGCCGCGGGAAACTGGCTGTCTGTACAGGGGTTATGGTACGGATCTCTTTTATCAAAGCTGACCATAGATAAAATTTTGCCTGAATACGGTTCCATAACCACAATTCCGATATATCGGGAGGTGGCTCTGTCAAGATTTTCCAGAAGAAAATGCTGTAAAGAGATATTAATGGTTGTATCTACAAAAAAATGCTGAGTATTTGTATTAATTTCAAGGATTTTGTCTTTAAGATTGATAAAATTTCTGCTGTCGAGCAGAGCCTGAATCTCTTTTTTATCACTTACAGGTTCAGACAGGAGAGAAGAGAAAGAATAAGGGATGTTTTTTCTTTCTGTTTTGGAATTTATCTGTTCATAATAATATAATGCTTCTCCTGAATCGCCGATAATCTGATAAACCGTCAATAAAAAGAAAAATAATATGATATATTTAAATACCTTTGTTATCATATTATCTTTGACAGCAGTTTTTTTCACTCTGGTCTGATAATTTTTCCAACTGCGTTCTTCAAGGGGAATTTTTTTATTTTTAAATTTGTTGTTCATTATTATGATTATATGACAATTAAGATAGAAGCTGCGAGGCTGAAATCCGCAGCCTTTTCAATTTAACCGCAAAGTATGCAAAAAAAACGCAAAGTTACGCAAAGATATGTTTTAAACTTTGCGATTCATTTTTTCAATGCAGAAATTCCGATTGAATTTCAGTAAATCGAAAAAGTTTGCAGTACCGCCTTCAGGCGGTTCGGCGTGCTGTGATAAAGGTCTGATTTCACACTGACCGCCTAAAGGCGGTACTACAAACTTTTACAAATTTCCGATCTGCTGAATTTAAAAAGACTTCCTAAGTTTCCGAAACTTCGGAAGTCTTTTTGTTAAAAAATTCGTAAGACCTACGGGGTTTCTGAAACCCCGTAGGTCTGGACTGGAAGCTCTATGAACCAATTACTTACCTTCAAGGTTTGAATCTTATTTCACAGGGGTTCCCGGCTTCACGCTTTTATCCAAGGTCAGAACTGAGCATCTGCTCTCTTCAGTAGCGGCAAGCACCATCCCCTGAGATAATATTCCCATCAGCTTTGCAGGCTTCAGATTTGCCACAATAATGACCTGCTTTCCCACAAGCGTCTCAGGAGGATAGCTTGCGGCAATACCGGCAACAACGGTACGTTTTTCACTACCCAAATCTACTTCTAATTGCAGAAGTTTTTTTGCTCTTGGGATTGCTTCGGCATGAACTACTGTCGCAACTCTGAGATCAACCTGACCGAATGTTTCAAACGTGATCTCAGGTTTGATTTCAGGAACAGAGGATATCGGCTCTTCTGCCTCCTGAATATCAGGATCAGGCTTTGTTTTTTTTGTGTCAATGCGCGGAAAAAGCGTAACAGATTTGGGAAGTTTTGTTCCGGGCTTTGTTACTTTCCATCTCTTGAGAAGATCAAGATTATAATATTCACCTTTTGCAATCATATCCGGGTCAGTCCCCAGATGTTTCTGCATGATTTCAGCCGTATTCGGCATAACCGGATAAATAAGCCCGGATATGATTCTCAACCCTTCAAGAAGATAATACATCACCACTTCCAACTGCTTTCTGCTGGTCTCTTTTTTTGCAAGCTCCCAGGGTGCTGTAACATCAATATATTTGTTCATCTGGCTGATAAATTCCCATACAGCAATCAGCCCCTTGTGAAAAGTAAACTCCTCCATTGCTTTTTCAAATTCAGCAATTGCTTTTAATGCGTCTGCCTCAAGATTCCCGAATGTAAAATGTGTGGTCATCTCTTTTTCAATATCCGGGTCAATATCAGGTATAACTCCCTTAAAATATTTATGAACCATGGCAACCACCCGGCTGAAGAGATTTCCGAGATCATTTGCCAAATCAGAGTTAATCCGCTGTATCAGAGCCTCTTCGCTGAAATCAGCATCAAGCCCGAAGACCATCTCACGCATGAGAAAATATCTGAAAGCATCAAGTCCGTAAATATTTTTTAACTGAAGGGGATCAGCCACATTTCCAAGACTTTTTGACATTTTTGCATGATCAATATTCCAATATCCGTGAACATTCAGATGATTATATATCGGCATCCCGGCGGCTTTCAGCATTATGGGCCAATATATTCCATGAGGCTTTAATATATCTTTTGCAACAATATGCTGAACTGAATTCCAGTATTTTTTATATAACTCTCCGTCAGGATAGCCTAAAGCAGAGACATAATTTAAAAGAGCGTCAAACCATACATAAGTTACATAATTTTCATCAAAAGGCAAGGTGATCCCCCATTGAAGGCGGGTCTTGGGGCGGGATATACATAAATCTTCAAGCGGTTCTCTCAGAAATGCCAATACCTCGTTTTTATACCGTTCCGGGCGTATAAAATCAGGATTCTGATTAATATAATCAATCAGCCAGTTCTGATAGCGGCTCATTCTGAAGAAATAATTAGATTCTTTGATAATTTCAGGCTTTTTCTGATGATCCGGACATTTGCCGTCAACCAGTTCTCGCTCTGTATAAAACCGCTCACATCCGAAGCAGTAAAGCCCTTCATATTCACTGAAATAAATATCACCGGAATCATAGATTTTCTGAAGCACCTGCTCCACAGTTGCAATATGAGACGGGTTTGTGGTGCGGATAAACTGATTATACCTGATATTCAGCTCGGGCCAAAGGTCTTTGAAGAGCTGACTTATCTTATCAACATAAACCCGCGGACTCAGACTCTCTTCTTTGGCAGCAAGGACAATCTTATCTCCGTGCTCATCTGTGCCGGTCAGAAAGAATGTTTCCGCCTGTTTCATGGTATGAAAACGGCATGAAACATCTGCTACAATTGTTGTATAAGCATGTCCCAGATGAGGTCGTGCATTTACATAATAGATCGGTGTTGTTATATAAAAAGTTTCTGACATCTCTTTCTCCTTAAAGATAATCTGCTGAGGGTCATTATTTCAGATTTTCAGGGAGTTCTGTCATCTCTCCGTAAGATGAATTATTATCTTTATTTATCATAAATGACTGCTCCGGCTGATAATTATCTATAATACTGATCTCATTCAAATCTGTTTCTATTTCAGTACCGTCATCCATGCGAATGCCAACCCTGTTACAGATAACATTATGACGGATAACTCTCCCTTTTCCTCCGGGAATCTTTACAAGTTTACCGATCCCGGGACAGTCTTTATTTTTAAGACATTCTTCCCTAAGCACTTGATATGTTTCATTCTCAAACATAAGACAGCACATAAGTCTGCCGCACAGTCCTGAAATCTTTGTGGGATTTAAAGAGAGTCCCTGCTCTTTTGCCATGCGTATGGAAACCGGCTCAAATTTCTCCATAAATGTTGAACAGCAGACTTCACGCCCGCATCTTCCAAGCCCCCCGCATATTTTTGCCTGATTGCGTATCCCCACCTGTCGCATCTCTATACGGACAGCGAATTCCTGAACAAGCATCTTTACCAACTGCCGGAAATCAACCCGACCTTCGGCAATAAAGAAAAATATCAGTTTGCCTGCATCAAAGTTGCTTTCAACAGCAAAGAGCCTCATTTCAATATTAAGCTCCCGGATATGTTTCATGCAGAAATCATAAGAATTTTTTTCCAGTTCACGATTTTTTTGAAGTTGTTCAAAATCTTTTTCTGTTGCAAGGCGAAAGACTTTTTTGTAAATACGGGAAGGCTCTTCTTCAGCAACCGGCTCTGAAATTTTCTCTTCAATTGTAACAGGAGATACCACGACTGTTCCGAATGCAAGCCCCTGCTCTGTCTCCACAATAACATGATCCCCAACATTCAGGACAAATGCTCCGGGATCAAAATCATAAACTTTTCCTGCAGATTTAAATCTTATACCAACTATTTTTTCCATATATAATGTCAAATCGTTAAAACCCTAATGGTTTTAATTTGCAAGCTGCATAATCATAGATTCCAAAGTCAGTCTTAAATTCGTATTTGCTCTGAGATTTTTCTGAGCTGTCTGAACAGCTTTTATTTTTGAAAGCAGAGATGTTACAGTAATTTTTGATGAGACCCGCTGTTGAATCTTCTCTGTCATATCATGATTAATTATCTTTTTTAAATCAACTCTCTGATATTTTTCTGTCATTATTTTGCATACAACAATATCCCTGAGCCATGAATTTATTATTTCAAGGGCATCTGAAAGAATCTCTTTATTTTTTGAAAGATTCTCCGCAAATGCCAACATTCCGGCAATACCTGATTCTCCTGATAACAGCCGATCCAGTACACTGATAAGCCAGTAACGCCGGTTTATCCATTTTTTCTGACTCATAGCAACAGCTTTAGAGAGACTTCCGTTTGCCATAATCGCTATATTCATTGCTTCATGCGGTTTAACTCCTCTGGTTTCAATCAGTAAATTTTCAAGTTTTTTTCTCCCTTCATCAGATAAAAAAGGGGAATAAAATCTGATATGCTGACATCTTGATAAAACTGTCGGAAGCAGATCAGACGGCTGAGGAGCAATAAGTATCAGAACAGTCCGTTCAGGAGGCTCCTCAAGCACTTTAAGCAGAGCATTTGCCGCTTCAGGGTTCATCAGATGAGCATCAGATATAATCACCACCCGTGTTTCTGCTTCATAAGGCTTCATGCTGAGTGTATGGCATAATTCACGAATCTGATCAATTCGGATAAACGCCCCTGAAGGCTCAATAAAATGAATATCCGGGTGGTTGCCGGACAGAATCTTCCGGCATGATTTACAAGGGCAGTTGGCAATTGGCAGTTGGCAGTTGGCTACTGCATTCTGCCCCCTGCCCCCTGCCTCCTGACTCCTGACTCCTGATTTCTGACTCCTGCTCCCTGCGTCCTGCCCCCTGCAATTACACGCCATAGCAAAGAGCATAGCTGTAGCTCGTTTGCCTATCCCCTCAATTCCGGTGAAAAGAAGGGCGTGAGGTATGGTTCCTTTTTGCAGAAATACAGATAAGCGTCTGTAATTCAGTTCCGATAATTTTAAATTTTCAGGTTCAAACTTAAAAGGCACAAAGCCATCCGCGATTTTGCTTTTTATAAGAAACTAAGTTTTTTTGAAGAATCTTAGTTTCTTATACTTAGGGTTTAATTTGAGCAGATTATTTCTTTTTGCTGTGGTAATCTACCCGTTCCTTTAATTCCTTTCCGCATTTGAAAAAAGGAAGTTTCTTCGGTGTGATAAGAACTTTCTCTCCGGTTTTCGGATTTCTCCCTGTATAGCTTTTGTAATTCTTTACAAAAAAGCTGCACAGTCCCCGAATATCAACCCGATCCCCATGAGAAAGTGATTCTGACATATCACCGAAAAAAATTTCAACAATTTTTGCCGCTTCTGCTTTTGAAATATTTGCCTCATTTTTCAATGTGGAAATAAGTTCTAATTTGTTCATTTTTCACTCCTTATTTAATGGTATTAAATTTCTTTCAGACCTACGGGGTTTTTAAAACCCCGTAGATATTTATACACTTTAATAGACAACATTTAATAAAATGTCAAGCTGTTATAATAAAATTTCCGGTAAAACATCAATATCATTCTCATCAACATCTACAGAAGCGTACTGTCCAAGGACTTCAATGTAAACAACCACTCTTCCGGTTCCTTTATATCGGACAAAAACGCCGCTCACTCCGGCAAAGGGACCGGAAATAACCATAATCCGGCTTCCTTTTTTAAAACAAAGCATACCTGTTAAAATTGCTTTATCTGTTTTCACCATGATTTTAAGAGATTCAACATCTTCATCAGGCACAGGAATCGGACCCGACTTATTTCCGATCAGACGGACAACACCTGTAGTTTTAACAATTTCAATATGGCTTTGAGGTGTAAGATGAGTTTTGACAAATAAATATCCGGGAAAAAGAGGAACATGAATCATGGCTTTTCTGTCAACCCGTTTACTCCTGACCTTTATTCTGGGAAAAAAAACCTCTTTGGATTTTTTGAGCAACCCTTCATAAACAACATTCTCATAGCGGCTTCGCGTGTGAAGGACATACCACTCCTCCTTTTTTTCAGGCTGCCCTTGCTGATGAATAAGATTTTCTGTCATTTAGAACCGATTCCTCCAAGTCCCTTCAGATTTATCATAAACGAATATCTGCGGTCATTATTTTCATTGGTGTAACTCAGATCAGCAGACCAGCAGGATGAACTGTATAAAATTCCGATACTTGTTTTTATATCCTCTCCCTCTTTCAGGTTCCGCTCATAATCAGCATAGGTGAGCCAGTTCTCTGATAATCTGACTGCCATATCTGTGAAGAAAGATTCACTTAAATCCTGATTATATCTGTATTCCAAAAATAAACTGTCTCCCCGCTTATCCTTCAGATTAAATGAAAAATTACGGGTTTGAAAATCCAGATCATACGGAGACCATTTTGCATCAGCCTGCACAGATAAAAAATCGCCCGGGGTCAGTTCTATTTCACCGTATATCGGAGAGAATGAATGATTTTTTAAAGATGAATCCTGAATTCCAGGTTCTGATATATCATAACTTTGTTCTAATTTAAACCTGCAAACCGGCTGATAGGAATATTTTTTTTCCTCATGTTCAGAAGCGGTTTCAGAAACAGATGATCTTGATATAACTGTGTTTGTTATTGAAGCTGTTATTCTGTGCTTTTTTTCAATTCTGTCTGTAGGATCAAATGACGGATATTCATCCTGATTCTTATCAGGTACATATTCATAAGTTATCTGAGGTCTTATAATATGTTTTATTTTATCAGCATCCTTCCCCATAAGACCTGTTTTTTCTTCATCAATCTGATATACTTTAAAAAGATTTGAAGTCAGTTCAGCTTTTATATCATAAATTCCCCTTGAACTCTTTTTTGTCAAATATGTATCGTCATCCTCATTATTGACATTCCATACAGTCTCCCGGAATCCTACAGAAGGCTCAAAAGTCAGATAATTGCCGAACTGTTTTAACAGAGAGATTCTCGGATATATATCTATGCGATCACCTGTTTCTCCCTCTTCTCTGTAAAAATGAGTATATTCAGAATCAAGTTTCCAATATAAAGGAAGAATCTTCAACAAGGGTTGTTTTAAAGAATTTATCTGAAGAAAAGGGAGCTTATGCAAAGTTGTATCTGCTTCATCTGATTGGCGAATGATTACGTTATCATACCAGCGGATCCCGGCATTCATGGTGTAATTATCCAGGCGTTTATTCAGATTAAAGCTGTTCACACGGATGGGATCGCTGTAATCATCTGTTCTTCTGTTAAAATTTTCATAAAAATATTCTTCTGTTTTATCAAATCCTGTGTATCCGTCTCTGAATTCATGAAGGTAATCCTGATCGCTTACAATGTCAATGTCAATCTTTGCAGATACTCCGAATGGTAATGCCTGATCCTGTTTCATTCTGAACCAGTATCTGGACGAATTATCGATCTTTCTGTCATTCAGAAAATTATACATCAGCGTCCCTTTGGAGTCTTTATCCAGAACATATCTGTATTCTATTCCTATTTTATCTCCGCGTTCCTGTAAATAATCTTCATAAAATGTCGCATCTGAGCTTTTGTTTATCGCCCAGTAAAACGGCTGTTCAATCTCAAAGCCGTTCTGCTCTGAATATCCGAACCGGGGGGAAGCAAACCTGTCTGCCGTTTCAGTTTCACAGGAAAGATCATCATCGGCATATACATAACAGGTATATCTTTTGCCCAGAATGAAGCATGACTGACAACTCCGTATCCTTCTACGGTAACTTTGACATTTTTTCCGATAATCTTCCATGCCGGATTGTCTCCGCCGCAGGTTGAAATAACTGCTTTATGTGCCGCATATTCATCTTTCCCTACTTTCTGAATCTTATCCCCTTTGATATAAAAGTGATTCTCTTTTATAAAGATACTGCCGTCAAAGAGAGTTCCGGTTTCTTTATTTAAATCTATCTCAATTCTGTTACCGCTCATAATATCATCTCCGCTGGTCATAACTACATTACCCTCTGCAACTGCGATCATGGTTTTATGATCAAACCGGATAATATCCGCCGTAATTTTTCTGTTCCCTTTGGTAATTGTAACATTCCCTTTGGCAATATATTCTTTTGCTGTCTGATTATATTCCAGTTCATCCGCTGAAATATGCCATGGAATACCCGGATCATCATAAAATGCCGGGTCATCAAATGCCATTACATAAACAGAGGCAAAAAACAGGGATACAGCTATAAATAACAGACTGAAACGCCGGTTATTCTGTAATTCATTAAGAATCATAATTAATGATTATATAACATATTACAAGGCTTGAACACAATCAATTTTTGAGATATAAATTGCAGAGTGGATTTAACATAGCGTAACTCCCCTTTTTTTACGAACTGTGATCCTGATAATCAGTTATTTTTGCTTGACTTACATAATAATTCTATGTTAAAGATTTTTATATAAATTATTCGGTTCAAGAAAAAATAAAAATCCTGACAGAATGAAATCCGAATTTCTGCCGGTTATTAAAAAAATGACTAGTACTCAGTTAACTTAATTTTGAATGACAAAATGTACCGGAGACCTGCGGGGTTTTAAAAACCCCGCAGGTCTTTATGTGTCAAAGTTAAATTAACTGAGTACTATATGGAGACATAAGATTTGAAAGAGAGATTGGAAAATATTCGGAAACGGATCCGGTATGCGGCTCTAAGATGCGGCAGGAATCCTGAAGAGATACGCCTTGTTGCTGTAAGCAAAACTGTTTCAGCAGAGCGGGTCCGGGAGGCAATTGAAGCAGGGGTTACGGTTTTCGGAGAGAATTATATTCAGGAGGCGCAGAAAAAAATTGGCGATCTCTCTGATTATCCGGTATCATGGCATTTTATCGGACATCTTCAGACAAACAAGGCAAAATATGCAGTCAGACTTTTTGATCTGATTCATTCTGTGGATTCCCTGAAACTGGCGCGGGAATTAGATATTCAGGCAAAAAAAATAAATAAAATCCAAAATATTCTGATACAGGTGAATATCGGTGAGGAAATATCAAAATCAGGAACTACAGTTGAAGAATTAAAATCTCTGGTAAAAAATATAAGCCGGTTTGAATCTCTTTCTGTCAAAGGACTTATGATAATTCCGCCGTTTTATGATGAGCCTGAAAAGGTTCGTCCTTATTTTTCAAAACTGCGAGAATTGCGGGATCAGATCAAAGCAGAGAAAATACCGAATATTGCAATGAATGAGCTTTCTATGGGGATGACCGGCGATTTTGAAGCGGCTGTTGAAGAGGGCGCAACTCTGGTGCGTATCGGAACAGCTATTTTCGGGAAGAGAGATTTGTAGTGCCAAACTCCTGTGTTTGCGGAAGGGTTGTTCTTTTTATGCAGGGTAAGCACAGGGGCTTACCCCTACGAAAATTGTAAATTATGACCTTTGAAAATATAATCAGTTCGATAATATTACTTATTATTCCGATTTATTGGCTCAATTTACATTTCAGAACAAAATCTCAATTTGACAGATGGGCATATAAAAATGAATATATTATTTTAAAAACGAGATATATTCCTTTTTATTTGTATGGCTTTTTAACCGGAGGAGGTTTTCATCCGGCAAACTTTCTTGTTACAGTAAAGGATAAAACCGGCATTCCAAGAAAATTTTCAATTGCAGGCGGAGGAATTTTTTGGTTAAGTGATGCGATAAAAGTGAAAGAACTTAGATAACTTATGAAAAAAATTCAGATCAACAGTATCCGCAGGATTCTTATCCGCTCTGCCAACTGGGTTGGGGATGCAGTTATGAGCCTGCCTACAATCCGGGCAATCCGAAAAAATTTTCCCGGCGCGGAGATCAGTATTCTTGCAAAACCATGGGTATCTCCATTATTTGATAACAATCCTGATGTTGACCATATCATTATTTACGATGCTGCTAAAAGACACGGTGGATTATTTGGAAAACTCAGGTTAAGCAAAGATTTGCGTGAAAAAAGATTTGATCTTGCTATTCTTCTGCAAAATGCGTTTGAGGCGGCTCTGATTACATGGATGGCAGGAATACCAAACCGGCTTGGTTATAATACAGATGCCCGGACTCTTTTACTGACTCATACTGTTCCGCGAAAACCCGGATATAAAAAAATTCATCAGATTGATTATTATCTCGGCATATTGGAAGGGGCATCATTTAAAAACTGTGGGAAAGAACTGTCGCTGATGATCTCTCAGGAAGAACAGATACATGCTAAAGAAATCCTGAAGAATCAAGGTATAACAGGAGATCATCATATTATCGGAATAAATCCCGGTGCGGCTTACGGCAATGCAAAACGCTGGTATCCTGAGCGTTTTGCGGATTTATGCAAAAGGCTTCAGAATTTCTGCAAAGCTGATATTGTAATCTTAGGCGGACCCGGTGAAGAATCATTAGGCAGACAGATTTGCGGCATGATCGGCAAAAATTGCGTCTCTCTCTGCGGGAAGACCAGTCTCAGAGAAGCAATTGCTCTGATTGAGAGATTCACGCTTTTTATTACCAATGATTCAGGATTAATGCACATTGCCGCGGCTCTTGATACTCCTCAGATTGCGATATTCGGTCCCACAAATCAGATAACCACTTCACCCGCGAGTCTGAAGAGTCTTATAATCAGAGTTCCGACTCCATGCTCACCGTGTCTTAAACCGGAATGTCCTCAAAAGCATCATCGCTGTATGAAGGCTGTAACGGTGGATATGGTTTATGAGGCGGCAAAATCAATACTATTGGGAATTAGGAATTAAGAAATGGGAATTTTTAAAGCTCCGTAGGAGCGTTATCTTTGTAGCAGGCGGAACACCTCCCAATTTTAAAGCTCCGTAGGAGCGTTATATCTATAGTTCTGATAACAAAATACATAAGCGTAAACAAAAAAATGAGGAATTTTATATGGCTATTCCGGGAAATCTTTTAACAACAGCTATGGCTGTTATGCCCCATACAGACGTGAATCGCTCATTGGAAATGTCGCTATCATTGGATATTCCCTTCTGGCCCCAGTTGCCCCGTCTGAACTATTATGAAGATATGTATGTTCAGGCTGCTGAACATTTTCCGGGCATTCTTTTGGATGTGGAAAATCAGACCCTCCGATTTTCTACGGATAAATTTATCATGGAGCTGGAAGAGGTCATGAGCCGGATGGAAGAGCCGGATTATCTTGACATCAGTCCGAATTATTCGCATGTTTATCATCAGTTTTTACAAAAAGATTTTTCAGATCGCCCTGCTATTCGTGGACAGCTTGAAGGACCTGTCAGTTTTGGTTTTAATGTAAGGGATCAGGATGACCGTCCGATTCTTTTTAACGACACAGTTCGCCCGTTTATGCTGGAATTCATGGCACAGCGGGTGAATGTCCAACTGAGGCGATTGAAAAAACTGAATCCCAATGCCTTTATGTTTATTGATGAGCCGGGATTGCAATATATTTTCAGCGCAATGTCAGGTTACAATGATATTACGGCAAAAAAGGATATGGAGCGGTTTTTTTCTATGATTGAATCTCCGCGAGGGGTTCATCTGTGCGGCAACCGGACTGGAGCTTTCTTCTGACTCTCAATATTGATGTGCTGTCCATGGATGTTTACACAAATGGTGATATAATTGTTTCCCATCATCAACTGATTCGCAAGTTTCTGGAAAAAGGCGGGATACTTGTATGGGGAATTGTACCGACCAATATTGAACCTTTTGAAAAAGAAGGGATTGACGCACTGGAAAAGCGGCTTACACAATTGTGGGACAGACTGACAGCAAAAGGACTTGATTTGGAATTTCTGCTTTCAAGAAGTCTGCTTTCTCCCGCGACCTGCTGTCTGGTCAATCCTGACGGCGTTGTTACGGTTGAAAAAGCATTTTATATGATCAAAGCACTCTCTCAGCGTCTGAGAGAGCGATATAATCTTATGTAATTTTTGGTAACTATAAAATCTTTAATTCTTAATCGTCATATATAATAGACATTATCGGAAATAAGCAATCATATATCATTTATGGGTAGTGGTATTTTATTGACTTATAAAAAATTTTTATTATAATATATAAAAAAAAGAAAAAAGGGGAGAATCATGATAGACATACCTTGCAGAAAATGCGGCAGCATAAATATTCGTAAAAACGGCAAAACAGAACACGATGATCGGAAATATCACTGTAAAGACTGCAATTTTTACGGGACACCCGTCAGCTCAGGAAAAAAGAAAAAAAAGAGGAGCTTACAGAAAAACTTATCTGTGAAAGGGTTTCTCGCGCGGAACACGCGGCTTGCCCGTGTCAGCCGTAACAGAGTGACAGCAATAATAAAAAAAAGAAATTCCGCCTGCCGCATCCGGCATTGTAAAGACAGAGGAACGTCCGGTTGCCGGAATAGATGAAATATGGTCGTTTGCCGGATCAAAACAGTGTAAGGTATGGATTCGGATAGCAATAGACCGTAATACCCGGCGATGTTTTGAAGACAGATCCGATAAGACATGTCTTGAATTATGGCGGTCATTTCCTCCGGATTACAGGAAACATGCTGTTATTTATACAGATTTTCGGGAAT
>CAWEAR010000024.1:0-17444 GCA_963806835.1 uncultured delta proteobacterium
TCAGGAAAGGATCCGCAACCTATGGCGGGTGGTACGGGGTCGAGCTTTCCAGCGCGAATGCCCTGATGATGTACATACCTGAAGGCTTCGCGCATGGGTATGTTACGATGAGCGAAGAAGCGCACTTCATTTACAAATGCACGGCCGAATACGAAAGATCATGTGAGGGAGGAATCCGTTGGGATGATCCTGACCTGAATATCGATTGGCCAATACGGCATGTCACAGTATCGACGAAAGACGCAACGCTTCCCTGCTTGAAAGATCTGGAATGATCTGGCTGGTTGGCTGTAACGGCATGCTGGGCACAGAGCTTTCGGTGCAATTCGACCGGGATGGCATGGAATGGAAAGGCTCAGGCCGAGATATCGACATCAGGGACCTCGCGGACGCTGCGACACGACGCGGACAAGCTTCGAACATTGACTGGGTGGTAAACTGTGCGGCCTATACCGCTGTAGACAAAGCGGAAGATGAACCAGCGCTCGCAAAGGCTCTTAACGGGAATGGAGCAGAGAACCTGGCGGTGATCACGCAAGAACGGGGCGCTCGCATCATCCATATGTCCACGGATTATGTGTTCGACGGCACGAAAGCGTCGTCGTACCTTGAGAATGATCCTGTCACACCTCTAGGGGTCTACGGGAGAACGAAGGCCGAGGGAGAACGACGAGTGCGTGAAGCGTGCGCTCGGAGCATCATCCTCCGGAACGGCATGGCTCTACGGAAAGCACGGTGCAAACTTCGTGCACACCACGCCCAGGCTCCTGGCCGAGCGGCAGCGGATTGGCGTTGTCAGTGATCAGAAGGGTAGTCCAACCTGGGCCCGGGACCTTGCCCTTACCATTATCACTATTATCGAGTCTGGAAAGGACGAATACGGCGTCTTTCACTTCACGAATGAGGGGGAAACGAGTTGGTATGAGTTCGCAGTGGCAATACGGGATGAGGGTCTGGAGTCGGCACTTCTCAAGGATAAATGCATCATCCAGCCGCTGACGACCGATCAGTATCCCACCAGGGCAAAAAACGTCCATCCAATTCCGTGCTCTCGAAGGAGAAGATCCGTTCCTGCTTCGGACTTGTGATTTCCGGATGCGAGAAGGTCTCCACACCTACCTCACGCAGGACTATCGAAACTGAACGTCGATTCTTTCGATCGCAATTTCATGAAACCGACCATTGCCATCCTTGTCCCTGTATACAACAATTCTGCCACTATCGAAGCCACCCTCGAGAGTATCCTGGGGCTTGATCGAATCTCACGGACAGAGCTTGTTGTTTCGGACGATGCATCAACCGATGCCACCGTCGCCATCTGCAGGCAATGGATGCGGGACCATGAACACGGTTCCGCAAGATTGCGCTCGTAGAGAACGCTTCGAGAGTCAGATTCCAACTGACAGATAATCTGCTCGGTGATTTTCAGGCAACCGGAATTGTTGATCGTGAAGATTATGATGAATTTTCTGTTGCAGTCAACCTGCGTTATATGTTCTAATTTGCTATCATGATATTATTAAAGGATGCTAAAGCGATTCTTTGGCATCCTATCTGCTTATTATGTCTGTATTTAACAGCATGTAGCCATCTTTTTTACTCTCCTCTTGAAAAAGCAGAAAGACTTGCTGATATATACGGATATAAGTGTATTTATTTTAAATCAGGTAAGTTTGAGTTAGCCGGTTTTACAAACATACCATGGGAGGTGATAATCCCCTGACAGTCTATATTGAAGGAGATGGATTTTCATGGAAAAACCGATATACTTTATCTGCTGATCCGACCCCGAAAAAGTCTGTATCCCTTCAACTTGCGTTTCATGATTCATCTCCGAATGTGCTGTATCTGGCGCGTCCGTGTCAATATACCGGAAGCAGCGGTTCAGGATGCCATCCCGGATACTGGTCAACCCATCGCTATTCTTCAGAGATTGTTGATTCAATGAATATGGCGATAACTCAGATAAAGGAAAGAATCAATGCAAAATCAGTCCGGCTGGTCGGTATTTCCGGGGGAGGCGTAATAGCCGCATTAATCACTCTTCTGCGCAAAGATGTGGCGGGGCTTATAACCATAGGGGCAAATCTGGATCATAAAGCATGGACAACATATCACCGGGTAACTCCGTTAGACGGTTCTTTGAATCCCGCAGATTTTGCTGTGCAGATACAGTCTGTTCCGCAAGTCCATTTTGTCGGTGGAAAAGATAAAATTGTACCGGAATCTGTAGTCAGATCATATCAGGAAAAAATGACCAGACCGAATTTGACAGAAATTATCATTATTCCCGAATATGATCACTGCTGCTGCTGGGTTGAACATCTGACCCGGTTACAAAAAATATCTGAAATCTTTAATCAAATATCTCATTCCAAAACTGAGCCTGAGAATGAGAAAATCTTTAACCAAAAAGGAGAAGGCTATGAAAACTGAAAAATTTTTGAAAGCAATTATGACACTTCTGATTGTCTGCGGATTAGCAGCAACGGCATGGTCGGGGGACGACGCTGTAAACTTCGGAAACCGTAAGATTACGGAAGATGATATTATGGGTGTATTTGCTGATCCGGCGGCACCAAGAAGCAGAGCAATAATACCTGTTAAAGCAGAAAAACCCAGGGCACTTTCAATGGAGATTAATTTTGAACTGAATTCTTCCCAACTGACGCCTAAGTCATGTGAAATACTTGATGTGATGGGAAGAGCGATTAACAATGATCGCCTGAAAGCAGCTCAATTTATTATTGAAGGTCATACTGACGCGTCTGGATCCGAATCCTTAAATAGATCTCTCTCCAAAAACAGAGCGCAGGCTGTCAAAAATTATCTGATTCATAAAGCAAATATATCTTCTGACAGATTAAAAACCATTGGAAAAGGAGAAAGTGAGCTGCTTTTTTCAAACAGACCTTATGCGCCTGAAAACCGCCGGGTAAAATTTATTATGGGTGAAAATTAAACTTAAACTCCGGATGCTTTTTTTAACCATCCGGAGTTTACGGAGAAAATCGTGAAACAGATAAAAATAATTTTCAATCAGAAAAAAAAGATTATCATCTTATTAATATTCGGATTTATTTTTCTTTTGAACCAGTTGCCAGCCTATGCCGGATTCACCTCGATCAAAAGGATCCGAAGCGGCATAGAAAAAAATACCCGGCAGGCATTAAAACCTACATTTGAAATACATTCCAGATATGCGGGAGCTATGACATCGCTTACATTCAGCTCAGAACGGAAAAAATTTTGCTACCGGCAGCGTAACGGCTCCGCACAGGTATGGGATTTTGCCACAGGGCAGAGACTCTGGAATTTTGAATCTGATTCACCTGTTGTATCAACTGCTTTTGCTTTGGGAAACCGCTTTCTGGCTGTCGGTATGAAGAATGGAAACATCAGTCTTTGGAATCTGGAAACCGGAGAACAAAGTAAAACTTTGTCAGCCGGAACAATGAACGCTTTATCAGCAGATAAAGATGGTCAATATCTGATAACTGCCGGTAATGAAAATATTATTAAGATATGGGATGTTCAGAAAGGGATTTCTGTCCGAAATCTGGAAAACGGAGAGAGCGGTGCAGTCCTGTCTCTGGGAATCAGCCGGGACGGTAAAAAACTGGTAAGCGTAGGGAATAATGGACAAATACAGTTGCGGGATTTACAGTCCGGTGAAATTATTCTGACACTTCAAAGCGGTGATAAAGTTTCTGCCGTATCTTTCGGCAATAATGACAAATATCTTGCTGCGGGATTGGAGAACGGCAGTATCCGTGTATGGAACCTTGAAAGCAGAGAGGAATTTTTCTCAAAAAAACATAACGGAGCAGTCCGGGGAATTTCATTCAGTCCTGCAAAGAGCAATATATTTGCCAGTTGCAGCGATGATAAAACAATCTGCCTGTTCTCTCTGACAGATAAAAAAATTTTACAGACCTTTACCAGCCATAATGACGCTGTTAATGCTGTCGGCTTTACTCCGAACTGGGCGTTATCTCATGAGCGTAAGCAATGACCGTACCGCCAGATTATGGAATCCGGTTTCAGGAAAGGAGATGACCCGGCTGATTTCCATGCGTTCGGGATGGGGAGTGGTCAGTCCTGAAGGGTATTTTGACGGAACTCTGGACGGCGAAGCTGAAGAGCGTCTTGATGCAATTCAGTGGAAAGCTGATGAACAATCATTTCCGATAAACGGATTTCTGGAAAGATATTATCAGCCTGCTCTGTTCGGACGTTTAATGGCAGAAAAAGAGATACAGAAGCCTGAAGAGAGTCCGCCTGATATTTCAGAAAAGGGATTTCTTCCGCCGCCTGAAGTAAAAATTACTGATCCGAAGCCTAATTCACAGGCATCGGATAAAACTGTATCTGTTACTGTCAAAGGAAGCGACCGGAAAGGGGGAATAAGTGAAATTCGCTTATTTCACAATGAAAAAGCTGTCCATGACGATAAAGCAGAACGTAAGGTTGAAAAAGCAGAAGAGATAAAAACTTATGACGTGATGCTCCTTAACGGAGAAAACAGGTTCCGTGCAGTGGGATTCAGTGATGACCGGATTGAAGGAAAATCAGATGAAATCACTGTTTCCTATCATGAACCTGAACCGCCTAAACCTGCACTGCATGTAGTGGTTATCGGGATTAATCAATACAAAAATCCCAGATGGAATCTGGATTTCAGCCTGATGGATGCCAAAGGTGTTTTATCCTATTTTACAGAATCATATATAAATCTTTTTGCCAAACTTAAAATTTACGAACTTTTGGATCAGAATGCAACAGGAGATGCTATTGACGGGGTTCTAAAATCGCTTCAGGATATTCCTCCGCAGGATACAGCGGTGATCTTTTTTGCGGGACACGGTGATACAGTTAAAGATGAGTGGTATTTCATTCCGTATGAACTGACTGATCCTGAAAAAACTGAATCTTTGAAAAAACAGGGAATTGCTTCATCAGTCCTTCAGTTGTATATTGTTCAGAGTCATGCAAAACAGATTTTTCTGCTGATTGATTCATGTAAATCAGGAGCTGTTCTTGATACTTTTTCAGACTATGACAGCAAGCGTTCTTTTACATTGTTATCTTATAAATCAGGGATACATATTGCCGCAGCATCAGCCAAAGATCAGGTTACTTATGAGCTGCCGACATTGGGTCACGGAATATTCACTTATGCACTGCTTCAGGGGCTTGAAGGGAAAGCAGATATAAAGCCTTCAGACGGAAATATTTCTGTTGAGGAGTTACTCTGTTATATCAGACAGGAGATGCCGGTAATTATCAGTATGTATAATAAAAAAGCTCCTCAATGGAGAAAAATACCGGCTCAGACGCCGGTTGTAAATTCAAGGGGAACAGATTTTATTTTGGCAATCAAAAAATAAGATTATTGTTTCAAACAGCAGAGGATTAAAAAATGCTTACTATCATTCAAAAAAAACAGATTTTTATTTTGCTTTTTCTGATTTGCTTTATTTTGTCAAAAAGCAATCCGTGTAATGCGGATTCCGCGATGCATACGGTTCCGAAGAATATTCATAATGCAATTCAGAAAAATACACGGCAATCGCTCTCCCCGACAATTCCTGGTAGTACTAACACTCCGGCACCTGCACCCGCTCCTAATCTGGCACCTTCCCCGCAATACAGACCCGTAAAACCGCTGCCTGAAGATACATCATCTGAAAAAAAGATTATAAGACCCCAATTTGTGATTCAATCCCCTTTTACCGGCGCGGTAACATCTGCAATCTTCAGTCAGGACGGCAAATGGCTTGCAACCGGCAGTGAAAACGGAAGCATCCATTTATGGAATCTCACCACAGGGCAACGCGATAAGGAATTTCAGGGCGAGTCTTCCCGTATCCTCTCTGTTGCCTTTCTTTCAGGGAATAAAATTCTGGCTGCCGGGTCTGAAAACGGGAACGTGAGTTTACGGCATGTTGTAACCGGAGATAAGATAGCTCTGTTTCAGGCACATGCAGGACAGGCAGTAAATATAGTCTCAGATAATAAAGGAGATTTTCTGATCACCGCAGGGAATGACGGCGTAAAATTATGGGATATTCAGAAAGGAGTCCGGCAGTCAAAGATTTTTAACGGGCAGGGACCGGTTTTATCCCTTGCCGTTGACAGGAATGGTAAAAGGCTTGCTACCGGCGGAAGAGACGGACGCATACTGATTCGGGAATGGCAGGCTGACAAGACGCTTTTTATGTTTGAAAACCCGGAAGGAGCGGTTCACTCTGTTTCATTCAGCCCGGATAACCGCTATCTGGCAGCAGGACTTGAAGACGGCACGGTCCGAATATGGAATCTCAGTAACAGAAAGGAAATCTTTTCCAAAAAGGAACATCAGGGAATAGTCAGAAGCGTTGCATTCAGTCCAAAAGAGAATTTTTTTGCCGGAGCCGGAGATGATAAAACAGTCTGTATATGGTCAGTACCAGATGGAAAATTACTGCACCGGATCAGCGGGCATCAGAATGGTATCAATACTCTCTGTTTTACACCGGATGGGCGGCATCTGCTTACTGCAAGCAATGATCATACTGCAAGATTCTGGGAATGCCTTACCGGCAAAGAGCTTGCCCGCCTGATCACAATGGGAGCAGGATGGGCAGTGGTCAGCCCCGAAGGATATTTTGACGGGACATTGGATTACAAACTGAATGACCGCCTTGATGCGATTCAGTGGAGAGTTGGTGACAGATCTTTTTCTGTCAGCAATTTTACGGCAGGATATTATATGCCTGCTCTGCTGGGGCGACTTCTTACAGGAAAGGATATGCCTGTTCAGAAAAAACTTCCCAATATATCTGAAGGATTTGATCTGCCTCCCGGAGTCCGTATCACCAGCCCTGAAAAAAATTCTACAGTAAACAGTTCCCTGATTTATGTAAAGATACTTGCCACAGATCAGGGCGGAGGGATTGACAGTATCCGTCTTTTTCACAACGGAAAGGTTCTTGATGATACCAAAGCAGAAAATCAGGAAAAATCAGGAAAGCAGATCACTATGATCTATCCGGTTAATTTAACTCAGGGAAAGAATATTCTCCGCGCTGTGGGATTGAACCGTGATCGGACAGAAGGGGAACCGGATGAAACAGGCGTCAGCTATAACCCCTTACAGGCATTGGCACGACCGGTTCTTCATGTGGTTGCCATCGGAATAAACCTGTATAAAAATTCCAGCCTTAATCTGGATTTCTGTGTTCTCTGATGCTAAGGATGTGGCATCATATTTTATACAGGCTCATACAGGTCTGTTTGATAAATATATCAGATATGAACTGTATGATAATAATGCCACCCAGTCGTCTGTTTATAATATACTTGAATCCCTTCGGAATATTCCTTCACAAGATACAGTAGTGATTTATTTTGCGGGGCATGGAAAAACTGTCGGGGACAACTGGTATTTTATTCCTCATGAGCTGACAAATCCCCGTCAGGATAAGATTCTGCAAAAAGACGGTATTTCTTCAGATACTCTTCAATTATATATTGCCCGGCTCGGTGCAAACCGGATATTTCTTTTGCTTGATTCCTGCAAATCCGGTGCTGTGGCAGATGTATTTTCCGAATATAAAGATCGCCGTCCTCTTGCCCTGTTATCCCGTGCCACAGGTATTTATATTGCTGCCGCGGCTGCACGGGATCAATATGCCAGAGAACTGCCGGAACATCGGACACGGTGTTTTTACTTATACGCTGTTAAAGGCTCTTAACGGCGGGGCAGACAGGAATCCTTCTGACGGGAATATATCAGCCGGAGAAACACTGAATTATATTCTTACGGAAATGCCGGGGGTTATAGAAAAGTATAAAATTCAGAATCAGAAACCTGTAACTCATTCCAGCGGATCAGATTTTCCAATTGCCGCCCGGAAGAATTCATCCCGTAATGTAAGTACCGATAATATTTCAGAAGAAAAATCGCCCTCCGCATCCAAAAAAGAACCTGAAAATACGGATAATCCAAGAAATGTACCGGAACAGAAGTTCTATTTCAGAGGGCAGGGAGGAGTTTTTATTCCTTCACGATAATGAATTTCTCAAACTGGCAAATTGAACGGATTGGCATCGGAATTACAGCTTTATCTCTTTTTTTATCGCTTTTCATTGTTTTCCTTGCACTTCCTCCTTTTCATACAGGTGTCTGGTTTCAGTCTGAACCTGTGATTATCGGATTACACATTGTTTCCGCGATTGCATGCGCCGGAGTTACCCTTCTGATTCTGAGTAACCGCACACGATATTTTTATATCATAAAACATCCGTTTGTTCTGTTTCCCGCCTTTCTGGGAATATGGAGTGTTCTGGTCTCCCCGTTTGCATCAGTTCCTGTTCTCTCATGGCTCGGATATCCGTGTCAGGGAGAAGGGATTCTCTGGTATTTTGATCTTGCATCACTGATTGCAGCCGGTATAGGGGTCAATGAGTATTCAGGTATCCGGAGGGGAATCGCATGGATCAGCACTGCGGCTGCATGGACAGTTACCGGACTGACCATTTACGGAAATTTCCGGCACCCTGCATGGCAATGGTCACCGTACTGGTTCCCTGATTATATTGCATTTTACGGTATATTTGCAATAATTATTCTGACAACTTATATACGCCCTGACTCCTTTATGGCTCAGGCAGGCTGCCTTTCAGCAGGCGGAGGAATTGTTGTACTGTCAGATAACAGAGCCGCTATTCTTCTCTCTCTGATACTGATTCCGCTTACATGGGGAATGCTCTCTTATCTTAGGCAGCGTCAGAAAAGATTTGTCCGTCTGTATGCAGCGGGGCCGATTATTGCAATTCCGATATTTCTGACTGTCGGTATTTCTTTGTATGAAATCCACAGGACGGAAACCCATCCTAAGAAACAGATACAGTCAGACAGCCTGTCATCACGATCATTGCAGAACCGGGTCATTTTTTTATCATTTCAGGATAAGCCGTCAGCGCTCTTTACCGGATATGGATGGGGGCATTATGCGGATCAGTTGATCGCTTATGCGAATCAGGATGCTGTATTTTTAAATGCCGAGGGTCCGGAACGGTTAGATTCTCTGGATCGTGAATATTTTCACAGTCATAATGATTTTGCCGAAGCATTATTATCATCAGGCGTAATCGGTATGCTTCTTCTGTGGGGGCTGCTGATTTCATTGCCATTCTGCTGCAAAGATTCCCAGATTGCTTTGGCAGGTACATCTGCTGTATTGACAGCCGGTCTCTCTGCGGTATGGTTTCAGCTTCCGGGAAGCCTCCCGTTTATGGCATTGGCATTTGCCGGGTTTCAGAACAGAAAAGAGGAATATAAAGTACCTCTGTCAGGCTTTGCAGCCGGAACAGTCATTCTGATTTCAGTTTTTCTGATTCAGATATATGCAGTTACTATAACCTGTTATCAGAGTATTAAAGTAAGAAATATAGTTCTTGAGAAGATTTCATACCCGGATAAAATGCTGAGTCTGACTTCAGATGATCTGGTTGCTTATGCAGGTCCGGGGGGCGTTCATTTTACCCGGATATTCCTCAGGATGCTGGTCAATGCACGGATAAATCATGGGAGGGATATCTCGTCACTTTTGTTTAAATTTTTTAATGCACAGGAACAGTTATTTCAGAGTGATAAAAAAATGAGCCTCAGATTTTACAGTTCCGGTATTCTGGCACGGGGTGAACTTGCGTTTTCAATCTCTCATCCTGATTTTCTGAAGTATTTTGCAGATTGGAGAGAACAGCTTGATTTATTTCTAAAACTTGCGCCGCATCGTACTGATATGGCATCACTTTATCTGCTATGGCTGTTCAGGGAACAAAAAGAAGTTGAAATGCTTGATATTGCAAATCAGATTTTTGAAAAAGATTCCAAAGACCCTGTGGGATTATTTTTTTCAGGGCTTGCATTGGCGGCAAAACCGGATGGCAAAGAGATCGGGCTGAAACGTATGAGAGAGAGTATTGACAGGGGAATTGAGCGTATAATGCCGCTTGATTCCCAGCTTAAACAGCAGATTTTATCAGCAACAGCAGGCTATTAAGAAAAATCCCCAATCAGATACTTCCGAAATTTTTATCTGTGTAATAGGAAGTCTTATTCTGTCTTTATCAGTTTCGCTTCAAAAGAGATATTATCTGCGCCGGTTTCTATTTCCAGCTCAGTTGCAAAATCATAATACCCGTCTTTTTTCAGGGTCAGCTCATATATACCTGACTGAAGGCTCAGTTTTAAAGGAGTCTCTCCCTTAGATTCCCCCTGCTCCAGTATTTCAGCTAAGGACATATCTTTTTTTATTTTTTTAAGAAAAGCAGCGGCGTTTTGCGGATCTGTTTTCACCTCAACACTGACTTCAGAAACGGAGGGAGCTTTCGGCGTTGCAGAAGGCTGATCTTTTACAGTCACCGCTGTATCTTTTTTCTCAGAAGGTGTTTTTTCAGGTTTTGATGTTGTTGAAACCGGCGGTAAAGGTTCTTTTTCAGGCTTTGAAAAGAATATCCGCCATTCTGAAAATAATAATACCAGCAGTATTATTGCTCCGACTAATACAAATTTGATCTTATTCTTTTTTTCAGGATATTCATGATCTGTCGGCAAAGGATTGATGATAAAAGTCTTTTCCGGATTACCGTTATCAGCAGTCTCTTCTGTTATTTCTCTGTCAGATACATCAATATCTCTCTTATTTTCAGATTTTTTTTCACTTATCTTAGGAGGTAAAACAAAGGTCTTTTCCAAATCATTTTCTTTATGACCCTCCTCATGATTTTGAGTTTCAGCACTTTTTGTGTTATAACTCCGGTCAACAGGGGTTTCAGATGATCCGGTAATCTCATTATTCTGTACCACCCGCTGAATTGCTTCAAGAAATTCCTCTGCTGTCTGAAACCGTTCATCTGCTCTTTTAGAGATCGCTTTTTTTATCACCTCATTCAATGCCGGTGTTATCTGAAGATTCAGCGCAGAAGGATTGGCAGGATTTTCATTCAGAATTTTATACATAATGGTCTGCATGGAACGACCGCTGAACGGATTTTCTCCGGTAATGAACTGATAAAAAATAACACCGGCAGAAAAAATATCTGAGCGACCATCCACTTTATGCCCCATGAACTGTTCAGGCGACATATAACTTGGAGTTCCCATTATGGTTCCTGCCTGAGTAAGATTCGATGATTCAATATGGGCAATCCCGAAATCTGTTATTTTAATTTGACTGTCAGCCGTCAGAAGAATATTTTCCGGTTTAATATCCCGATGGACAACTCCGTTATGATGTGCATAAGAGAGTGCGCCCAGTATCTGAACATAATCCGGGCTATACTGTTTATATCAAATCGTTCATCTTTGGCAAAAAAATCGCTTAACTTGCGTCCCCGGACAAATTCCATAGCAATAAAAGCGGTCTCTCCCTCTTCATCATATTCATAGACCGCAACAATATTCGGATGATTCAGTCGTCCGGCAGCCTGAGCTTCACGTTTAAAACGGGCAAGCATATTGTTTTGATCATTCTGATCAATGAGTTCTTTTCTGACAGTTTTAATCGCGACAGTTCTTTCAATAACTGTATCAAATGCCTTATAAACAATTCCCATTGAGCCGCGTCCAAGCTCGGACTGAACAGTATATTTTCCTAATTTCTCTTCTTTCATTTATTATCGTTACAACCTCTTATAAATTGGCATTTTTAATATAAAAATATATATTTCTCCCAAAAGTAATAACATCATTTACTTTTAACTGATTAAGCAGATATGATGAAACCTTCCAGCCGTTGATATAAGTAGAATTTGTTGATCCGAGATCAATAACTGACAGAGAATTATTTGTATTAACAATCACTGCATGAAGGCGTGATATGCTTTCGTCAGATAAAAGTATATCACAGGTATCTTTCATTCTTCCTACAGTAATAACATTTTCAGGTGCAAGAAGATAATTATTGACTTTATCTGTAATCAGATAACTATGGTTCATCTGATTTTTGTCAATCATCTCTTTTCTTTTATCAATAAACTGATCAATAAACGGATGAGCTGATGATTTTACTGAAATCATCTTCTCAATATTTGCCAATGTAAGATAAGTCTTAAATTTATAACTCGGTTTATAAAAATATACGGACTTATTTTTATCTTTTTGTATCAGTTCTATCATGCCGCTTATGGCTTTGCTGTCCATAAACAGTACAGAACCCGCATCTATAAATATTTTCCGGATATCAGAATATTTCTGAATTATTTTAAGAATATCATTAAACGGTCCTTTGGATATTTTTTTAGGCAGCTTAAAAATCAGAATTTTATCTTTATCATCTTTTACTTTCCCTAAAAAAATATGATTATCTGCATAACCGGCTTCCGGGTTAAAAATAATAAATTCATCATTAAAAAAGAGCAGATCATTTGTTTTGACTGAAGAAAAATAACATTTTCCGGCATTTATCATAAACTCGGTATTGCTTGATATAATATAACCGTCATTTTCAGAGTCTATCTCAAATATCGTATCACCCAATGTAATTGAATAAGGTGTTACATTGAAATTGATGTTTTTTATAACTGATTCGTAAATCGAAAAATTTTTCAGTGAAGGCATAGAAATTGAATTAAAAATAAGAATTTAAGAATTTTTACAGATATTTGATCTTGAATTTTGAATTGCCTAACAGAATAAAATCATTATCTTTTAATATATGGGATTTTACAGGTTTACTATTCACAATGGTCTTATTTGTCGAATTGTTATCACAAATGATCAGTTTATCATTCTGATATTCAATCCAGCAATGCTTTCCTGATACGGAACTGTCTGAAAGAACAATATTATTATCTTTTGATCGCCCTATAATCATTTTATGATTAAAAAGCTGATGAATTCTGATGTGTCTATCTTCTGTATCAAGTTCGATTAAGCATCCGACTAATATATTTTTCTCTTTTTCCGGTAATGGGGATCTGTTCAGGATAACTGTTTTTTGACAATTATCAGATTTGCTATTTTGCGGTTGAACAGGGGAACCGGGCTGTTGTTGTTCTGTAAATGAAGGAGCTGGTTTCGGTTTTGGTTCAAAAGGGGGTACAGCCGCTTTTATCACAATTGTCTGTAATTCATTCTCTTTTTCGCAGACAGGGCATCTGTCTAATGAATCAGGATATTTATGTCCCTTATTGCATTGTTTCATAAAATCTTAGCAGGAAACCACTATGCCTTTAGGCTGGTGGAGGAATGCCCTTCACTCCAATATCCTGCTTACCTCCTTTCAAATATTAAAGTTTCTAATTAAGAAGCCAGTTTTTACAACAGCTAAATCTTGTTATAGAAGCTATTCAGTAACCGGCAAACCCGTAAATATCCTTCGGCAATGTTGTAAAGGTTTGTCATGTCAGCAACACCGTTTCTTACCCTCAGAACTTTTAATCACTGACGACAGAGCTGCAAACCAGGATAAACATTTGTAGGTATCTTGACCTAAACAACGTAGGTTTTGTTTCAAACCTCAGTCTATTCAATCAGGCTTTTTCAAGCCCCGACCATTTATGGTCGTGGGGTTATTGACTATTGTCTCTCCGTTTTAAAACCCTTAGGGTTTCAGAAACCCTAAGGGTTTTTTGTTCTGTTTACTCTGTAACTTTTATGTATTCAAAATCGCCAAAGCACTTAAATGTGACCAATCCGACATAACCCAGTGTAAACTGAGGATCACTGAAATGAATTACAGGTGAATCATTGATAAAACATTGAATGGTATTGCCATACACTTTTACTTTGAGCTTATACCAGTTATTTGCTTTGATCCTTCCGCCTTCAAGGAAATTTAATCTTCTTGGATTGTCTAAATCAACCCACTGATTGTCAACCATTTTACCGAGTACACACCCTTCTTCGCCGGCAAGCCGGAACATATAGTAATTGTCAGGATCTTTCATACGGAAGATAATACCTACCCCTATAAAATTACGTAATCTTTCCATCTCTTCCATTGTCGGGGCGACTGAAATATCAAAATTGATTCTTGCTGTGGTTTCTATGGTTGCATTTGATATCTGAGGTGTGGAAACATACATGATGGCATTCAAAGCTCTGACATCTTCACTGTTCTGTTTAAGACACCCGTTTTCACATCCCGGTGATGAAGAAGTCTGTTCCTGCCATACCCAATGTGCCTTACCGTTGGAATTCCATTGATTACGGTTGATAACACTACTTGTGCTGAAATCATCACGGAATATAATGCTTTCATAAATTACGGGAGATGGCGGTGGTACTACTACTATAGGCGATGCAGATGGTCCTGGCGGGGATACCGGCGGCGGCACTTCTCCTCCTGTAACACAGCCGTTTATCCCTATTGCACAAAACAAAACTGTCCAATACAGTGCTTTTTTCAGCAGCACAAAACTATACTTTGTTTTCATCCTGATAAAAGAAATCTTCATAAAATCTTAGCAGGAAACCACTATGCCGTTAGGCTGGTGGAGGAATGCCCTTCACTCCAATATCCTGCTTACCTCCTTTCAAATATTAAAGTTTCTAATTAAGAAGCCAGTTTTTACAACAGCTAAATCTTGTTATAGAAGCTATTCAGTAACCGGCAAACCCGTAAATATCCTTCGGCAATGTTGTAAAGGTTTGTCATGTCAGCAACACCGTTTCTTACCCTCAGAACTTTTAATCACTGACGACAGAGCTGCAAACCAGGATAAACATTTGTAGGTATCTTGACCTAAACAACGTAGGTTTTGTTTCAAACCTCAGTCCAGTCAATCAGGCTTTTTCAAGCCCCGACCATTTATGGTCGTGGGGTTATTGACTTTCACATATCTCCTTTTTTAATTTTATTGTTAATAATCATAAGTATTTATTTAAAACAGGGTTACATTACAACTGGTTTCTCCATATCTCCCAGATATAAGCTGTATTATCAGAGAAACTCTTCTCTCCTGACATGGGAGGAAAACCGGGGATAATCGCTTCATACCTATAAAGACCGGGATTGACATACGATGTATTATCCATCTTAGGAGAGACTTCAAAATGAAAATTACCGTTTTGCCCGTTTAAATCAATCTTCATAGTCTGCATAGATTTGTTAATGATTGTTAAATGGGCTTTTGCCATAGGAGATACATAATTTCCGACTACTTTAAACTCATCCCTTAATACAGCCAACCCCCTGTCCGGCAGCAACTGAACAGAGGGTTTTCCCGGACTTTGTGAAAATGCAGGGTAAATACATATACCTGCGACAGTCAGTACAATTACCGAAATAAAATGCCAAAAAACAGAAATTTTTTTTCTCATAAAAACCTCCTTATAAGTAAAAGATTGAATTTTATTACCACGGAATCCATTTGCTCAAAAGGCTCTCTTTCCCCCGGCTCATATTATTGCCTTCTCTGATCGAAGCAATATAAGCCAGCCAGCTTAATGATGCCAGCTCCTCACCCATGGTAAACTCTCCTTTGATTTGTCTTGTACTGTATAATACCCCCCCCCGATCACTCAGACCTTGTAATTCTGACATCTCTTTATAAATACGCTGATACTCTTTTTCAGCATCTTTATCTCCGGTAATCTCTGCATATTCTTCCCATGCCTTGGCAACACCGAGTGTTCCTTCTGACCATACCATATCATTCAGATATCTCCAATTAATCATTGCACCGGCATTTTTTCCGTCTTCATAGCGCAGGTCTTCTATTTCACCGTCATAAGGGCGGTACCCTTTTATATCTCCTTTTGCGCCGTCAGGTGTTTTATAATACCATCCGCTCTTAAAATTTTTATCTGCGTAATTCAGGCACCTTCGTGCTTTTTCCAGATATTTTTCCCGGGCATTCTGTTCATTTCTCTCTTCTGCCAGTCTTGCCTGTTTCAGCAGGTATAAAGCCCCCCATGAGCAGCAGTCCAAAGCTCCGGCGAGATCCTGACCCGTTTCATTTCTCCAGCCCCGGTTAAATGTTCCGGTATCTTCATCCCACAGATATTTTTCAATACCATTTGCTATTTGTGAAGTCAAGTCCTGACAGGTCTTTTTTATCGCAGAATTGCCATAAAGGCGGGTGATCAGAACCAATGCCTGAAATACATCAAAATTATGCTCTGCTGAACACCATGTTATCATCTGATAGCTTGCCGGTTTTCTATATCCTTCACTCCCTATGCCGTTATACCCTCCGCGTATCAGTCCCGTAGTCGGATCTGTCAATGGCTTTATGTAGTGATTTACAATTCTCTGTATAGGCTCATCCCATTCTGAAGAACCTGTTAAGCCCTTTGCAACAGCCAATGCCCCGAGGAAATGGGCAACCTCGCCTGTTCTGATATCAGGTGATATATAATTATCCCCGACCACATTTGCACTTCTTGGAACTTTACCGCTTTCATCAACCTGCGCCGCCCATACTCTAAGAATCTCTTCAGCTTTTTTTATCTGCCCTCTTATTAACAAAGATTTGGCAAGACATGAACTGCCATACAATGTTACTCTGCCATATCTGCTTAAATATCTTTCATCAGGATTGTATGCAAGATAACGGAAATTCGCGACCATCAGCCCGTTAGGCACCAGGAAAGTCAGATTATCAGCTTTCATTGCATCCAATTCCTGAATCTGAATCCATGAGTTAATCCCGTCCCAGCCTGTGGACCGCCTCCCCCCTGTTTCTGTTCTTCCAAAAGAGCAACATCATTTATTTTATGCTGCTGCCGGACAATAGAACGCCTTATCTCACCGATACGTTCTCCCATTGAATTGAATATTGCCAGTTTCAGCACAAAAGATATTCCGTAATCACGCCCCTGACGCCCGATAACTGCATTTACTTTAAACGTACCATCCGATTGTATATTAAGAGGAGTCTGTTCATATTCCAGATTTCCGGGAACATATACAAAAAAACGGTAATTTTCTGATTGATTAATACTTCCTTCCACCATTGCTGTATTATCGCTTATCCATGTTAAGCGTGTAATTTTTCCCGGCATTAACTGCGGATATATTGTTGCCTTTTTTTCAGGAAAAGATTCCTGCTCCGGTATGCTGTATGATTCAGCGGGAACGGTCTTTGCCTGAAGAGAATCTTTCTGCTGAGGAATCAGAGGTTCATCAGGAGAGACTGCATCCGGCAAAGGAATACATAAATATTTTCCGGCAAAGATTGTATAACGGTTTTTTATTTCAGGATTTAATTGCATCATGACTTGAATAAGTTTCTGATTAGACTGACCCATATAGCGTTTACAGATTTTTGCCAGTGTATCACCTTCCAGGATCATGATTTTCCGGCATTTTTTTTCAGAAGCATCTGCCGGGTTAACCTGAATAATAATCCCTGCCATTATCATCACAAAAATGACAGCGATACTCTTTTTAATTTTATAAAATTTCATAAAATAAAACTCTCTTTTAAGGGGCGGACACGCTCCG
>CAWEAR010000025.1:0-36336 GCA_963806835.1 uncultured delta proteobacterium
GATTCAAATCCTAATCCTTGGTACAAGCGGGAGTTTGGTAAAAGGCACTTTTTCCTTCTCTTCTTCAGGTATGTCATAATAACAAAAACTGTTTTTCCCTCTTTCTTTGACCCTGTACATGGCAGTATCTGCTTTTTTCAGCAATATGTCAGGCTCTTCACCGTCAGACGGATAAGTGCTTATACCTATGCTTACGCCTACCATACAGCATTTATCTTCAATAAAAAATCCCTGAGACATATTTTTAACAATTCTTTCGGCTATATTTTCAGCATATTCTTTTTTCAGCAAGTCCTGAAGGATAATAGCAAATTCATCCCCTCCGATCCTCGCGGCTGTGTCAGTCTCACGGATACACATCTTTAAACGGGTTGCCACTTCTTTCAGCACAGTATCACCGGCCCTGTGTCCGAACATATCATTTACAGGTTTAAACCCGTCCAGATCAATATATAAAATTGCCGCAACATGCTTATAGCGATGTGCCCGTGATAATGCCTGATTAAGCCGGTCAAAAAAAAGAGTCCGATTCGGTAATCCTGTCAGTTCATCATGAAGCGCAAGATATTTTATCCTCTCTTCCACCTTATGCCGCTCTGTATTATCACGGGCAATCGTCATAAATAAAGTCTGTCTGCCGCTTACAAGAGGTGTAACTGTAAACTCTATAGTCAGATGATCTCCGTTACGGTGCATTGCAGCCATTTCAATCGGTGTATCAAAGGAAAGATATGGATTTGAAGAAGTTGTCCCTTCTGTTATCGGATGCAGATCAGATATTTTCATTTTCAGAAACTCTTCACGGGCATAGCCGAACATTTCACATGAGCGATCATTGACATCAATAATATCCTGAAATTCTGTTGAAAGAAAAATGGCATCATTGGCAGTCTCAAATAATGTCCGATAGCGTGCCTCACTCTCCCGTAATGCCTCTTCTGACTTTTTCCGGTCTGTTATATCAGTCATAAAGTTCAGTATAGCCGGTTCTCCGTCCCATTCAATTAAGACGGCATTTGATTCCATCCACTTGACATGATTATTTTTATCAATAATTCTGAATGAATTTAGATTGGGAACATCTTCTCCGTTTATCCTCCTGAAATGCTTTTGAATGACTGTATTTTTATCCGCAGGGTGAAGAATATCCTCAAAAGATTTAGCGGAAAATTTATCTTTTGAATATCCTGTTATTTCAAGCGTTTTTTTATTAAAAAATCTGAACCTGCCGTTCTGAATAACTGTAATCGCTTCATTGGCATTCTCCACCACCAGCCGGTATTTTTCTTCACTTTTCCTGAAAGCCTCTTCTGCTTTTTTACGCGCGGTTTCCAGTTTTTCCAGTTGAATAACCCGCTGGCGCAGGAGAACCAGTTCGTTTATGAGCTTGTATTTTGATATATCTTCCATTTTTTAACAGAACAGTAATGCCAATTAGGAATTAAATTCAGCAGATCGGAAAATTTCGTAGTACCGCCTTTAGGCGGCCGCCACACTCTCAAGCTGACCCGGACCGCCTAAAGGCGGTACTACAAACTAACTTTTATAACTGATAATGCTGTTTAATCCATGACAGATATTCACCGCTTTTGACCCGATTAACCCATTCTTTGTTATCAATATACCATTGAATGGTCTTTTCTATTCCTGTTTCAAATGATTCCGCCGGTACCCACCCCAGTTCTTTTTGCAGTTTGACGGAATCAATTGCATATCTGAGATCATGACCCGGGCGATCTTTGACAAAAGTGATTAATCTTTGTCGGGATTCTCCGTCAGATTCCGATGCTGTCTTATCTATCATATCACATATACTTTTTACAACATCAATATTCTGCATTTCACAATTGCCGCCGATATTATAGGTCTCCCCTTTTCTTCCCTTTTTCATGATAGCCCAGACTGCGGTGCAATGATCTTTCACATAGAGCCAGTCCCTGACATTTTTGCCGTCTCCATAGACCGGCAGTGGCTTTTCCTCCAGAGCATTCAGTATCATCAGAGGAATCAGCTTTTCAGGGAACTGATATGGACCGTAATTATTTGAGCAGTTGGAAATAGTTACAGGAATTCCGTAAGTTCTGTGATATGCCCTGACAAGATGATCAGAAGATGCTTTTGATGCTGAATAAGGACTGCTCGGACTGTACGGAGTCTCTTCAGTAAAAAAACCTTCTTTTCCAAGTGTTCCATATACTTCATCTGTGCTGATATGATGAAACAATAAGATTTTATTCCTGTATTTTCTTATTTGTTCAAGCAGATTGAATGTTCCGACAATATTTGTCTGAATAAATGCGCCGGGTCCGACAATAGAGCGATCTACATGCGATTCTGCCGCAAAATGGCAGACAGCATCAATATTATAAGATTCAAATACTTTACTCAAAGATTCGGGATCGCATATATCAGCTTTTACAAAAATATAACGTCCCTGAAACTGCTTATCTATTTCTGCCAGATTTTCAGGATTCCCCGCATAAGTCAGTTTATCAAGATTAATCACCCGTCCTGTAAAATCAGACTCAGAAAGGAGATACCATATAAAATTTGCCCCGATAAATCCGCAGCCGCCTGTTACCAGTATATTCTTCATTTCTTCTACCCTCTAATCCTTTATCCCTAATAATTCTCTTATCTTCATAATCCTTCCGATCATTGTTTCCGAAGCCCTGAGAGCGCCATGCGGACATACTTCAACACAGCAGTAGCACCGGATACATTTGTCATAATCAAATACAATCCCCTGATCTCCTGTGGTTTCAGGTGGTGTTATTGCTTTTGCGGGACAAAATTTCCAGCATTCACCGCATAATCTGCACATCTGTTCATCTGCAACAGGGCGTTGAATAACATATTTTCGGATTAATTTCTGAAACGTTTTTGGACCGAATGTCAGGGGAACCGGCTCAGGAAGTCTGAACTGATTTACCTGTATAAAATCGCCTGTTATATCAGCTTCATCTCCTATCAGCCCGAGTGCTTTTGCCGCTTTATGCGTGGGAAGCCTTTCAGGCTCTATTCCCAACATTCTGCATATTGCAAGATCCGCTGCCGGTCGATAAGTACTGCCGACAAGAATACCAAGATGACGCGGTACCCCTCCTTTTCCGGGTCCATCCCCTTCCATAGCAAGGATTCCGTCAATAATTGTCATGCAGGGATTTACAGCGTTATAAATCCTGACAAGAAGTTTTGCAAACATATCCCGGTCAACACCGGCTCTGAGGTGCCATTCCGGTTTTTTTAATCCGACAACCGTTCCGAACATATTTTTAACCCCCAGAGTCAGAAGCATCTGTGCATGAGTCTTTAATTTGGGAAGATTGATAATCATATCAGCCTCTGTTATATCTTTTGCAATATCAATCTCGCCGAAAGGTTCACCGATATTCAATTTAACGGAATCTTCAAACGGTTTGAACTCAACGTCAATATCTGCAAAGGCGTCATTGTATCCGCCTTCTTTGAGTATTTTTCTGAATGATCCGACAGCAGGACTGTCTGAAATCTGAGGATGTCCGCTTTTTTTCAGAACATATTCTGCAACAGCTTTCACTACTAAAGGATGTGTTAAAACTGCTTTTTCAGGTTTGGCAGGGGTCAGGAAATTCGGCTTGATCAGAACCCGGTCACCTGTTTCTGATCTTATCCCCGCCAAGATGATTCATCATATCAAAGATAATTGGTTTTAATAATGCTTCATCATAATCAGCTTTTTTAAAAAAAACCTGTGTCATAATAATAGGCGTATAAGACCGCATTTTTTTATCATGCGGAGAAATTCGCCGGTCTCCTTTCTGTTATCAGATTGACTAAACCTGAAGCACGCCTTTGCCTCGTAAATCATCAAGGCATTTTTCAATATCATTCATAAGATCATGTGCTTCATCATATTGAAAGTTTTTTCTGATGATATTCTCTATTTCAGAAACAGGCTTCCCTTTTTTATAAAGATTGTATATCATCCGGGCTGTTGGATTCAGAACATGAATTGTATCTTTCTGAATGTCATAAAGCATCAGATCATCGCCTGATTCTTTAGCTAAAATATTTTCAGTCATAAATAAACCTCTTTGCAGTTATTTTATCTCATTTGAGCCAATTTTAGAACTAACGGGGGTTACCCGTTGTCAGTTCTTTTTTTGGTAGTGGTTCTTTTTAAACTGATAAACCGGCATTGTAGTTATTGATAAATATTCTTATGCGTTTTTCGTGCATCTCTTTATTTTTACTGAAAGAGAGCGATTTTCGCACCATGCCGGGGCATCTCTGCCGTAACGTATTGTTAAAACGATCAATATGTGCTGTTCCGCCGCTTTCTTTTCCGGACTGGCGCAGACGTTCTGAAGGGAGAACATTTCCGTATGATTCCCGAAAATCTGTATAAATAACAGCACGTTTCCTGTAATCAGGAGGAAGTGACCGCCATAATTCAAGACATGTCTTATCGGATCTGTCTCCGAAAACAACGCCTGGCGATTTGCCGGGTATTACGGTCTATTGCTATCCGAATCCATACCTTACACTGTTTTGATCCGGCAAACGACCATATTTCATCTATTCCGGCAACCGGACGTTCCTCTGTCTTTACAATGCCGGATGCGGCAGGCGGAATTTCTTTTTTTTTATTATTGCTGTCACTCTGTTACGGCTGACACGGGCAAGCCGCGCTGTTCCGCGCTGAGAAACCCTTTCACAGATAAGTTTTTCTGTAAGCTCCTCTTTTTTTTTCTGTTTTTCTTCCTGAGTGACGGGTGTCCCGTAAAAATTGCAGTCTTTACAGTGATATTTCCGATCACCGTGTTCTGTTTTGCCGTTTTTACGAATATTTATGCTGCCGCATTTTCTGCAAGGTATGTCTATCATGATTCTCCCCTTTTTTCTTTTTTTTATATATTATAATAAAAATTTTTTATAAGTCAATAAAATACCACTACCAGATTTTAACAGGGAAACACGATCTCCGGGTCTGCAGCCGCTTTCTTTTCCATCTGTAATTACTCATATATTTTTACGGATTCATCAGAGTTACTGCCTGAATGAACATCTGCTCTTTTTCACTGAGAGGTTCAAGGACTTCTTCAAAATAAGAAAAAAGAGTATGCTGAACTGTATTCCGGACACTTAGTAAAATATTCATGTACAACCTCATGTTTTTAAATGATATTGTGTTAATTACTACAGGAGTATATATAGTATATTTTAATACAATTTTCAATTTAAATCTGAGCAGTTGACAAAAACGGTCTGCTTTTTACAGTTTTGCAATTATACTGTCCACCGTCATAATCTGAGCTTTTCGGATCCGGTTCCGATAAGGTAAAAATTGGAAAAAGCCGGTTTTCAGAAGCGAAGTTTATACCAGTGGACAGTATATCATGATGAAACCGAAGTTTCAATCCTTGTTTTAATGGATATTGAGCTTAAACGGATAATGTTGCAGAACAATTCGCTTCCGCAAATAGTTGTTTCAATCCTTGTTTTAATGGATATTGAGCTTAAACTGAAGATACTGAAATCAAGGCAAAGACAGATGGAAGTTTCAATCCTTGTTTTAATGGATATTGAGCTTAAACGGGAGTTTCAGGGCGTGCCGTCATGGGAAGATTATGAGTTTCAATCCTTGTTTTAATGGATATTGAGCTTAAACTCTTTCCCGCCTTTGTTGAAAGTCTTACAGTTAGCCGGGTTTCAATCCTTGTTTTAATGGATATTGAGCTTAAACATATGGCATTGTATTTATTTATAATGCCATATTTTTAGTTTCAATCCTTGTTTTAATGGATATTGAGCTTAAACAATATCTACGGAGTCGGCAACTGATATATTCTTTTTGAGTTTCAATCCTTGTTTTAATGGATATTGAGCTTAAACGATTCTGAGCTTTTTCATCGCGGCTTTTGTGAATGTATGTTTCAATCCTTGTTTTAATGGATATTGAGCTTAAACATATTATTAACTTCACTTATTTTCACTTATTTTCATCGTTTCAATCCTTGTTTTAATGGATATTGAGCTTAAACCCTGATTTATTTCAATATTCCGCTCTTTTTCTTCTACGTTTCAATCCTTGTTTTAATGGATATTGAGCTTAAACAACTGACGGGGCAGATAAAAGGGAACCAACTTAGAGGTTTCAATCCTTGTTTTAATGGATATTGAGCTTAAACGAGATTATTGGATGCGCCAATATTATTCATGGATTTGAGTTTCAATCCTTGTTTTAATGGATATTGAGCTTAAACAAGTGTTTATTATGCTGCCTGAGCGGAGTCGAAGGCAGTTTCAATCCTTGTTTTAATGGATATTGAGCTTAAACATATTATTAACTTCACTTATTTTCACTTATTTTCATCGTTTCAATCCTTGTTTTAATGGATATTGAGCTTAAACCCTGATTTATTTCAATATTCCGCTCTTTTTCTTCTACGTTTCAATCCTTGTTTTAATGGATATTGAGCTTAAACAACTGACGGGGCAGATAAAAGGGAACCAACTTAGAGGTTTCAATCCTTGTTTTAATGGATATTGAGCTTAAACGAGATTATTGGATGCGCCAATATTATTCATGGATTTGAGTTTCAATCCTTGTTTTAATGGATATTGAGCTTAAACAAGTGTTTATTATGCTGCCTGAGCGGAGTCGAAGGCAGTTTCAATCCTTGTTTTAATGGATATTGAGCTTAAACGCGATAATCAAGGCTAACAGGGTTTTTTTCACAATGTGTTTCAATCCTTGTTTTAATGGATATTGAGCTTAAACTATAAAAAAAGAAAGGCAATTGCGGCGAAGTCATTGGTTTCAATCCTTGTTTTAATGGATATTGAGCTTAAACATTAGAGAAAACGAAAATGCTGTTAAAAAAGCAGCAGGTTTCAATCCTTGTTTTAATGGATATTGAGCTTAAACCATCGGGAAAATTTCCCGATTCAGCAGGGAATTTTGTTTCAATCCTTGTTTTAATGGATATTGAGCTTAAACGCGGGGAAATATCAGGCTGTTATCTGCAATGATGAATGTTTCAATCCTTGTTTTAATGGATATTGAGCTTAAACAAAGAAAAAGGGTTAATCTATCCTGACGAGAAAAAAGGTTTCAATCCTTGTTTTAATGGATATTGAGCTTAAACAAACACGATTATCAGACTATTGCAATCGGGAGTATCAGTTTCAATCCTTGTTTTAATGGATATTGAGCTTAAACTAGACCCTGATAAGATTGATTCAAGCTCCTCTGCTGAGTTTCAATCCTTGTTTTAATGGATATTGAGCTTAAACTATGAAGATGACAGCTTCGATTACAGCTACGGGAGTGGTTTCAATCCTTGTTTTAATGGATATTGAGCTTAAACGTTTCAGTCATTTTTCAAATAAATACTGGGCATTTAGTTTCAATCCTTGTTTTAATGGATATTGAGCTTAAACCTGGTTCACTGGCATGATCTGGTGCCTTAAGTAGATGATGTTTCAATCCTTGTTTTAATGGATATTGAGCTTAAACCAGTCTCTACAAATCTGCTTCTGCATTCACTTTTTAGTTTCAATCCTTGTTTTAATGGATATTGAGCTTAAACGGGGATAGTTATCATGAAGGAGGATCAGGGATAGAAATGTTTCAATCCTTGTTTTAATGGATATTGAGCTTAAACGAGGATGTACTATGTTTCTTTTTCAGGGAATGTAAGTTTCAATCCTTGTTTTAATGGATATTGAGCTTAAACAGGCTTACCAACTGTGAATGAATTTTTGGGTATTTTAAATGTTTCAATCCTTGTTTTAATGGATATTGAGCTTAAACCAGTCTCTACAAATCTGCTTCTGCATTCACTTTTTAGTTTCAATCCTTGTTTTAATGGATATTGAGCTTAAACGGGGATAGTTATCATGAAGGAGGATCAGGGATAGAAATGTTTCAATCCTTGTTTTAATGGATATTGAGCTTAAACAATCAAGATGCCCTGAATGTAATGCTTTCTGGGCAAGTTTCAATCCTTGTTTTAATGGATATTGAGCTTAAACAAAACTCCGGTTTGCAAGATATTTGAGAGATAGCCTGTTTCAATCCTTGTTTTAATGGATATTGAGCTTAAACGGGGATCGGATGGATCAATATAAGCAACTGTTCGCAGTTTCAATCCTTGTTTTAATGGATATTGAGCTTAAACCCAATATGAGCGAAGGGGAAGGGGAAGGGGAAGGGGATTAACGTTTCAATCCTTGTTTTAATGGATATTGAGCTTAAACAATCTGGGAGCAGGTGCGGCGGCGTGATCGGATATAGTTTCAATCCTTGTTTTAATGGATATTGAGCTTAAACAAGATCGCAGTATCTGTTGGTATGATGAGGGTGTTTTTTGTTTCAATCCTTGTTTTAATGGATATTGAGCTTAAACTATTCATATTATCATCATGGGAAGTTTTCAGACTGTGTTTCAATCCTTGTTTTAATGGATATTGAGCTTAAACGGATTGAAGAAATTGAATAGGAGATTAAAGAAAATGAGTTTCAATCCTTGTTTTAATGGATATTGAGCTTAAACAGTGTCCCAGATGCGGAGGGGTATTTGACCCCTCCGGTTTCAATCCTTGTTTTAATGGATATTGAGCTTAAACGGTTTTCAGAGTGTATGGAATGTACTAAGAAACTGATGTTTCAATCCTTGTTTTAATGGATATTGAGCTTAAACATTTAAATATACACTACTCTCTTTATTTCACACTGTGTTTCAATCCTTGTTTTAATGGATATTGAGCTTAAACAAAATTTAAATATACACTACTCTTTATTTCACTTTGTGTTTCAATCCTTGTTTTAATGGATATTGAGCTTAAACTCATTCATACTTATTATTGTCTTTCTGATTTTTTTCTGTTTCAATCCTTGTTTTAATGGATATTGAGCTTAAACAAATGAATAATTTCGATACTGAGTTAGCTTTAAAACTCTGTTTCAATCCTTGTTTTAATGGATATTGAGCTTAAACCCTGCAAATCAAGAAAGCCCCGCATAGGTTATGCGTTATGTTTCAATCCTTGTTTTAATGGATATTGAGCTTAAACTAGAACATGAGGGCATGAAGTAATTGGAAACTGTACTGTTTCAATCCTTGTTTTAATGGATATTGAGCTTAAACGCAGGTAAATATCAGGCTGTTATCTGTTCGGATGAGCTGTTTCAATCCTTGTTTTAATGGATATTGAGCTTAAACGCGGAGCAATTTTGCCAAAAAAAGCAATCCCCATGAGTTTCAATCCTTGTTTTAATGGATATTGAGCTTAAACGTGGTTTCTATACCAGCTATCTTGTCATTGATCTCAGGTTTCAATCCTTGTTTTAATGGATATTGAGCTTAAACCCTTTGGTTTTATATAACTTATACATATTTATCATAATGTTTCAATCCTTGTTTTAATGGATATTGAGCTTAAACGGAATATACGGAATATACGGATATGTGATAGTTAGAGTTTCAATCCTTGTTTTAATGGATATTGAGCTTAAACTCAGCTTTCATAGAATTACAACAGATACATTCTTGAGCGTTTCAATCCTTGTTTTAATGGATATTGAGCTTAAACACGATTGAAATGAATGATGCGAAACGGATTCCGAAGTTTCAATCCTTGTTTTAATGGATATTGAGCTTAAACAGTTCGACAAGGGAACTATAGCAATTGAAAAATTTATGTTTCAATCCTTGTTTTAATGGATATTGAGCTTAAACCCACGGACATAACCGCCTGCCGGAGCGTTATCACGGCGTTTCAATCCTTGTTTTAATGGATATTGAGCTTAAACAAGGGTTAGATGCATGGCAGCCTGATTTACTGAACTACTTTGTGTTTCAATCCTTGTTTTAATGGATATTGAGCTTAAACTTTATGCGAAGAAGTTACAGAGACGGCGGTGTAACTTTGTTTCAATCCTTGTTTTAATGGATATTGAGCTTAAACTTATATAAAATATAAGATAGCTTTTCTGGTAGATGATGTTTCAATCCTTGTTTTAATGGATATTGAGCTTAAACGTGATATAGATTAAGCAGAAATAATTGATTGTGCATGTTTCAATCCTTGTTTTAATGGATATTGAGCTTAAACCGGAGTTTTAAAATTTCGATTCAAGTAATTGGAATGATGAGTTTCAATCCTTGTTTTAATGGATATTGAGCTTAAACCCTTAAATTTGAAATAGCAGGGAAGATTATTTTTGGTTTCAATCCTTGTTTTAATGGATATTGAGCTTAAACAAGTTTTATAGCAGCAATGTTATCAGGGAAATCCGGTTTCAATCCTTGTTTTAATGGATATTGAGCTTAAACTTCACCCTCCCAAAGAATACATCCATTTTTATTTAGAAGTTTCAATCCTTGTTTTAATGGATATTGAGCTTAAACTGAATTTTTCAATGTCAATCCGTGCCTGATCATCATGTTTCAATCCTTGTTTTAATGGATATTGAGCTTAAACGATTATCTGAAACAGTATGATATTTCTGAAATTCAGAGTTTCAATCCTTGTTTTAATGGATATTGAGCTTAAACGCCGCACCTCTTTGTACAGCCAGAGGAACCGAAACCAGTTTCAATCCTTGTTTTAATGGATATTGAGCTTAAACTGATACAGTCATACCATCACCCGGTTTCATCATTAGTTTCAATCCTTGTTTTAATGGATATTGAGCTTAAACTTGTAGGGGTTTTTATGGGTAATCTTAACCGATAACTGTTTCAATCCTTGTTTTAATGGATATTGAGCTTAAACAAGAAATTTCAGGCAAAGGCAGGAGACATCATTATCTAGTTTCAATCCTTGTTTTAATGGATATTGAGCTTAAACATTTACCCCTATTATAATGCTTTTTAAGGGATTGTGTTTCAATCCTTGTTTTAATGGATATTGAGCTTAAACCGGAAAATTTTGGACTCGCAACTCGATACTCAACATGTTTCAATCCTTGTTTTAATGGATATTGAGCTTAAACTGATTATGATTTAAAAGAGTATAGTTATCAGGTCATTTGTTTCAATCCTTGTTTTAATGGATATTGAGCTTAAACTTAACTAAGCAGAATATGATTGCTGGAGAGCCGATTCCTGAGTTTCAATCCTTGTTTTAATGGATATTGAGCTTAAACGTTCTTGATATACTTGATAATCTTAAACAGATTATGTTTCAATCCTTGTTTTAATGGATATTGAGCTTAAACATGTTTCTGTCGACGATCTGTATAATTTTCTTGTTTATCAAGTTTCAATCCTTGTTTTAATGGATATTGAGCTTAAACCGGCTATTGTGATTTCCTGTATCATTTTTCTCTCCTGTTTCAATCCTTGTTTTAATGGATATTGAGCTTAAACAGATTATCAGACTACATAGAAACATGGGTAAAAGAGTTTCAATCCTTGTTTTAATGGATATTGAGCTTAAACCAGGAGAGATTAACCGCATTTTATCAAGAGCTTCAGGTTTCAATCCTTGTTTTAATGGATATTGAGCTTAAACTTTCTGTCCGGAGCAGTTGACAGAAGATGAGATTCATGTTTCAATCCTTGTTTTAATGGATATTGAGCTTAAACGGCATCGCTGACAGGCGGTCTCGTTCCTATGATAGGTTTCAATCCTTGTTTTAATGGATATTGAGCTTAAACGCTGTATGAACAATTCAAAAACGTGAAGTTTTATGTTTCAATCCTTGTTTTAATGGATATTGAGCTTAAACATTACATTGTCTAAAGTTTTCGAATGTCGCAAATGGTTTCAATCCTTGTTTTAATGGATATTGAGCTTAAACAAAAACGGAATTGATTTTATTAAGAGAAAAAAAGCAAGTTTCAATCCTTGTTTTAATGGATATTGAGCTTAAACCGCAATTTTCAGCAAAAATATATCTTTTCAATCACTTGATTCAATTTTACTAAGACCTTTTTTGCATTTTTTCACCCCCTTCAACTCCTGAGAAGCCCATTTTTTCTACTCTTTACATGGTCTTTTTGCTAAAAAAAGACTATATTTTCAATATGATACTTATCATCAGATTTTTCTGTCCTATAAATTATACACATTCAGGAACGATGAATCTGATTCATTTTTTAATCCTTGTTTTAAGGAAAAACAAAAACGCGCCTGGCACGACTTGAACGTGCGACCTACGGATTAGAAGTCCGTTGCTCTATCCAACTGAGCTACAGGCGCCTACTTGAAAGACAGATTATATAGCATATCTTTTTTTTAATGTCCACATAAAAAAACAGACATCGGTAAAAATAATGTAATATTTTGAAATAAATAAAAAATAATTACTTTTTTCTGTTTTCTTGCCAAAAAAAAGGGGGTGTGGTATGAACATTCAAAAAAATATTATATATAGGAGCAAAAAAATGAATAATCTATTACTTGAAATCGGAAGTGAAGAGATTCCGGCAGGTTATATTGAGCCTGCCCTGAATGCCCTCTCATCCATGATTTTAAAAAAACTGACCGACGCCCGGATCGCTCACGGAGAGGCACAGGTATTCGGAACCCCCAGACGCCTTGCAATAACAGTTGAAAATGTTGCGGAGAGACAAACATCATTGACCACAGAGATTATCGGACCCCCTGAAAAAGTCGCATATAAAGATGGAAAACCGACTGTCGCCGCAGAAAAATTCGCTGAAAAACTAGGAATTTCCCTAAATGAAATCAAAGTGAAAGAAACTGAAAAAGGAAGATATTTATCTGCTGAAAAAACAGATTCAGGCGTTGAAACAACTGCAATTCTTAAAACTGTTTTACCTGAAACCATTACCGCCATCCCCTTCCCGAAAACCATGAAATGGGGAGACCTGCATATCTATTATGCAAGACCGATTCATACTATTTTGGCAATGCTCGGAAATCAGGTAATTCCGTTTGTACTTGGGAATATTGAAAGCGGCAATATTACATCAGGGCACCGATTCATGCACCCTGATAAAATCAATTTGGAAACTCCACGAAATTACATTGAAAAACTCCGATCCGCCTATGTTATAGCCGACTTGCAGGAACGGAGAAAAATGGTGGAAGCAGAAGTTACAAGGATTGCCAAAGAGCTTGGCGGTAAAATCCTCCCTGATCCTGAACTCGTGGATATAGTCAAAAATCTGGTTGAATATCCTATTGCTGTTGCAGGGAAATTTGACAAAGAATTTCTTGAAGTTCCTGATGAAATCCTGATAACCGCCATGAGGAAACATCAGAAATATTTTGCTGTGGCTGATGAAGAGAACAAGCTGATGCCCTGTTTTATTGCTGTGAACAACACGCGCACCAGAGATATGTCCTTAGTTGCAAAAGGGCATGAACGAGTCCTCCGGGCAAGGCTTTCAGATGCCAAATTTTTTTACAAAAGTGATCTGGAAACCTCATTTGATGCATGGATAGAAAAATTGAAAGGGGTATTATTTCAGGCAAAACTCGGATCCATGTATGACAAGATTCAGCGTATTCAAAATGTAGCTGAATTTCTTGCAGATGAAACAAATCAGGGAGCAGATATAAAAAGATGGGTATCAAGAGCCGCTCACCTGTGCAAAGCTGATCTGGTGAGTCAGGTAGTCTTTGAATTTCCGAATCTTCAGGGGATTATGGGAAGAGTTTATGCAAATGTTGCCGGAGAAGCCCATGATGTGGCGTATGCCATTGAAGAGCATTACCGCCCCACATATTCCGGTGGTATTCTTCCTGAAACCATGACTGGAGCTATTCTTGCCATTGCTGATAAAACAGATTCAATCTGCGGATGCTTCAGCGTGGGATTAGTTCCGACCGGAGCATCGGATCCTTATGCTCTCAGACGGCAATCTATTGGAATTATTCAGATCATGCTGAAACAGAGATTCTCTTTTTCTTTAAGAAAACTTATTGAAAAGAGTGCAAAGCTCTTTTCAGAAAAGAGCAGTCAAAATCTTCATGATACAGTTGAAGCTGTTTATACCTTTTTACAAAACCGCCTTGCACATCTTCTTGGAGAAGAAGGATTTTCCAAAGATGTTATTGCCGCTGTTACCACTGTTTCAATAGATCATATTCCGAATCTCTGGAATCGGGTGCGGGCATTGGAGAACCTGAAATCCAAGCCGGATTTTGCTCCCCTTGCCATTGCATTTAAACGGGTGGTGAATATTATCCGTCAGGCAGGTGAAAAAGGGGAGAAGATCGGGGAGAATGTTGATGCCAGCCTGTTTGAGCATGAGAGCGAATCATTTCTGTATCGTGCATATCAGGATGTTCAGCAAAAAGTCAATAAAGATTTGACAGAAGGTTTATTTGAGCAGGCTCTGCTTGATATTGCTTCGCTGCGTAATACAGTAGATGCTTTTTTTGACGGCGTTATGGTCATGGCTGAGGATATGAAGATTCGTCATAACCGTCTTGCTCTGTTAAAAAAATTGGCAGATATGTTCGGAACTTTTGCTGATTTTTCAAAGATTTCAACATAGACCATGAAAAATAGGTAGGATGGGTGAAGCAGAACGTAACCCATCCTATTTCCTAAATAAGATAACAGAAAGAAAAGAGATGAATAAATTCGACATCCGGCATAAGGAAACCCTGACACTCTTTCTGAAAGAGTATTTTGAGCTGTTCTTTCCTGATCTGGCTAAAAAACTCCGGTTCGGAACAGCGGAATTTCTGGACAAGGAACTGATTTCACTCTTCGGGGAATCCGGAGAAAACCTTAAAAATACAGGGGAACATAAAATCACAGACGCGCTGATTCTGATTCAGATACAACTGGAAAAAAATACGGAATGGCTTCTGATACACTGGGAACAGCAGAGCAGAAAGCAGAAAGATTTTGAGAAGAGGATGTTCCATTATTTCTGCGGAATCTATTTCAGGTATCAGAAACCTGTCTTTCCGGTTGCCATGTTTACAGACCCCGTTAAATGGAAAAAACCTGTGAAAGATACGTTCAGCCTTTCTCTGCTTGATTATCCCGTCAGTCAGTTCACGTACCGTCTGATAAAACTGAAAAATTTCAGAGCGGAGGAGTTTGAAAAGCAGTCGGATAAAAATCCTCTGGCAGCCGCGTATCTGCCCCTGACAGATTATCCGAAGGAGGAACGACCGGCAATCAAGGCAAAAGCAATGAAGGGAATTGCCAGATTATCTCCGGGTCAGCGTCAGGCAACGCTCTTCTCTCTGATTCAGGAGAGTATTCCGCTGACAGATGAAGAGGAAGAGCAGTTTCAGAAACTTATCCGGACAAATCCGATGTACGAGGAGGTAAAAATGCTGGAATCCATCGAAGAGGTCGGTATTGAAAAAGGTATTGAAAAAGGTATCGAAAAAGGTATTGAAAAAGGTATCGAAAAAGGTATCGAAAAAACAGCAAAAGGTCTGATACAGTCAGGATGGCTGACAATAGAGCAGATTGCCGAAGTAACCGGACTGGGAATCCGAAGAATAAAAGAACTGTCAGAAACATTGACATCTGAATCCTGAAATATACAGCAGGAAATAAGACAAAAGGATAATAAAGACCTGCGGGGTTTCCAAAAACCCCGCAGGTCTGATCTCCCGAATAATATATATAGAAAGAAAAGAGATGAATAAATTCGACATCCGGCATAAGGAAACCCTGACACTCTTTCTGAAAGAGTATTTTGAGCTGTTCTTTCCTGATCTGGCTAAAAAACTCCGGTTCGGAACAGCGGAATTTCTGGACAAGGAACTGATTTCACTCTTCGGGGAATCCGGAGAAAACCTTAAAAATACAGGGGAACATAAAATCACAGACGCGCTGATTCTGATTCAGATACAACTGGAAAAAAATACGGAATGGCTTCTGATACACTGGGAACAGCAGAGCAGAAAGCAGAAAGATTTTGAGAAGAGGATGTTCCATTATTTCTGCGGAATCTATTTCAGGTATCAGAAACCTGTCTTTCCGGTTGCCATGTTTACAGACCCCGTTAAATGGAAAAAACCTGTGAAAGATACGTTCAGCCTTTCTCTGCTTGATTATCCCGTCAGTCAGTTCACGTACCGTCTGATAAAACTGAAAAATTTCAGAGCGGAGGAGTTTGAAAAGCAGTCGGATAAAAATCCTCTGGCAGCCGCGTATCTGCCCCTGACAGATTATCCGAAGGAGGAACGACCGGCAATCAAGGCAAAAGCAATGAAGGGAATTGCCAGATTATCTCCGGGTCAGCGTCAGGCAACGCTCTTCTCTCTGATTCAGGAGAGTATTCCGCTGACAGATGAAGAGGAAGAGCAGTTTCAGAAACTTATCCGGACAAATCCGATGTACGAGGAGGTAAAAATGCTGGAATCCATCGAAGAGGTCGGTATTGAAAAAGGTATTGAAAAAGGTATTGAAAAAGGTATCGAAAAAGGTATCGAAAAAGGTATCGAAAAAGGTATCGAAAAAACAGCAAAAGGTCTGATACAGTCAGGATGGCTGACAATAGAGCAGATTGCCGAAGTAACCGGACTGGGAATCCGAAGAATAAAAGAACTGTCAGAAACATTGACATCTGAATCCTGAAATATACAGCAGGAAATAAGACAAAAGATAATAAAGACCTGCGGGGTTTCCAAGAAAAATCCGCAGGTCTAATGAGGAGCAGTATATATGAAACAGATTAACATCGGTCTTCTCGGATGCGGTACAGTAGGAACAGGAGTAGCAAAGATTCTTATTGAAAATGCGGATATTCTCCGCTCCAGAGTCGGGGCTGACCTGAGACTGAACTACGTTGCAGATATTGATCAACGCGACAGAGGAATAAAATTTGATGATGGGGTATTTGTCAATGATGCCAATAAGGTAATCAGCGACCCTGATATTGACATCATTGTTGAGATGATCGGCGGAGAAGGGATTGCAAAAGATTTTATATTAAAAGCAATCAATAACGGAAAGCACGTTGTAACAGCAAACAAGGCGCTTCTTGCCAAGCACGGGAATCTCATTTTTAAAGCCGCAGCGGAAAAAAGAGTTGATCTTGCATTTGAAGCAAGTGTCGGCGGATGTATGCCTATTATCAAGTCATTGCGCGAATCTCTGATTGGAAACCGTATTCAGGCTATGATCGGCATTTTAAACGGAACATGCAATTATATTTTATCCAAAATTACGGATGAAGGAATATCATTTGAAACCGCACTCTCCGAGGCTCAGGCAAGCGGATTTGCCGAAGCAGATCCGACTTTGGATACAGAGGGATTTGATACAGCACATAAGCTGGCGATATTAAATACTCTTGCTTATGGAATGGAGATCAATCTGAATGATATTTATATTGAAGGAATCTCCAAGATTACGCCGCCGGATATTGAATTTGCAAAGAGGTTCGGGTATAAAATCAAACTCCTTGCTATAAGTAAACAGAAAGATAATGCTGTTGAAGCAAGGATTCATCCGACAATGATTCCTGATGATCATATTCTTTCAAGCGTAAATGCTAATCTGAATGCTGTTATGGTCTCCGGCGATGCTGTGGGGAATATGCTGCTTTACGGATACGGCGCAGGAATGATGCCGACCGGAAGCGCCGTTGTAAGTGATATTGCTGATATTGCCCGTAATATTTTAACCGGCTCAACCGGAAGAATTCCGCTGCTCTCATATCAGAGAGAGAATATCAGAAAGATTCCGGTGATGCCGGTTGATGAAATTTCAACCCATTATTATTTCAGATTTGCCGCCATGGATCGCCCGGCATTCTCTCAAAAATATCCGGTATTCTTGGAAAATATGCTATAAGTATCAAATTAGTTCAGCAGATAGGACGGAAAACTCAGGGATCTGTTCCGATTGTAATGGTCACCCATCTGGCAAAAGAAGCTGATGTGAAAAAAGCTCTGACCGAAATCAGTCAGTTGGATATTGTGAGCGATAAGCCTGTGCTTATAAGAATTGAAGATGACAGTGAAGAGGATTAAAAAAATGTACCTGATATGTTCAGATATGGAAGGGGTTTTTGTGCCTGAAATATGGATTAATGTTGCTGAAAAAACAGGCATAAAAGAGCTGAGACTCACAACGCGGGATATATCCGATTATGATCTTTTAATGAAAAAGCGTCTGGGGATTCTCCGTGAAAATAATCTCAAGCTCAAAGATATAACTGATGTTATTGCAACAATGGAACCGCTTGACGGGGCAAAAGATTTTCTTGACTGGCTCAGGTCGCTTTTTCCCGTGATTATTGTTTCAGATACTTTTGTGCAGTTTGCGGGTCCTCTGATAAAAAAATTAGGATTGCCCACGTTGTTTTGTAATTCATTATCCATAGATGCTGAAGGCTCAGTTGCCGGTTACAATCTGCGTCAGAAAGACGGGAAACGGAAAACCGTTATTGCTTTAAAAAGCCTTGATTACAGGATTATTGCTGTTGGAGATTCATATAATGATATTAATATGTTAAAAGAGGCTGACAAAGGGATTCTCTTTAAGCCGCCTCAGAATGTCAAAGATGAATTTCCTGAGCTTCCGGTTACATATAATTATAATGAATTAAAGAGGATTATTTCAGCCAATGTAGCCATGTAAGTCGGGTTGATTCGTATGGAGTGCAAAAAGAGCGGAGTGAAACGGGACAAAATTTTTGCACTCCGGTTTTATGGAATTTTTCGATCTGCTGAACATGGCTACCGATTCGCCTTCCGTATCCCCAACTGATCCTGTGCAATAATCCATTTGCAGATATTGGCTGATCCTTCAACAATAAAATAGGTCGGGGTATCTCTGTAATAACGTGCAACCGGATATTCCGCTGAATATCCGTAAGCTTCCGAGGATCCGCATCGCATAATTGGCGCATTTGTCCGCGGCCTCGCCTGCAAAATATTTTGCCTGAGCAACAGACAGTCCGTTGTTCAGATTCCCCTGATCTTTTTCCCACGCGGCTTTATACACAAGCAAACGGGCGGCTTCAATTTCCGTTGACATTTGTGCAATCATATCCTGATTCATCTGAAACTCGCCAATCGCTTTTCCAAACTGCTTCCTGTTTTGACAATATTTTACAGCAGCGTCCAGACATGCCTGCGCCACGCCCACAGCACCCGCCGCCGCAGATAGCCGGGTATGATTTAAAGAACTGAATACTATCTTAACGCCGTCACCGGGATTGCCAAGAATATTCTCTTTGGGAACACGGGTATCATTCAGAAATATCTCACCTGTGGGGGATGAATGGGATCCCATCTTATCCAATGACGTGGTTTTTATGCCGTTGAAATTCTTCATTTCCAGCACAAATGCAGAAAGCCCTTTTGTCCCTTTGGAGCGATCCGTATAAGCATAACAGATCATGACATCTGCAATATCTGCATTGGAAATCCACGTCTTGGAGCCGTTAAGAAGCCAGTGATCTCCTTTATCTTCCGCTGTTGAAGCGATTGCCATAACATCTGCCCCAGCGTCAGGTTCTGTGATTGCAAATCCGCCGATATATTCAGCGCTGACTAATTTGGGGATATATTTTTTTTTCAAATCTTCATTCCCATAGGCGTATATGGTATAAGCGCACCCGATTTCCTGCATATTGACCTGAACCCTGAGCGAGCTGGATGCACCGGCAATCTCTTCAGTAATAATCATTGCCGCCAGCCAACCCTCTTTCATCCCTTCACCGTTATATTCTTCTGGAATGATGGTTCCGAAAAGCCCCAGAACCCCCATCTGTCTGACTGCCTCTTTATAAGGAAAGTAGTGTTTCTTATCCCATTCATCTGCAAAAGGGGCAATCTTTTTAGCAGCAAATTCATGGACTGCTTTTCTTAACATTTCAAGTTCTTTTGACATTGCAAAGTTCATTTATTTTTATTCTCCGTATCCTAAGAGTTCCGAAGTTTTAAAAGCTCATTTTTTTACCGCAAAGGGCGCAAAGTACACAAAGAAAACAGCCTGATACCTTTGCGAACTTTGCGATTTCTCCGCGCCCTTTGCGGTTAATATAAAAGAATTTATTTGACAGCCTATTAAGTCCTTACTTTTATTCAGAAAATATCAAGGTCTTTCCCATAGGCGATCTTTCCTGTGTAATCCTGCATGATCTCTTTAAGCAGATCATCCTTTGGCAGCCTCAAGCAGAGCTTCACAAGGAACAGTATCACCTGATATAACAACGGTTTTATCCGGGGTGTGAAATTTATAACCAGCTTGTTTTTCCTATGCGGGATAGGCTGTGATTTATCTGTTTGTACAGCAGAATACTCTTCTTTTTCCATGATAATTTTAATTTTTGGCGGTTGCCCATTTGGCTGGAGTCTGACAATATCCCTTTCCAACTCATATCAGCCTCAACAAAAGGACCGATACTTTTTAAAGACAAATGCCTGATTCTCATTATCTGTTCCTTTACTGTTTCATATACTTCGGAAGTCTTCAGCGTTCAATAATTTTCCGGCAGGCATCTTCAATATCCTGCGGATTATGGGTCGGATTTCATCAAAAATCTTTTTTAATCCCTGATAATCCGTAAGATTCAGAACAACAGAGAGAGGCGAGGTTCTCCTGCAACTGGTATAGCAGATTCCGTAAACCTGCCATGCTGAAGATGCAGTTTTACAGATATTCCATCCAGGAAAGCCGCTTGCTCCGGTAATGAGAAGCCGTTTTTTCATATTCAAATCGTAACGGGCAAAAGAAACTAAATTTTTTTATCTAATAACTTACAAGAGCCGCTAAATTTACACTACATTCTTGTATTCTCTCTGTCTGAACATTAAGTTCTTCGGAAACAGATGCCAATTCTTCAGCACTTGCTGAACTTCGCTGCATCATCTCATCTATAGTTACAACAGCATTATTTATCTCTTTTATTGATCCATACTGTTTATCAGATGATTCAGCAATAAGAGAGACTAAATCACCGCATTTTTTACTGATTGTATCTACCTCAGAAAAGATTTCATCTGTTATTTTTGCAAGCATAGAACCTTTTTGAACCTTATTAACTGTCTCTTCTATAAGATCGGAACTGTTTTTGGCTGATTCTGCTGCTTTTTTTGCAAGATTCTTTACCTCATCCGCGACTACTGCAAAACCGGCTCCGGTTTCACCGGCATGTGCCGCCTCAATTGCCGCATTCAACGCCAGCAGATTGGTTTTAAAGGCAATTTCATCAATTGTTTTAATCACTTCATGTGTTTTTTTACTTGCATCGGAAATATCATTCATTGAAGTGATCAGCTCACTCATTGACTCATTTGCTTTTCTTATAATTTGACTGACTTCTTTCATATATTTATCAGAAAGTCTTGCATTTTCAAGATTATTTTCTGATAAGGATGATATTTCTTCCAAAGATGAAGATGTCTCTTCAACTGCCGAAGCATTTTTACAGATATTTCCAGCCAAAGACTGACTTGTATTTGAAACCTGTACAGAAGAGGATAACAGAATATCGCTTCCTGTTTTCAAACCATTAACAGTATTTACTATGGGTTTTGTTACAGATCGGATTATATAAAGACTTATCAGGCTGCCGAAGATAATTGCAACGGCTGTTATAATCCATGATATCCTTTTTGATTCGGCTACTCTCTCTGTCATTTCTCTTTTAGCAGAATTCTGAATAATATTAATCTTATCCATAAGCAGCATCATCTTCTCCTGAGTTAATTCAAGAGAAGGGATTGTTTTTTCTTTATATATGAGACGTGCCTCTTCAAATTTTTTCTCCTGACACATATTTATTACCTGCTTTGATGATTCATGAAGATGTTTATGCGGTTCTTTTATGGCTTCCAACAGACCTGACATCTCCGGGTATTTTTCTGCTAATGATTTACTCTCTTCTCCGTACAAAAATTTACCGAGATTGCATTTCATGGGATCTGTCTGAATATCAGAAATTTCTGATTCTGATGCAAAGAAATTTGTAAGTTTATTTACCCAGATCAGATGGTTAATCTCTCTGTTAAGCAGAAAATTGCACAGATCAGCAGCCTCTGAATAATTTTTATTTGCAAAAAGGATTCTGTTAACAGACCAGACAGAATTTAAAGCCGCCAGCAGAATCAGAAAAAAGAGAAAAATTGTAAAAAACCAGAGTTTTAATTTTAAAGGGATATTTTTTATCATCAATTATTGTTGCTCCTATTAAACCTAAGAGTTTTAAAAACCGTTAGGGTTTAGTAATCACCTCAGCCTTTCTCAGTACTGTATTCTTTTCTGTATCTATGTAACCCTTCTTCACTACAGAGATAATTGTTTCATTCTCCATCCCCTCAACATTCCGGGTATCAGCTACTTTGCAATATTCAATTTTTGCTTTATTATCAGAGAATTCAATCGGAATAATATGGTTTTCCTTCAGAATACGGATGAGTTTTTTCTGAATAGAACGGACTGTTTTGACAAGACTGCGCGTAGTCTTGTCAAATTTTTCTTCTTTTTCTGATGTATTTTCATTAAAATTTTCAAACGCATCCAGAACCTCAAAGAGTTGGAGATATAAATTTTTCTCTTTATCCTGAAACTCATGCTCCTGTGTCTGAAGCGAATGACTCAGTTCAGCTATTTTCAACTGAAATTCAATCAGTTTTTCTTTTAAGAATTCTTTTTCTTTTTTCATATAACTCTTTCAGCCTCGTTGGGAAAGCAGCAAAATACTCTTTGTGTCTTCGTGCCTTTGTGGTAAAAAAACACAAAAACACAAAGACACGAAGACACAAAGGCACAAAGCGTAATTACTGTTTAAACTTAGCTTTTTATCTGTTTCAGAAAAGGCTCTGATAAGGCTCTGAGATCAATAAAAGAGATAAATTTTTCAGCCCCTTTGGAAACCGGATCCATAAGTTTCTGCTGGGCAAGAGCAATCTCTTTGCCTGAATATTTTCTCTCCTTCATTGCCAGTGTTACAGCGCGGATAATATCCGGCTTTGCCGCATTCTTATCAATATTTAATACTTTATAAGGATTCATCTTTTTTTAACCTTCCAGTTTTCTGATCTCTTTGTCAATAGCTGATAAAATCGGATGGGTTTCATCTGCTCTGGCGAACCATCTGGAAAAATCATGAAGCAGAACAATCTTCTGATTATCATTCATATCTGCCTCATTCAGAAGATGCTCCAGACTTTCATCCATAAACCTGAAAAACTCCTCTTTCACTTTCGGGAATTCAGATTGTGAAGCGATCTGACATGCTTTATTCATTTTGAGCTTGTCTATTGCCTTGTCCAGTTCATCCAGAGCAATATCAACTTTCATCCGCTTCAGAGTTCCATTGGCAAGCTCATTTTCAGGATCAAGTTTTAATGCTTTTTTTACAGTTGCTTCCATATTTTTAAAATTTATCTGATGCTCATTAAACATATCTATACAGCGCCGCGTCATGACAAGAGAAAGTGCTTTCTGAATTTCCGGCGTTGATGAAGACCCATGAATCTGTGTAAGAGCCTCTTCATACCGGCGTATTTCATCCATATTATATGCGTCAAGAGCTTTGTCAATAAGCTCTTTTTCATATAAATCGGATTTTTCAAAAAGCCCCGCGCATAATTCAAAATATTTTGCAAAACGGTTATCACCTTTTTCAAGAGAATACAAACCATATCCGAAATATACCCGCTCTTTGCAATATTCTGTAAATTCCGAATCCTCTTCAGATGATGCAGGAAGGGCAGCGACTGCTTTTTCATATTCTCCTGTCTCTGTAAAAAGAAGAGCCGCTCCGGCAGATGAATAATATCCGCCGATTTTCAGATAATCCTCTGTATCTGAAAAAGAATCTCTGTTATTTTGAATCAGCCGTAGAATCTCTTCTGATTTTCCGAATTTATCAGCAAATTGCGATGTACAGATCAGATGATAAAACTCTTCTCTCTTTCCGACAAGCCTTTGAATATCTTTTATAAGTTGCTTCTCTATATTCCAGCATATCAAAGACTTTTTTGAATTTTCATTATCAGAATCAGCATATTTTTTTATCAGATCCTCTGCTCTTTTAATAAGCTCCTCACGGATAAGCTCCCGCTCTTTTTCATCATCAGATAACCCTTCAAATATCTTGGGATCATAAAGTGCTGTCAGGAAAAAGATAATAAGCTCAGAGAGATATTTATCTGAAATTTCAGAGAGTCTGAAAAAGAGCTTTGCATAAAGAGCAAGCATATCTGAACTGATACGGGAGGGAAAAGGGAGAAGCAGTTTATATATTGCTTCATACTGCTCATCTCTCCACATCTGCTCTGTCATGGCATATCTGCAATATTCCACCATATCAGAAATTGGGATATTAAAATCATTCTGAGTCATCATAAGATAGCTGCTCTGCTCATAAATTGCCACAACCTGACTCTCCCGATTTTCAGTATCCGGATCCGTCATGATCTTATTGAAACGCTGATAAATATCTGTAGTAAACAGCTTCTGGACTTCTGCCTTCTGCTCCAAAAATTCATTATCTGAAATGGTGATTGTATCCCATATTTTCAGAGCTTCATAATATTTTTTCAATTTTGACAAAGCAAAGCCGTAATCATACAGCAAAGACGGATCTGACAATTCAATATCATTGAATATTGCAACCGCATCTGAATATTTCTCAGCTTTAACAAGTGCTTTTGCCTTTTTCAGAAGAAGATTCATATCAGGCTGAACTGTTATTGCCTGATCATATAATTCAGCCGCTTTTTCATATTCTCCGGCTGCCTCTGCTTTTTCTGCTGATTCAAGAGATTTGTTTCCAAGCAGTTCAGTTTTTAATTCAAGGATTCGTTCCGGCAGCCAATCTTCGTCTGAAATCTTATAAGCCTCTTCAAAGCATTGGAGAGCCTCCTGAAGATTCCCCTTTTTGGCGATTTTCCGCCCTTTTTTTATCAGTTCCTTTGCTTTTTCTTTAGCAATCTCTTTTTCACATATTCTGATCTTCTCTGCAATATCATTCTGTTTAAACGTTTTGTCTGCTTTTTCAAATTCTTTTTTAGCTAAAGAATAATTCCCTTTTTCAAAAAAAATTTCCGCTTTTTCCAAAATTGCTGTAGGCTCTTTTGTTTTCTTTGCCATTCCTCTGCACCTCTTATTCCAGTTTTATTCTGATTTTTTCACCATGCTGCATTGTTCTGTTATTATCAAGGTCTATAATAATCTTTCCGCTTTTAAAAAATCTCATTGCTAAAGATTGCGGTGTATCTCCTTCTATAACAGTATATTCCCAATACAGATGACCCCCTTCCCTGATTACCTTTTTTTTGTAAATATCTTTGGCAAGAGTTGTATCATTAAGAATTTTTATGTCAATACCATTTCCGATATTATATATGCTTAACTGAGGATTATGTTCAAGCAGCACAGGATAATAAAATCCTGAGCCGTAGTATTTTTCTGCAATATCCCATAAAGTATCTGTATTTTTTGCTGAATAATTCCTGAAACTGAGATTCTCTTCAGGCGGAGTATTCTTTGTTCTCTCCAAATCCTGTTCCGCTGTTTTTTCCAATGGCTGAACAGGGAGAGACGCTTTTTTATCTACTTTTATCTGATGAACATCTCCTGATTCTGCTGCCTGTTTTGGATTCTCCTGATAATCCTGAAGGATTTTTTTCAGCTTTGTATCCATGACGGAAATTGAACCTGTATAATCGCTGTGATAATCATGTAAAAGAGATTCAAGACGTTTGAAGCGGTAAAACTGAAACATGCTCAACGCAATAATAAGCCCTGTCAGCAGGAGAATGAAAGTTATTGCCATGATTCGTATATTCGGAAAGCTCTTCTCTATAGCCGGATCTGCTGTTCAGGCATAATTGCCGCATGCTGAAACAGAAACTATCTCCGTATTTTTTTTATATATCTCCGGAGAGTGCAGACTGATCCGGTAATGAATTAAGAACTTTAAAGCATGTCAGATCAGCATCACATTGGGGACATTGATCTTTTTCATAAGGAATCTTTTCCAACCCGCATATCGGGCATGATTGATTTGTTGTTGTCATTTCTTTTTTTCTCTGTAGCCTTGATTAAATCGGTTTTAAATTCTTGCAGTCTGTTTAATCAGGGATTTATTTGTCTTTTTTCTGATGTTTTTTATACCGTATTCACTCTAATATATTCTTTTTTCAGAAGAGAATCAACGACTCTTTTTATTTCATCTGTAAAAAAATTCTTATTCTGAATTCTATTACTTAGTTAATTTTAGGAGTTATGCAGTTGAAATCCGCTTTTTTTATTTAACCGCAAATTTCGTGGGTTGGGTGCATGAAATGAACCCCGACCTACGGTACTGTATTTTTTTATCATAGCTTTGACAATCCTTCCTGAATTTTGCCGATTTCAATCTGATGAAAATGCTGCGGTTTATCTGCCATAGGTCCCGGATCTGAAACAGGTTCGGATGAATCAGTGACAACAAAGACAAGAATCGGTACATTCAACCCTCTTAACTGACGTATAAAATTTTTCCGATCTTCATCCCATGACAAAAGAATACAGATACAGCCGCTCAGTATTGCAGCACGCTCTGTAACTACAGGAGGAAGCAGACTGAAAGGCTTTTCCCTGCATATTCTGACAGAAGCAAGAATTTCAAGTATTTTATCTGTATGGGCAAGTCCTCTCCCTGCTGTAAAACAATATGCCTCAGTTCCCACAAATATCAGATCAAGAAGGGATTCCTGAGTCTGTATGGAACAGACAAAAGATGCGGCAACAGAAACAGCCTCTTCAAAAATCTCATGATGTAAAAATCCCTTCTGCTCTTTATTTTTCAAAGGATTATGACCATGTTGATTTTCAAATGTATCTAATATAAGAGCATGGCGGACAAAAAACTCATCCTGAAATTCTTTTACTACAGGCTTGCCAATCTTTGCCCAGCTTTTCCAATGAATTCTGCGGAGAGAATCTCCGGGCGATAATCCCTTAAAGACATAAATTCTTCTGATTCTCCGATTGAAGAGGTCAAAGCCACCCCGCCGGACTGATACCGTCTTGATCCGGGAAGATATACCGGGGGTAAGGTGTACCGTTTCGGTAGTATCATAAGAGATTTGGGAGCAGGAATAGTAATAAAAGAATAAAATAGCCCGAACGGATCCGGTCTGCAAATTGTTATGCTTTTAAATCTTAAATATCCCCGGTTCAAGGGGAGCATCTCAATCTTTACAATCCCTTTTTCATTTGGCATCAATACAGATATAGGCTGTGACTTTATGCGGGGTCCCTGTTTCCGAAAAATCAGCCATTGCCAGCGGTAAAACCCCACTGCCTGATCAAAAAGATTCCGTCTTTCTTCATCGGGTTCCGGTGTATGTAAAAACTCTTCAAACGTAGGTCGGGGATCTTCCATATTTTCAAATAAGAAGAGTCCTTTCTGAATTTTCGGAGAGAGATTCTGAATAACAATTCTGTATTCAAAAGGTTCTCCGGCAGTGCCGAATTTCGGAAGTATCCGGTCTCCTGAAAATCGGGCGCGGAAAAACAGGCTGAATATCATAGCAATAATAAAAAGAGATAAAAGAAATGTAAATATCTGATATGCCATAGTTCTGTTTGTATCTAATCCAACCACAGCCGATGCAGTCAGTGCAATCATTGCTATGGTTCCGCTGTCGGTAAACCGCCGTCTGCGCCAGTTCTGAAAAAGATAAAAGATTCTGAAACTATTATAAAGCAGTCGTTTCATGAGTATCATGTGAGACCTGCGGGGTTTCAAAAACCCCGCAGGTCTTTTTACCTTAAAATAAAAAAGGAGTTACAGCATGAACTGTAACTCCTTTATTGATTTCTTTCCTGTAACCCGCTTTTTTTGTACACTGGTGGGCGATACTGGATTTGAACCAGCGACTTCCACCGTGTGAGGATGGCACTCTCCCGCTGAGTTAATCGCCCGTTATATCAATTCTTCAAGTTTCCATAATAATCTTTTGGAAACAGAAATTATATAATCTTTTATTATCTCCGCGTCAAGTCTTTTTTACAAGGCAAATTTTCTTATTTATTAATAAACCATAAGGGTTTTAAAAACCCTTATGGTTTATTGTTTTTCCTGTTTTACTGTATTACTTTCTGATGCAAATCCTGTCCATGACGCCGAAGCTCTTCAGCTTTTTCAAGCATTTCAACTGCTTTTATGATTTCTTTTCCCTGACCGATCTTCTCTTTCCCTTCTTTGCGCAGTTTTTTACCATCTTCGATCATATCCTCGCCGTCACTAATCATATCCTCGCCCCGATCTGTCAGACGTTCTCCTTCTTTGACTATGCTTTCCCCTTTTTCCATTTCCATTTTACTCTGAGGCAAAAGAAGCTCTTTTTTCGAGGAACATCCTATGAGAAGCAAAATTGAGCAGAGCATAGAAAAGAACATAACATAAACAATCTTATTTTTTTGAAACATACATCCCTCCTTAAAATTTTTTCACATCCCTCCAGATTTTTTTTAAGATCATCAGCAGATCGGAAAAGTTCGTAGTACCGCCTTCAGGCGTTACGGCGAGCCGCGATAACCGTCTGATTTTACCCTGACCGCCTAAAGGCGGTACTATGAACTTTCCGATCAAAAGTGGCATTGATTATCATGCCTGCCCACCATGCTCAACTTAAAAACCGGCGAGCTTACTTTTTGCAATCTTTGCCTCTTCAGAATCAGGGTATTTATTCACAAGCTCCTGTAAAATAAGGCGTGAATTTGCTTTATCCCCGATATTGAAAAATGAAAATCCCTGTTTTAAAAGGGCGGCTCTGGTTTTATTTCCCTGCGGATATTTTTCTATTACTGTCTGATATTCCAGAATTGCCTGTTCGTATAATTTCTCACGATAGTAAGTTTCACCAAGCCAGAATTGGGCGTTATCAACAGTTCTGGATTGCGGATGCTGACTTATCAGCTCCTGAAATATCTTACGGGCACCTTGAAAATCATCTTTGTCAAGTGCCTGCTTTCCCAAAGAATAGAGTTCTTCTTCCGATTTCCCGGAGGGGGCGGCTACAGAAGTATCTCCGGCATTAGAAGCCGCTCCTGAATCAGAAGGTGCTGTTACTCCCTGGTCCTTCCTTGAATCTGCTCCCCTGTTATTGACTGTATTGATAATTTTTTCAACCCGGTTTAATCTCATCTCCTGATTTTTTTCAGATTCCTGAAATGTCCGGATAGTTCTTTTTAATAAATTATCTGTCTCTTCGATTTTTCCGTTAAGAACTCTTGTATCTTCATTAATTTTTTCAAATGTTGCCTGTATCCCTGCGGACTGGCTGGTTAAAGTCTTATCCCTCTCTTCCCCGTTTCTGCTGTACTCTTCAAGACGGGATTTAACATTTTCGTTTTCTTTTTCAACAGTATCATTCTTTTGCTGAAGTTCTCTGTTATGCTCTTCCAGTACATGGATGCGATCATTCAATGCAACAACATCATCCCTTAAAGCGCATCCGCTAAAAAGCAACAACCCTATTCCGATAAATAAGATAGTTTTTTTAGTCATTTGTCTCTTTCAACCTCCAAAGATAACGCTCCTACGGAGCTTTTAAGAATTCCTAATTCTTAATAATTTGAAAAACTGAGTTTCTTAAAAATTTCTGCACCATATCAGACATGGGCAATGTCTTAAATCTCCTGCGCCTCTTTCAGTGTTTTCATAAAATCTTAGCAGGAAACTACTATGCTTTTAGTGCTTTGTCAAAATTAAACTGACGGATACAGAGTTCTTTGTGCTTTCTTTGTGTTCTTTGTGGTTAACCGGCAAAACAACCTTGACAAAGCACTAGTCAATCAGGCTTTTTCAGGCCCCGACCATTTATGGTCGTGGGGTTATTGACCAGTATATTGAAGTTTTTTCAATCTTCTGATAATAGCAGATTTAATCAGATTAGCAAACTTTTATTTATCAGATCAGGCAGTATTTTGTCAAAATTAAACTGCCGGATACAGTTTTTTTGTGAATCTTTCGCCTTCTTTGCTTTCTTTGCAGATGTTATGGCGGACACGCTCCGTTTGCCCCATACATGGCTTTATTGTCAAGCCTGAAGGCTCTATAAGACTTCGGAAGTCTTTGCCGCGGTCAGGTTATTTCTCCTCAATCCTTAAAAACCTTCAGGCTCTTCTGATTCTAAAAATACTTGCTTTCAATCTTCTCAATAAATCCTTCTTTTTTCAGTTGCGCAGGGCATCGCTGAATTTATCACTCAACCTTTTCCCCTTTTCACCGATAGCTTTGGAAAAGGCAATATAGCTCGGCTCTTCGTTCAGAACATATACAACCTCAATTTCAAGCCCTACCAGTTTGCAGAGATGTTTTATTGAGCCTTCATCCGCGCCTGCTGCCAGATTTATACGAAGCGTCAGCATTGTTACAAGTTGCTTATCGTCATAATATTCTATCTTTTTCATTCCCTGATAATTGTCAAATTTTGCATCATAAGCATATCCTCCGACCACTCCGACCTCTTTACCTTTCAGATTATCAAGAGCGTTTATCTTTATATTGCTTCCTTTTTTGGCTATAATGACAGTCCGTTCAATATTTATAGCCTCTGAAGGATAATAGAGATATTCGGCTCTCTCCTTATTCTGTCTGACAGAAAATATAGCGTCTGATTCACCCTGTTTCACTGACATCAAGGCTCTTTTAAAAGGGAACACCTTAATCTCTGCTTCAAATCCGAGCCGTTTACACAGTTCCATGATAGTCTCCGCATTAAAACCTGTTACTTTCCCGTTCTCCATTATCACATAAGGCTCCCATTCAGAAGTGCTGAATACAATCTTCTCAGCAGCCAGCGTGATTACCGGCAAAAGAAGCAGAAGAACAATGGTTAATGCTGCAAAAAGTCTTTTTTTCATAATTTCCATCCTTTATCATTTCAGAAGTTTTTCAAAATATTTAATGGTATGCTTCAATCCCTCTTCCAAAGGGATTTTAGGCTCCATCCGAGTCTCTCTTTGGCAAGAATAATATCCGGGCGGCGTTGTCTCGGATCATCTGATGGCAACGGCTTGAATATGATCTTTGAATCGGAACCCGTCAGGCGGATAACCATTTCAGCAAGCTGCAGAATGGTAAACTCTCCGGGGTTTCCAAGATTCACAGGTCCGGTAAATTCATCCGGCGAATTCATGAGCCGGATAAATCCTTCAATAAGATCATCTGCATAACAGAATGAGCGGGTTTGTGAACCGTCTCCGTAAATTGTGATCGGATCGCGGTTTAAAGCCTGAACAATAAAATTGGAGACAACTCTGCCGTCATTGGGATGCATCCGTGTTCCGTACGTATTGAATATCCTTGCAACTTTTATTTTCAGGCGGTGCTGACGATGATAATCAAAGAAAAGGGTTTCAGCGCAGCGTTTGCCTTCATCGTAGCAACTGCGGATCCCGATGCTGTTGACATATCCCCAGTAGCTTTCTGTTTGCGGATGAACCTGCGGATCACCATATACCTCACTTGTGGATGCCTGAAAAATCTTTGCCTTGACCCGTTTTGCAAGCCCAAGCATGTTAATCGCTCCATGCACGCTGGTCTTGGTGGTCTGAACCGGATCAAACTGATAATGAACCGGTGAAGCCGGACACGCCAGATTATAGATTTCATCAACCTCAACATACAGCGGAAAAGTAACATCATGACGTATGACTTCAAAATAAGGATTATCCAAAAGATGCAGGATATTGCTCTTTGTGCCGGTAAAGAAATTATCCACGCACAGCACTTCATTCCCTTCTTTTAATAACCGTTCACACAGATGGGAACCGAGAAAACCGGCTCCGCCTGTTACAAGCGTTCTTTTTTTAATCATAATTCTTTTTTATCCTTTTCATTTCCCTTTGTAAACAGGTTTTCTCTTTTCACGGAACGCAGCAAGCCCCTCCAGCCGGTCTTCTGTCGGAATCGTTACCCGGTAAGCATTTGATTCAATCGCCAGACCTGTATGAAGATCAGTCTCAAGTCCGAAATTTATTGCATATTTTGCCTGCTCAATCGCAACCGGTCCTGCTTCACAGATCATCTTCTGCCATTATAAAAGACTCTTTCATCAAATCCGCAGGTTCACAGATTTTATTCACCAGACCGATCTGTAATGCCTCTTCCGCGCTCATACGCCGCCCTGTAAAAATAAGTTCTTTTGCCTTCCCCCGTCCCACGAGGCGGGGAAGTCTTTGTGTTCCGCCAGCTCCCGGAATAATGGCAAGACGGGTTTCTGTCAATCCCATTGTGGCATTTTTCGAGGCAATACGGATATCGCTTGCCAGAGCAAGCTCTGTTCCTCCGCCGAGTGCAGCGCCGTTTACTGCGGCAATTACTGGCTTGTTAAGAAATTCTATAGATGTAAAGAGATTTCTTATGGTAAAGATAAATTCTTTTACCTGATCCTGCGTCATTGAAGCCCTTTCTTTTAAATCCGCGCCGGAACAGAATGCTTTATCTCCCGCTCCTGTAATGATAATCACCCTGACATCACTTCTGAATCTGAGCGACTCTATCTGATCTCTTAATGCCGTAAGGAGATCAAAATTAAAGGAATTCATCACCTCCTGACGGTTAAGAGTCAATATAACAATACTGTTTCTCTCTTCTTTTAACAGAATATCATTATTCATGATTCCATTCTCCCGCTATCCCTCATAAAGCACAGCCAATATTGTGGAATTTCCGCTTTTGGCAGCAACCATGTGCGGAGTGGTGGAGAGATAATACGCACTGTCTCCTGGTTCAAGGTCAAACATTTCTTCCCCGATCTTTAAGCTCACATCCCCCTCCAGAACATAAATAAATTCTTCCCCCTCATGAAGGGACATCTCTTTTTCAGGATTTTCCTCCAGTTGGACAATCAGGGTTTCTATATGACGCCCTTTTACTTCGGGGGCAAGGCTTTTGTAACTATACAGCTTTTTTTGCCCTTTCTGTGATGTTGATCTGGATACTGCTTTCTGCTCTGATTTCCGGGTAATAGAATAGAGCTTCTCACCGACTCCTGAAACCAGACGGCTGAACTGCGCTGTCAAGAGCTTTTGAAAGTTTCATCATGGTCCCAAGCTGAGGCTGGACTTCATTATTTTCAATTTTAGAAAGGAGTTCCACCTCAAACCCGGTCATTTTTGATAGTTCCTCAAGGGATAATCCTTTTCCTTCTCTCAGGCTCTTTATTCTGTTGCCTATCTCTTCAATATTTTTATGTTTTATCCTTGAAATATCGCCGGTCATAATTTTCAAAAAAATCAACGTTTATATGATGCAGCTGTTGTGCTTCCATTTTAACTCCTTATGTGAATTTTCTCAGAAACCCTTAGGGTTTTAATACCTTCGGAAATTTCTCTCCCGGACTCTCTCCCAGTTTCTCTTTTAACTTTTTCAGACCCGGACGGGCAAATTCTTTATGTCCCTCTTTCAAGGTTCTTCCGTTAATCACAGCTTCGGAGCGGAGTCTCCTGCCGATTGTCTTTTCCATAAGCCTTCCAAGTTCAAGAATCCGATCCACGTTATACCCGTGCGCTATTCCCATTTCATCAATCTGAACCAGCAAATCTTCAAGACAGACCAGCCCCACATAGCGGGGGTCTTTGTAATAATAATCTCCGGTTCCTTTGGTGGGGCAGTCATCAAGGAAATTTGCAGGCTGTCCCCCAAGACCGCCTAATGTCGCTTCAAAATTCGTAATACCTGCCTGTAACGCCGCCAGTACAGAGGCTGACGCCACCCGTTTTGTTTCATGAAAATGAGCAATATGAAGCCGGGTATCAGGGATTTCATCCAGAATCATGGAGAAATAGCGGTAAACTTGAGGAGCAGATGCACTTCCGTCATGATCCGCATGTTCCACATCATGAGCGCCTATATCTAACCAGCGTTTGGTAAATTCAACAGCATCCTTTAATTCTGTTGCTCCGCCGATAGGACTCCCCCATATAGTACTGACAGTACCGCACATTTTTATCCCCGCGTCATTACATTTTCTGATACAGCGTTCCGCCTCTTTCCAATAATCAGGCAGAGTTGTCCCGGAATTGGCAAAATGATGCTCTTCCTCGGTAGATACCATCAGCAGCACCCGGTCGGGACCAATTCCTTTTTCTTTTAAAGCAATTGCACGATCAACAGCCGGTTCCCTGATAGTAATAGTGGTAAGGCAAATCTCATCATAATTGATCCCGTTTTTTTTACACCGTTTTTTAAATCGGTCGCTTCTCAGATGAGCAAGAAGCTCCTCTGCATCCCTGAACTGAGGCATAAGATACGGATTTCCAAGATTGGTCACTTCAATATCGCGGCATCCTGCAAATATAAGCTCTTCTAAATAAAATATCTTTGCCGGGGTTGATATAAATTTTTCTTCATGCTGAAAACCGTCACGTACAGTAATATCTCCAATGGTTACTTTTTTAGGCATTCTCGGAAAGATTTTCCAAAGATCGTATTCTGTCATCTTTTAACCTCCTTATTTTTATAAGAGCCGGATGGAGTGCTAAAATTTTATTTTAGCATTTTTTCAGAATTTATCAAAAATAAAAATTATAAAGAATTTCAGGAAAAGATGCAAAGAGGAATTTATTTTTTCGGAGATGTTCGTAGTACCGCCTTTAGGCGGTTTCTTTGAAATCAGAAGGTTATGCTGAAATAAAATACCGCCTATGCGGCGGCGGCGGCAAACTTTTTTATCTGCTGAAGTTTTCAGACTTCGGAAGTCTGACTTATTGTCAAAACACTTTTGGTTCTGTACCTGACCATAGCCGTCTGATATTCTCTTTATGGCGAATAAAAATGAATATGGCTATGATTACAGAGCATCCGGTTATCACAGGGGAACGGGTTGCTTCCCATAAAATTACAGGCAATACGCCAAAAGAAGCCAATGAAGCTACTGAGGCTCTGCTGAACCAGCAGATAAACATGATAAAGACTAATATTGCAATAAAAAACGATACAGGTGAAATCACAAGAAAACAGCCTCCTGCAGTTGCAACTCCTTTTCCGCCGTTTCTGAATTTCATGAAGATCGGGTATAGATGTCCCATAAAAGCAGAAAATGCAATAACGGATATATACAGTTCTTTCCAGATATTAGGCACTTCAATACCGGGAAAAATCAGATAATCTGATTCAGGAGCAGCCATCTTCACAGCAAGATATACAGGTAATGAACCTTTCAGCATATCGCCGATAAGAGTAAGGATTCCCAAAGGCGTACCTGCAATTCGTCTTACATTTGTTGCGCCGATATTCCCGCTCCCTTTCTGAGTAATATCTTCAGAAGTGAATATCCGGGTCAGAATAAGACCGCAGGGAACAGAGCCAAGTATGTATGCAAAAAACGGAAGTAAAAATAATTTAGTCATTTATATATGCGTAACGTGAGTTTTAATTCAAACTGTTTAACACGCCTGTAACATTTTTCCATATCGATCTGACAGCATTCCCGGTTTCTGAATTGCCGTTATATTCAAAGAGAGTCTCTCCTTTGACCATTGCTTTGGTAAATATCGGATCAAACGGAATATTTCCCGCGGGGATTATTCCGTTTTCTTTGGCAAATGCCTCAATCTCCGCTGTTTTGTCAAGATTGAGATCATACTTGTTAATACAGAGGATTGCCGGAACTTTGAAATGGGCAGCCAGTTGTGCAACCCGTTCCATATCATGTCTGCCGGATACAGTCGGCTCCGTAACAATCAGTACAGCACTTGCACCGCCGATCGAAGCAATTACAGGGCAACCGATTCCCGGAGGACCATCTGTCAGAATAAGATTGTTCCCTTTTTCCCGGACAAGCTCTCCTGCTTTTCTCCGGACAAGTGTTACTAACTTTCCTGAATTCTCCTCGGCGATTCCGAGTCTTGCATGAACCATTGCACCGAAACGGGTATCTGAAATAAACCATTCTCCGCAAATATTTTCAGGGAATTCAATCGCATTTTCAGGGCAGCAATAAACACATACTCCGCACCCTTCGCATGAAAACGGATCAACAGAAAAATCTTCACGGACAGCATTCCAGCGGCACATCTCCGCGCACAAACCGCATTGGGTGCATTTGTCCGAATTTATCAATGCTTTATGACCTGATCGGAATTCATGAGTTTCTCTGACAAGCGGATTCATAATCAGATGAAGATCCGCGGGCATCAACATCAGCATCACACAGCACCTTATTCTGAACAAGTGAAGCAAACGCCGCCGTCAGACTGGTCTTGCCGGTTCCGCCTTTGCCGCTGATGATAACAAGCTCTTTCATATCTTTTGCCTCCTGCTCTCCGCTATTTTTCTGACAGAGTGATACAGATTATAAAATTTCTCCTTCCACAAAGGAATTGCCTCTGCTATCAGCTTACCCTCTGAATACACCTCGGCAATCTTTCTGTCAAAAGGAATCTCCATAAGCACAGGAATCCCTTCTTTTTCTGCATATTCCGCT
>CAWEAR010000026.1:0-282484 GCA_963806835.1 uncultured delta proteobacterium
AAATGAACAAATTAGAACTTATTTCCACATTGAAAAATGAGGCAAATATTTCAAAAGCAGAAGCGGCAAAAATTGTTGAAATTTTTTTCGGTGATATGTCAGAATCACTTTCTCATGGGGAATTGGTTGAGGAACTCGGGGACTGTGCAGCTTTTTTGCAAAGAATTACAAAAGCTATACAGGGAGAAATCCGAAAACCGGAGGGAAAGTTCTTATCACACCGAAGAAACTTCCTTTTTTCAAATGCGGAAAGGAATTAAAGGAACGGGTAGATTACCACAGCAAAAAGAAATAATCTGCTCAAATTAAACCCTAAGTATAGAGAAACTAAGATTCTTCAAAAAAACTTAGTTTCTTATAAAAAGCAAAAATCGCGGATGGCTTTGTGCCTTTTAAGTTTGAACCTGAAAATTTAAAATTATCGGAACTGAATTACAGACGCTTATCTGTATTTCTGCAAAAAGGAACCATACCTCACGCCCCTTTCACCGGAATTGAGGGGATAGGCAAACGAGCTACAGCTATGCTCTTTGCTATGGCGTGTAATTGCAGGGGGCAGGAGGCAGGGAGCAGGAGTCAGAAATCAGGAGTCAGGAGTCAGGAGGCAGGGGGCACGGGGCAGGATGCAGTAGCCAACTGCCAACTGCCATTGTAACTGCCCTTGTAAATCATGCCGGAGATTCTGCTCCGCAACCACTGGATATTCATTTTATTGAGCCTTCAGGGGCGTTTATCCGAATTGATCAGATTCGTGAATTATGCCATACACTCAGCATGAAGCCTTATGAAGCAGAAACACGGGTGGTGATTATATCTGATGCTCATCTGATGAACCAGTGAAGCGGCAAATGCTTCTGCTTAAAGTGCTTGAAGAGCCTCCTGAACGGACTGTTCTGATACTTATTGCTCCTTAGCCGTCTGATCTGCTTCCGACAGTTTTATCAGATGTCAGCATATCAGATTTTATTCCCCTTTTTTATCTGATGAAGGGGGAAAAAAACTTGAAAATTTACTGATTGAAACCAGAGGAGTTAAACCGCATGAAGCAATGAATATAGCGATTATGGCAAACGGAAGTCTCTCTAAAGCTGTTGCTATGAGTCAGAAAAAATGGATAAACCGGCGTTACTGGCTTATCAGTGTACTGGATCGGCTGGTTATGTCAGGAGAATCAGGTATTGCCGGAATGTTGGCATTTGCGGAGAATCTTTCAAAAAATAAAGAGATTCTTTCAGATGCCCTTGAAATAATAAATTCATGGCTCAGGGATATTGTTGTATGCAAAATAATGACAGAAAAATATCAGAGAGTTGATTTTAAAAAGATAGTTGATCGTGATGTGACAGAGAAGATTCAACAGCGGGTCTCATCAAAAATTACTGTAACATCTCTGCTTTCAAAAATAAAAGCTGTTAGGAACAGCTCAGAAAAATCTCAGAGCAGATACGAATTTAAGACTGACTTTGGAATCTATGATTATGCAGCTTGCAAATTAAAACCATTAGGGTTTTAACGATTTGACATTATATATGGAAAAAATAGTTGGTATAAGATTTAAATCTGCAGGAAAAGTTTATGATTTTGATCCCGGAGCATTTGTCCTGAATGTTGGGGATCATGTTATTGTGGAGACAGAGCAGGGGCTTGCATTCGGAACAGTCGTGGTATCTCCTGTTACAATTGAAGAGAAAATTTCAGAGCCGGTTGCTGTAGAAGAGCCTTCCCGTATTTACAAAAAAGTCTTTCGCCTTGCAACAGAAAAAGATTTTGAACAACTTCAAAAAAATCGTGAACTGGAAAAAAATTCTTATGATTTCTGCATGAAACATATCCGGGAGCTTAATATTGAAATGAGGCTCTTTGCTGTTGAAAGCAACTTTGATGCAGGCAAACTGATATTTTTCTTTATTGCCGAAGGTCGGGTTTATTTCCGGCAGTTGGTAAAGATGCTTGTTAGGAATTCGCTGTCCGTATAGAGATGCGACAGGTGGGGATACGCAATCAGGCAAAAATATGCGGGGGCTGGAAGATGCGGGCGTGAAGTCTGCTGTTCAACATTTATGGAGAAATTTGAGCCGGTTTCCATACGCATGGCAAAAGAGCAGGGACTCTCTTTAAATCCCACAAAGATTTCAGGACTGTGCGGCAGACTTATGTGCTGTCTTATGTTTGAGAATGAAACATATCAAGTGCTTAGGGAAGAATGTCTTAAAAATAAAGACTGTCCCGGGATCGGTAAACTTGTAAAGATTCCCGGGAGGAAAAGGGAGAGTTATTCGTCATAATGTTATCTGTAACAGGGTTGGCATTCGCATCGATGACGGTACTGAAATAGAAACAGATTTGAATGAGATCAGTATTATAGATAATTATCAGCCGGAGCAGTCATTTATGATAAATAAAGATAATAATTCATCTTACGGAGAGATGACAGAACTCCCTGAAAATCTGAAATAATGACCCTCAGCAGATTATCTTTAAGGAGAAAGAGATGTCAGAAACTTTTTATATAACAACACCGATCTATTATGTAAATGCACGACCTCATCTGGGACATGCTTATACAACAATTGTAGCAGATGTTTCATGCCGTTTTCATACCATGAAACAGGCGGAAACATTCTTTCTGACCGGCACAGATGAGCACGGAGATAAGATTGTCCTTGCTGCCAAAGAAGAGAGTCTGAGTCCGCGGGTTTATGTTGATAAGATAAGTCAGCTCTTCAAAGACCTTTGGCCCGAGCTGAATATCAGGTATAATCAGTTTATCCGCACCACAAACCCGTCTCATATTGCAACTGTGGAGCAGGTGCTTCAGAAAATCTATGATTCCGGTGATATTTATTTCAGTGAATATGAAGGGCTTTACTGCTTCGGATGTGAGCGGTTTTATACAGAGCGTGAACTGGTTGACGGCAAATGTCCGGATCATCAGAAAAAGCCTGAAATTATCAAAGAATCTAATTACTTCTTCAGAATGAGCCGCTATCAGAACTGGCTGATTGATTATATTAATCAGAATCCTGATTTTATACTCCCGGAACGGTATAAAAACGAGGTATTGGCATTTTTCGAGAGAACCGCTTGAAGATTTATGTATATCCCGCCCCAGACCCGGCTTCAATGGGGGATCACCTTACCTTTTGATGAAAATTATGTAACTTATGTATGGTTTGACGCTCTTTTAAATTATGTCTCTGCTTTAGGCTATCCTGACGGAGAGTTATATAAAAAATACTGGAATTCAGTTCAGCATATTGTTGCAAAAGATATATTAAAGCCTCATGGAATATATTGGCCCATAATGCTGAAAGCCGCCGGGATGCCGATATATAATCATCTGAATGTTCACGGATATTGGAATATTGATCATGCAAAAATGTCAAAAAGTCTTGGAAATGTGGCTGATCCCCTTCAGTTAAAAAATATTTACGGACTTGATGCTTTCAGATATTTTCTCATGCGTGAGATGGTCTTCGGGCTTGATGCCGATTTCAGCGAAGAGGCTCTGATACAGCGGATTAACTCTGATTTGGCAAATGATCTCGGAAATTTGTTCAGCCGGGTAGTTGCTATGGTTCATAAATATTTTAAGGGAGTTATACCTGATATTGACCCGGATATTGAAAAAGAGATGACCACACATTTTACATTCGGGAATCTTGAGGCAGACGCATTAAAAGCAATTGCTGAATTTGAAAAAGCAATGGAGGAGTTTACTTTTCACAAGGGGCTGATTGCTGTATGGGAATTTATCAGCCAGATGAACAAATATATTGATGTTACAGCACCCTGGGAGCTTGCAAAAAAAGAGACCAGCAGAAAGCAGTTGGAAGTGGTGATGTATTATCTTCTTGAAGGGTTGAGAATCATATCCGGGCTTATTTATCCGGTTATGCCGAATACGGCTGAAATCATGCAGAAACATCTGGGGCTGATCCGGATCTGATTGAAAAAGGTGAATTTTATAATCTTGATCTTCTCAAGAGATGGAAAGTAACAAAGCCCGGAACAAAACTTCCCAAATCTGTTACGCTTTTTCCGCGAATTGACACAAAAAAAACAAAGCCTGATCCTGATATTCAGGAGGCAGAAAGAGCCGATATCCTCTGTTCCTGAAATCAAACCTGAGATCACGTTTGAAACATTCGGACAGATTGATCTCAGAGTTGCGACAGTAGTTCATGCCGAAGCAATCCCAAGAGCAAAAAAACTTCTGCAATTAGAAGTAGATCTGGGTAGTGAAAAACGTACTGTTGTTGCCGGTATTGCCGCAAGCTATCCTCCTGAGACGCTTGTGGGAAAGCAGGTCATTATTGTGGCAAATCTGAAGCCTGCAAAGCTGATGGGAATATTATCTCAGGGGATGGTGCTTGCCGCTACTGAAGAGAGCAGATGCTCAGTTCTGACCTTGGATAAAAGCGTGAAGCCGGGAACCCTGTGAAATAAGATTCAAACCTTGAAGGTAAGTAATTGGTTCATAGAGCTTCCAGTCCAGACCTACGGGGTTTCAGAAACCCCGTAGGTCTTACGAATTTTTTAACAAAAAGACTTCCGAAGTTTCGGAAACTTAGGAAGTCTTTTTAAATTCAGCAGATCGGAAATTTGTAAAAGTTTGTAGTACCGCCTTTAGGCGGTCAGTGTGAAATCAGACCTTTATCACAGCACGCCGAACCGCCTGAAGGCGGTACTGCAAACTTTTTCGATTTACTGAAATTCAATCGGAATTTCTGCATTGAAAAAATGAATCGCAAAGTTTAAAACATATCTTTGCGTAACTTTGCGTTTTTTTTGCATACTTTGCGGTTAAATTGAAAAGGCTGCGGATTTTCAGCCTCGCAGCTTCTATCTTAATTGTCATATAATCATAATAATGAACAACAAATTTAAAAATAAAAAAATTCCCCTTGAAGAACGCAGTTGGAAAAATTATCAGACCAGAGTGAAAAAAACTGCTGTCAAAGATAATATGATAACAAAGGTATTTAAATATATCATATTATTTTTCTTTTTATTGACGGTTTATCAGATTATCGGCGATTCAGGAGAAGCATTATATTATTATGAACAGATAAATTCCAAAACAGAAAGAAAAAACATCCCTTATTCTTTCTCTTCTCTCCTGTCTGAACCTGTAAGTGATAAAAAAGAGATTCAGGCTCTGCTCGACAGCAGAAATTTTATCAATCTTAAAGACAAAGTCCTTGAAATTAATACAAATACTCAGCATTTTTTTGTAGATACAACCATTAATATCTCTTTACAGCATTTTCTTCTGGAAAATCTGGACAGAGCCACCTCCCGATATATCGGAATTGTGGTTATGGAACCGTATTCAGGCAAAATTTTATCTATGGTCAGCTTTGATAAAGAGATCCGTACCATAACCCCTGTACAGACAGCCAATTTCCCGCGGCGAGCGTCTTTAAAATCATTACCGCTGCCGCGGCAATTGAAAGATGCGGATTTGATGCTGATTCTCAGGTAGAATTTTTCGGAAGAAAACATACATTATACAGATCTCAGTTGGAAAACGAGACAAAAAGAAAAACCTTTAAAATAACACTCAGAGATTCATTTGCCCAGTCAATCAACCCTGTATTCGGCAAGCTCGGAATTCATTATCTGGGAAAGATGACTCTTGAAGAGTATGCTGAATTTTTCGGCTTTAATCAGAATATTGCTTTTGAGCTTCCGCTTTCTCCAAGCGCTTTTTATTTATCTGATGAATCTAATCTTCCGGCAGAACCGGGTGATTTTTCTTTATCTGATGAATCTTATCATCTGGCGGAGATTGCCAGCGGTTTTAACCGTGAAACAACCATATCCCCGCTTCATGGCGCGCTGATGGCGTCAGCAATACTGAATAACGGCAAATTGACTGAGCCTGCTATAGTTGAGCAGATTACAGATGACAAGGGAAATCTCTTTTACAAGAGCGGTATGAAAGTACTGCATCAGGCAATAACTGAGGAGACCTCGAAAGTTATGTATGATCTGATGAAAGCAACAATACAGTCCGGGACATGCAGAAAAACATTTAAAGATTATCAGGATGATGCGATTCTCTCAAAACTTTATATCGGCGGGAAAACCGGAAGCATCAACAGCAGAACCCGTGAAAACTATCATTATGACTGGTTTGTCGGATTTGCCGAACAAAAAGAAGGTACTGAAAAAATTGTCATATCGGTTTGTGTGGCACATGAAAAATATATAGGAAAAAGAGCAAATCAGTATGCAAAGATGATTATAAAAGAATACTTTGGAAAAGAGATAAGGGATAACGGGAAAGAGGTGAAAGGTGAGAGTTCAGAAGAAAAAGTCAACATTCAGCAGTCAAAAGTTTCTAACTCTCGACCCTTCACCCGAATTTCAGGAAGAATAAACCCTAATGGACTTCGGTGAGCTCAGTCGAACCGTTTTTAAAACCATTAGGGTTTGGGATGAAAAGAGGAGAGGAAATATGCCGGGATTTGAATTATTCGGAGATGAAGAACGAAAAGAAGTTCAGGATGTCCTTGATACAGGCGTCTTATTTCGCTACAGATTTGATAATGCAAGAAAGGGGCATTGGAAAGCAAAAACGTTTGAAACAGAATTGGCAAAACGGACAGGAGCAAAGTATTCTCATTTATGTTCCAGCGGTACAGCGGCTCTCAGTATTGCGTTGGCTTCCTGCGGAGTCGGAGCAGGGGATGAAGTGATTGTTCCGCCGTTCACTTTTATTGCCACAGTAGAGGCTGTGCTGACTGCCGGGGCTGTTCCGGTATTTGCTGAAATTGATGAGACCCTGTGTCTTGATCCTGATGCTCTTCAATCTGTTATTACGCCGCGTACCAAAGCAGTATTGCCGGTTCATATGTGCGGTTCTATGGCGCGTATTGATGAAATAAAAGAATTTTGTGATAAAAAAGGGCTTATTCTGATAGAAGATGCGTGCCAGTCCCTTGGAGCAAGTTTTAAAGGAAAATCTGCGGGAAGATTCGGGAAAATGGGCTGCTTCTCTTTTGATCCTGTTAAAACAGTTACATGCGGAGAAGGGGGAGCAGTTATTACAGATAATGAAACCCTTTATAAAACAGCAGATTCCTTCGCCGACCATGGACATGATCATATCGGCAATGACAGGGGGCTTGAGAGTCATCCGATTCTTGGGTATAATTACCGGATAAGCGAATTAAACGCGGCTGTCGGTGTTGCACAACTGAGAAAACTTGATTTTATTCTGGAAAAACAGCGATCCAATAAAAAAGCAATAAAAGAGGGAATGTCAGAGATTCCTGAAATTACATTCAGAAAGATTCCTGATGAAGCAGGAGATTCTGCCACATTTCTTTCTTTTTTTCTTCCGAATGAATCCCGGGCGCGAAGTATTGCCAAAGCTCTTGGAAATGCAGGGATTGACGGTTCTTTTTACTGGTATGACAACAACTGGCATTATATCCGCCAATGGAATCATTTTAAAGATTTAAAGGCACCGGCAAAGATTCCGGCTCAAATGTCAGATAACTGCCCTGATTACCGTCATATAAATGTTCCGCAATCAGAGAGCATTATAAGCCGTACCATATCCATGCAGATAAAGCTGTCATGGTCAGAAGAGGAGCTTAATCAGCGGATTAAGAAGATAGTCGAGGTTTTAACCAGTAATCAGTGAACAGTGATAAAACTGAAAACTGTTCACTGAAAAGAAGGAGTTTTATTGATATGATATGAGCAGCAAAATACTCATTAATGCTATGGATCCCGAAGAATGCAGAGTTGCCAAAGTAAAAGACGGCAAACTGGAAGAATTTCATACTGAAAGCTCTGCCAAAGAGATTACTCACGGCAACATTTATAAGGGAATTATTACCCGCGTGGAGCCGGGTCTTCAGTCTGTATTCGTAGATTATGGAGCAGAAAGGCACGGCTTTCTTCAGAAAGATGAGATTCATCCTGATTATTTTCAGGATATTCATTCAGGGGACCATTCCATAAAGAACATTGTCCGAAAAGGGCAGGAGCTTCTTGTACAGGTCGTAAAGGATCCTGTTATGAATAAGGGTGCTGTGCTGACCACTTATATTTCCCTTGCAGGAAGATATATTGTTTTAATGCCCGGAAGTGACAGCAGGGGCATTTCACGTAAAATAGAGGATGAAACAGAGCGGAGCCGGTTAAAAGAGATTGAGAACAGTCTGAAGATGCCTGAAGGATTCGGTATTATCATCCGTACTGCGGGAACAGACTGCAATAAAACTCAGATAGCAGGAGATTTAAGGTATCTTCTCAGACTCTGGAAAGATATTAATACAAAGGGAATAGAATCTTCTGCTCCTGCCCTTCTTTATAAAGAACGGAATCTTGTTCTCAGATCCATACGGGATTACTTCACCACAGATGTACAGGAAATTCTCATAGATGATTCCACAGTCTTTCATGAATTAAAAGACTTTATAAACATTATATCTCCCAGGCATACCCGGATTGTAAAACTCTTCAAAGGCGAGAAACCGATATTCACCAAATATGAGCTTGAAACCCAGATTGCATCCATATTTGAAAATCGGGTGAGTCTGAAGTCCGGCGGCTCTGTTGTGATTGAACAGACCGAAGCATTGGTGGCAATAGATGTAAATTCAGGTAAGGGAATACATAAAAAATCCGTGGAACAGACAGCATATATGACCAATCTTGAAGCGGCTGAGGAGATTTGCCGTCAACTGAGATTAAGAGATCCTGGACGGACTGATTGTAATAGACTTTATTGATATGAAAGATTCCCGGCATAAATCAGAGATTGAAAAGATGATCAAAACCCATGTTAAACAGGACAAAGCACGGATAAAACTGGGTAAAATTTCAAGATTCGGACTGCTGGAAATGTCAAGGCAGCGAATCCGTCCTCCTATTGAATACGGCAGTTATTTACCTTGCAGGTATTGTCAGGGAAAAGGGCTTACACCCTCTGTTGAAACTCTGGGGCTTAGTTTCCTGCGAAAACTTCATCTTGAAACATTAAAGGATAAAATCACAACCGCAAAAGGGATTGTTCCGCTTGAAGTTGCTGATTATCTTTTGAATAAAAAGCGTAAAGAGCTTCTTGAGCTGGAGATACGAAGGGAGATCAGCATCAAGATTGAAGGAAAAACCACCATGCTTCCGAGAGAGAGTGAAATTATCTGTGAATAGAGTGTAATAAACAGGAGAGATGCGGGATTTAAAAAAACCGCATCTCTTTGTCAATTTCCGATTTCCAATTCCTGATTGATATAATGGTCAGATTTAACCATATATGGTTATAGTCAGCTAAGTAAAAATATTCAGCCTCCTTATAATTCCGTTCTCAAGTATCTCTGTGAAGGACATAATTTGTTATTCTAAATGTAGGGGGCAACCCCCTGTGGTTGCCCTTTTATTGCCAAAAAAATATGGCATGTTTTTTGCATAATTATTCAATATAGCAGTTTCTTATTTTCAGTTATAAATAAAAACAATATATTAAACTGTCATTTGAATGATAAATAGTCAACGACCACTACCCTGAAGGGTAGCGGCTTGTAGGAAACTGTAAGCCTTGTTGACCGGACTGAGTTCTTCGGGAACTACGTTATTTTGGTCATAACACCGGCGGATGCGTGCCAGTCCGCTGCTCTGCTGTCCGGCATTAAACAGGTGTAAAGGTCTGAAGCCGGTGTGCCGGGCGTAAAAAGCCATAATAACCTTGTCGAGGCAAACATAACAGCCGAAAGGCTGATGCTCTTAAAGGAGCAGAAACGGTTTTGCATGGTGAAGAGTCACCATGCAAAACTTTTCTTTCATGACAGGGTAAAAAAAAGAGAGGTGCATTCCTCCGCTACCCTAAAGGGACAGCGGTTTCCTGCACCAGAATTTATGAATAATTCACTTCAAAAAGATATAAAACGGTTGCTGATCATAGACGACGAAGAGAATATGTGTCATGTTCTGGCAGCTTCACTCAAAAATTCCGGATATATGGCAGATACAGCATCTGATGGAAGCGAGGGACTGCAAAAATTATGCAAAACATGCTATGATTTTATTTTATGTGATATTAAGATGCCGGGAATGAACGGAATGGATTTTTTAAAATCTGCCAAAGAGAAACTTGGAAAGACAACAATTATCATGATGTCAGCTTATGGAAGCACAGATTTGGCAATTAAAGCAATGGAACTCGGAGCTCACGACTATATTTCAAAACCGTTTAAACCGGATGAAGTCTCTCTTGCGCTTAAAAAAGCAGAGCAGAGAAAAAATCAGAAAGAATATTCAGCATCAGAGGTACAGATTAAAAAAAATTATTATCATTTCGGTGAGATGATAGCAAAAAGCGGTGCTATGTTACAGGTCTTTGATTTGGCGGAAAAAGCATCCCGATATAATATCACTGTGTTAATTGTCGGTGAAAGCGGTACAGGCAAAGAACTGATAGCAAAAGGTATTCATTTTTGCGGAAAAAGAGCAGATAATCCTTTTATTCCTGTAAATTGCGGCGCTATACCGAAAGATCTTGTCGAAAGTGAATTTTTCGGATATAAGAAAGGCGCTTTTACCGGAGCAGAAAAAGATAAGAAAGGACTTTTTGAAGAGGCAAACGGAGGAACTATTTTTCTTGATGAAATCGGAGAATTGCCTCTGCATTTACAGGTAAAACTTCTGCGTGTGTTACAGGAGAGCGAAATCAGACCTGTCGGCGATTCAAAGACAAAAAAAATAGATGTCCGTATTATTGCCGCTACTGCCAAAAATCTGGAAGCAGAGGTAAAAAAAGGCTTTTTCCGTCGGGACCTTTTTTACAGATTAAATGTATTGCCGATAAGAGTGCCTCCGCTGCGGGAGCGGACTGAAGATATTCCTCTTTTAAACGAATTTTTTATCAGCAGATTCAGGAAAATATTGAATAAGGATATAACAGGTATATCGCCGGATGTCATGTCAGCATTTCTTACTTACAAGTGGCATGGGAATGTGAGAGAATTGGAAAATGCGATTGAAAGAGCTGTTGTTTTAACAGAGAAAACGATTCTTTCAATGGAAGATTTCCCTGAATTTAAAAGAGCAGAAAAAGATGGGGATGATGATCGGTTTGAAGGATATTCCTTGAAGGATGCTCAGAAAATTCTGGAAAAAAGACTGATTACCAAAGCGCTTGTTGCTACCCGCGGTAACCGTACTGAAGCGATTCAACTGCTTGAAATCAGTTATCCTTCTCTTTTAAGTAAAATAAAAGATTACAATATCTCTGTTTAATGAAAATTTTTTTATCCCGGATTGAATTTTTTAAGGAGCAGAAATCTTCAAAAGAGAGCGTTATGAATCATTTTCTCAAGTTGTTAATAAAAGAGAGTATCGTTGTTTTCGGCGGATTATTATTCTTTGTTGTTTTAGTTATAGCTAAATTTATGTCGGGATTATAACTTATATTTTTTTTGGCTTCAGTTTTTCCCGGTAATTTCAGAGTGAGCTTCTCTGTAAATCAATAATATCAGGAACATCATATCTGACTCTGTTCTAAAACTGTAAGTGTTTTCCGCTGTCAAGTCAAAATCAGGATACTATGAAAGATATGTCTGTATGTAAATATTTCCTTTATAACCGTCAGAATCCAATTCAAAAAGATAGCAAAATCTGGAAAACCCCTCTTCCGATGAATCGGAAAAATTCCCCAATTTTGTCAGATATTCCCATAAGCCATGAAGATTATTTCAGTGCAATCAGCTCGTTTTTAACGAAAAACAGATTTGAAATGATCAGGGCATCTCTTTCTCAGAATATCGGTCATGATATAATGCCTGAAGAGATTGCCATCTGTCTGGAAAAGCACGGCGAATTTTATCATCCGTCCCGAATTGAAGCAGTTGCAGATGGAAAAAAATTTCTTTTTGCTGTAAATGCCGCTCTTTCTGAAACAGGAAAAAAATGTATAAAAGAGGAATATAATATACTCAAAAGACTGAATAACGATTTTTCACATTCTTTTATTCCGAAAGTTTACGGATACGGAGAGGGACAGATAAAAGACGGCGCTGCGATTCCGATATTTATCGGAGAGTGGTTTGAAGGGTATCATGAATTTCATATATCAGATGATTCAGATGAAAATCAGATGAAAATTGCTGTATGGGATTCTGAAAAGGGAAAATTTTTTCTGTCAGAAACTCATACAGGAGAAATTTACAGGCAGGCTGCCATGATTATGACTTCTTATTATAATATTGAAAGTTCTGAACATATTTCCCCATGGCACCATGCTGCCGGAGATTTTATTGTAAAAATTCATAATGAAAAAACAGAGGTCAGACTTATCACTGTAAGAGATTATAAGAGGTTATTACCTGAAAATCAAAATAAAAACAAAGGGAATGAAACTGAAGCAGGGAATATACTTGCCGCCATGCTCCTGTTTCTTATGAATCTTTCAATCAAAATGAGGATTGACAGGCTTGACGGCGTTGGAGATATTGTATGGGCGGATGATATTGCTGTCAAAGGAACAATAGAGGGTTTTTTTCAGGGGTTGGCAATAAATCCCTTTAACGATATATTTCCTGTTCCCCTTGAGCTTTGTTTCCGAAATTATATCTTATCCTATACTGACTCAGATATTTCTGATTTATTTAAACAGATTTTTCAGAACGGTTATCATTCTTTATCCCCGGAATTTCCTGTTATTGAAAAGAATATAAAACAACATTCAGGCTCTTTTTATAACATTCTCAAATTTTTTATAAAATAACATGGTTAAAATTATTTTTTTATAATCAGCTTCCTATGATCAGGTTCCCTGAACAGCAAAATTATAACTGACTGTTAATTCTTAATTCCTGATTCTTAATTCTTAATTGGAATTAGCGTTATGCTTTTTTATTGACAAAAAGTAAGGTTTATTCTATATCTGCTTTTTTAAATAATGTGTACAAGATAACTTAGTAATAAGATGATATGGAAATAACGACAGATTATCGTATATTAGTTATAGGGTTCAATGATCTGATGATTTTGTGAATTCTTTTTATTTACAGAATTCATATTTTTTTCAGTATCCTTTGAAGACATGAAAATTGGTTAGAGTCAGAGTCGTTAATTTTTTTTCACAAAAACGGAGGTAAAAGAAAACAATGGCAAAACATCAAACCCCGCTGTTGGATCAGCTTGAAACTGGTCCGTGGCCAAGCTTTGTCAGCGATATGAAGCGCGAAGCCGAATCACGGGCAAAAAATGAAAGAAAAGTAGAATATCAGATTCCTGTAGATGTATGTGACGATCTTCTCGGTCTGCTGGAACTTTCTTTCAAACATGGAAGAACACACTGGAAACACGGTGGAATCGTTGGTGTATTCGGTTATGGCGGCGGCGTTATCGGACGTTACTGCGATCAGCCCGGAATGTTTCCGGGTGTTGCTCATTTCCATACCATGCGCGTGGCACAGCCCGGCGGTAAATTTTACACCACTGAATATCTCAAAAAACTGTGCGATCTCTGGGAAAGACGGGGCAGCGGTATCACCAATATGCACGGATCAACAGGTGATATTATTTTCATTGGCACCACAACCCCTCAGTTGGAAGAAATCTTTTTTGAACTGACCCATAATATCAATCAGGATTTGGGCGGCTCAGGTTCAAACCTGCGGACACCCGCGGACTGCGTCGGTGCAGCAAGATGTGAGTTTGCATGCTATGATACACAGGGACTCTGCTATGATCTGACGCTTGAATATCAGGATGAATTGCATCGCCCTGCATTCCCGTACAAATTCAAATTCAAATTTGACGGATGCCCCAACTGCTGCGTTGCGTCTATTGCACGTTCAGATATGTCTTTTATCGGTACATGGCGTGATGATATTCGTGTTGATCAGTCAGCAGTCAAAGCGTATGTCGGCGGCGAACTGAAACCGAATGCAGGCGCTCATGCCGGACGTGACTGGGGAAAATTTGACATTCAGAAAGAAGTTATTGCACTCTGTCCCACTGAATGTATGCGGTATGAAGGCGGAAAGCTCGAAATCAATAATAGAGAATGTACCAGATGTATGCACTGCATCAATGTTATGCCCAGAGCTTTGAGAATCGGCAATGACAGAGGGCTTTCCATTCTTGTCGGTGCAAAAGCTCCGATTCTGGATGGCGCACAGATGGGGTCTCTGCTGGTTCCTTTTATAAAAGTTGAAGAGCCTTATCAGGAGATCAAAGACGTTATTGAACCGCTTTGGGACTGGTGGATGGAAGAAGGGAAAAACCGTGAGCGTCTTGGCGAACTTATAAAACGTCAGGGCTTCCAGAAACTGCTTGAAGCTACAGGTCTTAAGCCGGATCCGCAGAATGGTTAAGGAACCGAGATCCAACCCGTACATCTTCTGGAAAGAAGATGAGGTTGAAGGCGGATGGCAGCGGGATATCAATGAATTCAGAAAACATCATTTGAGATAAGGAGGGGCAATACCAATGGCATTTATATCTTCAGGTTACAATCCTGACAAACCCATGGAAAACCGAATCACTGATATCGGTCCGAAAAAATACGATGAATTTTATCCGCCGGTAATTAGCTAAAAACAAAGGCAAATGGCTGTATCATGAAATTCTGGAACCGGGTGTTCTGGTTCATGTGGCAGAAACCGGAGACGAAATTTACACTGTCAGAGTCGGCGGTGCCCGTCTCATGAGTATATCTCACATCCGTGAAATCTGTGAAATTGCAGACAAGTACTGCGGCGGACATTTAAGATTTACCACCAGAAACAATATTGAATTTCTTGTGAGCAGCAAAGATAAAGTTCAACCTCTGATTGATGATCTTGATGAGCCGGAAATTCAGCCGGGCGGATGCTTCAAATTCCCGGTAGGCGGAACAGGCGCAGGTATTACCAATATCGTTCATACCCAGGGATGGATTCACTGCCATACACCGGCAACTGATGCATCAGGTCCGGTAAAAGCAACAATGGACGTACTGTTTGATGATTTCAGAAACATGAGACTTCCTGCACATCTCCGTGTATCTCTTGGCTTGCTGCCTTAATATGTGCGGCGCTGTTCACTGCTCTGATATCGCTATTCTCGGTTATCACCGCAAACCTCCGATGTTGGATCATGAATATCTGGATAAGATGTGCGAAATTCCGCTGGCAATTGCTGCATGTCCTACTGCAGCCATCAAACCATCAAAGATGGAACTTCCTAACGGTGCAAAGGTCAACAGTGTTGCAGTAAACAATGAAAGATGTATGTTCTGCGGTAACTGCTACACCATGTGTCCTGCTATGCCTCTTGGCTGATAATGTCGGTGACGGTATTGTTATCATGGCAGGCGGAAAAGTTTCCAACAGAATCAGTCGCTCCGAAATTCTCCAAGGTTGTTGTTGCATTTCTTCCCAATGAAGCTCCGCGTTGGCCCAGCACAACAGCATGTATTCAAAAAATGGTTGAAGCTTATGCAAAAGATGCGAACAAGTATGAGCGTCTTGGTGAATGGGCAGAACGAATCGGATGGGAAAGATTCTTTGAGAAATGTGATATTGAATTTACTCATCATCTTATTGATGATTTCCGTGATCCTGCATATTATACATGGCGTCAGACAACACAGTTTAAGTTCTAATTAATCTAAATATTCAGTGTCCGGCGTATTTGGGTGCCGGACACTGAATACCTGAAAGAAAAGAGGTAAAAAAGATGGAATACGAGGAAGCAAAGCAGAAGATCGTGGAAGAGCTTACGAAAAAGTTAAAATCAAAAAGTAAATTCTACTTTAACGATTTAGCAAAAATCCTTGAATCAAAGCCGAGAGATGCCAAAAAGATAGTTAATCAGTTGGTAGTAGAGGGCGTTCTGGAATATTGGTCAAGCGGAAGCACATCTATGTACGGACTTCCGGGTACCGGCAAGCAGGCTGCTGCTGAACATGAGGAGAAAGAATAGTTTTTTTTATTCAGGAGCCGGATATATTTATTCTGTCTCCTGAATTCTGATTTAATTCCCAATTCCTGATTTCCCATCCTGCATTCTTAATTCCCCGTTTATATCAGATTTATCATTGACACCGCTAAGATATTCTTATAAAATATATATAGTACCAGACTGAAAATCATCGTGGTCTTGATATTAATTCGGTGTCAGGCTTTTATAAAAAAATATGATGTATAAAATTATAAATGATGAATGTCTCAGTATCTTAAAAAGTCAGTCAATTAATGAGAAGATTGATATGACTTTTCTGGATCCTCCGTTCAATCAGCAGAAAGAATATGCTTATCATGATGACAATATGAGCGGAGAAGATTACTGGAATATGATGTCCGCTGTGTGTGAATCTGTATTCAATATTACAGACAAAGGCGGAGCAATTTATTTTATGCAGCGGGAAAAGAATACCGAATTTGTCCTGAATTGTCTCCGTGAAAGCGGCTGGACTTTACAAAATCTGATTATCTGGAAAAAGAAAACATCAGCAGTTCCTGTTGTCGGAAAATACGGCAAACATTATCAGATCATTGCTTATGCCACAAAAGGCGAAAAAGCAGAAACATTCCACAGACTGAGGATTAATCCGCCTTTACCTCAGAATTACAGATTTCAGAGAGAAAACGGAGTTTTTGTGACAGATGTATGGGATGATATTCGTGAACTGACATCCGGATATTTTGCAGGTAATGAAGCTGTACGAAGTGAAAACGGTGAAAGATTTCATAAACAGCAAAGCCCGCTGGCTCTTCTGGTAAGAATTATTTTAACTTCAACAAATGTGGGAGATTGGGTGCTTGATCCTTTTGCAGGAACAGGAACAACGCTTTGTGCCGCCCATCAGTTGCAGAGAAACTCAGTCGGAATAGAAATTGATCCTGCAAATGCGGATTTGATAAAAAAACGTCTTTCAAATATCCGGGAAGCGGATCTGATTCAGAAATATTATAAAGATTATCTTTGTACTGAAAATTTGTCTGAAATTTGGGGGGATGAAATAGAAATAATTCATTCTGTCCGTTCATCTGAACCACAGTTAATATTTGAAAACTGATTATTTTTGATACCGAGGATATTAAAATTATGGAATTAACTCATCTTATTGTTCTTCTTATTCTTTTAGGAATGATGGCAGCGTATGTTCCTGTCTTTATATCTCTTTTTTTTACCGCTGTATTAAGTTTTCTCTTTTTTACAGATTTGCCGATTCTCCTGCTTTTTCAGTCTCTTTTCCGCAGTCTGGACAATTTTGCCCTTGTTGTAGTTTTATTCTTTATCCTTTGCGGCAACATCATGACTGCGGGATCCATGGTGGAAAAACTTATCAAAGTGGCAAATACACTGGTGAGTTGGCTTCCCGGAGGGCTTGGCATGGCAGGTGTTATTGCCTGCGGTCTTTTCGGAGCTATATCAGGATCAACTGTTGCAACGGTTGTAGCTCTGGGCGGATTTATGATCCCTGCGCTTCTGAAAAACGGATATGATGAAAAATATACACTTGGGTTAATGACTACTTCTCCGAATCTCGGCGTAATTATACCTCCGAGTATCGGTATGATTCTTTACTGCATGATCAGCAATGTCTCTTTGGAAGGTCTTTTTCTAACCGGATTTTTACCCGGAATACTCATCATTCTGGGGACGTGTCTTTATACTTACTTTTATTACAAAAACAGGAAAGATATTGTACGGATGCCGGTTCCGGGGATAGGAGAAATTTTTGCGGTCTTAAAAGAGGGATTCTGGTCTCTGATGCTGATCGTCATCATATTCGGCGGGATATTTTCAGGAGCGTTTACCGCCAACGAAGCTGCGGTTATTGCCTGTGTATATGCCTTTATTGTGGAACTCTTTATTCATAAATCCATGAAATTAAGCGATGTAAAAAAAGTAACAGTCAGTTCTGCTGTAACATCAGCAACTTTATTGATTATTGTATCCGGTGCCACCTGTTTCGGACGCTATCTTACATTGGAAAGTATTCCGGAAAAGATTACTGAAGCGGTTCTGTCAAGCATTCATTCTCCTGCTCTCTTTCTTTTTGCTGCGAATATTCTGCTTCTTATTGTAGGGATGTTCATGGATATTATCTCCGCGACTCTTATTCTGGGACCGGTCTTTATACCGATGCTGAGTGCATTTCAGATAGATCCTATGCACTTTGGGCTGATTATGACGGTGAATCTTGCAATCGGATATTGCACACCGCCGGTGGGAGTGAGCCTTTATATTGCCGGTGCGATTGCCAACAGGGATATTATTTATGTTTCAAAAGCAGTTATTCCTTTTATAATCATTCAACTGTCAGTCCTTTTTCTTATGACTTATCGCCCTGATGCTGTTCTTTGGCTGCCGAGGATTATGGGATTTGTTAAATAACCGTTTGTAGTACCGCCTTTAGGCGGGTATGCCGTTTGTAGTACCGCCTTTAGGCGGTTCGGTGTCGTTTGTAGTACCGCCTTTAGGCGGGTATGTCGTTTGTAGTACCGCCTTTAGGCGGTTCGGTGTGCTGCGATAACCGTCTGATTTCACACTGACCGCTGACCGCCTAAAGGCGGTACTACGAACTTTTTCGGAGATTAAAATGAACACTGTTGAAATGGTTAAAATGTATATGCAGGAATTGCCGGAAGAGAGACAAAATGAGGTTCTTGATTTTATAATATTTTTATCGCTGCGTTACAGAAAAAAAGATGATCCGGTTTCAAAAATTGAGACTCGGCGGGAAATATTGCAGAAATCTTTTGAACAGTTAGTATCTTACAGAACATTTGCAGATATCAGCAGCGTATGGTTAGCGTAGCATAACCAGACATTATCAGCGAAGACAGCGGGTTACGCTACGCTAACCCGCCCTACATACTGAAGATTTCATGCGGATTAAGGAGCTTAATCTTTTTGATCCTTTACAATAAAATAAGTTGGTTATAAAATATCCCAATTAATTTATTAACGGATTTTACATGAAAAAGGAGGTTAATGATGAAGAGTCTTATTATAAAGATTGTAATAACATGCGTTATTTTTACAGGCTGGATACCCTGTATTGCAGCCTCAGAAAAAATTCCGGTTTTTGTGAGCATTCTCCCCCAGAAATATTTTGCTGAAAAAATAGGCGGAGAGCATATTGATGTATCAGTAATGGTTGAGCCGGGAGGGAATCCTCATAATTACGAGCCGAAACCAAAACAGATGGCAGAGCTTTCAAAATCAAAAATATATTTTGCAGTCGGTGTTACATTTGAAGATGTATGGCTTGAAAGATTCGCCGGTGTTAATAAAAAAATGGCTATCGTACATACAGAGGATGGCGTTGAAAAGATTCCAATGAAAGCACATCATCATGAAGGGGAAAAGGATCATGTTGAAAAAGACCACGAAACCAAAGACCCTCATATATGGCTATCTCCTCCGCTGGTAAAAATACAAGCCGGAAATATCTTTAAGGCGTTGACTGTAGCTGATCCCGAACATAGTAAAGATTATGAAGTAAATTATAACCGCTTTATAACTGAACTGACTGATCTTGATACAGAAATCAGGAATATGCTGGCGGAAAAAGGGAAAGAGAATCAGTTTATAGTTTTTCATCCTGCATGGGGATATTTTGCAAATACTTACGGACTTGAGCAGATTCCGGTTGAGACAGAAGGAAAAACCCCGAAACCGGCAGAGCTTGGGCATCTGATTAAACATGCAAAAGAGCATGGAATAAAAGTGATTTTTGTTCAGCCGCAATTCTCCTCAAAGAGCGCTGAAGTTATCGCAAAAGAGATTGGCGGAAAGATTGCTTTTGCTGATCCTCTTGCACCGGACTGGTCTGATAATCTTCGTCAGATGGCTGAAAAATTTATTAAGCCTTAATTTAATTAATAATTTTACGGGAAGTTTGTAGTACCGCCTTTAGGCGGTTTTTCTTGTTCCCACGCCCGCGTGGAAACAGAGGAATTTTAATGGAAAAAATACCGGCGATTGAAATCAGAGACCTCTGGTTCTCATATAACAGTCAGACAGTTTTACAAGAAGTAAATATGACAATCCATAAAGGAGAATTTACAGCTCTGATCGGTCCCAACGGCGGAGGTAAAACCACTCTGATGAAGATTATGCTCGGTATTCTGAATCCTAAGCAGGGGAGTGTCAGAATTTTCGGAAAAGCTCCCAAAGAGACAGCTCATTGCTTAGGTTATGTGCCGCAGGAGATCGGTATCAATAAAAGTTTTCCCATATCAGTTATTGATGTAGTGATGATGGGGAGACTTAAATCATTCAGGGGATGGTCAGGATATTCAAGAGATGATAAAAATGCCGTACAGAAAATTTTAGAGCGGCTTGAAATGTGGGAATACCGGAATCACCGTATCGGAGAGCTTTCAGGAGGGCAGCGCCAACGGGTATTTATTGCCAGAGCATTGGTGAGTAATCCTGAAATTCTCTTTTTGGATGAACCGACTGCAAGCGTAGATACCAGACATCAGTCTGATTTTTATAAACTTTTAAAGGAATTAAATGAAACAGTTACTATTTTGATTGTCAGCCATGAACTTGTGGTCATTTCAAGTTATGTCAAATCTGTTGCATGTGTAAACAGAACTGTTCATTATCACGGTGCTGCGGAGATGACTGAGGAGATGGTTGATATGTATTGCTGTCCTGTGGAGCTTATTGCACACGGACTACCCCATCGGGTTCTGCGTGAACATTAAAGGGAATTGGGCATTTAAAATAACTTAAAACTTAACTCCCCTAAAACTATGATAGAATCACTTCAGTTTGAATTTATGCAGAATGCAATGCTGGCGGGTCTTATTGCAAGCATCGCGTGCGGCATTATCGGTACATTGGTTGTGGTGAACCGTATTGTATTTATATCAGGCGGAATTGCCCATGCCGCTTATGGCGGTATAGGAATCGCCTTTTTCTTCGGTATCCCTTATATGGTCGGAACCGTAAGTTTCTCTCTGATTATTGCAATGATTATGGCGGTTGTTACCTTAAAAGCAAGACATAGAGCAGATACTATTATCGGCGTCCTTTGGGCAGTAGGCATGGCTATAGGAGTGATTCTCCTTGATTTGACGCCAGGTTATAATGTTGATTTAATGAGTTATCTCTTCGGCAGTATTCTGACTGTCCCAAATTCAGATCTGTGGATGATGTCCGGTGTAACCTTTGGAATAACTGTAATTATAGGTTATTTTTACAATGATTTTCTGGCAATCTCTTATGATGAAGAATTTGCACAGCTCAGGGGTGTGCCTGTCAAATTCTTTTATTGTCTGCTTTTTGGAATGATTGCCCTTGCTGTGGTAATGATTATCCGTGTGGTGGGGCTGATTCTGGTTATTGCTCTGATGACAATCCCCCCTTATATTGCTGAGAAATATTCTTCTTCTCTTTTTAAAATGATGATTTTTTCCACGCTGTTAAGCGGATTATTCACTATTGTCGGTCTTTGGCTCTCTTATATGTTCAATCTGACATCAGGCGCCACAATTATTATGGTCGGGGGAACTGCTTTTTTTATTTCCATTCTGATTGGAAATAAATCCTGTAAGAATTAGGAATTAAAATTTGAGAATTAGAAACTCACATTACGCACTCTTTTATCTCCCCTTTTACAAAAGGCAGGGCTGTAAGTTCTCCTGACCTAACCCCCCTGCCCCCCTTCCCTGAAGGGAAGGGGGGAGCGGAGCGGGACAAATTTCCCCTTCCCTTCAGGGAGGTTAGGTTTGTACAGAACTTAACAGCCCTGCTTTTACAAAAGGGGAGTTACAAATTTTGTGCGTAAGGTGAGGCAGTAATTCATTTTGCGCAGAAAATTTGTAATCCATATTTTGGTACAAGGCTACGATCCGCTAATCCGTCTTTATACCAAATCTCCATTGATTTTATACAATGCTGTCATTTTTTTCTGATTGATTACAGAAATTTGTTTTTTCAGAAGCATGTTTTCAATGGAGATTTGGTATTATGTCAGCCGAGTCAATTATGATTTATTACGACCAGGTAACAAAGCCCGGTGTAAATTTCAGCAGGCTGTCCCCGCGGTGTTACACGCGCCATAAAACCGAATCTGCCTGAAAGATCGCAGGAAACTTTACAGGTATAAAGGTACCGCCCGTTTCCCCAGTCTTCTTTTACGTTCATCAGAACAGTTCTGATAGCATCCAGCTTATCAGCAGATATCATATGACCATAGTAAAATTCAACATCAACTTCTTCAGGCTCAAGATCGCCCAAATATACATTCGCAGTTATATCATAATATTCTCCGACCCTGAACGGACTCTTGCCATGCTGTATCGGATGTTCTATTCCTACATTTTTCCATAAACTCAGAATCCTCTCCCGCTGAACCCGCAGATTCTTTGCCTCAGCCGCATTATTTTCAAGCAGTCCTTTCATACGTCCGGCAATCGGAAGATAAAACCTGTCTTCATATTCTCCGACCATACGGAGACTACAGTAATCCTGCATTGCCATTTTCATGGATTCCTTCATCATTTTTATCCATCTGCCGGGGAATTCAACGCTCTTTTTTTCATAAAAACATGGGATAACATCATTCTCAAGAGTATTGTAAAGCGCCTGACTCTCTATAGAATCCTGATATGAAAAGTCTGAATACTCTTCCCCGTTACCAATCTTCCAGCCTGTTTCTTCATTGTATCCTTCACACCACCAGCCGTCAAGAATACTGAGATTCAGAACTCCGTTTACAGCAGCTTTCATACCGGATGTTCCGCAGGCTTCATTCGGTCTCCTCGGATTATTAAGCCATACATCTGCGCCCTGCACCATGTATCTTGCAAGGTGCATGTCATAATCTTCTATAAAGACAATTTTATCACGGAAATCCGGATCCCGGACAAACTGAATAAGATGTCTGATCAGCTTTTTTCCCTCGTCATCTCTCGGATGAGCTTTTCCTGCAAAAATAATTTGTACAGGATATGTCTTAGAATTGAGAATAGCCTTCAGCCGTTCAGGATCCTGAAGCAGCAGATTAGCCCGTTTATAAGTTGCAAATCTGCGCGCAAATGCAATTGTCAGGGCATCCTGATCCAGAACCGATTCAATCCTTGAAATAACTGCTTTGGGTGCGTTGCGATGTTTATACTGTTTTATCATCATTTCCCGGCATAACCGGATAAGACGGGTACGGTTCATTTCATGAGCGCGCCACAGCTCTTCATCATATATATCATCAAGCCTTTTTATGTTTTCCGGTCTTCTGGAACTCATATACCATTCAGGTCCAAGATGTCTTTCAAACAGCATGGCAATCTCAGGAGATATCCATGTAGAAACATGAATCCCGTTGGTTACATGGGAAATAGGGACTTCATTTTCAGGTCTTCCGTGCCACAGGCGGGACCACATCCGCCGCGCTACTTTGCCGTGCAACTGACTGACGCCGTTGCAGTACTGAGACATGCGAATCGCAAATACAGACATGGAAAAGGGTGAATTCGGATTAGAATCTACAGGTCGTCCCCATGATAAAATTTCATCCTCACTCACCCCAAGTCTTTCAGTAAAATGCCTTATACATGGTCTGACCATTTCCGGAGGAAATTCATCATGCCCGGCGGCTACAGGCGTATGGGTAGTAAAAACATTGGTGCGCGGAACAATCTCCAGAGCGGTTTTCAGATCAACCTTATATTTCAGCATGATCTGAGAGAGTCTTTCCAGAACTGAAAAAGCAGGATGTCCCTCATTCATGTGGCATACTGTGGGAAAAATCCCCATTGCGGCAAGTGCGCGCATTCCGCCGATCCCCAGAAGAACCTCCTGAGATAACCGGATTTTCAGCTCCCCTGCATACAGACGGGATGTAATATCTCTGATATTCGGTGGATTATCAGGAATATTGGTGTCAAGCAGATAAAGGGGGATACGCCCTACCCTGATCCGCCATACCACCGCATGAATTTCACCATCAGGTCCGGTAACAGAGATATTAACTCCGTCTCCGGCATTATCCCTGACGCGTTCAACAGGAAGATGGTAAAGCTCAGTCTCCGGATATTCCTCCTGCTGCCATCCCTCGTGATCCAGAAACTGACGGAAATATCCTTTCCTGTAAAGAAGCCCGACTCCCACAAGAGGGAGCGCCATATTGGATGCGGCTTTCAAATGATCCCCTGCAAGAATCCCAAGCCCCCCGGCAAAAAACGGAATACTTTCATGAAGACCGAATTCCATTGAAAAATAAGCGATAGTTCCCTGATTTCCATAAGGAGACCGGGACCTGTCCATCGGATATGCAACCCGTTTTTCAAAACGATCTTTTACCCGGCTCTGATGGGCAAGAAAGCTGTCATCTGCTGATAATTCCTCAAGGCGTTTCTGAGAGACATTTGCCAAAAGAGTTATCGGATTTCGCCCGGATTCATCCCATAACCGGGGATTAATTCGCCGAAAAAGCTCTACTGCATCCGGTTTCCAGCACCACCAGAGATTATGGGAAAGTGTTTCAAGAAAAGATAATGCCGCTGGAACTGACGGATAAACCTGATAAGTTTGTATATTTTTCATTTTGTTATCCTGTTACATGGTAAATTGATAATTCACGTCATGTGCAACTTTTTCTTAACCACAAAGAACACAAAGATTTCACAAGGTTCACAAAGAGTTCTTTGTGATCTTCGTGCCGTCTTTGTGACCTTTGTGGTAAAAAAGTTACACACGGCATTATATTTATACTGAAATTTTTATACAAGAAAGATTGGAAAAATTTTTTTATATTCTTAATTTTTCAATATTTTTTATTTAAATCTTTTTCATTTCTGACCACTGCTATTTATTGTAGCCATTGCATATACAGCTTATATAGTGTATAGAGAATTATTTCCTGCTGAGAATTTTATAAATGCCGGAATTTTACAAATAACAATAACATACTGATACAATAAATAATATTTTATATAACCCGGTCAAAGGAGCTGTAATAAATGGAAAAGATAAGCATTGCTGAAAAGTTTCGTACATTTGACAAATATTGGCAATCAAAAATTGTTGGGGAATTTAACGGGCAGTCTATTAAACTTGCAAAGCTGAGAGGCGATTTTGAATGGCATTACCATAAAACAGAAGATGAACTCTTTCTGATTCTCAAAGGAACTCTTACCATAAAACTTCATAATGAAGAGATAATACTGAAAGAGGGTGAATTGTTAAGCGTTCCATGCGGAGTTGAGCATAAATATATTGCTACGGAAGAAGTTCATATACTTGTTATTGAACCTAAATCAACTTTAAATACAGGAACTTCTCCGGGCGAAACTGCAATTGAAAATGAATAACAAAAAGAAGAAATACTATGCTGTTGTGCGCGGGCATCAGCCGGGGATTTATGAAGAATGGTACGGGGATGACGGAGCGCAGGTTCAGATAACAGATTTTCCAAATGCACTTTACAAAGGATTCTTCTCTTTTGAGGATGCAGAAGCATGGTCAGAATTACAGGTAAATCCTGACAGAGAAACAGAGATTTATTCAGAATCGGATAAGGTCATTATTTATACAGACGGCGGATGCAGTTATAATCCCGGACCAGGCGGATACGGTGTTGTTTTACGCTATGGAAAATACAGAAAAGAAGTATCCGGCGGCTTCAGGCTCACCACCAATAACCGTATGGAACTGATGGCTTGTATTGTAGGCTTGGCATCTTTAAAAAAGAGTTCATCCGTGATTATTTTCAGTGATTCAAGATATGTGGTGGACAGCATAACAAAAGGCTGGGCAAAACGATGGCGTGCAAACCGATGGATGAGAAATAAGAATGAAAATGCTGTTAATCCTGATTTGTGGGAGAATCTTCTTAATTTATGCGCCGGGCATAATGTTGAATTCAGATGGGTCAAAGGTCATGCGGGTCATGCTGAAAATGAACGGTGTGATTATCTGGCAGGAGAAATATTATCTCAGCCGGATTTGCCTGCTGATACGGTTTATGAAAATCAGATGGATATTATAAACCCTTAGGGTTTGGGTTTTTTTAGAGGAAATAATGAAAATAACAGATCAGTCATGGGAATGGATTCAGAAACCTGTACTTCCGCTTGAACTGATTGAAAAAGCAGGGAGAACATGCTATCAGTCCCGGGATAAAATAACACCCGGATCATCTGAAAGATTCGTAAAGATGGTTCTTGAGCGTGGACATGAATCGGTTATTGAGCATGTATCAGCAAGCATAAAGATAATTACAAACAGGGGAGTTATGGCAGAACTGACCCGGCACAGACTCTGCTCATTCAGCATTGAAAGCACCCGGTATGTCAGATATGATAATAACATGGAATTTATCCGCCCTGTCTGGTGGAATAATTGGAGCGGAGAAGAGCGTAACGCATGGGAAAACGCCATGACAAATGCTGAATCTGCCTACCGTTTTTTAATTGAACATGGCTCCCGTCCTGAGCAGGCAAGGGAAGTCCTTCCGAATGCCCTGAAAACAGAGATTATCTGTACAGCAAATGTAAGAGAATTCAGATGGATATTCAAACTGAGAACCGGCAAAAAAGCACACCCGCAAATCCGTTTTTTGATGCTTGATGTTCTTGACGGTTTTAAAAAAGAGATTCCGGTTATTTTTGATGATATAGATTGAAAAAGTTTGTAGTACCGCCTTTAGGCGGTAGATGTGAAGAACCGCCCCTGCCAAAGATTTAGGCGGTAGATGTGAAGAACCGCCTTGGTAGGGGCGAATAATTATTCGCTCCTGCCAAAGATTTAGGCGGTAGATGTGAAGAACCGCCTAAAGGCGGTACTACGAACAAAGAGGATTTAATTGACAGATATAAAAGAACTGACGCAGGAACAGCTTGTTACATGGCTTGAATGTCAGAAAATCTCATCTTATCGGGCATTTCAGATTTTAAAATGGATATATCTGAAGCAGGCAGATACATTTGAGGTGATGACAGAATCTGAAAAAAGATATAAGGATACTTTTATCAGAAAATTTTACCGTCAATCGGCTTGAGAAAACAAAGATTGAATCATCTCAGGATGGTTCAAAAAAATATCTTTTTAAATTAAGTGACGGAAAATATATTGAAAGTGTTCTTATTCCTGAAAAGGATCATTATACGCTTTGTATCTCCACTCAGGTTGGGTGCGCTCAAGGGTGTAAATTCTGTCTTACGGCAAAGGGCGGATTTATACGCAATCTCACGCCCGGAGAGATTATTGCACAGGTTCGTGATATTAACAATGATATGGCAGATGATTTCAAACGTCTTACCAATATTGTCTTTATGGGAATGGGTGAGCCTCTGGCAAATTATAAAAATCTGATTCATGCTGTTTCTGTTATTACTAATGCAGAGCGGGGACTCAATTTTTCAACACGCCGTGTTACGGTCTCAACAGCAGGGATTGTTCCGCGAATGGATGATCTGGGTCATGATACAAAGGTGAATATAGCGATTTCATTAAATGCCACAGATGATGAGACCCGGAATATGCTTATGCCGATTAACCGGAAATATCCTCTGAAAGAACTGCTTGACGCTTGCAGAGCTTATCAGTTGCTTCCGAGACGCAGGATTACGATTGAGTATATTCTTATAAAAGGGATAAATGATTCTTTAAAAAATGCAAAACAACTGGTTCAGTTGCTCAGTAATATAAAATCAAAAATCAATCTTATCCCTTTTAATGAGCATGAAGGCTTTGATTTTAAACGACCGGATGATGATGCCATTCTTTCTTTTCAGGAATTTCTTGCTGAACGTAATTATACTGTTATGCTCCGCCAGAGCAAAGGGCGGGATATTTCAGCGGCATGTGGTCAACTGGGTGCGGGTCTTAACTGACTTGGAATTGAAAACTAAGTTTCTTGAAGAAACTTAGTACACACCGGCATAAATACGCCTCCGGTTATAAAAAGGCGGACACGCTGCGCTTAGTCCGCCCTACAATTTTTAACAGGCGGTGTAATTATGCCGCTGTGTACTTAGTTTTTTCAGAGCGATTATAAGGAGCTAAAAATATGGAAATACTTACCCATCAGAAAACCGATCATAGCTTGTGCGGAAAAGCGGTTCAGTTAGAAGAAGGATTCAGCCGCGTGGAACTTTTTACAACGGAAAATATGGCGGTTGATAAATCAGGGCTGGTGCATGGCGGATTTATCTTCGGTCTTGCAGATTATGCCGCAATGATTGCCGTGAACCATCCTAATGTAGTCCTCGGTGCGGCAGACGTGAAATTTTTAAAGCCCGTTAAAATCAATGAAACTGTTGTGGCAGAGGCAAAAGTGGCTTCCAAAGAAGGGAAAAAACAGAAGATCTCTGTTATTGTTGAAAAAAATGGTGAAAAAATATTTGAAGGGAATTTTATCTGTTTTACGCTGGATAAGCATGTTCTAAGTTAAAAACATAAGGGTTTGTGAAACTCTTAGGGTTTTATAGACCTGCGGGGTTTTCAAAACCCCGCAGGTCTTCCGATATGGTCAGGTATAAAAAAAGGCAGGGCTGTTAAGTTCTTTCAACCTAACCCCGGTCCCTTCCCTTCAGGGAAGGGGGCAGGGGGGTTAGGTCAGGAGAACTTAACAGCCCTGCCCTTTAAAAAAGGGGGATTACAAATTTTGTGCATAAGGTGAGTAATTCATTTCAAAGAACCCCCTTTGTACTCGGAATATCTTCCCCCTGCTGATAAATCCCATCGTGCAGTGCTTTTGCAAGTCCCTTAAATAACGATTCTATTTTATGATGATCATTCTCTCCGTAAAGTATCTCCTGATGAAGAGTAATTCCCGCATTGATTGCAAAAGAATAGAAAAAATGGGAGACCATCTCAGTCGGAAATGCTCCGACATAGGGTGTATTAAACCGGGCATGAAATACATGCACCGGACAGCCCGGAAATATCAACAATAGTACGGCTCAAAGTTTCATCCATCGGCAGATAGCATGTTGCATAACGCTGAATTCCTTTCCGATCTCCCAAAGCCTTTTTTAACGCATCTCCTAAAGCAATAGCAATATCTTCAATTGAATGATGAGGGCAGACATGCAGGTCTCCTTTACATTCCAGTTCCAGATCAAATTTGCCGTGAAATGCCCATAATTCAAGTACATGGTCTAAAAATCCGATTCCGGTAGCGACCTTTCTTATCCCTGCGCCATCCAGATTCAGTTTTCCCTCAATACGGGTCTCTCCGGTAATTCTTTGAAACGTTGTTTCACGGTTCATTGTTTTTCCAGCCTCACTTTCACCGCCTCAGCATGAGCATAAAGCTCTTCCATTTCAGCGAAATATGCAATCATCCGCCCCTCTTTTTATCCGTGCTTCAGAATAACGTATAAATGAAGAGCATTTCTGAAAATCCTGAACCCGCAGAGGAGATGAATATTTTGCCGTGCCGTTAGTGGGAAGGATATGATTCGGACCTGCAAAATAATCACCTACCGGCTCTGAAGACCATTTGCCGACAAAGATCGCTCCGGCATTTCTGATCTGAGAGATAAGAGATTCATCTTTGACAAAGACCTCAAGATGTTCCGGCGCAATCTGATTGGCAATATCAATACCATCTTCAATATGCTTGACAATAATAATCATCCCTTTCTTTTTCAGCGATTCAGTGATAATTTCAGATCGCGGTAACTGAGGGACAAGCTCTTTTAATCTTTCTGCAACTTTATGGGCGGTCTCTTCCGAAGTGGTGATAAGGGTTGCCCTTGCTTCCGGGTCATGCTCTGTCTGAGAAAGCATATCTCTGACAATATATTCTGTCGGAACATCAGGATCATCATGCAGAATAAGAATCTCACTTGGTCCCGCTATTGAATCTATTCCGACTTTTCCAAATACCTGACGTTTTGCCTCTGCCACGTATTCATTACCCGGACCAGTTATTTTAAAGACAGATAAAATGCTCTTTGTTCCGTAAGCAAGAGCCGCAATACTCTGCGCTCCGCCGACTGTATAGACTTCGTTCAGAGATAGCAGGGCGCATGTTCCAAGAACCATTTCATGAGGGAGTCCGGTTTTCTTCTGAGGCGGAGAGACCACAGCAATAGAAGGAACTCCTGCAATCTTCGCCGGGATTGCATTCATCATCAATGAAGAGGGATAAACCGCTCTTCCGCCGGGGATATAAATCCCTGCCCGGTCAACCGGGGTAACAATCTGTCCTAACTGAGTTCCGTCATCCTGAGTCTCTCTCCATGATTTACTCAACTGCTTCTGATGAAAATAGCGGATATTTGCAATTGCCGCCTCTAATACCTGACGATCTTCAGGCTTCAGCTTTTCACCTGATTCATGGATAACATCCTGCGGCACCCGGATATTCTGTAATGTAACATGGTCAAATTTTTCAGTATAATCCATGAGAGCCTGATCCCCGTTTTTTATTACATTGGCAATAATATCTGCAACACTTTTTTGTACTTCAGGTCTGCCTGTAAGCATCTCTTTGGCAGGTAATTGAAATTCTTCTTTTCTGATAATCCTGATCATTATTTTTTTTCCTGATAAATAAGGTTTTAATTTTGTTTTTCTTTTTTTCTTAAAAATACTTTGATAAGTTTATAATATTATAGCTTGATTATCAAGTGATAAAAAGGTAAAAATGATTTTTTACCACAAAGACACAAAGACACAAAGACACAAAGAATTGATTGTAAGGAGAAAACCATGCTTTCTGAAAGAATGAAAAAACTGACACCTTATGTACCCGGTGAACAGCCTCAGGACAGAAAATATTTAAAGCTGAATACCAATGAAAATCCTTATCCCCCTTCACCTAAGATTGAAGCATTCCTGAAGAGCTATGATATTGAAACTCTCAGGCGGTACCCTGATCCGTTATCAAATCAACTGCGGGAAAGAATTGCCCAACGATATAAAGTAAAAAAAGAGCAGGTCTTTACAGGAAACAGCTCGGATGAGGTACTCTCATTTTCTTTTTACGCTTTTTTTGACAGCATTAACGGAAAACTCTTATTTCCTCAGTTTACATACAGTTTTTATCCGGTTTATTGCGATTTCTACGGGATTGAATATGAAAAAGTCCCGTTAAATGAAAATTTTTCAATTGATCTGAATAAATATCTGAAGCCTGAATCCTGCGGAATTATATTTCCGAATCCGAATGCTCCGACAGGTATATCTCTTGAATTAGATAAGATAATCTATCTGATTGAAAATTATCCCAAAGACAGAGTTATAATTCTTGATGAAGCTTATATTGATTTCGGTGCAGAGAGCGGTATATCTCTGATAGATAAATATAAAAATCTGCTGATAATCAGAACCCTTTCAAAAGGTTTCTCCCTTGCAGGACTCAGGCTCGGATATGCTATGGGAAGCAAAGAACTTATTAACGCTCTTTTTGTGGTCAAGGATTCTTTCAACTCTTATCCGGTAGATGTTCTTGCCCAGAAAATCAGTGAAATTGCCATTTCAGATGAAGAATACTACAGCAATATCAGTAAAAAGATTATTCGGATCAGAGATACTTTTTCATCTGATTTGAGAAATATGGGGTGGAATGTACTTCCTTCAAAGGCGAATTTTGTATTTGCGGCAAAAAAAGGGATTAGCGGCAAAGATATTTATCTCAGGCTCAAGGAAAGAGGGGTTCTGGTCAGATATTTTGACACAGAGGGGATAAAGGATTTTGTCAGAATAACAATCGGCACAAAAGCAGAGATGGAGAGACTGCTTGAAGAGATTAGGCTGTTGTAGCCTAAGCGGATACTGAGTGCAAATATTTTGATATAGGCGGCAACTTAGGTTATGATAATAAAAGAATTGGCAGAACAAATCAGTTTAGACGTAGCAGCCGGTAAAGACGGGTTGAATCGTCAAATTAAAGGCGGATACTGCGGCGACTTACTGAGCGATGTCATGAGCAAAGCCCCGGAGGATTGTGTCTGGCTGACAGTACAAACCCATCAGAATATCGTGGCCGTCGCCGTTTTACGGAAAATAGCGGCAATTATCATCACCGGCGGAAATTTGCCGGATGAGCAGACCGAAGAGAAAGCAGATCAGGAGATGATTCCGATACTTCTCTGGTCAGGTTCAGGTTTTGATCTGGCGGCTAAAATATCAGAATTAAAAATTTAAAATTTTGGGTAGTCAAACTCCGCCATCCCCTGAACCGCTGATAATCATGATGTTTATGATGACTATGATGAATCATAAAAAGTTTGTAGTACCGCCGGCGGTGGGCGTGAATAACCGCCTAAAGGCGGTACTACGAACTTCTGCCATCCCCTGAACCGCTGATAATCATGATGTTTATGATGACTATGATGAATCATAAAAAGTCCTGTAGGGCGGACTAAGCGGAGCGTGTCCGCCCTACTACTACTATTCCCCCCTTCCCTTTGGGAAGGGGGGCAGGGGGGTTAGGTTAAGACGCAAAGTCCGCCCTATTCACGCATGGCGGACACGCTATCGCTTTGTCCGCCCTACAAACTACTACTATTCCCCCCTTCCCTTTGGGAAGGGGGCAGGGGGTTAGGTTAAGACGCAAAGTCCGCCCTACAGACTTGGGTTATCTTATCGGCATAACAAGCATGTGATACCCGTAATCCGTCAGAATGTCCATTGTCTTGTCACAGGCATAACTTATCAGTTCCGACCTTCTGTTATCATCTTCCGGAGAGGTTACTCTGATCCAGAGACTTTCAGGATCTTCGGGACTTTCTGTAACACCGATGACTTTGACTTCGGGGAATCTGTTTCTGACATAATTGACAACTTCCTCAATAAGCTGCTCCTGTCTGAAATTTATCATTTTTCAATCTCCTTTCCGATTAATCCGATCATTTCCTGCGATTTGCGGAGCTGATCAGACGCATCTTTTCTGCTCACAGTATCACATTCATAATCAGCGGTATTTCTGATGAGCTGCATTTCCATCAGAGACGATTTCAGTTTAGCAGGATAAACTTTCTGCCGTCTGATCAGCTTTTCACTGAATTCAGCCTGAATCCGTTTGTGGTCATTTCTGCCTTTTGTCAGGGATCCTTTATCTGCCAAAGCCGCTATTGCCGCCTGAAAAGCGGCATAATAAGCACGGTTGGCGCAGGCATTGTAACATTCATTATCAAAGCTGAGTTTTGCGATTCTGAGGTTTTCTTCCGCTTTATTAAAAAATTCCTGTTTCAATATGTCTCCTTTATCTCTTTCCCGTGCAAAGTGTGTAATATCTACAGGGATTGTGTGTAAGAAAGGATAATCCGTATCCCCAAATCCCTTCTTATACACAATCCTTGTAGATTACACATAATCCCTGTAGTCCTGTAGGGCGGACTAAGCGCAGCGTGTCCGCCTTATTCACGCATGGCGGACACGCTATCGCTTTGTCCGCCCTACGAACTGTATCATTAAGAAATTCAATCAGTTCTTCGGTTGTAACGGGTAATACCGCTGTATCAGGATGTTCATCAATATCCTTTAAATACAGTTCAACTGCATTTTTCAGGTTATTTTCAACTTCCTGAACCGTATCGCCGCAGGCGGAAACATTGAGTTCCAGACACACCCCGACATATTGCAGTCTGCTTTTCCGTATAATTGCAGTATAAGGAGCTTTCATAATTCATCCGTTCTTTTTATCTGTGAGATAAATCTCACATATAAAAATTGAAACACGCTGAAGCGTGCTGTTATAAGTTTTAAAAGTACTACAAACTTGCTGTCGCTTCACCCTTGTAGCACGGCAATTTATTGCCGTGCTTGATTTTTATGATTCCGGAAACCGGCGGGGTTCGGCTACGCTCACCCCGCAGCTCCGGTAAATCAACCCTCCGGCTGCCATTTGTCCCCGGATAATAAAATCAGACTGTTATTTCCTTAGCTTGATGCGTACTGCGCTATTCCCCCCTTTCTCTTTGGGAAGGGGGGCAGGGGGTTAGGTTAATGACTACGTGCCGTGTTATTCCCCCCTTCCCTTTGGGAAGGGGGGCAGGGGGGTTAGGTTAATGACTACGCGCCGCGCTATTCCCCCCTTCCCTTTGGGAAGGGGGGCAGGGGGGTTAGGTTAATGGCTGACACGCTATCGCTGTCGCCTACTTCCCCCCTTCCCTTTGGGAAGGGGGGCAGGGGGGTTAGGTTAATGGCTACAGACTGTAGTTAAACATTAGTATGAAACGAAAAATCAAAAAATATCGCGTGCGCAAGGGGGGAGACCCCCCTTGACCCCCCCTGCCCGCCCCCGGAGCCTCCCTGCCTGCTTGCCCTGCTTTGCTCACCCTTACTGACCTGAGGAGAGGGCAAGCCGGAAACCGATGTAGTAGCCGTAGCTGTCGCCAAGCGTGCTACCTGCCGCGGTCTGCAGACCGGCAGTTATGCCGCGTTGTTGTCACAACTGCCGCCCCGAAAAACCCGGGACGAGCCAGACGATGATGCCCCCGTGGGATTCGTTACAGCCCCCGTGGGATACGCTCCATACCAGTCCTGAACCCACTCCCATACATTCCCTGACATATCATACAAACCCCATGCGTTTGCCTGCTTCTGTGCAACAGGATGAGTCGTTGAACCTGCATTCCCGCAGTACCACCCTATCGCAGAAAGATTCGGATCATATCCCCAATACAGTTCTGTTATTCCGCCGTTGTAAAATGCAGTTGTGCTGCCCGCCCTTGCCGAATATTCCCACTCAGCCTCAGTCGGCAGCCTGTACGTTCCTTCTCCGCGCTGATTCATTTTTGTTATAAACCCCTGAATATAATAATAAGAAACTGCAACCGGGCAATCCCCGCACTGAAAAAGAATAATTGCTCACCATGACTGCTTCCCACTGCCCCTCTGTTACTTCAGTTGTCTGCATATAAAAAGCCTTCGTCAGCGTAACCTGATGCTCGAGTTTCATCACCGTATCTCCCCGGCTCATTTTCCGGGCTTCCCATCATAAAAGTACCCGCAGGAATCAGATTGAAAGTCATGCCGAGTGAATTGGTATAAGAAGACGCACTGCCGCTGTCTTTAATTTGAACCGTGCATGTATCTGAATGACTCAGCCCGTCATTATCCGTTACAGTCAGCTTAAATGTCAGGGTTGTCCCGGCTGAACCGACCGCCGGCGCGGTAAAAGTCAAAGTTGCTGATGAACCCGCAAAATCACCCATAGACATGCCCCCGACCTGCTCCCAGAAATAGGAGACAATATAGCCGTCAGAATCTGAAGCATAACCGTTCAATGTAACAAGAGTTCCTTCATTCAAAGTCTTATCTTCCCCTGCGTTTGCAACAGGAGGAACATCAGCATCATATCTGACAATCGAAAAATATGCGTCACTCTCATCTGCAATTGATTCATCAAAATAAGATTTCACATAAATCCTGTAATCGCTCCCCTCTGCAAGCGTATCAGGAACAATCCAGATGTATGAGCCGTTATTATCTGTTTCTGCGGTAATCCGCATCATAATCTGCTCTTTTTCCTTAAAAAGATAAATCTTTACATCATCATCACTTACACCCGGATTCCATTCAATTGCATGGGTATCTCCTATATACCACTTCTCCCCGCCGTTTGGAGATTGGACACTGAGCTTGCAATCTTTTACAATAGAAAAATACGCATCGCTCTCATCATATACAGAAGAATCGGAATAATCAGATATTCTGATTTTATAAGAGCTGCTCTCAGTCAGATTCGGAATTGTCCATACATAAGAACCTGAACCGCTGACCCGCTCCGCAATAGTCCGTTCTCTGCTTCCGTCTTTATAAAGCTCAATCTTTACATGATCAACCGATGTTCCGGTTTTCCACTGAATTGTATAATCATTTCCAATGCACCAGTCTTCTTTTCCGTTTGGGGATGTTACGCTGATATTATCATCCGGCATTGCCAGTTTCACATTTGCCATTGCAAAATCAAGATCATTTGCATGACCTGACCATGCAATCCAGAATGATCCGTCTCCGTTTGGTCCCGCTGTTGTTCCCCAACTGTTTTTGCAGAGCCATGCGTTTTTGGCGTCATCCCAGCCCATAATCATTACCGCATGTCCGCCTGATTTGTTTCCGCCTGAATTTTTATAGACATTTCCCGGAGAATATGTTTTCCAGAATTCCATAAAATCAGGATAAACATCATACCGGAAATATCCGGGACCATCTTTATACAAAGATATTTTCACTTCATCTATATCATCAGTCTCAACTGTATAATATCCGTCTGTTGTAAAAGACAATTTTTCACAGTGATTTATATTTATACATGGAATATCAGACTGAACATATTCTGCGCAGCTCTCATCCATAGGGCCCCTTGAATACCAGAATTTCAGAGAATCCATTTTACCGCCGAAGCATCCGAGCATCTCTGTATTGCATGAAATCTGCTGCTGCTCGGAAAGATCAAGCAGAGAACCGCCGTTTATCCTAATCTTTGATTCCATAACTCCTACTGCTGTAAACGCCCAACAACTGCCGCAGCTTTTCTGATCCTTTGCCGGAGCAACTGCCCCGCGATCCCGCCAGTCAAATTTCTGGGGAAGCATATCCAGATAAGAATCAAAATCATCAAACATAGCAAAATCAAGAACAGAATCTTCATAGTCGTCAGGTTTGCCTGAATCTCCTAATGAATACTCATTGGCATCGCCTGAAGGTATATTAATAATCTGCTTATAAGGCATCATACCATCGCAGAAGCCGAACAGCGTGATATTCCGGTTGCTGTCCAAAGGAACTTCAAGATTATATGAACCGTTGCCGTCACATGAAAACATCTGCTGCCCGTTTGCCAGAACCATTGCACAAAGAGCAGTCCCGTCTCCGCTGCGCACAGCTCCGCTGATTTTAACCCACCCGTCTTTTGCCGAAGGAGACTGAGCAGTTGTTATGCTCATGCTCTGACTGCCAGCAGAAGCCGCAGACATATTGATGTTATAGTTTACTGCTTCCCATGAGTTCAGGGTTTTTCTGAACGGTGCAAGCCCGTCACAAAAACTGAATAAGGTTATCTGCCCGTTGTTATCCAGCGGCACATTCAGATTATATCTTCCGTCTGCCCCGTCTGTAAACATATACTGACCGTTTGCCAGCACCATTACAGATAACGGCTGCCCGTTGTAATAAACCGAGCCGCTGATGTTCACCCATTCCGCAGAGTACAAAACGGAACTTTGTACCCCGAGGATCACCATTGCCAAGATCATGATTTTTGAAAGATACTTCTTTGCCTTCATAAATACCTCCTTATATTATTTTGTTCCCGTGCTTCGTTTGGGAACGATGGAAAGTTCGTAGTACCGCCTTTAGGCGGTATTCACGCTCACCGCATAAATGCGGTACTACGAACTTTATTTATCTACAGGGATTGTGTGTAAGAAAGGATAATCCATATCCCCAAATCCCTTCTTATACACAATCCTTGTAGATTACACATAATCCCTGTAGATGATAACAGTCCTGTAGTCCTGTAGTAGGGCGGACTAAGCGGAGCGTGTCCGCCTTATTCACTCACAATGAGGCGTGAACGAGGGGTTCGGCTACGCTCACCCCGCATGGTGCTACGCTCACCCCGCATGGTGCTGCACTCACCCCGCATGGTGCTGCACTCACCCCGCATGGTGCTGCACTCACCCCGCATGGTGCTGCACTCACCCTGCATGGTGCTGCACTCACCCTGCATGGTGCTGCACTCACCCTGCATGGTGCTGCACTCACAATGAGGCGTGAACGAGGGGTGAGCGTAGCCGAACCCCTCAGCTCCTACAGACTTACCTGTCCACATCTTCCGGCGGTTCAACCGGATATGGTTCACCCTGCTCACTCACGGAATCCACCTTAAAACCAAGTGACGGACTTGCTTCTGTATAACGCTCCCTCAGATAAATGCTTGTCCAGTCATAAGGCGGAATCATAACATGCCATAAAATACCCATTTCCCATTTTTCTGAAAAAAAGAGATAGTGCATCACCACAAGGATGTCCGGTTTTACAATGGTTCCGCTCCATTTTGTATCTGCCGTAATACCAAGCTCAGGATGATTTGCTGCAAGCCAGGGAATAAAGATATTCTGCATACTCAGCGCCATAGGTCCCAAATCATCCACACCCTGACCCACATAAAGATTTGCCTCTGCTGTATGCTGCACTTGATCTTTCCAATCTCCCTGAATAAACAGCGTTATGCTTGCTGATTCATCATCCGGGATTACCTCTATTTCAGCCACTTTCCCTTCTACAAGAGATTCTCCATAGACTGTTACCTGAGATCCGGAAGCCTTTGCAGATATTTGCACCCGCGTATCCCCTAATTCTGTTCCATGAGGAATCAGCCTTACAAGGAAAACAGAGCGTTGTCCCGGAATCACATTCATCTCCGCGGGAATTACTTTTATGGCATAAACATCTCCGGGATATTTCAAATATGTATCTAACCATTCCAATATCTTATCATCCAAATCCTCGTGCTCATCCAGCAGGTCTGTTCCATAAGCTTTGCCGGGATATATTTTTACCTCTGCCGGATTCCCTTTAGCAAGAGATTTCAAGGTCTGACAGGCATCAGCAGATTCAGTCTCTTCATCTGCAATCATAAGAATTTCCCGATCCCCATAAGATTCCATTTTATCCGCCGTTGTTATTCCCTGATAATCAAGTCCGGGGGAGAGTAATACTACATTTCTGACATCAGGCTCAACAGATGCGGCAGCCAGCGCAATATTGGCTCCGATACCGGCTCCCAAAAAAACGATTCTGCTCTGATCAATATCTGCCTGTTTTGTGAGATAACGCCATATCTGTTTCATATCATTTATTGCTTTGTCCCAGTCTTTTTCCCCTCCTGTATATCCATATCCGCGCATATCTACAGCCAGAACCGCATATCCGTTTTCAAGCAGTTTTTCTGCAAATCCATTATCTGCCCATATCTGACGGTTGTTTGAATCCGTATGCAATAAGATAACAGCCGGTGAAGGCATGTCGCTCTTCGGTTTATAAAAATCGCAAAATATAAGGATACCATCTCCTTCAATAGTGATAAGTTCTGAAATACAAACCGCATCTTTTCCGTTACAATCCTGATCAATCCCATCTCCGCATATATCTTTTGCTCCGGGATAAACAGAAGGATTGTCATCATCGCAATCTTCATCGTTGGTATAGCCATCTCCGTCTTTGTCCGAGGGGTTGATCTCTGATTCATATTCCGATGCCAAAGGAGTTCCGTTTATATCTTTGGCGTCTGTGGTAATAATAAGGGAATATTTTAATTTTTCACTAACCTGCTGTAGATCAGAATAAGGTAGGAAGATTGCAGACTCTCCGGTACATTCAACCGGTTTTCCTGACAGGGTTCCATATCCTAAGCCTGTTATTCTTACTTTTACCCGCAATGCATTCTGGAGAGATTGACAATTCATTTCTTGGGAAAAAGTAATGCTGATTTTATTGATCTCTGTGCTGACCGATATAATTGCCGGTGATTCAATAGCCGTACTATTCTTTCCAAAAAATACCGGACAGATAAAAATACCGGCGAGCATAATGAAAATCGGATTTTTTAATCTTCCTGTAATATGTTTCATTGTTTTACGCTCCTATTGTTCTATTTATTACGCAATGTGCAAATTTAACCACAAAGAACACAAAGAATGCACAAAGAACACAAAGTTTTTAAGACTTTGTGAAACCTTTGTGTTCTTTGTGTCTTTGTGGTAAAAAATTCTTTCAGTTAAGGATTACAAGCAAGAATAAAAGACCAGCACCCCTTTGGCTTCCAATTTGGGAATATATGTAGAACAGGAAGTTGAGCTTAACGGATTATTCCGCAGTTCCACCTCATCCCCGGATCCGATGCCGCTGTTATTCACCAAGGGGCTGATGTCAGAGATCTGATTATCCCAGAAATAAACATCTTTGAGATTTGTCAATCCTGAAACAGCACTGATGTCGCTGATCTGATTTGTATCCATATAAAGATTTGTCAGATTTTTCAGGTTTGCAATGGACTGAATATTGCTGATCAGGTTATTCGACAGGATAAGCTGTTTGAGGTTTGTCAATCCTGAGAGCTTTGTAATATCAGAAATCTGATTCTTATTAAGCCGGAGATCAGTCAATGCTGTGCAGTATTGAATCCCTTCAAGATTGGTTATTTCTCTTTCTGAAGCATCCAAAGCAGAGAGATTATTCAAATCCGAGGTTCTGATATTTCCTGATGTCTTGTTAATAGCTGCTCTGACGGCATTCTCAAGATTTCTGTCCGGGAAAGTGACAATATCATCATCTTCATTATCTTCTACTTTAATCACACAGTTATCAGTTGCCTCTGCTCCCTTATCATCCTTAACCGTCAGTTGAAATGTCAGACTTTCCCCTGATGATCCGACTTCCGGCGCTGTAAAGGTTGCTTTGACAGTATTTGCGTCTGAAAGGGTTACGCTTGTTCCGCCGGTCTGTTTCCATGAATATGAAACAATAGAGCCGTCCGGGTAATTGGATGCAAACCCGTCAAGATTGACAACTGCATTTTCTATGACGCTCTGATCCGCCCCGGCATTTGCCAAAGGCTTCTGGTTGCCGGAAGATTTGATAATGCTGATATTTGCAATGCCAAAACGCAGATCATTTGCGTGTCCTGAATAAGCAATCCAGAACGTGCCGTTTCCGTTAGGTCCGCCTGTAGCTCCCCAACTGTTTTTGCAGAGCCACGCATTTTTCAGATCATCCCATCCAATCAGCATGACTGCATGACCGCCCTGAAAAGAATTATTTGCATTTTTATACACTTTGCCCGGATAATAGGTTCCCCAGAATTCAAAAAAATCATAATATACATCATATCTGAAATAAGCGGGACCATCTTTGACAAGAGAGGTCTTTATTTCATCTTTATCGCTGATTGTGAGGGTGTAATAATTGGTTGTCCGGTAAGACAATTCTTCACAATGACTCATATCATCACAATCAATCTCAATTTCGTAGTATCCGGTGCAGCTCTCCAACAGGGGCCCTCTGCTATTCCAAAAATTCATGGTACTTGAGCTTCCTCCGCTGCACCCCCACATGGAATCATCACATGAAACTAACTGCTGTTCTGAAATATCATATAAAGAGCCTCCGCCCAGCAGTATTTTGGATTCCAATACGCCGACACATGCAAATGCCCAGCAACTGCCGCAATTCCCCTGATCTTTTACCTGCGTAATCATGCTTCGATCCCGCCAGTCAAATGTCGGGGGAAGCATGTCAAAATTATCTGTGAACTGACTGAAATCTCTGATTGTCTGCTCGTAATTTTCGGGTTTGCCTGTGTCACCTAATTTGTAAGTTACATCGGGGAGTGGTTTAATTTCATATTTATACGGCAACATTCCGTCACAGAATCCGAATAATGTAATATTTCCATTGCTGTCTAACGGCACTTCCAACTCATACGCCCCGTCTTGGTTACAGGTAAACATTTGCTGACCATTTGCCAGAACCATGGCGCACAGGGGAGTTCCTTCATTATTGCGAACCCTGCCGCTGATCTTTGCCCAGCCATCTTTTGAAGGTGCCTTGCTTAATGAAATATTCATCGCCGGACTTCCCTGAGATGCCGCAGACATATTAATATCAAAATCAACTGCTTCCCATGAATTCAGAGTTGTCCTGAACGGTGCAAGATTATCACAGAAGCTGAAGAGCGTAATCTGTCCGTTCTCATCCAAAGGAACATTCAGGTTATATCTGCCGTCAGCAGGGTCAGTAAACATATACTGTCCATTTGCCAGAACCATCACAGACAACGGCTGCCCGTTGTAATAGACGGTTCCGCTAATATCCACCCATTCCGCAGCATACAAAGCAGTGCCTTGTACTCCGAGGATTACCATTGCCATCATCATTGCTACTGCCAAAAGCTTTTTTGTAATCATTTCTGCCTCCGTCAATTCTTAAAAAGTAAATAAAAGGTTTAAAAAAATTATACAATCTGGTATAATCATTGTAAGATATTTAGAGCCTCATAAAACCAGTTAATATATTATAACATAAAATATACCTTTTTTAAATAGTATTTTAAATTAAACTGTAATTCTAATTTTGGCAGTAAATGTCTTTTGATAAAATGTCTGAAAAATGAATTTCAGTATCAACTTCTTCCAAAAGCATAATTGCCGGTTTCATTTGTATTTGCCTTGACACTGAAAAACGAAATATGTATTATTCCAGTTTATCGGTCTTCTGATTGTCATACTTTTCCCGGTGTTGGCCACATGGCTGCCGAAAGTTGTTTTTTGATATTATAAGAAGCCAAATTTTTTAAAAAACTTAGTGCCTTAGTGCCTTAGTGTTTTTTTTACCACAAAGACACAAAGACACTAAGTACATGAAACAGTAAATACGCTTCGTTTTTTTGTGTCTTAGTGTCTTAGTGTCTTTGTGTTTTCCTGACACCGGGACACCAAGACACAAAGTGCAACCCGATGCGTATTTACTATTTCGTGTACTAAGGCACTAAGATGAAGCATATTGATTTTTCAATGCAAATGATAAAAATAATAATAATCAACCGCCATAAATATCTTTTCTCTCTGATAAAAGAGCATTGGCTACGGCTCTTTCTTGCAATGGGGTGTATGCTGGTGGTTGCCGCATCAACATCTGTTACGGCGTTTATTGTTAAGCCTGTGTTAGATGACATCTTTTTTAAAAAAGATATTCAGATGCTCAAATTTATTCCTGTCATGGTGATTCTGATATATTTTCTGCGCGGTTTGGGAATTTACGGGCAGGAATATCTTATGAATTACGTTGGCGAGAGTATTATCAGAGAATTAAGAAACAGGCTTTACAATAAGATACAGGATCTTCCGATCTCTTTTTTTCATGAAGAAAAGACCGGCGTACTGATGTCAAGGATTACTAATGATGTCAATATTATTAAAGCAATGGTCTCATCTGCTGTAACCAGTTCATTACGGGAAGGCTTTACAATTATAGGCTTGACATTTGTGATTTTTTTCAGAGATTGGAAAATGGCGATCTTTGCGTTGATTATCTTTCCGATTGCTTTTTATCCTGTGGTGAAATTCGGCAGGAGAGTCCGCAGAGTCAGCACCGGCTGTCAGGAGGCAATGGCTGAGTTAAGCTCTTTTCTGCATGAAACTTTTGCGGGAAACAAGATTGTCAAAGCATTTGGAATGGAATCTCATGAAAAAAAGCGGTTTGCTGAAAAGACGCGGGCTATTTTCAATCTTGAAATCAAAGGGGTGATTGCAAGATCGCTCTCTGCTCCGATTATGGAATTTTTAGCGGGGGTGGGGATTGCATTTATTATCTGGTACGGGGGTTCAAGAGTGATAAACGGAACTTCAACGCCCGGAACATTCTTCTCTTTTATGGCTGCGGTGCTGATGCTGTATGATCCGGTCAGACGGTTAAGCAGTCTGAATAATGCGGTTCAGCAGGGGCTTGCCGCTTCTGACAGGGTATTTGATATTATTGAAAAAGAATCTGATATAAAAGAATCGGCAAATCCGGTTGTATTTAAGCATGTACCTCACAGCGTAACGTTTCAGAATGTATTTTTAAACTATGAATCTGATTATGTTCTTAAAGATATTAATCTGAATGTTCATTCCGGTGAAATCCTTGCTCTTGTAGGAATGAGCGGGGGCGGAAAAACTTCTTTGGTGAATCTTATCCCAAGATTTTATGATGTTACCAAAGGGGAAATTCTGATTGACGGAACAGATATTCGCAATGCCTCAATTGCTTCTCTCCGCAGCCAGATTGCCGTTGTTACTCAGGATACAATTCTCTTTAATAATACGGTCAGGGAGAATATTGCTTACGGCAATCCGCAGGCATCGGATGAAGCAGTTGAAATCGCAGCAAAAGCCGCTTATGCTTATGAGTTTATTCAGCATTTCCCTTATAAATTTGACACAAATATCGGAGAACTGGGAGGCAGGCTCTCAGGCGGAGAAAAACAGCGGATTTGTATTGCACGGGCGTTATTAAAAAATGCGCCGATACTGATTCTGGATGAAGCAACATCTGCATTGGATACAGAATCTGAAATGCTTGTTCAGAAAGCGCTTGAAAATCTGATGAAAGGGCGTACCACTTTTGTGATTGCTCACAGATTATCAACGATCTCCTTTGCTCACAGGATTATCGTGATTGTTGACGGCAGAATTGTGGAAGAGGGGAATCATGAAGAGCTTCTTGCACGCCGGGGAGAATATTTCAAGCTGTATCAGATGCAGTTTAATAAGGATTAGAGGATTAGGGGAGCAAGAATTAAAGGATTAATAAATAATGTGATGTGCGACTTTTTACCACAAAGGACACAAAACTTTGTGAACCTTGTGAAACCTTTGTGTTCTTTGTGGTTAAAAAAGTTGCACATTGCGTAAAGGTTCTTTAATCTTATTTCCACGCTTTTCGTGGGAACACAGGATTGAACGCTTTGCGTCCATATTGTTCCTACGGAGCTTGAAAACACCGGAAATGGTCTTTTGGTATTGTTTCGCACAAATAGCGGGAACAGGGAAGACTGTAATTAAATCATAGTTCAGACAATATTGACAGATGGTTACACTCCGATTTCCCCGCCTTTTTGAACTATATTATAATGATTAAATTATGACTATGATTTCGGTGGCGTTCCCACGCAAAGCATGGGAACAAGGGGAGTAGATTACTCAATCTTCCTGAAGCTCTTTTAACCCTGCATAATAATCAAGTGTTTCAGGATTTCTTAACGCATCTTTATTCAGAACCGCCTGCCCCTGGATCACTTTTTTAACCGCGAGTTCTACCTTTTTCATGTTCAGAGTATAAGGAATATCAGGCACAGCAAGAATTTTTGCAGGAACATGCCTGGGAGAAGCATTATCCCTGATTATTTTTCTGATTTTATTCTTTAACTCCTCAGTAAGTTCAAATCCGGGAACCATTCTGACAAAGAGAATCACACGGACATCATTTTTCCAGGGCTGTCCTACAACAATACTATCTGTAATTTTATCCAACTGCTCAACCTGACGGTAAATTTCAGCGGTTCCGATCCGCACTCCGCCGGGATTCAGCGTGGCGTCTGATCTGCCGTAAATCACAACCCCGCCCCGCTCATTGATTTCAATATAATCCCCATGCCGCCAAATATTCGGATATACATCAAAATAAGCTGAATGATATTTTTTTCCGTCAGGATCATCCCAAAAATAAATCGGCATAGAGGGAAACGGCGCAGTGCATACTAATTCACCCTGCTGACTGATAACCGGCTTTCCGTTTTCATCAAAAGCCTGTACATTCATTGCCAGCCCCCGGCATTGCAGTTCACCGGCATAAACCGCGTCCATTGGATTCCCCAACGCAAAGCACCCGTTCAAATCCGTCCCCCCGGAAATAGATGCCAACTGAATATCCTGCTTTATCTCCTGATAAACAAAATCAAAGCCTTCAGGAGCAAGGGGAGAGCCTGTTGAAAGAATTGCCCTGAGATGTGTCAGGTCATATTCTTTTCCCGGTTTTATTCCTTCATTCTGAAGTGCGGCAAGATAACCCGCGCTTGTTCCGAATACCGTAATCTTTTCATCCTGCGCCATTCTCCATAATGCTCCGGCTTCAGGATGAAACGGATTTCCGTCAAACAATACCAGCGTTGCCCCGACTCCGAGTGAGCTTGTGAGCCAGTTCCACATCATCCATCCGCAGGTTGTAAAATAGAAAATCGTATCGCTTCTTTTTAAATCTGTATGAAGAATCAGCTCTTTAAGATGATGAATCAGAATCCCGCCTGCACTCTGCACCATACACTTGGGAAGCCCGGTTGTGCCGGATGAATACATGATATAAAGGGGATGATCAAACGGAAGTTGCTCAAATTCAATCCCCGGATTAGCTTCTGAAGACTTAAATTCATCAAACAGGATTGCATTCGGCACGCTGCTAATATCAGGATTCTGCTCAGTATAAGGAACAACAACAACTTTTTCCACTGATGCAATCTGTTTCAGGATATTTGAAATCCGCTCAAGTGAATCAATCTTTTTTCCTTTAAAAAAGTAGCTGTTTGCCGTAAACAGGACTTTTGGCTGAATCTGTCCGAATCTGTCCAACACACCTTTTACGCCAAAATCAGGCGAGCATGAAGACCACGCCGCGCCGATGCTTGCTGCTGCTAACATTGCAATAATGGTTTCAGGCATATTCGGCATAAATCCGGCAATCCGGTCGCCGGGTTTTATCCCCATTTCTCTTAAAGATTTGGCAACACGAGCTGTTTCATCATAAAGCTGTGCATAAGTGATTCTTCGGGTAGGCTGCTCTTCACCTTTGAATATCATCGCTGTCTGATCATCTCTGTATCTGAGCAGATTCTCAGCAAAATTAAGCCGCGCACCGGAAAACCATTTTGCACCGGGCATTTTTTTTACATCGTCAATCACCCGATCATAATGCTTTGATGCTTTTATACCTGCAAAATCCCACATCGCCGCCCATAATTCAGGGATATTTTCAACCGACCATTGATAAAGTTCATTATATTCTTTGAAATTCTTATGATATGTTTCATTGATTTGATTCATGAAAGCGTACATATTTGAATTTTTTATCCGTTCTTCTGATGGTCTCCATAAAAGTTTTGCCATGAGCGAATCCCCCTCATTTTTTTCCCGCCGATAAATTGGCAGGCTATTTTCATTCAGTCCCTACGGGACTGTTAAAATGCCCCGCAGGGGCATCTGACAATAGCACGGTAATTTATTGCCGTGTAAGTTTCAGCATGTTTTAAACAGATTATTTTTACAGTAAATTAATGGTATTCCTGATGACTTTGCTGTTTCCATCGGTCTTTTCAGCCAATAATGATACAATCTCCACGGCATACGGTATGCAGGACCTTTTTTAATTATTTTTCCGTTATTGGCAGCAGCATACAGTTTAATATATTCTGAAACAAGCTCGGATTTTCCCATCTTTCCGATAATCAGCTTTAACGGAGAGACAATAATTGATTTGCAGCCGACTTGTGAAGCAAATTGAATTAACCGGATAATATCCTCTTCTGTATGACTTTGCGAGGCATTGTAATCTTTGAGAAATTGCTTATTAAAAAATCCTTCAGGCAATGGCTCTCTGGGAAATATCGGATCAAGCCGAAGCGCCACTTGAATATCTTTTTCCCGGAGCTTTCTGATTGCCTCAAGGCGGTTTTCAACAGACGGCGCACCCGGCTCAAACGCCTTTCTTATTTCATCTCTGAAAAACGGGCATGTAACCTCAACCTGAAAAGGATTTAATCTTTTTACAATGTTTAAATATTCCGGTTTGCATAATATGGCAGGATTTTTTGTCAGAATGGTGATTGTTGTGAAATACTTACGATATTCAAGAAGCTGGTGCAATAAAAACAGGGTATGCTGATATTTATTTTCAAGATATTGCAGGGGATCCGTAGAATTGCTGATATGAATCGGAGCAGAATGAAGTTCAAGTCTCTGTATCGCTTTTAAATCTCTTTCAAGCAGATTTTTGAAATTTTTCTTTTCACGCGGGTGAAACGCATCTCTGATATAGCTGACGATATAGCAGTATTTACATGAAAAAGCACATCCGGCATAAACATTGACGCACCAGCGTCTGCCAGCCGGAAAATCTTTCCGCGCAGCAAAGGGATCGTAAAGGCTGATAATACGATCTTTCAGATTCAGGGTTTGCGTTCCGGCTCTTGGATACGCATAAAGATATTGTATCCATTGATATTTTTCTTCTTCTGACAATCCGTCAAAGAGAACAGGATCAGGAACAAGTTGCAGCATCTGAGCCAGCTCCTGATAAGATAAGCGTTCCCATAAATGAACGGAAAAGATATTTGTAAAGAGAGGGAGTTGTATCATTGTATGTCATGAACATAAAAGACTTCCGAAGTTTTAGAAACTTCATAAGTCTGAATTTTGTTTTCAATTTTAAAGATGAAATAATAATAATTTGGAAAAGGAACAGGTTCATTGCTTTGAATCACATCGCTTACGCTGAAACTCTTTATATCTTTTATTTCTTTTTCAACTGCTTTTTTGATTTCATTTTCATTTTCATTTTTTTTAATATAATGAGAATAAATAATATTTTTGGGAATTTTAATCAACTGATAATATGTATCAAACAGTTTATGAATTGCATGATAATTGGTATAAAAATTCTTTTCAAAATGGTAGGTTTTAAAGTATTTTTTAAAGATAGCCTCATGCTTCTTATCCCCTTTAAAAAGAGACTTTCCCAGTTCTTTGGGGTTGCCGACTTTATATTTACTGAAAATAGCGTTTAAATCTTTCAGCAGATACTCATGGCGTTTCTGACAGAAAAATTTTTTCAATTTATGAAGCAAATCAAACATTATTTCGGCGCAGACTTCCTTAATTTTTTATAACAAAAACTTCCTGATATTTCAGCCGATTTACTTTAACAGTCTCATCAAGTTTCTTTAAAAACCATTGATTCAGGCATATTACAGGATAGTTTTGATTTGATTAATTTATTCATTTTTTTGAACTATCGCTCTCTTTTTTTTATTATAAATTCATGTTATAAAGATAAATTTACAATTTAGCTATTTGACTATTTTCTGTCAATATGTAAATCTTAAAGAATACTCATCATCAGATATAAAATTTGAAAAGAATACTATTTTTATAGTATTTTCCATAATTCTATAATTGACACAATACTGTGTTTGAGTATATTTTATGTTAATTAAGAATTAGGAATTAAGAATTAACAGTGCTTTATAAATCTGTTTAATATCAATTCCGATTATAATAACTTGATTATAATATCAATTTTGATTTTTATTTTGTGTATTTCAGCAGGCAGTAATAAATTAAGGATTGATGTAAATTTATATAATATGCTGTTTTTTTTGGTGTTACTTCGTGTTCTTCGTGGATCATTATCAAAAACTGCGAAAGTACAAATAATATAAAAAAATCTCTGATATACCAGGTTGCCTTACATTAAAAGGATGGAAGATGAGTTCTCCTGAAGCAGTATTTAAAATTATTGAAAATAATAACTGTCCTCTTTATAAAATAGATGATAAATTTACTTTATCCGGTCAGGCAATTCTGTTAAAGAAAAAAGAGAATACATTTATTACAACATCTGTTATAAAAATACCTGAAGATAAATCCGCCTGCCGTATTCTTGTTGAAGATCTTACAGCAGTTCTTATAAAATATGAGAATATGAACAGCGTCAACAGGTGTGTGATTAATTGCAGCGGATGTTCAGGGCTGATCAGGCTGGAATATAAAAAAGAAAAGCCTGCTCCTGCTGCGGTAAATTTAAGAAAACGCGAAAAGAATGACATAGGCACGCTGGTCAGTTTATTATATATATTTCCTATTTTTCAGACCCTTGATGAGCATGATATTGAAAAAATCGTTCCTTTGCTGAAAATGAAAAAATTTCCAAAGGATGCCATTATATTAAAAAAAGGGGATCCCGGAAGCAATTTATATATTATTATATCCGGTAAGATTGATGTATTGGTAGATGATGATATGAGCATAGGTTTTCTGGAAAGGGGCGAAGTATTCGGGGAAATAAGTCTTCTTATCGGCACTCCTATCGGTGCTACAATAAAGGTTATTGAACCGGCACGGGTTTTATTTATCACCGGCAGAGATTTCAGAAATGTTCTGGATATGTTTCCGTCTCTTCAGATATATTTTGCCCGTCTGCTCGCTAAAAGGCTTTCAAAGACAAATGATGAAAGATTCAGAGAGATCACATCAGGAATGATCGGAAATCTTTCTGAAATGTCTCCTTCCGAACTCTTTCAGACACTGAATTTAAACCGTAAAACAGGTGTACTGAATTTATCTCTTTCAAAGGGAACATCAAAACTGGTTTTCAATGAAGGGAATCTTATTCGCGCCCAGTATGCCAAAAAAGAAGGTAAAGAGGCTTTTTTTGCCATATTAAGAGAAAAAAAAGGAAGATTCAAATTTATTCAGGAGCTGTCTCCTGAAGATGTGAATACTCCTGAAATAGGTGATTTTATGTGGCTTTTAATGGAAGGGACAAGAAGAATAGATGAAGATGATACAAACTGAACCAGAGGAAGAAGAATGAGTTTTCCCGAAGCAATTTTTAAAATTATTGAAAAAAACAACTGTCCCCTTTATGAAGAGGGTGATGAATTCAAATTATCAGGCAAGACCCTTTTACTGGATAAAGAAAAGAAATTTGTCAGCACTTCGGTGATAAGAATATCTCAGGATAAAGCTGTATGCCGGATACTTTTCGCAGACCTGACTTCTGTTATTATAAGGCATAAAAATATCAGTGAAATTGCTGACGGATATATTATGAAGTGCAGCGGATGCATAGGATCAATCCGGCTTGAATACAAAAAAGAATGGAAATCTTCACCTCCGGTTAAAATAATTAAACAGGATAATGACATCAGTTTTGCGACAAAATTATTAAATAAATTTCCGATTTTTCAGTCTTTAAATGAATCTGACATTAAAAGGCTTATTCCGATTTTAAAGATGAAAAAATATCCAAAAGGTTCTGTTATATTAAGAAAAGGTGAACCTGGAAGCAATCTTTTTATTATATTGTCAGGCAAAGCTGAAGTGCTGGTTGATGAAGGGATATGTATCGGGGTAATGGAAAGAGGAGATGTATTCGGAGAGATCAGCCTTCTTATAGGCACACCTGTAGGAGCTACTATAAAAGTGACTGAGGTTGTTACTGTTTTACTTATATATGGGAGAGATTTTAAAAAAGTTTTAAGTATGTTTCCTTCACTTCAGATGTATTTTGCCAGACTGCTTGCAAAGCGTCTTGCAAAGACAAATGTTGAAAAACTTGAAGGACTTACATCAGGGATGATCGGAAAGCTCTCTGACAATCCTCCGGCAGAACTTTTCCAGACCTTGAATTTAAATCATAAAACAGGTCAGCTTACTTTATATTTATCTAAAGGAACAGGGGAATTATCATTCAGAGAAGGGAACCTTATCCACGCCAAGTATAATGAAACAGAAGGAAAAGAGGCTTTTTTTGAATTACTGAAAGAGCAGGAGGGGAGATTCAAATTTTCTCCCGGGCTTACCGATGAAGAGGATGAAGCAAGTGAAATGGGTGATTTTATGTGGCTTTTAATGGAAGGAACCCGGCGTATGGATGAGGAAGATAATTCATGAGAGAATTGGGATTTGGGAATTGAGCCATGTAGGGCGGGTTAGCGGACAATGCCATTAAGTTAAGCGGAAAATGGCTGATCTGTAGGGGCAAATAATTATTTGTCCCTACCACTCCTCCGTTTCCTTAACTTAACGGCATTGGGGTTAGCGGAGCGTAACCCGCCATTTATAATCAGAAAGGATATATAATATTTTGGAGAAATTAAAAGGATTTCAAAGAAAATACCTGAAAGGTATAGCACATCATATAAAGCCGGTGGTCTTTATCGGGCAAAAAGGATTTACAGATACAGTGGTTCAATCGGTTGATGAATCACTGAAATCTCATGAGCTTATTAAGGTGAAGTTTACTGATTGTAAAGAGCAGAAAGAAGAAATTGCAGATATGATAGAGAAAAAGACCGAATCAGAGATGGTCGGAATGATCGGGCATATAGCGATATTCTTTCGGCAGCATAAGGATCCGAAGAAACGGAAAATCACGCTGCCTGAACGGTAATTCTGACAAGAAGCCAAGTTTTTTAAAATAGGAGTTACGCAGTTGGAGTTTTTGTATCGTAAAAATGAACCGCAAAGGGCGCAAAGGCTTCGACGTGAGTTCAGCCGAAGCCTTTGCGATCTTTGCGGTTAAATAAAAAAGCGTATTTCAACTGCGTAACTCCTAAAAAAATTGGCTTTTTATTTAAGAAACTTCAGAAGTCTTAAAGCGGAAAATCTAAAACCCGCTTTCTCTTATCAACACAGCAGTTATCCTGAGCCATGCCTGATGAATCAGAGATTGAGGCTTTCCGTTTATACGGACTGCGCCGCGTACAATCTGATAAGGTAAATCAGGAATATGCTCAGGAATAAGAATAATCCGGTAAAGACTTTTATGGCTGATCAGCGGCGCAGTATTCTCACGGATTGCATGATTTCTCTGCACTCCGTATTTTACAGGTAAATCCCCTCCGTATTCTGAAGCAAGATACGGCTCTTTTAAGGTATTTGAACCTGTGGGATCAATCTCATGAACTGTGCAGGAAATTGCATTATTATCGCCTGATTCCATATAAAAACGGGCTATATTCCCTTTAGCGACATTCTCAAGCATATCCTCTGCAAGATACCCTTCAATAATTCTTCTTTTCCAATCAATCATAAGCGCCAAAAGCTGTTTCTTATTGACCCATATTCCGGGGGCAAGTCCGTCTGCCATATCCATAATAATGCCGTCTGAAGGGGCGGTTATCCTGAGCTGTCTCTTCTGAATCCGATACCCCTGCAACTGAGTCAATGCCCCTGCAAGCTGCTGCTGAATTATCTGAGCCTGATCTGTCTGCTCCGCGTTGCTTAGAATTTGTTTCAACTGCTCATTAAGAATACTGATCCGTATCTCTGCCTCTCTTTCTTTAAATTCAAGCTGCGGAGAGCTTAATTCAAATAACAGATTACCCGCTTTTACATGCTCTCCATTCTTTATCGGCATATTTCGGATACATGCAGAATAAGGGGGGTAAATCCGGGTACATGCTCCTGATTTAAGTATGGCAGGAATAAAATTGGCGGTTTTCCATGGGATAATCAGAATAAGAATAAATAATAAGAGTAAGAGCAGGCTTATAATAACATTTCCGTTACACCCCAAAGATTCACGCGATCTCCACCAGACCTGTAATTCACGGTAAACCGGGAACATAACAAACCAGCCGATCTCCACAGCAAAAAGAAAGAGTCCCAGAGTTTTGAAAAAAAGATGATAGACCATAGCAGCAATAGCGGTAAATAATATCAGGCGATATATCCATGTTGCATAAGCAAAGAGAATCAGAAATCTTCTCCGTTGTTCAGAGAATTTTTCAGGGGATGGGGCTGACACGCCAAGCAGTATTTTACGCATATACCATTTTCCAAGAGCAAATGCACGATCTTGCAGATTCGGAACATCCAGAAAATCAGATAAAAGATAATATCCGTCAAATCGCATAAATGGACTGAGATTCATGAATAAAGAACTGATCCACGTAACAGTAGCTAAAATAAAGCAGGCGCTGCGAAGATGTCCGTCAGGTAAAAAACTCCACAGCAATGTTGCAAACACAGCTATCACCAGTTCCGCAAGAGTTCCGGCGGCAACAATTGTCATTCGTGAGATACGGCTTTTCAGTTTCCATGCTTCTGAATTATCAGTATAAAGCATCGGAAAGAGAACAAGCAAAGCGACTCCCATTGTCGGAATATTTATTCCGTAATACTTTGAAGTGTATGCATGACCCAATTCATGAATTAACTTGGAAATAAAGATTGCCAGAGCATACCAGACAATCCCTTGAACAGAAAAGAAATAAAGAAACGTATGTGTAAATGTATCCCACTGCCGCATAATCAGAAAAAAGGATAAAAAAACAGCAAATCCAAGCATATAAAAAAAAGTACGGCTTACAAATATTTTTACGATTGGCAGAGTAATCTCAAGAAACCTGTCAGGGGAGAGCAATGGAATACGGATAAAAAGATAATGTTTCAGCAGCCATAAAGAGAACCGCTCTCCGGGGCGGGTGATCTTATTTTTTAACTGATTCAATAACGGCGGTGTTATCGGCTGAAGCATGGAATTAATTGAAAGAAAACGATAAAGAATCTCAATCTCTTCATAAGTAACATTAAGAGGGGTTTTCTGAAGAATATCCTGAATAATCTTGTCACCATCGCCTATATGCCATCGTGCCAATAATTCAAATTCCAGCCATCCGATACGGTAAAAACGGTTACAGACCGGATCATGCAATGTCCATGTCGGTGAACCGTTCTCCTGCGGGGGACCTGGTAACAGTTTCAGATCGTTTCGTAATGGCGGAAATATTTTTTTTTCTTCTGCGGATAGCATGTTATATTTTATTTTTTAAAAGCTCCGTAGGAGCGTAATATTTGTAGCGGAATGTCGGGTTACGCTGCGCTACTGATTATATCCTGAAATATCTGACAATATCTTTTAATTCAGAACCGAATGAGAGCTTGAACTTTCCGTATCCTTCTATTTTTACATCACCTGAATCTTTTTCGCTGAAATTCATATTTCTGATTCCCCACATATTATAAAGCAAATATCCGTTTTGCTGATAATATTTAATCAGTTCCCACTGCACAAGATTATTCGGTTTTAACGACAATGTTTCAGGGTCGGATGAACCATAGACAAAGTTGATAATTTTTTTATATTTCCAGATAAACGCATAAGCCAATGGTTTATCTTCCAAAAAGAGAATCCATAAATCACCGAGATTATTTGATGTCAGATAATCAAATCTTGATTTAAGTTCGTTAAAACTCATATATTTTGTGTTCCGTTTCTCTCTTACATCCTGATAGAATTTGTAAAAAAGTTCAAAATATCTGTTCTCATTTGCTATTTTTGCGGTTACATTCTCTTTTTCTGCATATCTGATAACATTCCGGCATTTATGGTTTAATCCTTTCCAAAGATTATCAATACCGGGCTTCAAATCAAGCATAACAGTCTGATCATACTGTTTTTTACAGTTAAATTCAGGATATTCAAATATACAGCTTTTCATATTAAAACATGGATAAAAGAAAAATTTATTATCTTTCAGACAGGTTTCCGCAAAATATCCGATAAAATCATTCTTAATTTTTTCAGCATCTTCTCTGTGATCATATTCATCCGTCATTAACGGAAAACCGCCGCTTTTTGTTCCGATTTCTGTCAATCCCTGATGATAGCCGATTTTGTTGATAACCCCTGCAATAACTGCAACAGGTTTTTCTCCGTTATAACAGCAGGCATAAACAGGCTGATGTCCGTCTGCCTGCTGAATATCAAAGTATTCAACAGAATGAAAAACATTTGCCAATGATGCGTTATCCAGAATATATTGCCACTCTTTTTTATTTATTTCTGTAGTATATTTTATGTTCATATTTGATTTTCAGCTTTTTCAATAAGTTCAGAAAGTATTAATTTCTGATTCTCAGCAGATCGGAAATTTGTAGAAGTTTGTAGTACCGCCTTTAGGCGGTGAGTGTGAAATCAGACTGTTATCGCAGCACGCCGGACCGCCTAAAGGCGGTACTACGAACTCTTTTGCACGCCGGACCGCCTAAAGGCGGTACTACGAACTCTTTTGCACGCCGGACCGCCTGAAGGCGGTACTACGAACTTTTTTGATCTGCTGATTCCCAATTCCACATCGGCATTTATAATATCACCGGCAGCCGGAAATGTTAAGAATAAAATTTATTAAAAAAGACTTACAGAGATTTGTTTTTGGAGAAAAGAAAGAGTATCTTTTACAACAGATTTGATTTAAAGAATTATCACTGCTATTGACAAATGGAAACTTTTGTTTAATATTGGATCCGACAGGATTGCTTAGATAAGAACGAAATATTTTTTTCATTTCTCCCTTGTTCCCGTGCAAATCGCAGGAACAAGACAGAGAGATGAGTAATAGAATGTAAATACAGGGCTGTTCAATTCTCTGCTTGACATTAAAAAAGATAACTCCTATAAAGGATTAAAGAGAATTGAAGAACAGCCCTGTTTATCCCTTTAACCCTATAATTCTCACTTTGCTATATTATGTTAAGAATAATTCCTTTGGGCGGACTTGGTGAAATCGGTCTCAATATGATGGTCGTTGAATATGATGATACGATGATGATTATTGATGCTGGACTGATGTTTCCTGAAGATTATATGCTCGGAGTTGATTTTGTTATCCCTGATATGAATTACGTCAGACAAAACAGGTCCAAAATTTCAGGAATTATCTTAACTCATGCCCATGAAGATCATGTAGGAGCATTGCCTTATCTTCTCAAAGAGATCAATGTGCCGATATTCGGAACTCCTTTTACAATCGGGGTTGTTCAGCATAAACTTGAAGAGCATGAGATGCTTGCTTCTTCTCAGCTTCATGAAATCTTTCCGGGGAGCAGATTCAAATTAGGGAATTTTGAAATTGAGATTATCCGGGTCAGCCACAGCGTTGTTGACGGAATTGCAGTTGCTATAAGAACCCCCGTAGGACTTATTATTCATACAGGGGATTTCAGAATCAATAATGCCGATGATGAAAAAATGATGACTGATGTGAATAAATTTGCCCTGTGCAGTGAAGAGGGAGTTCTGGCACTCTTATCAGATTCGACAAATGTTGAAAAAGAGGGCTACACCATCTCTGACAGAGAAGTTGGCGAAACCCTGGAAAAGATTATCTCCAAAAGCAGAGGGCGTGTCATAGTTGCTTTGTTTGCTTCTAATATCAGCCGGATACAGCAGCTTCTGAACATTGCAAAATCAGAAAACCGGAAAGTGGTTTTTAATGGAAGAAGTATTGAAGTTACTGTAGATATTGCCAAAAAACTCGGCTACCTCCGTCTTCCCGAAGATATGGAGACTGATATTGATGATTTAAGCAGTCTTTCAGATGATGAACTTATTCTGATAACAACCGGCAGTCAGGGAGAGCCTATGTCTGCTCTTGCCCGTATGTCAAGCGGTATCCATAAGCAGATAAAGATCAGAGACGGGGATACTGTAATTTTATCCTCAAAATTCATACCCGGAAATGAGAGAGCCATTGCAAAGATTATCAACAGTCTTTACCGCCGGGGGGCTGATGTTATTTATGAAAAAATATCAAATATCCATGTATCGGGACATGCTTTTCAGGAAGAGCTTAAAATGATGATCCGGCTGACAAAGCCGAAATACTTTATCCCGATTCACGGAGAATACCGGCATCTGATTCTTCATTCACGTCTGGCAGAGCAGACAGGCATTCCGGCAGAGAGAATACTTCTTGCTGAAAATGGTCAGATTGTTGAATTTGATGAAAACGGGGGGAGGCTTGCCGATACTGTTTCTATAGGGAGGATTCTTATAGACGGCAAAGGTATCGGCGATGTGGGAAAGGCTCTTTTAAAAGAGAGACGTGCTTTGTCTGAAGACGGTTTTGTCGTGGTTACAGTTGCTTTTGATGAAGAGACAGGGATTATTGTCTATGGACCTGAAATTACTTCAAGGGGATTTGTATTTGAAACAGAGACCGGACATCTTCTTGAGGATGCAATCTGTGTGATTCTTGAGATTGTTGAAGAGATCGGACCCGATATTCCAAACAGGATTGATAAGATTCGGGAGAGGATGCAGATGGATCTGAGGCGGTATTTCAACTTTACAATCAAACGCCGCCCGATTATTCTTCCCTTTATTATGGAATTATAGCAACTTTTAATAAAGTTAAAAACTTATCATTTTTTTACATAAATGCTTCCACCTGATATATAATTTTAATTGACTTGCTTATTATCTTATGTTAAAGACGTCTGACTAAAGATTGTGATTGTTTTTGCCTTTATAATGAACAAAGAAAAAATCCGTCAGTTTAAAGACCTTGCTTATTACAGCAGCATCGGTTTTTCAGTTTCCCTTTCAATCTTTATCGGTTTGGGGATTGGTGTGTATCTTGACAGGCATGTATTTTATACAACGCCATGGTTGACACTTATTTTTCTGGGGCTTGGTATTGCCGCGGGATTCAGAAATATCGGTCTTGCGATAAAAAAGAGCAGAAAACTGTAACAGGATTTATATCGTGAACATTCAGGAACGTCTCTTAAAGTTTGTTACCCTTTGTAACTGGATACTTCTCTGTATCACGGGCATAGGAGGATTTATTTTATACTCTCCTCCTTTTGCCAGAGGAATTCTCTTCGGGGGGCTTATTGTTACGGTAAATTTTCATCTGTTACACCGGACATTGAAAAAAGCACTGACGCCGCCGCATCTGTCAAGTCATAATGTTGTGGTTGCAAAATATTATCTCCGTTTTGCAGTAAGCGGGTTCATTATTTTTATTCTTATTGCAAAACATTATGTCAATCCTATGGGATTGTTTATCGGGTTATCAGTTGTGGTTGTCAGTATCATGCTTGCAACCCTTCTTGAAATTAAAAAACTTTTTCTAAAGGAGGTTGTTTAAAAAGTGGAACATCCTTATCTTTTTTTTGTTAAACTGTTTGAGCTGTTCGGGGTGGATCATTTTGCCCACTCAAATCCCCATGTTATCTATACATGGGTAGTGATGGCGATTCTGATTATTCTCGGCTATCTGGCAACCAGGAGCCTCACAATGGTGCCGACAAAGATGCAGAATCTGTTTGAGTCTGTTATTTCAGGGCTTGAGGAATTTATGATCGGCATTACCGGAGAAGAAGGAAGATGGCTTTTTCCTTTAATCGGAACCATATTCCTTTATGTGCTTGTATGCAATCTGTTAGGGCTGATTCCGGGATTTTTCCCGCCCACGGCAAACCTGAATACAACCGCCTCATGTGCAGTGACAGTTGTTATTTTTACCCATGTTATCGGTATCAAATATCATGGGGCATCATACATCAAACATTTTCTCGGACCTGTCTGGTGGATGATTCCGATTATCTTTCCGATTGAAATTATCGGACATTTGGCACGTCTTCTCTCCCTCTCCTTCCGTCTTTTCGGAAACCTGATGGGACATGAACTTGTGCTTGGAATTCTTTTCGGATTGGCAGGAGCTTTCTTTGTTCCGCTGCCGATTATGGCGCTCGGTATTCTGGTCTGTTTTATTCAGGCATTTGTTTTCTTTATGCTCTCTATCATGTATTTTACCGGCGCAATGGAGCATGCTCATTAAAAGATAAACTAAGTTTTTCTGAAAAAACTTAGTTTATTATATAGAAGGATTTTTTTAATTTAATCTTTGGCTTACAAAATGGGATAATGGAAGAAGCCCAGGGAATATAAATCTTAATAAGGAGGAAGTATAATTAATGGAAGGACAAGCATTACAGTTCTTTGTCGCTTGCGTAACAGCAGCCGGTTTCGGTATCGGTATTGCAGCTTTCGGTTGCGGTATCGGACAGGGTCTTGGTGTAAAAGGCGCTGTTGAAGGTATTGCAAGAAATCCTGAATCATCAGGTAAAGTTACCGTTACCATGCTGATCGGTCTCGCAATGATTGAATCTCTGTGTATCTATGCGCTGGTTGTTGCTCTGATTCTTATCTATGCACATCCGCAGGCAACAGCTATTGCAGGTCTTTTTGCAAAAGCAGCTCACTAAGATTTGGCTTTATAAATAAAGTATAAAAAAGGGTTGTTCCGAAAGGGGCGACCCTTTTTTTTGTTCATGTATTCCGGAGTTCCGAAGTTTCTGAAACTTAGGAAGTCTTTAACAGTGTGCATTGAGACAGACGAAATGTGGAGTTATACGTGCAAAAAGAAAGACAAACGATGGATATGGCTTGCTGTTGACAGAGCAACGGGGCAAATCGTCGGCTTTCATATCGGAGGACGTAAAAAAAAGACTCCCGCAGACTGCGGAAATTTTTGCCGGGAGTTTATCGTCAGTGTGCCGTATATCATACAGATTTCCGGGAAGCATATGAAGAGGTTATCCCCGAATGCCGTCATCGTGCCGCCGAAAAAGGGACAGGACAGACAAACCGCATCGGGAGAACAAATTATACTCTGCGTCAGCGGATTTCCGGACTGGTCAGAAAGACTCTTTCCTTTTCCAAAAGTCTCGATCATCATATCCGTGCAATAAAATTTTTTTATATGGAATTTCAATCCGGCAAAATTAAACCATATATAATATATTAATAAAATTCAGCATTACTTGTGTAGCATTACCAAATCATTATTATCAGCGCTGTTCAGGGGATGGCGGGGGTTGAACCGCTGTAACATTGTTTGAACTGTGATTTCCGCATGATTGCTGTGATGAGCATTGTCTGAACTGTGATTTCCGTATGATTTTTATGATTGACATGATTTAATCACGGTAATCATAAGAATCATCTGAAAATCACAGTTCAGGACAACGGCTTGAACCGCTGATTTACCGGATTAAACGGATTTCACAGATTATTTAAAAATGGAGACGTATTGAAACAGGAATTTTTTACCAAGTCAAAAGAAAATCTGAAAATTGCACAACTCAGTTTTGACAACGAATGTTACAATGCCTGTGCAAACAGAGCTTTTCAGGCGGCAATAGCCGCTCTTGCGATTCACGGCATCAGCAGCGAAAAATCAACAGATATTTTGATGGATTATGGGTATCACATGCTGGTTATGCCGATAAGATAACCTCATAACTGCCCGTAGGCGGTTATCTGAACTGTGATTCCCGTATGATTTTTATGGTTGACATGATTAAATATCACAGTTCAGATAATCAGAACCGCTGATAATCATGATTTACCTGATTGTGCTGATAAAATATGATTCATCATACTCATCATAAAAATCATGATTATCAGCGGTTCAGGGGATGGCGTGATTTAAACAGCTGATAATCATGATTTACCTGATTGTGCTGATAAAATATGATTCATCATGGTCATCATAAACATCATGATTATCAGCGGTTAAGACAATTCACCATCTGCAATGATTGCGGTTAAGAAGAGGATTTGAATCAGGAATTAACTCGTTTACAAAGCGTGGAAACGAAGAAATATAAATTTGAAAGGAGCTTATTAAATGACAGAATTTTCATATCAGGAGATATTTCCCATTGGAGAAGATCATACAGAATACCGCCTTTTGACAACAGATCATGTTGCTGTTAAATCTTTTGAAGGAAATGAGATTATCAAAATTGAGGCTCAGGGGCTTACATTCCTTACAGAACAGGCGTTTAAAGATATTTCTTATCTTCTGAGAACTTCTCATCTGAAACAACTTGCAAAAATTCTGAATGATCCTGAAAGCTCTTCAAATGACAGATATGTCGCACTTGAACTGCTTAAAAATGCTGTAATTTCTGCTGAGGGAATTTTTCCAATGTGTCAGGATACAGGAACAGCAATTATCATGGGTAAAAAGGGGAATCAGATATGGACAGGTTATTCAGATGAAGAGGCTATTTCAAAAGGGGTTTTTAATGTATATACAAAAGAATATCTGCGGTATTCGCAGAACGCCCCTTTGACAATGTATGAAGAGAAGAATACAGCATGTAATCTTCCGGCTCAGATTGAATTGTATGCGACTCAAGGGAATGCGTATAAATTTCTTTTTATTGCAAAAGGAGGCGGATCAGCAAATAAGAGCTTTCTTTTTCAGGAAACCAAAGCGGTTCTGAATCCTGAATCTCTGGTTAATTTCATGAAGGCGAAAATGAAAACACTTGGGACTGCTGCATGTCCGCCGTATCATCTTGCATTTGTTGTTGGAGGCACATCCGCAGAGATGACTATGAAAACCGTGAAATTGGCGTCTGCCGGTTATCTTGACGGACTTCCCACAAAAGGGAGTGCATCGGCACATGCTTTCAGAGATTTGGAGCTTGAAGAGAAAATCCTGAAAATATCTCAGGAGATCGGAGTCGGTGCCCAGTTCGGCGGAAAATATTTCTGTCATGATGTCAGAATCATCCGGCTTCCAAGACATGGAGCATCATGTCCAATAGGGCTTGGCGTGAGTTGCAGCGCGGACAGAAACATAAAAGCAAAGATTACCAAAGAAGGAATATTTCTTGAAAAACTTGAAACCGAGCCTGCAAAATATCTGCCGAATGTTCAAATAAGTAATGATGATGCGGTTCATATTGATCTGAACAAGCCGATGAATCAGATTCGGGCTGATTTGAGTCAATATCCTGTGGCAACGCGACTGCTGCTTACAGGAAAGATTGTTGTGGCAAGGGATATTGCCCATGCAAAGTTGAAAGAGCGTTTAGACAAAGAAGAGGGGCTTCCTCAGTATTTTAAAGATCATATCATCTATTATGCAGGACCTTCCAAAACTCCGGCAGGCTATCCATCAGGCTCTTTCGGTCCAACAACAGCGGGACGGATGGATCCCTATGTACCGATATTTCAGAAACTTGGGGGATCCATGATTATGCTTGCAAAAGGGAACAGATCAAAAATTGTGAAAGATTCATGCAAGGAATACGGGGGATTTTATCTCGGTTCTATCGGAGGTCCCGCTGCCAGACTTGGCAGAGACTGCATTACAAAGGTTGAAATCCTTGAATATCCTGAGCTTGGCATGGAGGCTATATTCATGATAACGGTAAAGGATTTTTCCGCGTTTATCATTACAGATGACAAAGGGAATGATTTTTTTGACAGATTATTGTAAAAAAGAAGCTAAGTTTATTTAAGAAATCTTAGTTACTTAGTGTCTTTGTGTCTTAGTGGTAAAAAAACACAAAGACACTAAGTCTCTAAGTAATACTTTGGACAGGAGAATTTAATGAAAAAAGATTATTGTAAAAAAACCGTTCTGCTTTTTATTTTCTTTACATTTGCAGGGGTTGTATTTGCAGGATGTGATGAACGTATGCTCAAATATATGGTAAAAAAAGAGCATTCAGCAACAACGGCAAATCGGAAAAGATAAAAACAGATACGGATAACAAAAGAGATTTGTCCCGGATGATTGCTCAGAATAATAGCCGCGGCGTTCCCAGTCAAAGCATGGGAACAAGGGTAAATTCTCCGGTAAAAATGGTTACATGGGCAGATGTCAATGCAGAAATATTTGTTCAGAAAGGACATTCAAACAAGATCAGTTCTGTTGCCTTCAGTCCTGACGGAAAATTTGCTGTTTCCGGGAGTTATGATAAAACTCTGATATTATGGGATGTCAGAACCGGCAGAGAAATCCGCACTTTTAAGGGAGATTCAAAGCCGGTTACATCAGTTGCATTCAGCCCCGATGGAAAATCTGTTCTCTCCGGGAGTTATGACAGAACACTCAGGCTGTGGAACGTCTCCACAGGCAAAGAGATTCAATCATTTAAAGAGAATGAATTTACCGTTACATCAGTGGCATTCAGTCCTGATGGAAAAACAGCCGCTTCCGGCAGTGATGACGGAACTCTTGCGCTGTGGGATATTTCAACAGGAAAAAAAATCCGAACCTTTCAGAGACATGAGAGCAGGGTCTTTTCCGTTGTATTCAGTCCTGACGGCAAGAGCCTTCTCTCAGGGAGTCATGATAAAAACATCTGCCTGTGGAATATCTCAACAGGAAAAAAGATCAAAACATTCAGCGGACATTCAGATGATGTAAACAGAGCGGTATTCAGTTCAGACGGCAAATTTATTTTATCTGCAAGTGAAGATAAAACCCTTAAATTATGGGATATAAAAACCGGAAAAAATATCCGTTCATTTAAAGGACATTCAGGAGCAGTCACTTCTGTTGCCTTTGGTCCCGATAATGAATCCGCATTATCCGGCTCTTTTGATAAATCTCTTATTTTATGGAATATATCAGATGGCAAAGAAATACGATCTTTTAAAAATCATTCAGAAGAGATTACTGCCGTAGCGTTCAGTCCTGACGGAAATACAGGTTTATCAGGAAGCAGCGATAAAACTCTCAGGTTATGGAATATATCAGACGGTAAAGAACTCCTTACATTCAAGGGGGAAGGGTGTAAAGTCGGTTCCGTTGCAATCAGTTCCAACGGAAAATATGCCCTGTCAGGAGACTGCAACAATAACATCAGCGTATGGGAGCTTGATACAGGGAAAAATATCAGGGTATTAAAAGGACATACCGAGCCTGTTACTTCGGTTGCCTTCAGTCCTGACGGAAAATTGGCACTCTCAGGAAGTGAGGATAAGAGCCTCAGATTATGGAACATTGCAGATAATAAAGAGATTCGTATATTCAAAGGACATTCAGAAGAAGTCAGGGCAGTTGCATTCAGTCCTGACGGTAAATATGCCTTATCCGGCGGAGAAGACAGAATTCTCAAGTTATGGAATATTGAGAACGGGTAAAGAAATCCGTTCTTTTAAAGGGCATCAGTACCGGATTAATGCAGTTGTATTCAGCCATGACGGTAAATCAGCATTATCTGCAAGCTATGATAAGAGCATAAAATTATGGGATATAAATACCGGAAAAGAGATTCGCACTTTTAACGGACATCAGGAGAGCGTCAATACAGTTGCATTCAGCCCTGACGGTAAATCCATACTCTCAGGCAGCAGCGATAAAACGATAAAATTATGGAATATATCAGACGGAAAAGAAATCCGCTCTTTTAATGAAAATCTGAAAGCGGTCACATCCGTTGCATTCAGACCTGACGGCAAATTTATTGTATCAGCAAGCCGTAACATTATCGGAGTCTGGGAGGCTGAGACCGGCAAATATTTCCGATCTTATGCCGGGCATCTGCATCAGATTAATTCTCTTGTTGTCAGTCCCGACGGCAAAAGAATCCTCTCAGGGAGTGATGACAGCACTATCCGCCTGTGGAATATCTTCACCAGCAAAGAGATTTATCAGATTGCCGTTTTTCCTGATAATGAATGGGTTACACTTCTTCCGGAAGGTTTTTATAACTGCTCTTATGACAGAGGGAAGCGTCTTAATATCCGAATTAATAATCAGGTACTTGGCATGGATCAGTTTTACAAAGTATTTTACCGCCCTGATCTGGTGAGTGCAAAACTGAGGGAAGATTATACTCCGGTGAATCAGGCTGCGGCAAAGAGTGATATTCAGAAAGTTCTTGCAGGCGGAGCGCCCGGATGTTGCATTTGTATCTCCAAAGCCCATGCAAGCTGAAGATATTGAACTGACTGTTGAACTGACAGACCGGGGCGGCGGCATCGGCAGGCTGGAATGGGAGATCAACGGAACAACTACAGATATGACGGAGAAACCTGAAAAAGGAGAGAACGGAGCTTCTCTCCGCGTGCCGAAAAAGATTACACTTTTACCCGGTGAGAATAATATCCGGGTAAAAGCATATAATGCAAGAAATGAAATTGCTTCAGCGCCTGCGGCAATATTGCTTATAAGATAAACCATAAGGGTCTTAAAGACCCTTAGAGTTTTTACAAAAAAGGAAAAAATTATCATGGAAATCATAAAAGATAAAAATATTGACCGGCTTTATATTGCAGATAAAGAGGTTATCCTTGTGGGAACTGCCCATGTATCCAAAGAGAGTACACAATTGGTAAAAAAGGTTATTGAGGCAGAGAAACCTGACACTGTTTGTGTTGAGTTGTGCGATTCACGGTATCAGACTATCCGGCAAAAGGAAAAATGGCAAAATATGGATATTATCAAGGTGATAAAGGAGAAAAAGGCATTTCTCCTTCTTTCAAATCTTCTGCTGGCGTCTTTCCAGAAACGGATTGCTGAAAAACTGGATGTCAAACCCGGCGAAGAGATGATCAGAGCAATTGAAACCGGCGAGGCTGTCGGGGCAAATATTTATCTTGCAGATCGGGATATTCGGGTTACATTGTCAAGAACATGGAATTCTATGGGATTATGGGATAAAATGAAAATGACCTTTCAGCTTCTTTTGTCCATTGTCGGCGGATTGGATGAGATCAGCGAAGAAGATGTTGAAAAGCTGAAAGAATCTGATATACTTGAAACAATCCTTTCAGATATGGGAAAATCATTTCCGGCTTTGAGAAATATTCTGATAGATGAAAGAGATCAGTATCTTTCCCATAAGATAAAGAATGCTCCGGGGAATAAGATTGTTGCGGTTGTCGGTGCGGGTCATGTTCCGGGCATCAAAAAATATTGGGAACAGGATATAGATATTGCTCCGCTTGAAGAGATTCCGCCTAAAGGAAAGCTGGCAGAGGCATTAAAATGGACTTTTCCCATAGGTATTGTTGCACTTATTATTGCCGGTTTTTTTTACGGGGGATTTGATAAAGGGGCTGATATGATAATCTGGTGGACACTGACAACCGGAATACTCGCTGGAATCGGAGCTATGCTTGCCTTTGCTCATCCTATGGCTATCCTCTCTGCTTTTCTGGCTGCCCCTTTCACTTCATTGCATCCTATGATTGCCGCGGGCTGGGTTTCAGGATTGGTGGAGGCTTTTTCCCGGAAACCGAAAGTCATTGATTTTGAAAATCTTTCTGATGATATTCTTACGATAAAAGGATTCTGGAAAAACAATATTACCCGGATACTTCTGGTTGTTGTTTTTACCAATATAGGCAGCAGTATCGGCACATTTGTTGCTATTCCTCTGATGGTTAAGTCATTGCATTAGATCAATCTCACGCAAAGCCGCAGAGACGCAAAAAATAAGAACGCAAAATTCGGTGTACGGTTAAATCCGTTGATGATCTTTCGTAGAGACAGATCGCCGACCCGTCTCTACTTTCTCTGCGGCTTTGCGTCTTTGCGTGAGGCATTTTAATTCATTCATTGAAAAAATAACATCGGTATGCTATAAAATAAAATTGCTTATGTTCTTTTTCGTTTATATTACATAACAACCTAAGGACATTATCATGATTGTAAAATGCGAAAAATGTGAGGTAAGTTTTAAAGTTAATGACAGCGTTGTAAAAAAAGAAGGCTCTAAATTCCGCTGTTCAAAATGCGATCATCTTTTCATGATTTATCCTCCTGAGCCTGCTGCAAAGACCCATGAACCTTCAAAGAGTTCTGAATCAGGGAAAGATTCTCAGCCTTTAAAGCATCCTGTCCCTGTAAAAGACAAAAATACTGAATTTATTGAAGAAGATACGCCTGCTTCAGATGACATTTCCGGCGGTTTCGGAGCATTTGACGGAAGCAAAGAACGCTACCTTGAGTTGAAAACCATCGGCAAAGGCGGTATGGGCGAAGTTTTACTTGCTCAGGATACCCAGCTTAAACGTAAAGTTGCGATAAAAGCTCTTAGAGAAGAATATGTAAAATCACCGGATGCAGTCGGATTTTTTGTACGTGAGGCAGTCATCACAGCACAGTTGGATCATCCTAATATTGTACCGCTTTATACTGTAAAACAGCCCGGAAAACACCGGAAATCTGTCTCTTTTGTCATGAAGCTCGTCAAGGGAAAAAATCTGCAGGATATTATTACCAGAGCAAGAAATGAATATAATCAGAATCCCAAAGCAGAACTTGAACCGGAACTCAGATTGCGGTCCCGTCTGGAGTATTTTCTCAAGGCATGTGAAGGTATTACTTATGCTCATAATAAAAAAGTTATCCACCGTGATTTGAAGCCTGCCAATATCATGGTCGGCGGTTTTGGCGAGGTTTATGTCATGGACTGGGGAATCGCCAAAGTAATCAAAGAAATTGCTCCTGATGAAGCGGATGAAACAAAATCCGAAGGCGTTATCGGAACAGTCAGTTTTATGTCGCCTGAACAGGCAAAAGGGCTGCCTGATGTCGGGATCGGAAGCGATATTTTTTCATTGGGCGCGGTTCTGTATGAGTTGGTAACTTTGAAGCCTGCCCGGATAGGAGACCCTGACAAAAAAATGGAATGGGCGGAAAAAGGGTATCTGAATCATATATCGCATGTAGCTCCGGAAATAAAGATTGATCCTGAATTAAAAGCAGTTATCAGTAAAGCAACTGAATTTAAACCCAAAGATCGTTATCCGAGTGTAACTGATCTGGCTGAAGATGTACGATGCTATATAAGAGGTGAAGAAGTATCCGCATTGCCCGATAATTATATACGGAAATTCTGGCGTTTTATGAATAAACACTGGGCAAAATCGCTTATCGCATTTCTTTCGATGCTTCTCTTATTTATGACGGTCGGCATCGGAAGTCTGATATGGAAGCAGTTTGCTCTGAAAGCCGCGCAGTTTCGGGAAAACCGGCTCACCTATCTTCAGGCAAAGGTATCATCACAGGCTCATAAGATTGATCTGCATTTTCTCCGTCTTGAAGAGCTTGCAATAAATCTTGCAAATAATGCCATGTATCTGATTCAGGATGCTCCGCCGAATAGTGAAAAATTTTACTGGATTCAGGATTTTAATGACCCGACAAAAGCACCGCCTGATCTGGAGTATTCGGAATTATATAAACGTCCGGTAAGTATTGAATATCCGGTTACTAAAGCGGCTCCTGAAATAAACATTGAAGATATAACACCTGTAATGAAGCGTCTGGCACCGCTCAGACATCATTTTAAAAAATTGCTTTTAGACAGCCGTAACAGCCTTGCGCCTGTGGGAGAAGAAGAATCCCGGCGTCTGCTGACAGTCTATGGGTTACCGGTCCGCTGGGTCTATATTGGATTGGAAATCGGCGTGATGTATTCTTATCCGGGCAAAGGAACCTATCCTGATGATTATGACCCAAGGATCCGCCCCTGGTATATTCTGGGTAAAAACAGAAGTTCTGTAGCATGGGGAAATCCTTACAGAGACCTTCAGGGACAGGGGCTTGTTCTTGCCTGCGCTGCGCCGCTTTATGATAATAAAAATCGGTTTGCCGGTGTTGTCGGAATGGATGTAACATTCGGCGATATTATCCGGGATAATCTGACCAGAAAAAATGCAATCGGAGTGATAGAGAGTTTTCTTTTGGATGACAAAGGGCGTATTGTGATACGTTCAAGCCAGTTGGATGCTGAAGTAACAGGTGCCTCTGAAAATTCATCTACCCTTGATTTAAAACCCTTTCCAATCAAAGATGTTGTTAAAGCAATAAATAAAGGTGAATCAGGGTTAGTTGAGATAAAACATGAAAAAGAATCCCGCATTATTGTATTTTGCGAAATGCCTTCGGTGAACTGGTATTATGTGGAGGAGATTGACATTGCGGCAATTCTGAAAAAAGGGGAGAATGAAGAGTGACTAGTATTTCTGAATGATCGTTTTATTCCAAAAGAGGATGCTGTTATTTCCCCTGATGATCGGGGATTTATCTTTGGGGATGGTGTATATGAGGTGATCCGTTCTTATGACGGAAAACTCTTCAGATCAGAACTGCATTTTAAGCGACTGGCTCGGAGTCTTGAAGAAATACGGATCATGGATGTGAATATTGAAAAATTAAAAGATGCTGCTGAAAAACTCATCAATGATAATCATCTGGAAAAAGGAGATGCAAAAGTTTATATTCAGATAACAAGGGGATCTGCACCGCGTAATCATTCTTTCCCTGAAGGAATATTGCCGACTGTTTATGCTTCTGCCTCTCCTTTTGAACCGTCTTTGAAGAAATGGAAAGAAGGAATCAAAGCGATTCTTGTTCCTGACATCCGATGGGCGCGGTGCGATATTAAGACAACGGGATTGCTTCCGAATATACTGGCAAATCAGCGGGCAAAAGATAACGGAGCATATGAGGCAATATTTGTGCGCAACGGCGTAATCACCGAAGGATCGCTCACAAATTTCTGTGCAGTATTTAACGGCGAACTGACGACTCATCCTGAAAGTAATTATATTCTTTCAGGAATAACCCGAAGCGTGGTATTGGAACTCTGCCGGGAATTGGCGATTCCTGTGCGTGAGTTTCCGATTTTTGAAAAAGATTTGTATAAGGCTGATGAATGTATGGTTATCGGAACAACAGCAGAGGTAATGCCGGTTGTTCAGATAAATAATCGGATTGTGGGTAACGGAAAGCCGGGGGCTGTAACTCTCAGATTGCAGAAGGCGTTTCAGGAGATTACCCGTTAGGTAATCTACAAGGATTGTGTTTAAGAAAGGATTTTCTGATCTTAAAAAATCCTTTTCTTAACCATAATCCCTGTAGATTTACTTAAAATCCGTTTCTTACATGCAATCCCTGTAGATGACGATTTACGTGGTGAAAAAAAATGAATATCCATGAGTTTTCATATAAGCAGCTTGCGGGACAGCGTTTAATGGCAGGCTTTGACGGAACTGATCTGAATGATGATCTGAAATATCTGATTGATACATTAAAAATCGGAGGGATTATTCTTTTTTCAAGAAATATACAGAATCCGGATCAGATAAAAAAATTATGTTCAGATGTTCAGAAATATACAATATCATGCGCACAGCCTCCGCTGTTTATCGCTATTGATCAGGAAGGAGGCGTGGTTGCCAGACTCAAATCCCCTTTTACTGAATTTCCGGGTAATCCGAAAATGAAAGGGGAGGAAGACGCCGAATATTTTGCTGCGGTAACTGCGTCTGAATTGAACCGGACAGGAATAAATATGAATTTTGCTCCTGTCATGGATATAGCTCCGCCGGGATTTAACAGTATTATGGCTGACCGGGTATTCGGAGATAATCCTGAACTGGTATCAAGATTAGGGGTTAAAGTGATTGAAACATTGCAGAATAACGGAATCATGGCAACTGCAAAGCATTTTCCGGGAATCGGCAGAACGGTTCTTGATTCACATCTTGAATTGCCGGTGATGAATGCTGATATGGAAGATTTAGCATCTTTTGATCTTGTAACGTTTCAGGCTGCCATAGATCATGGAGTTGCCGCGGTCATGCTTTCCCATATCTGTTACAGTAAAATTGATCCTGATTTGCCTGCAAGTCTTTCAACCCGGATTGCAAAAGAGCTTCTCAGGGAGCAGATGGGGTTTGACGGATTGGTTATTACAGATGATCTTGATATGGGAGCTGTAAAAAAACATTATAATATTCAGACTGCCATTCCGCTCATCCTTTCAGCAGATATTGATATTATTCTTGTTTGCCACAAAGGACCAGCCATTGAAGATGCTTTTAATGAGATATTGAAATATCTTGAAACGGATCCTCGTATAAGGAGAAGCGGAGAGGCTTCTGTTCGGAGAATCATGAATCTGAAAAAAGAATATATAATTTAGTGTCTTTGTGTTTTTTTACCACAAAGACACAAAGACACTAAGCCAAACATGGCTTTAATCAAAGAGTCTCCGAATAGCCACGGCAATCTCCTGAATCGCAACCGGCTTCATGAAATACTCCTTGAAGCCCAAAGCCATAGCCTCCTCACGGGTCATATGCTCGCTTGATCCGGTGCAAAGAATAAAAGGGATATTCGATCGGATTTTTCTGAATTCTTTTGCCATTTCAGAACCTGTCAGATGGGGCATGGTCTGATCTGTAATCACAAGATCAAATCTGTCAGGCTGCTCAAATAACAGTGCTAAGGCATCAATACTGTTTGAAAGGAAAGTTACTTCATATCCAAGATGTTCCAGCATTCCTTTAAACGCGCCCCAAGCTCTTTTTCATCATCAACAAAAAGAATACGCTCATTCCCGATAAGGAGCATTTCAGATATATTCGGATCAGCATCAGATGGTTCAGCCTTTGAATCCATTAACGGAAAAAATACATGAAATACACTGCCTATACCCGGTTCACTCTCAACTGTAACTGTTCCGCCGTGGCTGCTGGCAATTCCGTGAACAACAGAAAGCCCCATTCCGGTACCCTCTCCGATTTTTTTAGTTGTAAAAAACGGATCAAAAATCCGCTGAATAATTGAGGAAGGAATGCCGTGTCCTGTATCGCAAACAGAGAGTCTCAGATAATGTCCCGGCTTCAGATGACTCAACTGCTGGATAACAGTCTCGGCGTCAATATAAACATTAGAGAGTTTAATTTCTAAAATCCCCCCTTTTTCCCGCATGGCATAAGATGCATTGGTACAGAGATTCATCATCACCTGATGAATCTGGGTCGGATCAGCCATAACCATATCAGATTCAATATCAATATCCTGTTGAATATCAATGGTCGCGGGAATAGATGCTCTGAGCAGTTTAAGAGCTTCTTTGACAATCAGACTGACTTGCAGAGGCTCTTTTTCATGCTCAGTCTGACGGCTGAATGTAAGAATCTGCCCGACCAGATTTTTTGCCCGGTTTATTGCTTTTAACACATTCTCAAGATTGGATTTCACAGGAATATCATCAGGAATCTTCATCATGGCAAGCTCTGTGTAACCGAGAATTGCTGCAAGAATATTGTTAAAATCATGGGCAATACCGCCTGCCAATGTTCCGAGTGCCTCCATTTTATGAGACTGCCTAAGCTGCATTTCCAGTTGTCTCTGCTCTGTTATATCTTTGCAGATACCTACCATGCCGGTTATCTCTCCTTTTGAATTCATATTCGGCGCTCCGCTGATACTGAAGATTCTCTCTTCGCCGTTCTTACGGATAAGCGTGATAACCGTATCTCTGACAATATCTTTTTTAGTATTGATCTTTTTAAATATCTGATTATACTTTTTACTCTCTTCAGGCTTGACAAAATCCGTAAAAGACTTTACTATTGCCTCTTCCCGCTTATATCCGAGAATCTTTTCAAAAGCCGGATTAAGATAAGCAATTAAAGCATTGTTTTCCAAAGTAAATATAATATCCGGGCTGTTTTCAGTTAATGACCTGAACCGATCTTCACTCTCTTTCAACTCATTTTCTGCCTGCTGGCGCTCAAAAATCTCTTCTATCAGTTCCCTGTTGCTAAGATTCAGCTCCTGATTGATATTATTCAGATCATTGATCATTGCCTGAACCTTATCTGCCATACAGTTAAATGCTGTTCCCAGTCTCCCCATTTCATCCCTGCCTGAAACCTTTACCCGTTCTTTAAAATTTCCGTCAGCAATCTCTTTGGCAACAGATGACATATCACGAATCGGCATGGTTATCTGACGGGCAAGCATGATACCCCCGATTATTGCCAATATCAGAAGTCCTCCCGCCCAGTACAGCATTCCTTTAAGAGCTTTGCGTGTTCCTGATTCAACCACTTCTGTCATCTGCTTTGATGCAGCGGTTGCCATTCTCACAGGCACAACAAGCCCAAGACGCCAGTTTATATTTTTCAGGGGATGATATGCAAGATATTTCAGATCATTATTAATCTTTAATTCACTTAATGACGATTCTCCGAGAACCATTTTCTGAAGAGTCCTGTCCAATTCTGTATTGCCTGTATTGTTAAGATCAATTATTCCTCTTGATGATAAAGAATAGGTAAAAGGTGAAAGCTCAACACGGGCATGCGGAGGGGCGCCGATCAGTTGGTATTGCGTATCTATCAGAAAGGAATAACTGCCCCGTATCGGCTGATACTGATTAAACTGAGCTGTAAGGCGGGTAAGAGAGACTGAAATCCCGACATATCCGTATATTTCATCTTCATACCTGACAGGCGCAACCGCATCAGCAACCAGATCAAAACTGACCGTCAACGGATTGACATGAACTTTACTCCAGCAGATTTCTCCGAACTGCTGCTTAAAGTTTTCAGGCTTTGGAAAAAAGGGTTCACTGGTAATATTAAAATTCTGAGGGAGAGCAAGGTTCTTTCCCTGCACAGGTGAAGTAACTCTCAGTTTTCCGTCCGAAGAAGTAAAATAGATGGTTGTGCTGTAATCTGAATGTGTGTATAAAGTTGATAACAAATCTTCCGCAGGAATATCATCTGAATGATGATGAGCAAGATACTCCCTGATAAAATTTGCGCCGTAAACAGCCGCGGCTTTCGCATGAAGCAGTTGAATATCAAGGGTTGCCGCCTGTCCTTTGACCAGTTTCCCGATAAAAGACTCGGTCTGATCAGAAAAAATTTTTCTGCTGCTGTGTCCTATCTCCTTACCTGCATGATCCAGAAAATACCATGTAATCAAGGCAATAGACAAGGTAAGGGTGATAATTGATCCGGTCAGCAAGAGGATTATCTTGTGCCATAACAATAAGCCCATTTGCCGGGGATTGGATAACGGATAATTAGTAGCAGTTTTTTTATTCAATTTTTTCTCAAGCCGATACAAAGTAATGCAATTTAAAAACCTAACCCCCCTGCCCCCCTTCCCTGAAGGGAAGGGGGAAATGTAGGGGCGAATAATTATTCGCCCCTACTTAACATAAATGCTGCACGGTGGACACGCTCCGCTTAATCCGCCCTAATTTAATTCTCCAATATTTTCACCCATTGCGACTGAGTATCTTCCAGTGCCTGCTGAGGAGATTTTTTCCCTTCCAGCGTCAGAATAATATTACTGGTAAGTATCTCAAGCAACTGAGGCGTCTGAGGAAGAATAATCCACGGAGTCGCCTGTGTTAATGCAGCTTTTGCGGCTTTACTGATTTCAGGAGCAAACGCCCTGTATTTCTCCGAAGTAATAACAGAGATTCGCACCGGGTCTATACCGCCATTAATCAGATTGAGTTTCAGAGAAATATCAGGGCGGCTTGCAAAAAGGAGATAAGCAAAAGCTGCCTCGGTATCAGGTGATTTACTTGAAACTGCAAGACTGAATCCCGCGTTCAATGCAGGGGAATGAGCGGCTTTCTCTCCTGAACCCATAGGCATCTGAACCACATCCCAGTCACCCTGAATAACAGACTGATTCGGATCTTCAGCCATAACGCCGATGTCTGTCCACTGCTCAACCATAGCGACTCTGCCGGATAAAAAAGCATCTCTGGAGACTTCCCAGTCAGTCTCAAGAGGACTCGGCAGAGCATAATGAGAATGTTCGACCATGGCTGAAAGTGCTGCAACAGCCTCTTTGCTGTTAATTATCGGATTTCCGTTCTCATCTGACAGTCTTCCGCCATATCCTCCAAGCCGGTTCATGAAGCTGGATATGATGATCATAGGATTATCCGGAGCCATGATTGCCATGCCGTAAAATCCGTTTTCTCTTTCTTTCTCTGTTATAATTTTGCCGATTTTCAGATATTCATCCCATGTTCGAGGAGGCTTTAAGTTATATTTTTCAAGAACAGATTTCCGGTAAAACAGAACATGGGTATCGCCGTCATAAGGAATTGCCCAGCGTCTCTCTTTATACAGTGTATATGGTCTGTAAATACTTGGAATAAAATCATCCGGCTGAATTATACTGCGGTTTTTTTCTATAAAATCTGTCAGATCAACTATCGCATTATTTTCAACCAGCGCGCCCAGATCTGCATACCATAGCATAATCACATCTAACTGGGGGTCAGCAGAAGAAACATCTTTTAAAGTCCGGTTTAAAGCGTCTTCATAATTTGCAACAATATTCTGAACTACCGCGCCTGTTTCATTCTGAAACCATTTTGCTATTGCTTCCGCGGATCTGATATGAGGCTGATTTGTAAGAACTGTAACTTTTTTTCCTGTCAGATTCTGTATGTGCCGGATTTCCGAAGTTTTCACTTCAGATTCACTTATATCATGGGATAGCCGGAATATAACTGTTGAAACACTGATTCCCGCTGTTAATATGATTCCTGTAGCAATCATAAATATTTTACGTTTCATATTCATATCCTTGTATAAAATGCAGTTTATTTTTTAATAAAATTGAACTTATCAATATTTATAAAAGTTGTAAAGCATAGCTTTGAATTCTGTTTCATATTTTTATTGGCTTAACGTGAGTTCGACATAAAAATTTAATATATGAAATCAGCATGTTCTTTATCAACCCTTTTCTAAAGGGGCAGGGGAATTTTTTTCGCAACTATCTGAAGATCAAACTTAATCCCCCTTTAGAAAAGTGGAAAATCAGTTCTTATATCGAAATCACGTTATAATAATAAAAAAAACCCTAATGGTTTTTTAAAAACCATTAGGGTTTTTTACACAAATCCGATAAAATCTACTTTGTTGGTTCAAGTCTCAGACTTGAACCAACAGCTACTCCGGTTTATTCATTTTATCCAATGCCGCCAATGTAGCAGCAACCGTGCCGTAAGTCGGTGCCGTGAGCCATCCGAGAACCGGAATCATGATAAGAAACATAAACCCCATTCCAACTCCGATCACTCTGCCCCGGTTTTCACCGGCAAACTGAATGCTCTTTTTAACTGAATACCGTTTTCTTTCAAGTGTATAATCCACCAGTCCGAATCCGTCATAAAAAGACTGGATCAGAATAATCAGTACAGGAGAGATCATCATGCCTATAATCGGAATAAAGACCGTAAGCCATGCAGAAAGGGTTAAAATAACGGTCAGAAACATATTCCTCATATTTATGATAAATCCCCGGACAATATCTTTGAAAAGTTGTCTGAACTCAAAATCAGGGGAGGGCTGATTATAAACTGCTCTCTCTGTTTTTTCAGACAGATAGCTTAAAAACGGGGAGAAAGAGAATCAGAACCACATATTTATAGCTCATATATGCGATAAGAAACAGAAAAGACCATAGCAGGAGGGTAGTAATTATCACCATAGCCCCCCCTTTCATAACACCGGGGATCCAGTTTTCATTAACATAGCCTGATATATCGGCAAAATAGATTTTCCCGATAAAGATAATCAGAACAACATAACATAAACTCATAATTCCCGGAATGATCATATATCGCCATAGCCGGTGCTTAAGAATCATCTTATGCGCCCTGCCGTAAGTACCGATACCTTTGAATATTTCTTTTAACAACATTGTTATCCTCACCTGTTAAAGTTTTTTGATTTTTATATTGCTGCGTCTCTCTTTTTTGGAAGATCGCCGCGGAGGACCTTTCTTTTTTGTTGTAGGAATCCATCCCCCTTCATTTTCATCCTCTGATACTGCCCCCTTCATATCCATATAAACCGCCATTTCAATCTTTGCTTCAAACTCAGGAGAGCTGATTGTAGCCGCGCCCTGTAATTCTGAAAAATTAACCACATCCATATCAGAGCTGACAATCAATGCTCTTTCACGCTCCCTCGCCGCCATCCGTTTTATTACAGTATCAGCAAGCTCTCCGTTCTGTGAGAACCTTATATCAATACCTTTGACACTATCTTTCCTGTCCAAAAAAGAAGGAGCAGCCAGACCGTCAAATACTACTGTAATTTTATGATGTTTTAACCGCCTGTATGCGGCAAGCCAATCCACAAGAACCTCTCTTCCCCTTTGAATATCCTCATGGTCAAAGGCGCTCAATGTATGTGACTGGCGTATAAGATTATAACCGTCTATGATAATATGAATTGACATTTTAATATGTTAAGAAATAGTTCAATTTCCCTATTCTCAATTCTCAATTCCTAATTCTCTATGAATTAACTCATTTGCCAATGCTGAATAGCTTTTTGCTCCTATGGAATTGGCATCATGCTGAAATATGCTCTTTCCAAAACTCGGGTGCCTCGCCTAACCGCACGTTTCTGGGAATAATTGTATCAAAAACCAGATGTTTAAAATATTTTTTCGCATTTTCGGCGATCTGTCCGGATAGTTTGATTCTCTGATCAAACATGGTCAGGAGAATACCGGAAAATTTAAGTTTGGCGTTTAAACTGCTCCGAATACGCTTCATGGTCTCAACCAGTTGCCCAAGCCCTTCCAAAGCATAAAATTCGCATTGAAGAGGGATAAGTATGGAATCTGCGGCTGTCATGGCGTTTATTGTCAGAAGGCTCAGGGAAGGAGGGCAATCTATGATAATATATTCAAAGAAATCTGTTACTTCAGAAAGAAACCTGAGCAGAATCTTTTCACGCCCGGGTGCTGCTGTCATTTTCAGTTCAAACTCAGCCAATTCTGTACGTGAGGGGATAATTTTCAGAGTATTCAGATAACTTCTTACAATCACCTCCTCCGCTGTAGCCTCTCCTATCATACCGTGATATAATGTTTTTTCAATTCCGGTTTTATCAAGCCCAAGTCCGCTGGTGGCATTTCCCTGGGGATCGCAATCTATAAGAAGCGTCTTTTTATTTAAGAGTCCCAGAGCTGCGGATAAGTTTACGGCAGTAGTTGTCTTTCCGACTCCGCCTTTTTGATTGGCTATACATATAATCTGTGTCATAAAGATATGCTTTAAAAAACCCTCATGGTCTTCAGGATCCTTAGGGTTTTCCTAGTCTCTGATAATCTTCTTTATATTTGGTACGGTTTCCGGCTTGTCCCGGATCATAAAACGGCTCTCTCCGTCTCTGCGGGTTACATTTTCATAAACCCCGTCGTCACGCTTTACCAGCTTTGTAAAACCAATATCGCGCAGTTCACTGTTGCTCTTCGGAGTGCTGATACTGACGCGCGACATAATTTTTTTGACCATACCTTTGCATCGCGGACATGCTGCCAGCGGCGGATCATTAATAGACTGTTTTACTTCAAATATTTTTCCACGTTCACATGGTTCATCTAAATGTTCATATTCATAAGTCGGCATAATAATTCCTTATGAAAACCCTAATGGTTTAATTAATGACATGCTTATGAAATTTTTTAAAAAACTCTGCATACAGCGTATAAAATTCTTTTTTATCCAGTTTTGTAGGAACAACCGCATTGCAGAATGTATAATAATCAAGGTCATGAATCTCTATCTTATCTTTCATTGCTTCATACAACTGAGTTCCCGGAATCGGAGTCAGAATAGAAAGAATAGGAAGATCAATCGGATGGGTGCTTATAAACGTATCAAGGCGATCAAAATCTTCATATCCGTAATCAGGGGATACAATAAAATCTCCGATCACTTTGATTTTTAAATCCTTTAATATTTCAAGAGCATGAACATGATTATCAACCGTGATTCTTTTATTGTACCCTTTCAGCCTGTCATCGGCAATATCTTCAAACCCGATCACAACTCCTCCGAGACCCGCATCTTTCCATTTAAGAATCAAATCTTTATGCTTTACAATTGTATCTGCCCGAACATCCGCGACAAATCTCTTTTTTATATCCAAAGCGGATAATTCTTTCAGCAAGCTCATCTGAAAACTTTATATTCCCGAATGTATTGGCATCCACAAGCCGTATCATGGGAATCTCTTTAAAATAAGCGACATCTCTTAAAATTGCATCAATGCTGTGAGTAAGATATTTTTCCTCCGGTAATTGAATAAATAGAACAGAATGAACATTTGTGCGTACATCCGAATGCAGTGGTAACAAAGCCCATTTTTCCGCCGACTCCGCTCATTACATATTTTTCTCTGTATCTTTCAACAAGATCATAACGGGGCGGCTTGTCATCAACAAGATCAGCCTGTGCATACAAACGGTGCCTATAATCAAAGCGGCTTTGCCGGATTTGTCTTTGCCACGCCGGGAATATCAGCAGTATTTTCATTCTTTTCAATCGCCTGAACAAGCTCCCTGAAACTTGATTTTCCGAGTCCGGCAATCACATAATCAATATTTTTTTTATTAAAAAATTCAGGATCGCATGAAGCATGATGCCCTCCGACCGCAACAACAGCTTTGAATTTCTCTTTCACATACCCGGCAATCTGTAAAACCGCATTTGCCTCGCATGTAACCCCGGTTATACCGACCAGATCAGGCTGAATCATTTCCAGTTCTCTGTCCAGTGAATCCGGGTCTGCTTTTAAATCAATAATTCCGACATTATGCTCAGAAAGATTTCCTGCAAGGGTTTCCAATGCAAGAGGTTCTCCTCTGAAAATAATTTTGATTGTTTCAATTCCGTATTCTTCTTCAGGAATACTTTTTCCGCTGTTCGGCGGATTTATCAGTGCTATTCGCATTATATATCTCTCAAATGCCTGCTTGTTAAATGAAAAAAAAGCTCTTCAAGATTTTTGGAATCGCTCTTTATATCTTTTATTCTGATTTTATTCTCTTTTAACAGAGAAAAAACTCTGATCATATTTGTATAAAATTCAGCATCTTTTTTTATTTTAAGAGAATGATGATCCGTATAAATACCCTTTATTTTTCTGATTTTATCTCTTACAGATTTGTCAAACGGCTCAGGATAAATGATAATATCTTTATCCTCTTTTAAAAGCAATTCTTTTTTATCACTCAGAATAAGTTTTCCATGATCAATGATTGAGATAATATCTGAAATTTTTTCAATCTCTTCCATATAATGGGATGTATAAATAACCGTTGTTTTCCGTTCATAATTGATTTTTTTAATCATCTCAAGTATATAATTTCTTGCCTGAGCATCAACTCCGACAGTCGGCTCATCCAGATAAAGTATTTCAGGATCATTCAGCAGACCGACAGCCAGATTCAATCGTCTCCCCATGCCTCCGGAAAATTCTTCTGCTCTTTTATTCAGGAAATCAGATAATCCGCTAATTTCAATTGAAAAATCAATCCGCTGTTTCAGTCTTTTTCCTTTGAATCCGTATAAAGATCCGAAATATTCCAGATTTTCATACGCGGTCAGCATGGGATAAAATGCAAGTGTTCTGAGGGACAATACTGCTTTTTGCCTGTATCTGTTTCAGTTCCTTATCTATATTCAGATCAGCGATAAAAATATCTCCGCGATCTTTTGATACAATTCCGATGAGTATAGAGACCAGCGTTGTCTTGCCCGCTCCGTTGGGACCTATCAGTCCGAGTATAACCCCTTTGGGAACAGATAAGTTAATATCCTTTAATACCTGATAATTACCGTAAGATTTGTATAAACTTTTTATTTTAATCATTGATTTTTCTGACCTGATGCCAGTCAGTATATCCGGCAAAAATCTTTGCAATGCCGTCCTGTAAAAATCGTTTCATGCCGTCACGGATAGCCTGATTCTGAATATCCTCCGCGGTTCCCTTTTTTATAATCAGGCGTTTTATTTCATCAGTTACTGCAAGAAGCTCATAAATACCCGTCTTTCCGTAATAACCTGTACCGAGACATACAGAACAGCCACCGGGTTTTCTTCTGTACAGAACCAAAGCCTTTGAATATTTTACAGGATTGCCGTTAATATCATCAGGCGGCTCTTTTTCAAAATCATCTTTTCCGTAATGACTGACAAGTTCATCAAATTCCTTTTTTGAAGGGGTATAAGATTCTTTACAGTATTTGCAGAGTGCCGCAACTGTATGCTGAGAAAGCAGACAGAGCAGGGAATCTGCAAAACTGAATATATCAATCCCTGTATCAGTCATTCTGCTGATTACAGAAGATGCGTCAAGAGAAGAATCGGATTTCAGCAGTACCAGATGACTGCCAAGAGCCGCTTCAACAGACTTCTGCACGATTCTGTTATCCCATATCCCCATGTTCACACCTATCACATCAGGATTAGCCTGCAAAATGGTTTGAATTGCCGCAGGCATATCAAATCCGGCTTCAGGATTCAGCCTGATCTGTCTGATACCATGATGAATAAATTCAACATTATACTCCGCAGTAAAGATTTTTTTCTCAGGTCTGTTGATATGATTCAAAGCCGCATGAAGTGTAACAGCAGAACCGGGACCCGTGATAAGTATAAGTCCGTAATTCTTAGTGATATTATTCAGAAATACCTGATGATCCCGTTTTGAAAAACCTGTCTCATAAATCGGAACAGGATCAGGTGATCTTAGAAAAGTCAGAGCCGCATCTTCGGTTCCTTCATGGGTGGGATAAGTAACTGCCTGAAGAATAACATTTTCATCCTCTGTTTTAAGACGGATTTTACCGGACTGAGATATACTCCGTTCCGCAGTATTCAGTCCCGCCATTTTTTTTATACAGTTTACAACAGGATAACCGAATATACCGGGAATGAAAAACGGATAATCCCTGCATATTCCGTCAATCCTTCCCTGAACCGCAGCCCCACGCTCTTCAGAATGAGACTGCTCAATATAAATATCTGTAACATTCTGATAATAAGCATCTCTGATAATCTGAGAGACTAAATTGAGAATATCATGTGTCACCGGAAGCTCCCATTCTTTCAGCCCTGTCTTCAGTTCTTTTTTTATCTCATTGATATTAAAAGTATCCTCATCCTCATCTTTTTTTCCGCCGAATATCCTCCCCTCTTTTATATATCTGAAATGTCTGATAAACTTAAAAATATCATCTCTGAAAGCAACCCTGAATTCAATATTTTCATCAGGAAAAAAAGATTTTATATCTTTGAGCATCTGTTCATTATCCGGCGAATCTGTGGCAATAATAATTTTACCCTCTGTTCTGAATAACGGAACCCACCCTGAACCGCTCTGCACAGGAATTGCAAAATCCGCATCCAGCCGGATATTTTTATCATATCCGATACAACGGAGTCCGTAATAAGCTCCGAAAGAGGCAAGTATATCTTTTTTCGGAATCTTAAAATGCTCTTCAAGATATTTTTCAACAGACTCTCTGCTCTCTTCAGCCTCTTTTAATTCATTACGCGTGAGAAGATGATGCTTTACAAGATAAGTGAACGGATTATCTTTTTCTTTATAATCAGAAGGTTTTTTATCATCATGAATATTCGGCAAATCAAGTTCCAGCCCCTCCAGATTGATTTCATCAAGCCCTGTATCATCCTCCTGACTCTTTTTATTGTTGATAATAATACAGGAACATGCTCCGGCAATGCAGTCAGACGGTTCTGTTTCGCCGTTCTTATAGACCTGATAAAGCTCACGGAGATTATTGTCAATCTCCGCTTCTATACTGTTCATAATCTCTTCGGATATATGTTCAGGAAGCTCTGAATCAACAGATATTCCTCCTGATTCAATAATTTTGTCAACATCAAGATCAAGTTCCTCCGTCATACTGTATGATATACTCTTGTCTGAATTCAGTCCCAGTCCGGTTTCAGGATAATCTGCTTTATCAGAAATACAGATTCCTGATTTATCAGTTGTTTTCTTTCCAGAGAGAGGATTTGCAATATACCCTGTGAAGAGAATCATTCCAGTTGTTTCATCCTGAATAATACATAAAAACGGGCTGTTGAAAGTGATTCGCAGCCCGGCATTCTCCGGTTCTGTCTCAGCTTTATTTTCAGGCTCTTTCCGTGAACGCGGGGAAATCTTTAAAAAGCCCCTGTGATATATATAAATATCAGGTATATCAAAAAAATTTTCCAGATCTGTTTCACATTCAATATTGATATTCGGCAGATGAATCTCCCCGTCTGTTACGGAGAAATTTTCTCTCCATTTTTGCCAATCTTCATAATTCAGACGGTTTTGTAAAAAATCTGTCAGATTATCAGGAAGAAGAAAATATATCCTCTTTTTTTCATCTTTATAAGGAACAGAAATTACCTGAAAATCTTTTCCGTGATAATACAGGCACGGGGTCGGCTGCAAAGGCTCCTGTTTCCAGTCTCTTTTGAAAAAAAGAGTATTCAGAATAAAACAGACTGCATCAGGATGAATATCGCTGAGAACAGCAGAGAGATATTTTGTCTTACCGCTTATCCATCCGTTGACAGTAGCGGTATCACCGTAAGGATCGCCGCTCATGTTTTCAATATCAGTATAATAGAAATTGCGGTTTATCTCTTCAAATTCATTATCAGATATTTTATTCTCTCTTGAACAGAAATTATCAACGCAAAGCTCTCCTGTCAATGACGTATCCGCTGTTTTATCCTCTAAAAGCGGTTTCAGAGCGGTATTTGCCTGATTAAATTCATCTCTGCTGATCTCTTTACATTCAAGAATCTTTGCAACCGCCTGACGGATTTCTTCTGATTTGCTGTTGTAAAGCATTGCCAAATCCGTTGCAATGCTGAACGGTGAAAAAAAGATATTTTCTCCATGTTCAAAGATTGCCGGATCCTGAGACGAGATAATTTCGGCAAAAAGATTGAAAGCAAAGCGGTTATACACAGAAACAAGATGATTTAGACCTGCGTAGCTTTGAGAATTCCGCAGGTCTTTATTATTTTCAATGGTCATTATTTATTCTCCGTCTTTCACGGAAATGAACTTCCGTGCTATTATCAGATGTCCATCCGGGACATATTTCAGGCATCCCGGAGGGATGCCCGAAAATAGCACGGCAATTTATTGCCGTGTAAAAAAATCTTTCCGATCTGCCGGAACTCAGTTTTCTGTCCGGGTCTCCTCATCTTCAGATTCATCTTCAATCTGTAATAACGGATGAATAGGAAGCCAGTCGCTTAAAGGTGACGGTGCTGCGTCCCTTCCGCTGAGAACAAAGCGGCTTACAGACTCACCTGAACGGGCGGAACAGGGAACTTTCATCCAGCGGGTGGCGTCAATATATTTGTCCGGAAGAAGCGTCAGGCTGCTGCTGATGTCAATATCAGGGGCTTCTATCTTAACAGTTCCGTCATTACCCCGCTTTGACGTAGCGGTAACGCTGCTGTCATAAGATTTGACATAATTGTCTGTATAAATAAAGATTGCTCCGCCGTCTCCATCCTCGGCGTTTGCCTGAACAGTGCTGTGATTCATAATAACAAATTCGGAGCCGGTTGTTATATCTCCGCCCTTTCCTCCACCGAATTTTACGCTGCTGGTAATATCGCTGTCGAGCAGGTAAATCTCATTTCCTGCACTGACAAATATTTTACCTCCGCCTGCGCCTCTTGCCTCGGTGGTAACAGCACTGCTGCCGGAAAGATTTATAGAATCTGCTGTAGAAATCATAATCATTCCCGCCTCCCCTGCATTCGGATTTTCAGAAAGAGATTCCGAAGCAACAGAAGAGCCGCTCTCAAGTTTAATATTTCCTGTTTCAACAGCAATATCCCCTGCTTTTCCTTGACCTGATGTTGACGTGGTTATTGAACTGCTGTTTTTTAAAATAATTTTGTTATCAGCACGGATTGCAATACTTCCCGCGTCTCCGCCGTCCCCTTCAGATACGCTTGCAGATGAGATTGAAGCATCATTATAAAGTTCCAGATTCTTTACGTTCATTTCAATAATACCGGCATTTCCCGGTCCCTCAGTGCTTGCTGTGATACCGCCGCTATCTTTAAATATCACCGTATCCGCATCAATAAAGATATTCCCGGCATCGCCTGCAAACGCATCTTTGCTCAAAGCAGAGGTATAAGCCATGCTTTCAATTCCTTTATTATTCACCCCGGAAAATTGAACAGATTCACCGCTTATGATAATATCTCCGCCTTTTCCCGCTCCTTTGGATTCACCGCCGATCTTTCCCCCGTCTCTGAACAAAATATTCTTTGCATTTATTTCAACAGAGCCGCCGTCTCCGGCAATCCCTTCTTCTCCTTTAATTGCACCTGATAAAATCTGACTGTCAGATACTTCAAAAGATTCAGCAGATTTTCCGTCAATTCCTGTAATGGTTATATTCCCGCCTTTTCCGCTGCCTGAATAAGTGTCGCTTGAAATCCGTGCTTTGTCAGAAAGAGATATTTTACTGCTTTCAATAAGAACAGTTCCCGCGTCCCCTGCTCCTGCTCCTTCACCTGATGCTCCTGCAAAGACTTTGCTCTCAAGTCCTGAAATTTTGACAGATTCCGCAGCCCGCAAAGTAACGCTTCCGCCGTGTCCGCCCCCGTAAGTATCGCTGGAGATTGCACCCTCGTTTGAAATGGTTAAATTTTTTGTTTCAATCAGCACAAAACCCGCATCACCGCCGTCATCATCATAACTTGTTGCATCAGAATATACCTTGCTGAAATCAGAGATATTGACATATTCAGCCGCGTTAATCTGTATATCTCCGCCCTTGCCGGTTCCCCATGTATCGCTGAAAATATCGCTGTATGATAATGAAAGCGTTTCAACCTGAATATCAGTGATACCGCCGTCTTTATTCCCCTCTGTATCTGCTTTAAGAGAACTCTTTAAAGCAAAGAATGATCCGCCTCTGATAAAAATATCCCCTGAACCCTCTCCGCTGACGCTGATAATTGTCTGATCAAGGCTGATATTCCCCATGTTTTCAAATGAATCAACATCCATGTAGGTCGGGTTAGCGGAGCGTAACCCGACATTCAGATTCACTTCCCCTTTTGACGCAACACTCACAATGTTGATTTTTCCTTCAGGTGCTTCAAAACGGGGCAGCGGAGTATCCTCTTTTTCAGTTTGAGTAAGCGTTTTCTGATAATATATGCCGTTGATCTCAATATCTCCGCCGATCACGGAAATCGTCTCACCCTCGGAAACCTTCAGCAAGCCTGTGGGATTCTTATCCCATTCTGCTTTATTCACCTCTTTTCCCTGAAAAGAGATTGGAGCAATATCATTATCCAGAAATCCAAATGCAGAAGGAGCGGCTGAAGATAGAAGTTCACCATGCATCGGCTTGGTGTAAAAGAGGTCGCTGCTGCTCTCCTCTTCCATCCGCAGATAATCCGCTGTGCTTACATGAAATGATCCTGCCAAATCAAGAGTAGCATTTGCTCCGAAGATTACTCCGGCAGGATTCAGCAGAAACAGATTTGCATTCGGAATAGTAGTTCGTATTTCTCCGTCAATAAATGACTGAGTTCCGCCGGTTACACGGGATATAATATTTTGAACAGTATCGGGACCGCTGAATGTTGCACTCTCATTGGTATTAAGATTAAACTGCTGAAAACTGTGAAACAGATTTACGCCAGCCTGTTTTCCGTATTCTGCTTTTATCTGATAATCAGGTCCGTTTAATGCTCCCGCGGTTCCAAGAGAACCGTCCAGAACAATGCTCTGAGCATGGCTCAATGATAATGATTCTGTGATGATACATACTGCTGTTATCAGATGTAAAAAAATTTTCATTATTCTCTCCCCCTTCCTGTAAAAAAAAGACAAAAAGTTTGTAGTACCGCCTTTAGGCGATCAGATATGTAAGGATAAGACCCTGATTTACCGCCTAAAGGCGGTACTACAAACTTTATGATTTTATTCCTCACTCATCAAAACAGTTCCCATATCCCCTGTTACAAAGACTGCATTTCTGTCTGTCCATATACTTTTAAGGGATTTCAATGTTCCGCCTGATCTCTTTTGCCATTCTATTCCGTCATAATGGAGAATCACCCCTGAATCGCCTACAGCAAAGAGATCCGTGCCGGAATTTCCCCTTACATCGTACAATGATTCAGATGTACCGCTCTTTTGAATAAGCCATTTTTCTCCGTCATAATGGAGGATCACACCGGCATCACCGACAGCAAATATATCAGAAGCGGAATTCCCCCATATTCCCCTGAGTATCTCAGATGTTCCGCTTGCTTTCTGATTCCAGCTTTTGCCGTCATAATTAAGAATAATGCCATTATTTCCTACAGCAGCAAGCGAATCCGCATCACCCCATATATCATAAATATCCTCTGATGTATTGCTCTGCATGATATTCCATGATGTTCCGTCATAATGCAGAACCATACCGGCATCTCCCACAGCAAATATATCTGAATCGCTCCGACCCCATACAGCTTTCAGATTTTCAGAAATATTGCTCTCCATCTCCTGCCATGCTGTTCCGTCATAAGATAAGATCGTACCATGCCAGCCTACGGCAAAGAGCTTTGTCCCGCTGATTCCCCATATTCCGTAAAGAAATTCAGATACGCGGCTTTGATGTTCATGCCATTCTGTTCCGTCATAATTCAGAATCAGGCTGTAATATTTGGATGTATTATAATCAAATCCTCCGCCAACGCACCATATATTGTTTTGACCTCCCCATACAGATTTCAGCCATTGAGATGAAGAAGAATCTCCGCTGCTTATGCTTTTCCATATATTTCCGTCAAAATAAAGGATTCTTCCGTTATAACCCACAGCAAAGACATCTGATGCGGAATTTCCTTTTATATCATAAAGCCATTCAGATACGCCGCTCTCCATTGCTTTCCATTCTGCTCCGTCATAATGAAGGATTATGCCGTAAGCTCCCACAGCAAAGACATCTGATGCTGAAGGTCCCCATACTTTTGTCAAATCCTGATCCGTAGGAGATGCCATTCTGTTCCATTCTGTTCCGTTAAAATAAAGAATTGTTCCGTAATTCCCTACGGCAAATATATCTGTCGGAGAGCTTCCCCATACAGATTTCAGGGTTTCAGTTGAATTGCTGTTCATGATGCTCCAATTATTGCCGTCAAAATAAAGGATTGTTCCGTATTCACCAACAGCAAATATGTTACGAGGCAGAGCCTCGTAACCAGAGGAAAGGTCTGTTATTCCCCATATACCAAAGAGAGAAGCCTCTGTTATGCTCTCCATAGCAGACCAGAGAACCCCGTCATAATGCAGAATAGTACCTTTTTCACCAACGGAAAAAAGATTTGATCCTGAATCTCCCCATATATCATAAAGCGTATAAGATACAGGGGTATTCATAACTTTCCATTCTGTACCGTTGTAATGAATAACAGTTCCGCCTTCGCCTGCGGCAAAAGCATCCGAAGCGCTGTTTTCCCATATACTGTAAAGAGTATGCTCAGTGCCTGAAGATAACAGAGCGGAACTCTGCAAATGCATAACCGTGCCGATTTCTCCTGCTGCAAATTCTTTTCCGAGAGCATAAAGAGTATTGCCCGTAGGAACCGGCTTTATCCATTCCCATTTAAAGCCGATATTCCCGGATATGGGATTCACATAAATCGTAATCTCTGCTGTTACAGTGCTTATGCCGTCAGATATTTCAACTTTCAGCAGATAAACTTGCCTGATGCTGTAATTCAACTGAGTTCCGTCAGCAACAGTAATCTCTCCGCTTTCAGGATTAAGAGCAAATACAGATGATTCATTTCCTTCAATTATCTTATAAATTCTTGTATCTGTAGGACTGCTTGAAACAATTTTACCGATTTGTATTCCGTTACTGCTCTTTTCATCTACTCTGAAACTCTGATCTTTGACAACCAGTATATCTTCAGGAAGATCATTCAGACTGACAGTAATAACGGCTGACGCCCGGTTTACTCCGTCAGATACTTCAATTGTCAGCTTGTACACCAGCGTATTTTCATAATTGAGTTTTGTGCCGTCATTGACAGTAATAACACCTGTTTGACTGTGAATAACAAACGCGTTTTCATCATTTCCGGCAATAATGCTGAAAAAGAGTATATCCCCGTCATCAGGATCGCTTGCAATAACAGTTCCCGCAATTGTATCTTGGCTGCTGTTTTCATCAACGGCAAAATTCTGATCTTCAATAACCGGCGGATTTTCACTCACATTATTCAGATTGACTGTAACATTTGCTGTTACAGTTGTTATTCCGTCTGATACTTCAATAACCAGTGTATAAGATGCTGTAATCTCATAATCTAATTTACCGCTGTCATTTACCGTGATTTCACCGGCGCTGCTGACAGTAAAAGCATGGAGACTATTGCCGGATATAATTCTGAAAGTCAATGCTCCGACAGAACCGCCGGTTATAATTTTTCCGACCAGAGTTTGATTTGCAATGTTCTCATCAATAGTAAAAGTCTGATCTTCAACAATAAGAATATTACAGGATTCATCAGAACCGCAATCCGGATCTGCGCAGTCGGTCAGATTATCGCAGTCGTTATCTTTTGTATCATTGCAGATTTCAGCCGCACCCGGATAAACCGCTTTGTCACTGTCATTACAGTCAGTTTCGGTTCCGCAGCCCGCCTGAACATAGAATCCGTCTGCATCTGCGTCTGTACATTCTTTACATGCGTCATTGCCTGTGCAGTCCGTATCAGCGCAGTCTGTCAGATTATCGCAGTCGTTATCTTTGGCATCATTACAGATTTCAGGCGTTCCCGGATAAACCGCTTTATCGCTGTCATTACAGTCAATTTCTGTTCCGCAGCCCGCCTGAACAAAGAATCCGTCTGCATCTGCATCTGTACATTCTTTGCACGCGTCATTGCCTGTGCAGTCCGTATCCGCACAGTCAACAAGATTATCACAGTCGTTATCTTTGGCATCATTACAGATTTCAGGCGTTCCCGGATAAACCGCTTTATCGCTGTCATTACAGTCAATTTCTGTTCCGCAGCCCGCCTGAACAAAGAATCCGTCACCGTCAGAATCCGTACATTCCTTACATGCTTCATTACCTTGCAATCCGTATCCGCGCAGTCGGTCAGATTATCGCAGTCGTTATCTTTGGCATCATTACAGATTTCAGCCGCACCCGGATAAACCGCTTTATCTTTGTCATTACAGTCTGTTTCTGTTCCGCAGCCCGCCTGAACATAGAATCCGTCTGCATCTGCGTCTGTACATTCTTTGCACGCGTCATTGCCTGTGCAGTCCGTATCCGCACAGTCAACAAGATTATCACAGTCGTTATCTTTGGCATCATTACAGATTTCAGGCGTTCCCGGATAAACCGCTTTATCGCTGTCATTACAGTCAATTTCTGTTCCGCAGCCCGCCTGAACAAAGAATCCGTCTGCATCTGCATCTGTACATTCTTTACATGCGTCATTGCCTGTGCAGTCCGTATCCGCACAGTCAACAAGATTATCACAGTCGTTATCTTTGGCATCATTACAGATTTCAGGCGTTCCCGGATAAACCGCTTTATTGCTGTCATTACAGTCAATTTCTGTTCCGCAGCCCGCCTGAACAAAGAATCCGTCTACCGTCAGAATCCGTACATTCCTTACATGCTTCATTACCTGTGCAATCCGTATCAGCGCAGTCTGTCAGATTATCGCAGTCGTTATCTTTGGCATCATTACAGATTTCAGCCGTTCCCGGATAAACCGCTTTGTCACTGTCATTGCAGTCAATTTCTGTACCGCAGCCCGCCTGAACATAGAATCCGTCTGCATCTGCATCTGTACATTCTTTACATGCGTCATTGCCTACGCAATCCGTATCCGCACAGTCAACAAGATTATCACAGTCGTTATCTTTGGCATCATTGCAGATTTCAGCCGCTCCCGGATAAACCGCTTTATCACTGTCATTACAGTCTGTTTCTGTTCCGCAGCCCGCCTGAACATAGAATCCGTCTGCATCTGCGTCTGTACATTCTTTACATGCTTCATTGCCTGTGCAGTCCCAATCTCCGCAGTCGGTCAGATTATCGCAGTCGTTATCTTTTGCATCATTGCAGATTTCAGCCGCTCCCGGATAAACCGCTTTGTCACTGTCATTACAGTCTGTTTCTGTTCCGCAGCCCGCCTGAACATAGAATCCGTCTGCATCTGCATCTGTACATTCTTTACATGCTTCATTGCCTGTGCAATCCGTATCAGCGCAGTCTGTCAGATTATCGCAGTCGTTATCTTTGGCATCATTACAGATTTCAGGCGCTCCCGGATAAACCGCTTTATCTTTGTCATTACAGTCTGTTTCTGTGCCGCAGCCCGCCTGAACATAAAAGCCGTCTGCATCTGCGTCTGTACATTCTTTACATGCGTCATTGCCTGTGCAGTCCGTATCCGCACAGTCAACAAGATTATCGCAGTCGTTATCTTTTGTATCGTTACAGATTTCAGGCGATCCCGGATAAACCGCTTTGTCGCTGTCATTACAGTCTGTTTCTGTTCCGCAGCCCGCCTGAACATAGAATCCGTCTGCATCTGCATCTGTACATTCTTTACATGCGTCATTGCCTGTGCAATCCGTATCCGCACAGTCAACAAGATTATCACAGTCGTTATCTTTACTGTCATTACAGATTTCAGTTGAACCCGGATAAACCGCTTTATCATTGTCATTGCAGTCAATTTCTGTACCGCAGCCCGCCTGAACATAGAATCCGTCTTTGTCAGAATCTGTACATTCTTTACATGCGTCATTGCCTGTACAGTCCGTATCAGCGCAGTCTGTCAGATTATCGCAGTCGTTATCTTTGGCATCGTTACAGATTTCAGCCGATCCCGGATAAACCGCCTTGTCGCTGTCATTACAGTCTGTTTCTGTTCCGCAGCCCGCCTGAACATAGAATCCGTCTGCATCTGCGTCTGTACATTCTTTACATGCTTCATTGCCGGCGCAGTCCGTATCAGCGCAGTCTGTCAGATTATCGCAGTCGTTATCTTTTGTATCGTTACAGATTTCATCCGCTCCCGGATAAACCGCTTTATCATTGTCATTACAGTCAGTTTCTGTTCCGCAGCCCGCCTGAACATAGAATCCGTCTGCATCTGCGTCTGTACATTCTTTACATGCTTCATTTCCAGAGCAATCAGAATCATGCGCAGTCAGTCAGACTGTCGCAGTCATTATCTTTTTTGTCATTACAGATTTCAGACGCACCCTGATAAACTGCCTTATCATTGTCATCACAATCCTGTTCCGTATCACAGTCAAATTCAGCATAAAATCCGTCTCCGTCTGCGTCTGTACATTTATCTGAACTTGTCAGTTGCGTTGAAACCGTATAATTCGAGATGTTTCCTGCCTCATCCCTGAACTGAATAAAAATCTCTTTTATCCCGTTTCCTTCAGTCAGTTGCCACGATTTTTCTTTAACCCGTGTTTCCCACTCATTATTCTTGCCATAGCCGTAATTACTGATATACATCTCTTTGGCATCCATTACGCCCAAAAAGAGTGTAATCATCTGATTTGATGTTGTCTCAGGCGTGACAACATTTCCGTTGGAAGGGGGAACCGTATCAATAAGAAACGCCTGAGTTGAAGTTGCTCCTATTCGACCCCGATCATCTACAGCCGCAACATGAAAATAAAAAGAGACATTGTCCCCTGAAAGCTCACCGCTTGTTACCTGCCGCATCAGAGTCGGAGGAATATCAGGTACATTCCGTTTAGTTATTATATGATCCGGAATTTCATTGAATTCATAATAATAACCTTCATCTGACGATGGATCCGAAGGCTCCCATGAAACCGTTATAAACGGATTATTTGATGCCATTCCTGTATGACTTCCTGATGAAATCGCCATCCTCTCAGAAACTCCAAGTATTTTGGATTCCACATGAGAAAGAGAGTGCAGATTATTGACAGCACCTGGACGCTCCGCTCCTGATTCCTGACTCCTGATTCCTGACTCCTGACTTCTGACTTCTTTGCTGAATCTGAAATGAACAGTTATATCAGTCTTATAAACATTGGCTGTAGCAGGCGGCTCATAAGGATCATCAGGATTCTCCACACCCAAATCATAAAGACCCGGCTCACCCTCTCCGCTCCACTCGCTTAAAACCTCATTATCCCCTATAAAAACTGAAAATTTTAACTGATATTTCTTATCAGGATCCAGCCCGCTAAAATTAAAAGAACCGTCATTATTCACAGAAATACACTTGATATATTTACTCCCTGACTCAAAAATCTCTGCTGTAAAATCAGCCCCTTCAATCAGTTCTCCGTTATATCCCGTAACAGTTCCTGAAATTTCATTCTCAGGTCCCCTGGTAACCTGAAAATTAACTACATCAGCGACTTTTCTTGCTCCCATTGATACAGCAGGATACCCTGAAGCATAGACGCTGATATTATAATCATTGATCAGATTCCCTGAGGGATCTCTTTTTCTCAGCTCATTTATGACAAAATTCCCATCCTTGTCAGTTACACCCGTGCCGGAAAAACCTGTTATCCCCTGCATAGAGACTGAATAAGCCTCTACAACCGCATTTTTATAAAACTTGCCGGTACTCTTTTCTATGACATTTCCGGTTATTGATCCGCTTGATTCCATAAGAAAATCAATTCCGTAACCCGGAGAGATATTCAGCTTCCTCGCTCCTATATATGAACCGCCGCCAAACACTTTTATATGGTAAAGAGCATCAGCAGGAAGATTTGTAATCTCATAATAACCTGATTTATCAGTCTCTGTTTTACTCTGAAAAAGATTTCCTTCGGAAACAGCCGTTACTTCAAGATTCTTAACTGCTTCACCGCTGTTTTTATCTTTTACTGTGCCGCTGATAATTACTCCCTGAGATAACATAATATTTTTATCATCTTCCAGAGGGACTGAAATATCTGATTCGCTGAAAAACGCCAGAGAAGATTCTTTAGGAGGATAAACTTTTATAACATAATCATCTGATTCAGGAACTCCTTTAAGTTCATATACTCCTGAGCGATCTGTAACCGCCCATATACCGCCGAGTATATTCAGAGAATCCGACCATGCCTCGATTCTGACTTTATTAATCGGATTCCCCTGTGAATCAGTTACAACACCTTTTATTAAATAACCTTCATCAGGATTAAGTATAAAATTGATGCCTTTACTGCCCGTAGAGATATTCTTTTTTTCCGAAGGCACGGTAAACCAGTCAGGACAGCGCGGAGACCGTATAATCCCAGCCTGATGGCAGCCCGGTTACTGAATATTTACCCTGATTATCAGTAAAAACACCCCCTCCGACATTCATTATGCCGGAATATGCTTCAACCCAAATCAGATAAAGAGGAGAGCCGGTTGAATCAGTTATTGTACCGCTGATGCTTTCAAGCTCAGGCAGGATAAAACTGATATTATAAAGATTACCATTAGTTGTGTCAACAGAAGCGGCAAGAGCCTCATTCATGACAGTCTTTTCAGGATTAAAGAAAAATGTCCCCAGATTTTTGTCATAAGCCTTTACAGTATAGTCATCTGCAAAACCAAGCCCCTGAATTGAGTAATTCCCGCTTTGTGATGTAACAGCATAGCCTGAAATACCCGAAGATAATGACCATGCTTCCACCCTGATTCCTGATACTGATTTTCCCTGTGAATCAGTTACATTGCCGGAGATTGACGCACCTCTTGAAAGTCTGAAATCAGCAAATACAACTGAATTTTTCAGAGTGTCAAGAAGGAGAGCATTATCTTCATCCTGAGTTCCGTTATCAGTTCCGTCATAAAAATGGCTGATATATTTATCTGAAGAAATATAAAGAGCATAATCAAATGCCTGAAGCAGCCCCCCAAGCCTGTACGGAACTATCTGGGAATCAGTTATTGTGACAGAAACCTCTGCTCTTGCACCTGCTGTTTTTGAATACGCCTCAATCCGGGCGGACTCGCCTGAAACAGCATCTGCGGGAAAGATAATATTGCCTGAAATTTCAGTCATGACAGCAGGCTTTAATGTAAAATCAATATTCAGGGCATCAGCAGCAGATATATCAACAGAATCAGCATCATCAATTTTGGTTTTACTGTCAAAGACCTGATAAGGATAAGATTCTGAAATAAGCTCAACAGTATAGTCAGAAGCCGCAGTCAGATCCGGAACTGTATATGTGAGAGGCTCGCCTGTTCCTTTGAGAAAAACAGATTTTTCAATCCCTTGAGATAAAGATGATACCCTGATTTTAACGCTCTTTCCGGTTTCCGGCACAAATACTGTACCGCTGATGCTCTGCTTTGCTTTGGCTTCAAGAGCGAAATTCAGGGTAACATCCTGATCTGTTATTGTTACAGAATGCGCCTGAGTCATATATGAATCAGGATAAACCGTAACCAAATATGTTCCGGGCAAAAGACCGGTAATCTGATAATTTAAGCTGGTTTCCGAATCAGAAATCCCTGTTTTTGTTTCACCTGTTTCAGTTGATTTTGCCTCAATCCTTACGCCTGCAACAGTCTCCTGATTATAGGTTATTTCCCCTCTGATTTTAAACCCCTCAATCAGGGTGATGTTTCTGTCAAGTGATTCTGAAGGAGCAATCCGATCTGCCTCTTCCCATTTATAGACAGTTTCTTTTTCACTGAAAAAGCATGATACATAGCCTTCATGAATAACAGAGATCACATAATCTTTTATGTTTCTGTCAAGCCCGGTTATCTCATATCTCCCCTGATTGTCAGTCTGAACATCGCCGCCTGATTTTGCTGTATCTGACCAGATATTGACCCATACACCGGGAAGAGGGGTTATTGGCTGTTGCTGGCTGTTGGCTCCTGACTCCTGACTCCTGACTCCTGACTCCTTTCTCCTGTCTCCTGACTCCTTTCTCCTGACTCCTTTCTCCTGTCTCCTTTCTCCTGTCTCCTGACTTCCAAACACAAACCCCTTGATAACTCCGCCTTTGCTCAGTACAAAATCTATGCTCCGGGCGTCTCCCTTAGTGAGATTGATTATATCAGCATCAGGTTCCGCTGTTTTCTGATTATAATACTGGACAGGATAGCCCTGTGCAAAAGCCTCAGCCAGATAATCATCAGCAATCGGCAAAGCAGATATCAGATAATTGCCGTTTTCATCAGATTTTGCTTTACCCTGTTTTCCAAGAGGATCAGATTCAGACCATGCAATAATCTCTGCTCCTGAAACAGCCGCACCTGTCGGAGTCATTATCCTGCCTGAAATCTCTCCCTGTGATCTCAGATAAAAATCCATCCCGGATGTGCCGGTTCCGACCAAAACAGCAGCTTCGGCAGTATCTGCCTTATTATAAGCCTGATACGGATAATTTGAGGATTGAATTTCAACTATATATCCGTTCTGCTCAATTTCATCCTCTTTTACAGCATCAAGTCCCCAGATTTCATAATAACCTGATTTATCAGTCAAAGCACGGTTTCCGCTTTTCATTCCGTCTGACCACGCGTTGACCCATACATCAGAGAGAGGTTCATATATCCCGCTACTGATTCTGTAAACATGCCCGGTTATAAATCCGCCCTGTTTTTTATTTACAATAATGTCAATATCAGAGAGCAGAGGATCAGCCGGAGATACACGGGTTGCTCTGCTTTCAGAAAATACGCTGTATGTCGGAATATATTTTCCCGGAATCTGATCATCAGGAATTGCATAATAAAACTCGGTATTCAGAGCATCCGACCAGACAGAGACAATATAATCATCAGCCTGTTTTAATCCGATAATCTGATAATTTCCGTTTTCATCAGTTACGGTATTTGCACCGTAAGAGAGTGATTCGGAAAAAATATTCACTTCTATTCCGGCAATTCCTTTTTGTCCGTCATGAACGCGCCCTTTAATTCCCTCGGCAGAGATTTTTTTAAGGATAAAATCAATATCTGCAAGGCTTCCCTGAACAAGAGAGACGCGATCCGCTTTATTCATGCTCTCTTTTTCAGAATAGAACTGCTGATAATAAAGAGAACCATAAGGCGATTGAGCTTTTACCGTGATATTAGCCGCTGCTGGAAGGTTGTCAACCAGATATTTGCCGTCTTTGTCAGTTGCTGCTGAATTTAAAAATATATCTGACCAGACCTCAATTATGCACGACTCAAGCCCCGCCCCGGTATCCTCTGCTGTTACTCTGCCGCTGATGCTCCGGGCTGTTACTGTTATATAATCTGTTTTTGTATCTGTTACAGTTCCGTCAGTTCCTTTCAGGGTTAATGAAACCGTATATGTTCCCGGAGATTCATAAATATGAACCGGCTCTGAAAGAACGCTCTTTTTTCCGTCTCCGAAATTCCATTCAAATGAAGTTATCTCCCCTTGTGATTTCTGCCTGAAAGATACGCTCAAAGGTGCTGCACCCTGTAATGTCAAGGCGTCAAAATCAGCTTTCAGAGGAACATTTATAACCGTGATATAATCTTTTCTTTCAGATTTGGATTCCCCGCCTGCTCCTTTGACTGTAAGGGATATTGAATAAAGCCCCGCCGCGTTATATGTATGTGAAGGATTCTGAAGAGTACTTTTAAAGCCGTCTCCGAAATCCCATTCCCATTGGGAGATATTCCCCTGAGATTTATCGCTGAATAAAACAGTCAAAGGAACATTGCCTGAGAGGGGTTCAGCAGAAAATGACGCAACAGGAGGGGGAATATCTGATACTGTAATTTTGACTGTATCTTCTGATTCAAACCCGTTGTTATCCTTGACTGTAAGTTTAAAACTCAGAATGAAAGTTCCGCTCTCAACAGACGGAGCAGTGAAATATGTCTGTTTTGCCATTGAATCAGATAAGGTTACATTTGTTCCCTCTGTCTGAATCCAGCGGAAAGTTGCAATATCACCTGTTGAGGCTGATCCGTCTAAAAGAACCCCTTTTCCTTCATTTACGTTCTGATCTGCTCCCGCGTCTGCAATAGGCTTCCGAATCACGGTAATTGAGGCATCATCATAAGCCGCACTGAATTCGGAACCGCCCCGCCAGTTCCTGCATTTGCGGTCTCTCCCGGAATTCCATCGCTCATATCCCACGCCCTGAACCTGAATGTTGCCGCGCCGTGCCAGTCAGCTTCGGGTATAAAACGTATTATGCTCTCTTCATTCAGCAGTCTTGCCTGCTCTGAAAAACTGACATTGCCTGATGATTCCGTGAAATTATTCCACGTAACCCGGCTGTCCAAAGAATACTGCCATTTTCCGTGTGTGTTATCAACGCCTATGATTGCCATTGCCTCAGGCGGAGTTCCGTCAGCATCTGAAACTGAACCGTCAACAAATATCTCTGTTACTGTATTTCCGCTGCTGTTAAATTCATTCTCTGTTATTGAAGAGAGATCAGGAAAACGGGTTGCATCCAATACAGGAGAATTATTGATTTTCTTTACCTGAATAAAAGCATCATCTGACGCCTGACTGAATGCGGTTTTGCCTCCTGTAACAGTTGCGTCTGCGGTTTCACCTGCTGTTCCTGAACTTTTATCCCATGCAAGAAATGTAAATGATGCGGTTCCTGTCCAATCAGGATTTGGCACAAAACGGATTTTATGAGTATTATCTTCTGTAAGCGTTCCGTCCAGCAGCACGGCATTAGCTGATATATCAATAATACCTGTATCAGAACTGAAATTTTTCCAGCTCGTTCCGTTATTCAGGGAATATTGCCATGTTCCGTTGCTGTTATCCGCTTTTATCACGGCAATCGCTTTTGACGCGGCTCCGTCTTCATCAGTAATTGAACCGCTGACAACTATCTCTGATACCCTGTTTCCCGGATTATTATATTCATTCATCTTTATGGATGTAAGCATCGGAGAATAATCAGGGTTTAAAACAGGCGCCCTGTTTTCCGTCAGTTTTTCATTTACTGTAATGCTGGCGTCATCTGTTTTGGCGCTGAAGCATGATGTTCCGCCGACAGAATTGATGCTCATAGTTGCGCCGGGTGTTCCGCTGCTTTTATCCCATGCCCGGAAAGAAAATGTTGCAATGCCGCTCCAATCATCATTCGGCACAAAACGGATTTTATGAGTTTCATCAAGCAGCCGTGCATCCGTGAGAGAAAAGCTGAGTTCTTTCAGCAAGTTAATTTTTTTCAAAAAATTTAGCTTCTTACTTAGAACCTCAAACGGCTGCCATGTTGCTCCGTTATCAGTTGAATATTGCCATTCCCCGTTGGTATTATCAACCCTGATAACAGCAATTGCCTTTACAGGAGTTCCGTCAGGATCTGTTATTGAGCCGTCAGCAATGATTTCCGCAACTGTATTTCCTTTGCTGTTTATATCACCTGAATTGATGAAAGTCAGCACCGGGGTTTTGGTATCATCCAACACCGGAGCATCGTTAACCGGAGTTACTGTTATCTGAGCATCATCTGTTGCTAAACTGAATGAAGATGAACCGCCTGATTTGGTTGCATCAGCAGTTGCACCGCCAGTTCCTGAACTCTTATCCCATGCCCGAAATGTAAATGAGGCTGTTCCGTTCCAGTTTTCATCAGGCATAAAACGGATTTTGTGAGTTTCAGAAAGTAATCTTGCCTGAGCCGCTATATCCGCCTTGATTCCTGTTTTATCAGAAAAAGGATTCCACGTCAGCCCGTTATCTGTTGAATATTCCCATTTTCCGTTGGTATTATCAACGCTGATTACTGCTATTGCCTCTTTGGGTGAACCATCAGAATCTGTTATCGAGCCGTCAACAATGATTTCTGCAACTGTATTTCCCTTGCTGCTGAAATTGTCCTCATCAATCCCGGTCAATACAGGTGATTTTGAGGCATCCAATACAGGAGCATTATTCAGATTTATTTCCAGACTGACCGTAATACCTGCATCATCTGAAGCAGAACTGAATGGGGTCTTTCCCCCGTTTTTACTTGTATCTGCTTTATCTCCGGCTTTGCCGCTGCTCATGTCCCACGCACGGAATGTAAATGTTGCGGTACCTTCCCAGTATTCAGCAGGGACAAATCTTATTTTGCCGGTCTGATCCAGCAGAATTGAGTCATTTGAAAGCTCCGCGTATTCACCCCTGAGGTCGCTGAAATAAAGCCATGTTTTTCCGTTATTCAGAGAATACTGCCATTCGCCGTTGGTATTATCAACGCCGATTACTGCAACGGCAATCACTGCTAACCCGTCAGGATCAGTTATTGAGCCTTCAGCAACAATCTCTGCAACGCTGTTTCCTTTGGAATTAAAATTATCCCGCATGATACTTTCAAGCATAGGCGAAAAGGAATTATCCAGAATCGGGGCGTCATTTACATCAGCAACAATAATACTTACCTCATCTGTTGCAATACTGAACGGAGATTCTCCGCCGCCCGTGGATGCATCTGCTGTTGCTCCTGATATTCCGCTGCTTTTGTCCCACGCACGGAAAACAAAGGTTGCGGTTCCGTTCCATCCCGGATTTGGAATAAAGCGGATTCTGCATGTTTCAGCCCCTGAAAGCGTTCCGTCAAGCAGAATCGCCTGAGTTGAAATATCTGCATAAGCTCCTGCTTTATCGCTGATATTTTTCCATGTAAGTCCGTTGTTTACTGAATATTGCCATTTGCCGTCTGTATTATCCGCGCCGGTAATTGCCATTGCTTCTACAGCGGCACCATCTGCATCAAATACAGAGCCGTTTACAATAATCTCTGAAACGCTGTTTCCCTGATTATCAGTATTACCCTGATCAATCATTGTCATTTCAGGTGATTGTAAGGCATCCAATACAGGAGCATCATTTTTTGCCGCATCTGTATTAACTTCAATGCCTGCCTCTCCTGTATCCTTACTGAACGGAGATTCTCGGTCTGTTATGCTTGCATCTGATGTTCCTCCGGCTGCTCCGCTGCTCTTATCCCATGCACGGAACATTAAGCCTGCTGTTCCTTGCCAGTCTTTATTCGGAACAAACCTTATTTTATCCTTATAATCAAGAAGCCGGGCGTTTTCACTTATATCAGTGTTTCCTTTTAAGGATGTGAAATTTACCCATGTCACTCCGCTGTCTGTTGAATATTGCCATGTTCCGTTGGTATTATCAATGCTGATCACGGCGATTGCTTTAAAAGAAAGCTCAGGTGTATCCGGATCCGTGATTGAACCGTCAGGAATAAGCTCGGCAATGCTGTTTCCTTTGTTGTCAATGCTGTTTACGCTGATAACGGAAAAAAGAAATAAGCGTGTATTATCAAGTATAGGCGCATCATTACGGGAAATGACAGTTATAACCGCATCATCTTTTATTATGCTGAATGAAGATGTTCCGCCTGTTTCACTGATATTGGCTGAAATGCCTGTAAATCCTGTATTTTTATCCCATGCTCTGAAAGAAAAATCTGCTGTTCCGTACCAGTCAGGATTTGGGACAAATCTTATCAGGTTTGTTTTATCTCCTGTAAGCGTTCCGTCAAGCAGTCTGGCTCTGGATGATATATCTGCCTTAACTCCGCTCTGTGATGTAAATTCCGCCCATGTATTTCCGTTATCAAGCGAATACTGCCACTTTCCGTTGGTATTATCAACGCTGATAACCGCCATTGCCTCTGTCGGCGATCCGTCAATATCTGTTATTGAACCATCAGAAATAATATCTGAAACAGGGGTTCCCTGATTATCAGCATCATCTTCATTAATCGGAGTCAGTGTCGGAGAGAATGTATCATTCAACACAGGAGCATTATTAATCGGCGTTACTTTGATGAGCGCCTCATCTGTTGCTGAACTGAAGGCGGATATTCCTCCGTTCTCTGTTGTATCTGCTGTTCCGCCCTGTGAGCCTGATGTTTTATCCCATGCCCTGAATGTAAATGATGCTGTGCCGTTCCAGTCTTTATCAGGTATGAATCTGATTTTGTCGGATGATTCTCCGAGCAGAACAGCGTGAGAAACAAACTCAGCAACGCCGCCTGTTTCATCAGTGAAATTTTTCCATGTAACGCCGTTGTCCAAAGAATATTGCCAGATGCCGTTGGAATTATCAGCAGAAATCACTGCAATTGCTTTGATTCCTGCGCCGTCAGGATCCGAAATAGAATTATCCGCGATAATAACGGAAATGCCGTCTCCTTTGCTGTCAGTGTTATTTTCAGCAATATCGGAAAGAATGTGGTCTTTTGACAAATCAAGCACGGGTGCATCATTTATAGGCGTTACTGTGATGTTTGCCGTATCTGTTTCAGCACTGAACGGATATATCCCTCCGAATTTGGAAGCATCTGCTGTGCCGCCTGAAGTTCCTTCTGTTTTGTCCCATGCCCGGAATGTAAAGCCTGTAGTGCCGTTCCAGTCAGAAGCAGGAATAAACCTTATCCGATCTGTGCTGTCAAGCAGACGGAAAAGAGCAAGGGCTTCAGAAGCTCCTGATGTTTCTGTAAAAGCAGACCATGAGCTTCCGTTATCAGTTGAATACTGCCATTTTCCGTTGGTATTATCAATGCTGACAACAGCAATTGCTTTAACAGCAATACCGTCTATATCTGTAACAGAGCCGTCTGCAATAATTTCTGATACAGAATTTCCCGCATTTTCTGTATCATCCTCTTCAATCTGAGCAAGTATCGGAGAGAATGAGGTATCCAATACAGGAGCGTCATTTACTTCTCCGACACTGACAGATGCTTTATCTGTATTTTCACTGAATCCGGTTGTTCCTCCGACAAGATCCGTGTTGACTCTTTCACCCGGAATTCCTGTGCTTTTATCCCATGCACGGAAAGTAAATTCAGCCGCGCCATGCCAATCTGCATTTGGTACAAATCTGATTTTGTCTGATGATTCTCCGAGCAGAACTGCGTTAAAAGGAAATTCAGCAACGCCGCCTGTTTCATCAGTGAAATGTTCCCATGTAACGCCGTTATCAAGAGAGTACTGCCAGATACCGTTGGAATTATCAGCAGAAATCACAGCAATTGCTTCTGCTGCTGTGCCGTCTGCATCTGTTATTGAACCATCTGCTATAATATCAGATATTCCAGTTCCGCTGCTCTCAGTCTGATTCTCTTCTATGGCGTAGCATACATGGGAAAAGGAATCATCAAGCACAGGTGCATCATTAACAGGCGTTACTGTGATGTTTGCAGTATCTGTTTCAGCACTGAACGGATATATCCCTCCGAATTTGGAAACATCTGCCGTACCGCCTGAAGTTCCCTCTGTTTTATCCCATGCCCGGAATGTAAAGGTTGCTGAGCCGTTCCAATCAGAAGCGGGAACAAATCTTATCCGATCTGTGCTGTCAAGCAGACGGAAAAGAGAAAGAGTTTCAGAAGCTCCTGATGTTTCTGTAAAAGCAGACCATGAGCTTCCGTTGTCAAGGGAATACTGCCACATCCCGTTGGTGTTATCAACGCTGACAACAGCAATTGCTTTAGGCGGGGTCGAATCTTTGTCAGTAACAGAATTATCAGGAATGATTTCAGAGACCATGCTTCCCTGACTGTTAAAAGAATCTTCCTGAATCGGAGCAATCGCCGGAGAGAATGATGTATCCAATACAGGGGCATGATTCATAACGATTTTGACATTTCTTGAGACTGATCCGCTGATTTCAAAGCCGCCATCAGCAGGCGCTTCGTTAAGTTCAAGAGTATCAAGGGAGAGGGTTACATCACCTTCTGCTTTGATATTAAAGCTGATAAAGAGTATCTTTCCTTTGCCGCTGACAATCGCGGACTGTGCATAAAGAACAATATTTACAGAATCATCTGATGAATTGTCTGACAGGGAATAGCTTTTATTTTCTAAAATACCCCCGGTCAGTGAGACATCTGTTTTCTCAATAATTGAAGGATTATAGCCTGATATTTTTATATCCAGACTTTCAATTGTACTCTCCTGAGTCAGAACTACAGGAAGGATGAAAGAGGATGAACTGACTTTGAGTTCAGAGGTTTGTGCAAAGATTTGTGATGCTTCGGGGCATACAAGGAATGAAAAAATCAGGAGAACCGTTTTCATTAAAAATGATCGCAGGTATTGATTGCTCCCTGTAATTTTCCGGTAATGGTCTGTTTTTTCTGATATAACTTTTCCAGTCATTTGTTCACCTCATTTTTAATTCGGAATTTGGTAGCGGCACTCTTTACATCTTCACCTTGCCTGACAGAAACTTTTACCGTATCACATAGTGACAGAGCTAAACCTGTATCTGACCACCCGTCAAAACGAGCATCTGAATTATAAAACCAAGTCAATTAAAAGGTAATTCTAATCAGAATAATATCTGAATGTCAATAAAAAATTTAAAACCATGAGGCTTACCCGTTCCCAAACTGAGTTTTGAAACGGGTAACAGGAGCTTTTCACATCCCATGATACTGTCAGACCTGCGGGGTCTTGGAAACTCCACAGGTCTGATGTTTACTTACATCAGTCCGGGTATGTTAAGTCCTCCGGTAATCTTGCTCATTCTTTCTGAAACCATCTCCTGAGATTTTGTCAAGGCATCATTCACTGCGGCAAGCACCAGATCCTGAAGCATCTCCGAATCGTCAGGATTAATAACTTCCTTTTCTATCTGAACAGATACAATCTGCTGTTTGCCGTTTGCAACAACCTTGACCATTCCGCCGCCTGAGCTTGCTTCTACTTTTTCATCAGCAAGCTCTTCCTGAAGTTTCAGCATCTTTGACTGAAGCTTCTGAGCCTGCTTTACAACGTTTCCAAGTCCGCCTTTCATCATATTATTTACCTCTTTCTTTTTATAAAACCCTCAGGGTTTTTTCAGTTTTATGCAATTGATTCATTCTCTGCCAGATTCCATATTCCGCATGGACAGGCTCCGCGCAGAATCCGCAGGCAATGCAGCGGGATTCATCCACAGTATATTCATACTCTCCGTTCCCTTTCTCTGCTCTGGAAATAGCATTCTGAGGACATACCGCAACGCAGACTCCGCAGTCCCGGCAATCGCCGCATGAGGAGCATTGGGATCCGCAGGCTTCTATATCCTCAAACTCCGTGATTCTCGGATCAAAATACTCCAATGTAACCCGTTTTTTATCTATCATCCGCCGGGTATCGCCGACCGGACGTTTACCCTCAAGCATCTCATTTATTGCAATTGCGGCTTTTTCCTGCCGATTGCATCAGTTAAAAGACCCGGTTTGACCACATCCCCTATAGCAAAGACTTTTGCTTCAGTAGTCTGATAATATTCATTTACCTTGACAAATCCGCGTTCAGTGGCAATCTCTTCTGAAAGAAATTCCAAATCAGGTCGGTCGCCGATTGAAATAAATACGGTCTCCGCGGGAATCAGTTCGCCGGTATTCAGAATCACCCCTTGTTCAGTTATCTCCTTTGTAAAACAGGGGTAACGGAATTTTGCTCCCACAGCTTCAGCCGCTTCTCTCTCTTTGCCAAAAGACAACGGTTCCTGAATATCTATCAGGGTTATATCTTCAGCGCCGAGACGGTGCGATTCAGTGGCAACATCACATCCGACATTTCCTGCTCCGATAATCACGATTCTTTTTCCGGGCTTGAAGCTCTCTGTTTTTGCTTTTGCAAGAAAATCAAGATGCGTAATCAGCCGCTCTTTTCCCGGAACCGGAATTATCATAGGTTTTCTTGACCCTGAAGCAATCACCGCAAAATCGTAATCTGCTTTCAGTTGCTCAAATTCTTTTTTTGTCATCTGCTGCTGAAGATGAATATGCGGGATAACATTTCTGATTCTTTCCAGTTCAGCAGATAAAACCTCTTCAGGAATCCGGGAGCCGGGAATTGCGCTGCTTAATTTTCCGCCAAGCTGCTTTGCCATGTCATAAATAACAGCTTCATGCCCCTTCTGACGCAGTTGCCATGCCACGGAGATACCCGCTGGTCCGCCCCCGATAACAGCAACGCGATTGCCGCTCTCCGTGGGAAGAGCAGGAAGAGATGCTTTGATGCTTGCTTTACCGAGCTGCGCCACATCAACCGGAGTCATGATCTGAGATTGCCGGGTACACCCCTGCATACAGAGATTGGGACAGAGATAACCGCAGACACTTGCAGGGAAAGGTGTATAAGCAAGTGCCAAATTTATTGCCTCATCTATTCTCCCGTCCCGGATAAGCCGCCATCTTTCATGAACAGGTATTCCCGTAGGACATGATGCTTCACACGGGGCAGCATATTTCCTGTTTTCCCATATTGGAACAAACCGGCGCATCAGTCCCGTAGGAATCAGGGGGATAGGGCTTCTGTCCAGATTATCCAGATCTCCGTACAAACCTTTTCTGCCAAGCTCTTTTCCCCATTTGCCAAGCTCAGGGTTCCAAACCTCATTCCGAAAAGATTTTACTGATCGCATAGGATTGGACAGCCTCTCTTTAGGAGAGCGTGCAACCAGCATTTGCCATTGCTCCCGATGAGCAAATTCTTCAAAGAGTAAAGCGTTATTAATATTCTTTAAAAAAATTCTTAAATTCTCTGACAGCCAGTTCCAGTTATCATCATCAATCGGAACAAGACGTGCATCTGTCTTACTGTAGCCTTTATGCGTACCCCTGAAAAAAACCTTGCCGCCGACCATTCCCACAAAAGGACGATGCCCCAGAATATTTTCAGAATTTTGAGGATTATATCCGCAAATAACAGCGATCCCGCCTGCCATAAATTCACCGAAATAATCCCCCACGGATCCGAGTACCCAAAGCTCAGGCGCATCATATCTGGGGTTATGTTTGGTCATGGTCATTCCCCTGGATCCTATATTTCCGTTTATATAAATCTTTCCCTGAGCCATGGCATTGGCGCAGCCGTTTCCCGCATTTCCGTGAATCACAATATTTGCGCCTGCATTTAACCAGCCGACATCATCCGAGGCAGGTCCCATAACTTCAATAAATGTATTGGGAAATCCCATAGCACCGAGCCGCTGTCCCGGAGGCCCTTCTATTTTCACATAAACCGGGTCATTACCGGCTTTCCAAAGTCGCCCTCCGATGCCATGATGTCCGAATGCTTCTATCTGAAGTTGCCGGTATCCGTCAGATACAGCATCCTGTATCTGTTCTTCCAAGATTCGGGATTCAATACGTTTTCCGCGATCTTTTCCTGAAATGGTGTAAAATTGCTGCTTAACCATATATTTCTCTCCAAATACGATTATTTATTATTCTCTGGCGGTCAATATTTCAGAAAATAAAGTTTTTTTAATAAATACTGATATGTTATTTTATAAAATGAGAAAAGTCAACTCTCTTCTCCAAAAAAATTAAAGAAGGTGGGGAATTTTAAAGGGGAGACAAAAAATTGCGTAAGGTGAGTTAATAAAAATATAAAATTGAAAAGTAGGATATTCCTACCATATAAATACGATTTCCAACCTATTTTCTTATTCATCTTTTTATGAAATATTAGAATAAGTTTTATTATTTATACAGGTGAACTTTATACTTTTGGAAAAATTGTAACAAGGAGAAAAAACATGAAAAAAAATATACAATTATCATTTTGTCTTTATTTCTTAGGATTAAATCTTTTTATTATCATGTATTTCATTCAGATAATATTCGCTGCTGAAGATTATTCTCTTCTCTTTAACGGAGAGAATAATTATGTGGATTGCGGAACGAGTGAAACTCTTAATATAACCGCTCCCCTGACTATGGAGGCTTGGATCAAGCCCACAGACTGGAATACAGATTCAGGCATCAGCAGTATAACAGATAAGGGAAAATTTTCACTCTATATAAAAGGATCAAATAGCCGGACAGTTTCAGATGAACAGAGTCTGCTCTTTGAAATGTATCATGAAGATAAAACCTATACACAGTTTAAAACCGCTGATAATTCAATAAAACTGAATACATGGCAGCATGTGTCAGTTACCTATGATGGCATTGAAACCGTTAAAATATATATCAATGGTGAAGATCGTCCGTTTACGTCTGTATATGGTCTCCCGTCAGGTGCTATTGAAGATAATCTTGAAGATAATCTTTTTATAGGAGATAATGCAACCCATAATCGCCATTTCAAAGGGGCGATTGATGAAGTCCGTATCTGGAGCATTGTACGCTCAAGATATGATATTCAGTCAGCTTTATATGTTCCTTTGAGCAATGATAATAAAGGATTGGCAGGATATTGGAGAATGACAGAATCTGAAGAGAACATTCTGACTGATTACAGCAGCAGCGGAAACAACGGAATAATTTACGGAGCAACATTAAGCACTGCTTATTGTGAAGCTGTCCGGTATCCTCAGATTAAACTCGTCAAAGTAGGAAACATCACCTCAACCACGGCATCTGTTTCAGGCGAAGTTCTTTATGACGGCGGCGCTCCTGTTACTGAAAAAGGCGTCTGCTGGAATACATCAGGAACTCCGATGATAGAGAAAAATGACCGCAAAGTATATGTCAAAGGTTCATCAATCGGATATTTTAATGTAACAATCACTGAATTGAAGCCTGACACTACCTATTATATCAGAATTTATGTTACCAATTGCGGCGGAAAAACAGCTTACGGAGTTCAGGAATCTTTTGTTATACCTGTCAAACCTGCAGTTGTCACATCTGAAATCAGCATGATTACTGACAGCAGCGCATCCTGCGGAGGAGATGTTACAGATGACGGGAACGGCGTGATTAAAGCAAGAGGAGTCTGCTGGAGTACTGAAAAAAATCCGGCGGTAAATAGCAGCACGTTCTGCTCTTTCTGACGGAACAGAATCAGGGGTTTTTACAAGTGAAATGACAAAATTGATTTCAGGAACATCTTATTTTGTAAGAGCTTATGTAACAAACGGAGCAGGAACATCTTACGGTGAAGAGAGAAGTTTCACCACTCTGGTAAAACCGGCAGTAACAACTACCGCAGTCATCTATATCACGCCGACCACAGCGTACAGCGGCGGCAATGTTACAGATGACGGCGGATATATTGTAACGGCAAGAGGTGTCTGCTGGAATACTGAAAAAAATCCGGGTATTGATAACGGTGCCGTCTGTTCTGTAAACGGCTCAGGCAAAGGGAATTTCAGCAGCTTTATGAATAATCTGATGCCTGATACCGCGTATTATGTAAGAGCTTATGCAACCAGTCATGGGGGAACATCTTACGGAAACGAAAGGGAATTTAAAACCCCTTTTATTCCCGGAGATATAAATAATGACAGATCAGTCCGTTTGGATGATGCTATCATCTGTTTAAAAATATTGTCCAATATAAATTTAGGGGATGTAAAAATTTCTCTTAAAGCAGATGTGAACGGGGATAAAAAGATCGGATTTGAAGATGCTATTTATATTTTAAGGAAGATTTTACAATAATCCCTCATGTTGCTCGCCCATTACAAGCCTCTGCCCCGTAACAGAAACAGAACGGCTCTGCTGCATGCCATGTGTTGTGAGGCAGAGCCTTATAACGGGTAAAAAAATTATTTCTTTATTTATCAGTTATGTTTATTTTTGTTCTGAATCACTGTTTTGTGATTGACATATTTTACCTCATGCAGTATAAAAAAACAGATTAAAGCATATAATTTACCTGATAATCAATGGTTAGAGAGGTGAATGTCAACGACCCCTACCCTGACAGGGGTTTACTTGGAGGTTTTTATGAAGTTTGCAAAATCGTTTTTTGTAATTACGGCTGTTTCTGTAATAATTAATTTTTCCTTTACCTACGCTGCCGAATGGACAGATATAAGAGGAAAAGTAGCAATGGAAGACGGGACTTTTCTGTGTGCAATGGTGCTTGCAAACGGTCAGCATATATTCAGTTGCGACCCGATAGGCAACTATAATTTGCACGTCCCTCCGGACAGCAACGGACAAATAACGTTATTTGCTTTCTGTGACGGATTTATGCCTTTCAAAAAAATCATGATACCGGAAGAAGCGGCAAATTTTGACATTGTTATGTCCCCGGTTCCGTCAGAGAGCGGAGATATGAACCTGCTCAAGACCGTTGATGTCAGGCAGGCGACCTCATACACCTGCGGAGCATCTTGCGCGCAGGTGATCCTCAGTTACTACGGAATTGATCAGCGTGAAGATCGGATAGCGGCACAATTCGGTACCACGGAAGATGCAGGGACATCGCCGGATCAGCTCATCACCGGTTTTGAGTCGTATGGCTTGACCGCGACTATGAAAGAACAGACGACTCTGGATGATCTGATCGTAAATCTTCAGTACAAGATTCCCACGATGGTTGCTGTTCAGGCATGGCTGGAGACCTATCCCCCACCTGATTGGAGTCAGAATTGGGAGGATGGACACTGGGTGATCGTAATCGGAATGGATGAAAATAATATCTACTTTGAAGATCCGTCTCTTCTGGGCACCGCGGCTGGATGACGCAGGCAGAATTTCTGGATCGGTGGCATGATTATGTCGGTGATTTCCCCTGCTGTGATACGGATGATCAGCCGGTGAGTCAGCTTAGTATCTCGGTCACAGGGCAATCCGTCAACGTTGAGCCTTACACGCACATTGATTAGATTCCCTTCGTTCCCCTCGTTCCCATGCTTTGCACGGGAACGAGATAATAAGTTTAATTTTAATTCTTATTTGCTCTCAGCTCTTTTTTCAATATCTTCCCGATATTTGTTTTCGGCAAGTCATCTCTGAATTCAATCTCCAGGGGCCATTTGTATTTTGCAAGTTTATCCTGACAATATGCTAACAGCTCTTCTTTGGTTGCACTCTCCCCTTTTTTCAGAACAATAAAGAGCTTGACTGCTTCTCCCCTGTGCGTATGCGGTATGCCGATGGCACAGGCTTCCTGCACTTTGGGATGCTCATAATATACCTCTTCAATATCACGGGGATAAACATTAAAGCCCCCGGATATAATCAAATCTTTTTTCCGATCCACAATATAAAAATACCCTTCTTCATCCATATAAGCAATATCTCCGGTATAAAACCAGCCGTCTTTGGTCAGAACTTCTGAAGTCTCTTCAGGCATATTTTTATATTCCGCCATTATTTGAGGACCTCTGACTACTATTTCACCGGTTTTTCCTATTGGAACATCACTCTTTCCATCCTCAAGACTCACAATTCTGCACTCAGTATCAGAAATCGGAACTCCGGTGCTTCCCGGTTTCCGCTTTCCGTTAAACGGGTTGATATGCAGAATCGGTGATGTTTCTGTTAAACCATATCCTTCAACAATAATTGCTCCGGTTTTTTCTTCAAACGCCTTTATCACTTCCACCGGCAGAGGAGCGCTTCCTGAAAAACATCCTTTGATAGAGGTCAGATCAGTTTTATTGAGTTTGGGATGATCAAGTATTCCGATATACATGGTCGGAACCATTGGCGCAAGAGTCGGTTTATATTTGCTTATTGCTTCCAGAAGCTCATCAGCCTGCGGTTTCGGAATAAGTATATTTCCCCATCCCCTGTATATGGAAAGATTCATAACAGTTGTTAATCCGAACACATGAAAAAAAGGCAATGCTCCAAGCATGATCTCTTTTCCTTCATTAAATGTCGGAAACCATGCTCCAACCTGCTGAACATGCCTGCTTAGAATTTCATGAGTAAGTATAACCCCTTTTGAGACGCCGGTTGTTCCGCCGGTATATTGATACATTGCAACATCATCAGATTTACACGAGGATTGGCAATCTGAACCTGTATATTTTGCCAGCATTGTTTTCCAACGATACACATCTTTTGCAGGCTTGACATCTGCGGCAAGGCGTTTTCTCTTTCCAATCAGCTTAAAGATCAGGTTTTTGGGAAAAGGGAGATAATCGCCTATAGATGTATAAATAATCTGCCTTATATTTGTCTTTGCTTTCAGATCAATCATCCGGTTGCCAAGAAGATCAAGGGTAATCAGCACCTTTGCTTCAGAATCATTGAACTGGTGCAGCAGTTCCCGATCTGAATACAGAGGATTATTCATCACGGTTATTGCTCCGATTTTCATGATAGCATAATAAGCAACCACGCATGGAATAATATTCGGCAGCAAAATTGCAACGCTATCCCCTTTTTTTATATTAAAATCCCGGAGGCAGGCGGCAAAAGCATTTACCATTTCATTTAATTGACGGTAGGTTATTTTATATCCCTGAAAGATCAGGGCGATATGATTTGGAAACTTTTCAGCAGATCGTTCCAGAAATTCAGGGAGAGTTCTCTGTTCATAAGCTATTTCTGTCGGAACACCGCTTTCATAATTGGCTAACCAGGGTTTATCCTGATAGGTAATCTTTGTTGTCATGAGAGTTTTCCTTTTTTAGATTGTTAAAAAATATTTTTCATGGTATAAAATTATATATCTTCAGACTTCCGAAGTTTTTGAAACTTCGGAAGTCTTTTTACCGAAGAAGTTCGTAGTACCGCCTTCAGGCGGTCCGGCGTGTAAAGAGAATCTCCTGATTTCAGAGTAACCGCCTAAAGGCGGTACTACAAACTTTTCTGGTCTCATTAATCATATTGCAATCTGTATGCCAAAGAATCTCAAAAGATAATTATGATATTTTTTTAAAGGAAAGTTGAATATTTGTCAACAATTCTGTTATCAGACAGGATTTATCATCTTTTATAAAAAGGTGTGGATATTCATTCAAGGTATAAGGCTGTACATTAAATGTAAAGCAGTAGGGGTAAGCCCCTGTGCTTACCCCTTTGTGATAAAGGCAACCACAGGGGGTTGCCCCTACATTAAAAAATCAAAAAAGGAGAATAAAAAAATGGAAACTGTATTAACTTCCCCGGCTGAGGTCTCTATGCTGGGAATCCCTATCGGATTATTTTTTCCGGTGATCGGGATCGCTGTTTTTACCTTTATTATTGCCAAACGGCTTGCGCCGTTGGTTTTGGCTGCGCCTGATCCGCGGGGAGATCGGCTCTTTAAGCGGATAGTCAGCATGTTCAAATATGCAGTCGGGCAGTACCGCCAGCCCAGATACAGATTTGAAGGTCTGCTTCATATCCTTATATTTGCCGGTTTTGTGATCATCTCTTTACATTCCATCACGCTGGTAATGGAGGGGATTAAAGCAGGGTTTACTTTACCCCTGATGAACGGTCTTATCGGTGATATTTACAATTCATTAAAGGATATTGCCTCAACATCTGTGCTGATCGCATGTCTGCTGGCAATTTATAACCGGCTTATTCTCAAGCCCGAACGGTATGATGTCCCCGAAAAATACGGCAAACCTCATACCATCGAAGCGATATTTGTTCTTCTGCTGATTTCAGGTCTTATGATAGCAGATGCTCTTTTTGAAGGGAGCATTGAGGCGGCAAATAATCCGGGGTGTTTTATAACAACATCAAAGATTCTGTTTCCCGGAACAATTACATGGCTGGCGAGTATTCTTCTGAGCGGTTCCGCACTGGATTCGCTTCAGAATATTCATTTTACCAGTTACTTTGTTCATAATACTATATTTTTCTTTTTCCTCTGTTTTCTTCCATTGGGAAAACATTTTCATGTAATTACATCTTTACCCAATGTTTTTTTCATGAAATTAGACAAGGGAAAAGTAAAGCCGGTCAGATGGGATGTTGAAGAAGAAAAGATTGATTCCCTTGAATCATTTGGGGTTAAGGTATTTGAAGATTTTACATGGAAGCATATTCTTGATTTTTACTCCTGTGCAGACTGCGGCAGATGCACGGATCAGTGTCCTGCAAATGCTGTAGGAAGACCGTTATCACCGAGATTTATCTCTATCAAATCGCGTGAATATGCGTTCAGCCATTATCCGCTGCGCGGCAAATTCCTCTGGAACAAACCGTTAATCGGGAATGTATTTGAAGCGGATGAAATCTGGTCATGCACCACCTGCGGCGCATGTGAAGCAGAATGTCCTCTGATGATTGAATATATAGATAAGATTGTTGATTTGAGACGCGGAATGGTAGAAGCCGGAAATGTTCCGCAATCTCTGCAAAAGCCTTTGAGTGCATTGGAAAAACGTGGAAATCCTTACGGCAAAATGGAGAAAAAGCGCGCTGACTGGACAAAAGATTTGGAATCCGAGGGAATAAATGTTAAGATTCTTGGCGAAGAAAAATCAGGCACGCTCTTTTTTGTTGACAGTATAACATCTTATGAAGACCGGCTTCAGGAGATTGCAAAAGCGACCTCAAGACTCCTCTCTGCTGCGGGAATCGGTTTCGGAATACTGGGACCTGAGGAGAAAGATAGCGGCAATGAAGTCAGGCGTTTCGGCGAAGAGATGCTCTTTATGGAACTGAAATCGCAAAATACCGAAGCAATTCTGAACGCTGATGTTGACAGAATTGTTACTGCGGATCCTCATGCCTTGAATACATTAAAGAATGATTACAAAGGACTGCCTCCTGTAGAGCATATCAGTCAGGTATTGGATGCCGCTATCAAAGCGGGGAAGATACGCTTTAAAGAAGCGGAGAATAAAGATGCTGTTTATGTGTATCATGATCCATGTTATCTGGGCAGGCATAATGAGATTTATGATGCTCCGAGAGCAGTGATTGATGCAATTCCGGGTATCAAACGGATAGAGATGGAAAAATCAAAAGACCGTTCTTTCTGCTGCGGCGGCGGGGGCTTGATGCTCTTTTATGAACCTGTTGAAGAGAAGCGCATGGGACAGCTTCGTGTGGAGATGGCTCATGAAGCGGGTGCAACAGTGATTGTTACGGCTTGTCCTTTCTGCATGGTGAATATTGAGGATGCCATAAAGACAACCGGACTGGAAGGAAAGATGAGCGTGATTGATTTGACTGAATTGGCGGCGCAGCATCTGCTTATCTAATAATTTTAAAATCTTACAGAAAACATTAATGTTTTTTGGAAACTATTAGAATCAAGTAATCAACCAATCAGACAAGAACCCGGTTTTTCTTCAAAACCGGGTTTTTTTATCTATACTCAGCGAATCGAAATTTCAGAAAAGTTTGTAGTACCGCCTTTAGGCGGTTCCTGTGAAATAAAAAGTTTGTAGTACCGCCTTTAGGCGGTTCTGTGAAATAAAAAGTTTGTAGTACCGCCTTTAGGCGGTTCCTGTGAAATCAGGAGATTATCTTTACACGCATTACCGCCCAGGGCGGAACTACAGACAGAAAAGACCAGTATATATTTAACGGAGAAAAAATATGAAAAAAAATGAAAAATTGAGAATAAAAATTGAAGATTGGCAAAAGATAAACAAAGGACAGCAAACCCTGACAACAGGCTTACCACCTGATAAATCTTCTTTTTTTACCTTTCATTTTTCTTTTTTCAACTTTCGGCAATTCAGCATCGTCATATATCTGTTATTGATTCTGCTCTTTTTCTCTAATGCTTATGCGCAGCAGACCGTGAAAAGAGAAGATACTCTGACAGGAGATGAATACAAAGTAATATCTGGATTTATTTATAATTTTGCGGTTTTTACCGAATGGAATCCTGATGCTTTTGAATCGCCTGACAGCGCCATTCATATCTGTTTTGTGTCTGACAAAGCCGGTGTCAGTCTTTCTGCCCTGAACGGCAAATATATAAAAAAAAGAAAAATAATTGTAACAGATAAAAATAAGCCGCAGCCTTTTATGTCAATTTTTAATACCATTGCTCAGAAAGATAAAAATAAAGATAATATAAACAGGTGTCATATTCTTTTTATTGCTTCAGAAAATAAAGAATTTATAAAAGAACAGTTAAGTTTGGCAGGATACCAAAATATATTAACCATCGGTGAAACAGAAGATTTCATTCAAATGTGCGGAATTATCAGATTTTTTAAAAAGAATAACCGGCTGAAATTTGAAGTCAATCTCGGAGCGGCGCAGCGTGCAGGGTTGAAGCTGGGGTCGCAGCTTCTTATGTCAGCAGAGATTGTCAAGGGGTGTAAATGAAAGTATTCAGAAATCTTCCTGTACGGCATAAACTTATCATGATCATTATGCTTACCAGCAGTTTTACATTGTTAATGGCTTCCGCAGCATTTGTGATCAAGGATTGTTTTCTTTTTCATCAGTCTGTTAAGCATCATCTGACATCATTAACCCGTGTTATCGGCATGAACAGTGTAGGATCGCTCCTTTTCAATGATGCGGCTAATGCGGAGAACAACCTTGCATCTCTCGCGCCATGCCCTATGTTTTTTCTGCCTGTATTTACGATAAAAACGGGTTTCCGTTTGCCACCTATTTTCAGGATGATTCAAAAATCTATTTCTCTCCTCCGGAATATCAGAAAATTACCAGATATTTTAATGACAAGGATCCGAATAAACAGAAAAAAAAACAGGAGGCAGGTCATTATTCCGAAGGAGATTATATTTTTTTCTTTGACCGGATTCTTTTTGAGAATGAAGTCATAGGCACAATTTTTATTCAATATAATAAAAAAGAGATTAGTGTCGGTATGAAACACGGGGGATTTATCTTTGCCGTGATTCTGATTGTCAGTTTTTTTATATCTTTGGCATTGTCAAACTATCTTCAGAAATTTATATCTGATCCGATTTTGCGGTTGGCTCGGACTGCAAAGAATATTTCACAAAAAAAAGATTATACAATCCGTGCTGAAAAATGCTCTCTTTATCAGGATGAAATCGGCGCTTTGATTGACGGATTCAATGAAATGGTGATGGAGATTCAGGCGCAGGCAAATGAAATCATGCAGCACAGGTATCATCTTGAAGAGCAGATAGCTATTCGCACTGTTGAGCTTGCTGAAGCAAACAAGGGATTACAGCGGACCGTTCAGGAATTAAAAAATGCAAAAAACGCGGCTGAAGTTGCAAACCGTGCAAAGAGCGAGTTTCTTGCAAATATGTCCCATGAAATCCGAACGCCGATGAATGCTGTGCTTGGCTTTGCTGAACTTCTTACCTCCATGATTACAGACAAAAAACAGAGAAGCTATCTTGAATCTATCCGATCCAGCGGAAAAAGCCTTTTGACACTTATCAATGATATTCTTGACTTGTCTAAAATCGAAGCAAGAAAAATGGAACTTCATTATGAGCCGGTAAATCCGGTTTCAATCTTCAGAGAGATTCAGGATATATTCTCTCTGAAAATGGCGGAAAAAGGGCTTGAATTTATTATTGAGATTGCAAAAGATATTCCTGAAAGCCTTCTTCTTGATGAAGTCCGTTTAAGACAGATCATCTTTAATCTGATTGGAAATGCTGTCAAGTTTACAGATACAGGATATATAAAACTGGCAGTTGAAAATATCTGCAATAAAAATGACAGGAGTTCGCTTGATCTGGTTATTGCTGTGGAAGATACAGGAATCGGTATTCCTGAAGACTCAAAAGAAAAGATATTTGAAGCATTTAAACAGAAAGACGGACAGAATACCAAACAGTACGGGGGAACAGGATTGGGACTGACCATCACCAAAAGGCTTGTAGAGATGATGGGCGGAGAGATTTCTGTTCAGAGTGAACCAGGAAAAGGGAGCAGATTCGAGATTATTCTTTATAATGTTGCTCTTGCCGCAACCCTTCCCAAATCTGAAACTGAGAAAAAATTTGAGTATGAAAATATTGTATTTGAAGATGCTACAGTTCTGGTGGTGGATGATATTGATACAAATCGGGTTCTTGTAGAAGAATTTTTCCGGGATACTCCGATTCAGTTTATCGGGGCTGAAAACGGGGAAAAAGCGATTATTATGACAAAACATTATCACCCTGATGTGATTCTTATGGATCTGAGAATGCCGTTAATGGACGGGCATGAAGCAACTCAGCGGATCAGGCAGGATAATGAAATAAAAGATACAGTGATTATAGCTCTGACTGCTTCGGGAATGAAAGAGGAGAAAGAGAAGAGTCTGCAAAGCGGTTTTGACGGTTATCTGATAAAGCCGGTTCGTAAAGCAGATTTGTTTAAAGAATTGGCGAGGTTTATCAGGCATTCCGAAATTTCAAAGCATCAGGCGAGAACCAATGAATGTATTTCTTCCCATGAATCCGGCGAAGAGACAGGCAAGAATGAGACAAATAAAGAGATTCCGGCTGAAACTCTTGATAAAATTTCTGAAATTACCGGGAGGTTGGAGAATGAATTGACAGAGATATGGAAAACCGCAAAACAGAACGGTTTTTTTAATGAAATTGAGGCATTCGGCAATCAGATAAAAGAGATGGGCGAAACATATTCATTATCAGTACTTCGGCAATATGGAGAGGATTTAATCTCTCATGTAAGCAGCTTTGATATTGAGCAGATGAATATCACGTTGAATAATTATCCGCAGTTGATTGAACAGATTAGGTCGCTGTGATAATATGAAAATACAACTCAAAAATAAAATTACATTCGGCGCGCTTCTGATGCTGATTACAGCCATGATGCTTTGTATCATTGTTGTTTCAATAATTATCAAAACGCAGAATCGTCAGGCGTCTTATGAAATATTGAAAAAATCATTTCGTCTCATGGTAAACGAACTTGCTGAAAAAGAGAGAGGATTTGTATCTGCCTGCCGTCAGATAGCCGCAGCAAATGATATAGGGGTAAATATCCGGCATATTTCTGAAAACAAATTGCAGTTTTCATTTCTGATTATGCGTATAGCTTATGAAACCGTTGCCAGCGCGCTTTATAATATTGCCAATAATATAAGCGTATGGAAAATGGCTGTTTATGATACAAAAGGGGAACTGATTTCGTTTTATATTTCTGAAAAGAATGAAACTCAGTTGGGATATAAACATCTGGTTCCTAAAGTAACTTATGAAGTTGCAACACTTAAAGAGAATGAAGAATTAACAGAAAGTTCATGGAAATCCATTGATACTTTTACAAATATTGCCTTTGAATTTGGCGCGGCTGTCCCAAATCAGGAGATCATCCGTTTTGAAGTAACAGAGAACCATCTCTGTCTGGTCTGTTATGTTCCGATTATGGGAGAAGAATACAGTAGGGAATCCGGAGCCATGATTCCAAAACAGTTTGGCGTATTAAAAGCAGGCATGAGATTTGACGATCCTTTTGTCAAAAAAATCTCTGAATTAACCGGAACACATATCAATATTTTCACAAAAGGGCTTATCGCAGGGAGTCTTAAAGAATACACATCCTTTGACTTGAGCAGATTCAAAAACATGAACGGGGAATGGCGAATAGAGAATCAGGAGATTTTTTTTGATGAGATCAGTCTAAATAATAACTTGTATTTTCAGGGAATTTTACCCATATATGCTGAAAACAAAACGATTGCCGCTGTTGCATCGCTGTATTCAAAAGAGATTGCCAGAGCCAATACTCTGCAAATAATCAGACTCCTCTCAATAGTTTCAGCAGGATGTCTCATGCTTTTTATTCCCGTAACCTTTATATTTGCCAATTCTTTAGCAAAGCGTATGGAAGCGATTGCTCTCAAACTTGCCGTAAGTTCTGAAAAAGTGGCGTCTGCTTCTGCTGAAATATTATCTGCCAGCCGTCAGTTGGAGAATAATTCTATGAAACAGGCGTCAGGCACAGAGCAATCCGCTTCCCAACTCAGTGAAATTTCTTCTGCAATGAAACATAATGTTGAAAATGCTGATAAAGCAAATATGCTGAGAGAAAAAGCAATGAATGGATTACAATCAGCCAGCATTGTTATGGAAAATACCGTTGATGCTGTGAGCCATATTCAGTCAAGCGGACAGGAGACTTCAAAAATTGTCAAAACAATTGAGGATATTGCGTTTCAGACAAATCTGCTTGCGCTGAACGCATCTGTTGAAGCTGCAAGAGCGGGTCAATCCGGCCGGGGTTCAGCGTTGTTGCTGATGAAGTGCGTAATCTTGCGATAAAGAGTTCAAAAGCCGCAAAAGAGACACAGAGTCTTATTCAAAAGAGTATTTCAAATATCAGAACCGGATCAGAATTAATGGAAAAAAACCGTAATGAATTTCAGATAATTATGCAAAACAATCGTAACGTTGGTGAGATGATAAAGAAGATTGTTACAGCATTGAATGAACATACCCGAAGTCTTGAAGAGGTAAATAACGCAGTAGGTGCCATTGGTATCCTGACGCAGCAAAATGCCGAAAGAGTTCAGGAATCTGGAAATCTGTCTGAATTAATGAATAAAGAGGCAGAAGAATTGACACAACTGGTAAATGAACTTATTATACTGATAGGAATTAGGAATTAGGAATCAGGAATCAGGAATCAGGAATCAGGAATCAGGAATCAGGAATCAGGAATCAGGAATTAACCCAAGTTGCCACCTATGCTCCTGCCGGACTTCGGCGTGAGCTCAGCCGAACGATTGACAAATCCGGCAGGGGTTCGGATTTGTCAATCGTTCGGCTGATCGTTTCGGCTGAACGTTTCGGCTGAGCGCTCACGCCGAAGCCTCACGCCGAAGCCTCACGCCGAAGTCCGAACCGAGCCGGGGGAGGCTATTTTTTCAGCAGGTCGCAACTTGGGTTAGGAATTAAGAATTAAGAATTGATAATTAACAATAAGTTATAAATTTAAGGAGGGGAAAGAAATGTGTAAAAAAATTTTTCTGATTTGTATGGTTATCTTTTATGCTGCCATAGGGGCAGCAGCGGCTGAGGAGAAAACGATAACCATCGGTGTAACCGCTGTATATACCGGCGGATTTTCAGCGACCGGAAAAGTTGTCGCGGATGGTCAGATTGATTATCTGAAATGGACAGATGACAAGGGCGGAATTGAGTACAAAGACCCTGTCAGCGGAAAGAGCGAAAAGGTCAGAATCCGCGTTATATCAGAAGATAATCAGTACAATGCGGCAAAAGCTGTGGCGGTCTATAATAATTTGAAGGCGCAGGGCGTAAATGCGATTATCGGATTCGGAAGTACACCCGGAGAGGCTTGTTCAGCATTTGCTTCTCAGGATAAAATTCCTTATTTTTCATGGTATTCTTATGCCAGTCCCACCGGATATAAACCTAAACCCCAGTATTACTGGTCGTTTTTGCCTACCATTGCTGAGAGCATTACACCGATGATCAAATGGGTTATAACAAAAAAGTCGCAGGAAGGGATTAAAACGCCGAAAATCGGTATTATGGCGGCGAATATACCTTCATGGCAGGTGATTGGAAAGCCCGGACTGATGGAAGGCTATATTAAAAGCATCGGCGGGGAACTGGCAGGGATTGAATTTATTCCTCCGGTAGCAACTGATCTTTCCAGACATATTGTAAAACTTGTTTTTGAAAATAAGGCAGATGGGATTATTCTGGCGGGCGTGCTGTCTCATACTGTGGTAATGGCAAGAGATTTAAAGCGGCTTGGTATTGATCCTGTCAAAACGCCTGTTATCTGCAATGTAAGTGCTTGGGATGAAACTCTTTTTCAGTCAATTCCGACAGAAATCGAAGGGCTTTACGGAGAAGTTCATATGGTATCTGTTGATTCTGATATTCCCGGTATGAAAATGGTTAAAGAGATAGCAGTTCATGCGGGCAGAAATCCGAATTCGCTTATGATTAATTACACTAACGGAATGGTAGGCTCTATCTTGCTGGTAACAGCAATTCAGAGAGCATTGGAAAAAGTCGGATATGAGAAGGCAGCTCAGTCAGGCGAGGCAATCCGTGATGAGCTTCACAATTTCAAAGCATTTGATCCTTTCGGACTTGCGCCTACCATAGAGGTCAAGTATCCTGATTTACCATATTTTTTAAACTATGCCCGAATTGTTCAGGCAAAAAACGGAAAAGTTACAGATGCAGGCGACTGGATTTCTGTTGATCGGATAGAGGGGACTTTGGAATAAGCATAAACCCTAAGGGTTTTTAGATGCTGCCGGAGGAAAGGAAGTCTGAATCTTTATGATTTCAAAATTATCTTCATATCACCCGTTTTTCAGGTATTATATTCTTTTATAGGTTTTATATATACTGTCCACCGCATCTAAGACTGTAGGTCGGGTTAGCGTCAGCGTAACCCGACATTCCGGCTGAAACAATGCAAATGATAGTCAGCAGATCGAAAAAGTTTGTAGTACCGCCTTTAGGCGGTCCGGCGTGCTGCGATAACCGCCTAATTTCACATGGACCGCCTAAAGGCGGTACTACAAACTTTTACAAATTTTCGATCTGCTGATCATAGAATGACGGAACGTTTAAAGGCGGTACTACTGAATGACCAATTTAGTAAAGGAATTAAAAAGATGAAAAAAGAAAGGCATGATAAAGAATGTTAATTTTTATAATGTTTTTCCGATTCAGCTTCATCAGCTTTATCATATCTTCAGGATTTTATTTTTTAACGTGAGTTCAACATAAGAATTTAATGTATGAAACAGGCAGGTTTTTATCTTCCTTTTTTCTGAAGGGGGCATGTCAATAAAAATACCGGATTTTTCAAAAAAATCCGGTATTTTATAAGAGGGTTTATTCCCATCCTCCGCCAAGAGCCTTGATCAGTTTGATTGTGGTAACAAGCTGATCTCCCCATATCTGAATCCCTCCCCGCTTTGTCTGCAATGATGTTCTTTGAGTATCAACAACATCCAGATAACTTATCAGCCCGCTTTTATAACGCTGATTTGAAAGGGAATCTGCATTTTCAGCAGACTGAACTGCTCTCTCCTGAGCCTGAGCCTGCTCATCAAGAAAACGCAGTCCTGTAAGCCCGTCTTCAACCTCCTGAAACGCCTTCAGCACTGTCTGACGGTAATTTGCAACGGTCTCATCATAAGCCGCCTCTGCTTTTTCCATGTTTGCCCTGTTTTTTCCGCCGTTAAATATAGGCAGGGAAGCGCCTGCTCCCAGCGACCAGAACCGGCTGCTCCAGTCTAAAAGAGAACTGGATTTGCTGCTCTGATACCCAGCACCGCCGGTCAGACTGATGTTCGGAAAAAAAGCGGCTTTTGCCACACCGATACGGGCATTTGCCGCAGCCATCATCCGCTCTGCGTTTGCTACATCCGGTCTGCGTTCCAGAAGGGAAGATGGAAGACCGGGCTCAATTCCGGGGACTTTAGCATCCAAAGATGCCGGCGCCAGTTTAAAATCGGATGCTGGTCTGCCAAGCAGAACCGCCAGGCTGTTTTCAAGCTCTCCTCTGGTTTTCCTGAGTGAAGCAGCCTCAGCCTCAGTAGATGCCAGCTCGGTTTTGGCACTTTCAACATCTAATTTGTCTGTATAGCCGCTTTTAAACCGGCTGTCTGTCAAGACGGAGTGATTCCTCGCGCAGTTTGAGATTCCGATCAACAATATCAATCTCTTTGTCCAATGCTCTGAGCTGAAAATAAATTCGGGCAACATCCGCCCGGAGTGTAAGAAGCACGTTTTCATAATCAGAGACGCTTGCATTTACCTCAGCCTTAGCCGCCTCATTTGAACGGCGGATTCTTCCCCATAAATCCAATTCATAACTAAGATCAAACGGCAGGCTGAAAAGATTTGCCGTAGTCCCTTTTCCGTCTCCTGAACTTGAGTAGGAACGCCGTGCTGAAGGATTTGTACTGACTGACGGAAAATATTCGCTCCGGGAAATTCCCGCAGCAGAACGAGCCTGCATAACACGGGCAACCGCGGCTTTAAGATTCTGGTTTGCATTTCCGGCATCTTCTTCAAGAGTATTCAGAACCGGATCATTAAATATTTTCCACCATTCGCCTTTTGGAACATGATCTCTGGGAGTGGCGATTTTCCAGTTTTTATCCTCTTTGGCAGAGGAAGTTTGTCCCCCGGACTGCCCGCCGGATTTAGCCGGTTGTACAGCTTTATAAGATTTGTATTCAGCAGGCATAGGCGCATCAGGTTTGGTGTAATTTGGTCCGACTGTGCAGCCGCTGAAAATCAGTCCTGTACATACTGCATAAATAAAAAATCGTTTCATAAGAATCTCCTTAGCATTAAAAAATAAAATTATCTTTGCAATCTCTGCGATTTTTCACGCAAAGTTTGCAAAGCCCTTTACGCAAAGAACGCAAAATTCCTGTTTAAAAAACTAAATGCGTGTCTTGTTCCCACGCAAAGCGTGGGAAAGAGATCAAACGAGTAAACAAGCTCCGTAGGAGCGAAATGTTTGTAGCAAAAGAATGTCCGCACCCGCTTTAAAAGCTCAGTAGGAGCGATATATTTGTAGTAGTAATATCCGTATGATATAGGATATTTTAACTATGTCACTCCTACGGAGCTTTATAAAAATTGATCATTCTGATGCTACAAATATATTGCTCATATGGAGCTTTAAGTGGGTCATCAAAATCTTCATGAATACGGATTTTATCTTTATATTCACCTACTGTTCTCTTTTTTATGAATTGCTTTTGTTGTTGTTGTCTGTATAAAAAAAGCACAAAGTCATAAACCTGTTTTTGAAGTTCCGGTGGCAATATTTCAATTTTATTCAGTAATTGTTGGCTATTCATGTTCATTCTCCTAATATTGGCAACTATGCATAAACGCGGATTTCCCGTTAGATACCATATCAATGCGTGGGTGTCAGTAACATGATTTTGCATCAGAAATCCTCATGCGGAAAATTTTGCCAAATATCCCGCCTATTTTCTGTAATTTCAGCATCGCTAATATCTAAACCTCGCCATAATCCTTTTAATTTAGGACGTTCTACAGTTTCTTTTCTCAGCAATGCGATTTTAATCTCCGGCAGAATTTCTTCTATAAGACGAATTTTATCCTTTATAGAGAGTTGATCCAATACTGCTTTTGCGCTTTCCAATGAAATATTATTCATCTTTTTCTCCTAAAATCATCTTATCAACCTGATGCTTTGCCTGCGATACAAGCTCCGTAGGAGCGACATATTTGTAGCAAGAATATCCGCCCCCGCTTTAAAAGCTCCGTAGGAGCGATATATTTGTAGTAGTAATATCCGTAGGATATAGGATATTTTAATATATCGCTCCTACGGAGCTTTATAAAAATTACGCCGCTCTTCTCTCAACGCTGCATAATTCGGGATCCGCAGATTCAGGCATTATCTCTGCTGATTCAAATTCCTCTGCTTTCCGGCTCCGGGCAATCATCAGATACGCGGCCGGCACAACAAAGAGCGTCAGAAAAGTTCCCAGCGTCATACCGCCGACAATTACCCACCCTATCTGCTGACGGCTTTCAGCGCCTGCGCCGTGTGCCAATGCCAGCGGAAGCGATCCGAGAATCATTGTTCCGGCAGTCATAAGAATCGGTCTTAACCGCATAGTTGATGCATTAACAATCGCCTCAAATTTCTCTTTTCCCTGCTCCTGCAACTGATTGGCAAATTCTACAATAAGAATACCGTTTTTTGTAACCAGACCGATAAGGGTAATCAGCCCCATCTGACTGTAAATATTCATGGTATTACCTGTCATCGTCAGAGCCGCCATTCCCCCCAGTGTGGAAAGAGGAACCGTAAGCATAATGATAAACGGGTCAACAAAACTTTCAAACTGGGCCGCAAGCATCAGATAAATAAATCCCAATGCAAGAAAAAATGTGAACATCAGACTTGAACCTGATTCTTTAAATTCACGTGATTGACCTTCATAATCTATCAGAGCATTCTGTGGCAAAATTTTTGCCGCTGCATGTCTCCATATACGACAGAGCATCACCCTGAAAATAACCCGGAGCAAGGTTTGCGCTGATGGTAACTGCCCTCATTTTACTGAAATGATTGAGAGTCTGTGCCGTAACATTCTCTTCGACTGTAACAAGATTTGAGAGTTTTACCATTTCTCCTGTGGAACTGCGTATAAAAATCTGATTCAGATCATCAGGTTTATTGCGCAGGCTTTCTTCAGCCTTGACAATTACATCATACTGCTCACCGTTCATTTTAAAGCGTGTAACTTCACGACCTCCCATCAGTGTCTCAACGGTTTTGCCGATAGTTGAAACATCTATACCCATATCTGCTACCTTATCCCGGTTAATTGAAAGACGCAGTTCAGGGGTGCTGAGTTTCAAATCTGTCCTGCGGTGCTGTAATCTTGGGATTTTTCTGAATTTCTGCCATCATCTGATTTGTCAGAGAATCAAGCTCTTCCCATGATCCGGAACTTTTGATAACAAACTGAATCGGCTGACTAAAAGCGGACTGTCCCAGTGACGAGGGGTTAATCGGAAACGCCAATACTCCGGGAATATTAAATAACTGAAATCCAAGTTCTTTGACAATATCCTGCTGTTTCCGTTTTCTCTCTTCCCATGGCTTGAGACTAAGAATAGATATAGATTCTGTTGCTTTTGTCATACCAGTGACGCTGATGGTATTACGCTTTTCAGGAACACTTTCAAAAATATCTCCAATCTGTCTTGTGTAATAATCTGTATAAGTTGGAGTTGCTCCGTCAGGTGCAACAGCGAACCCGAATACTGCTCCTCGATCTTCAACAGGAGAAAGCTCGGAAGGCAGAGCCATATATAGCCAGACTGTTCCGGCTGCTGAAAAAAGAGCAATTCCCGCGATAACCCAGCGTATTTTCAGAGAAGGTGGAAGTGAACGCCTGTAAGCAGATTCAAGAGCATTAAAAGTATGTTCCAAAATCCTGCTCAAACGCCCGGGATTATCTTCATGTTTCAGAAACCTTGAACACATCATCGGAGATAATGTAAGAGCGACAAATCCTGAAACCATAACAGCACCTGCAAGAGCAAGAGCAAATTCTGTAAAGAGCTTTCCGGTGCGCCCTGTCATAAAAGCAACCGGAGCATAAACCGCCACAAGCGTCAAAGTCATTGCAATAACAGCAAATCCGATTTCACGGCTTCCTTTGATTGACGCCTGAAACGGCGGCATTCCGTCTTCAACATGACGGAAAATATTTTCAAGCATAACAATTGCATCATCTACCACAAGACCTACAGAAAGCACAAGAGCAAGAAGAGTAAGTGTATTTATGCTGAATCCGAAGAACCACATCAGGGCAAATGCTCCGATAAGTGATACAGGAATAGTGATCAGAGGAATCAGCGTGGAGCGGAAACTTCGCAGAAAAACAAAAATAACCAGCAGAACCAGAATTATCGCTTCAATAATTGACCTGAATACATTTGAAATAGAATGATCTATAAAAACAGAGGAGTTATAAACAAGAGACATCTCCATTCCCTTGGGGAGTGTTTTTCTTAAATCAGGAATCATCTTTTCCAAATCATTTGAAATATCAAGGGGATTTGCTATTGACTGCTTGACAATTCCTATTGCCACAGCAACTTTGCCGTTGCAGCGCAGATGCTGGCGATCTGTATCTGCGGCTATCTCTGCTTTGCCGATATCGCTCAGTCTGACAAGATAGCCGTCTGCATTTTTCAGAATAAGATTATTGAATTCTTCAACTTTATTAAGCCCGCTCTCAGTAAGAATGGTAAATTCACGGGCATTGCTTTCAATCCGTCCTCCGGGGACTTCAATATTCTGCTGACTTAAAGCATTCTCAACATCCTGAACTGTTATCTGATATGCCCCCATTTTTGAAGGGTTCAGCCATATCCTCATTGAGTAAGTTCTTCCTCCGAGAACTCTTGCTTCAGATACGCCTGAAATAGTTTCAAACCTGTCTTTTATAAAGCGTTCAAGATAATCTGTTATCTCTTCGGAAGAATGATGGTCGCTGAAAAAAGCCAAAAACATTATAGGACTTGCATCAGCTTCTACTTTTGCAATAACCGGCTCATCCACATCATCAGGCAGATTTCCCCGCACCCTTCCGACACGATCACGGACATCTGCTGCTGCACTGTCCGCGTTCCGTTCCATATTAAATTTTATGGTAATCTGACTCTGCTCCTGAAGACTTACAGATGTAAGGGTTTTTATTTCTTCAAGCCCTGAAATGCCGTCTTCAATGATTTTGGTAACTTCGGTTTCAATGATTTTGGGACTTGCTCCCGGATACCGGGTTGTAATAGAAATTGTCGGTTCATCAATATTCGGATATTCTCTTACTGAAAGCCGGTTGTATGCAATCAGCCCCACCAGCACTATCAGCATAGTCATAACTGTTGCAAGCACCGGGCGTTTGATGCTTATATCTGATAAAAACATAGTATTCTCCTTTGCGCTCTTTGCGATTTCTTTGCGTTCTCTGCGTGAATTTTTCACGCAAAAGGCGCAAAGTTCACGCAAAGGGCGCAAAGATAAATTTTTTTCCTGTTTTTTTAACCGAATGACTTGGGATCAGCCTCAACAGGATTAACCTCGGCTCCTTCCATAATTTTCTGATGTCCGCCGGTAACAACTTTGTCGCCTGCCTGAAGCCCGGTAATCACCTCAACTGACCCTTTTTTTCTCATTCCTGTTTTGATTTCAACCTTCATTGCATGACCGTTTTCAACTTTCCAGACAAACTGGCGATCTGCCTGGGGAATTAACGCCTGCTCAGGAATAAAAAGAGCGTTCTCCTGTCTGCTTACTTCAACAGCAACCTCTACAAACTGCCCCGGAAGCAACTGTTTATCAGGATTATCCATAACTGCCCGAACTACAAGACTGCGCCCCTGCTCGTCAATTTTGGGATTGATAGCATATATATTTGCTTCAAAAGACTCTTTAGGCAAGGCATCCGAGTGAAGAGAGACTCTCTGCCCTTTGACAATCAGCCCTGAATCTATTTCGGGAATTTTAAATTCTGCTTTAAGTTTGGAAGTATCTTCAAGATTCACCAAATCCTGTCCCGCATTAATCACATCTCCTACACTCACTTTTCTAAGTCCCAGAGTGCCGCTGAAAGGGGCATGAATCATGGTTTTGTCCAATTGAGCGCGGATCAGTTGAATATTTGCTTCATCTGCTTTCCAGAGAGCATACGCCTGATCACGTTCACGCTCTGAGATTGCATTATCTTTTAACAGTGATTTCATACGTTTGTATTCATTAGCGTGAAGATTCAGATCCGCTTTTGCTTTTGCCAGTTCCGCTAAAAGCACAGACTGATCCAGCTTAAAGAGCGGTTTATCCTTAGTTACCTCTTCACCCTCTTCAAATTCTATAGAAATTATCCTTCCGCTAACCTCGGATCTGATAATAACTGATTCATTGGCATTAAGCGTTCCGACTGTCCTGATCTCACGTATGGAAGGGGCAATTTCAACGGTTCTTACTTCTACAGAAACAGGGGGCATTACCGGAGCCGCCTCTTTTTTTGCCGGTCCATTTGATGCAAAAAGAATCGGCTGCAAAATAAAGAATGCGGCAATAAGTATAGCCGCTATTCCAAAGCTGATTAATCCTGCTCGCAGAAATTTGAGTTTCATTTTTTTTTCCATTTGTCTATTCTCCTTATTTTTTTTTACTTTAATAAAATTACGGAGTGTTAAAATCGCAATTTCGGCACTCCTTAGCCAATTATTTTTTTACGGATGAATCTTCAAATCTGCCTGAATTTTTTCCAGTTCTGTCAAAAGTACATTCTCTTCATCGGTAAAGAAGTGAATATCATTTTCTGATAAAAGTTTTTCTTTTCGGATGCTTGCAGATTCATCTTCTGTTTTTTGATAAATATAAAGACTTATCTGCAAAAAGAGCAGAATGATCAATATTGCCGCAATTCTAAGCCCAATCTGTCTGACGCTCAGAGATTCTCTTTTTATTATCTTATCCTCCATTTTTATGATGTTCCTTTCACTCACTCATTTCTCATTCTTCACAAGTTTTGCCCCGTGCAGCCGCGACAGTTTACGGTCAAAAGTATATAAAACAAGATGCCTTTGCTGCGCCTCATTCAAAATCAGACAATCTGCAAATCCTGCATTCCCCGCACTGAATACCGTTAAGACATTATTCAACTTTTCAGCGTTTTCCAAATGGACATGCGGATGCCGAATCAATTTTTCAAGCAAAAAAACAATCTGCTCTTTGCTGAATTTATAGACACTTTCCAAAACCCAGACAGTTTCTGTCAAAACAATTCCTGAAACCCACACATCGCCATGTACATTTATTAAATTACGTGCAAGCCTGCATTGTTCATTCGATCCCGGATCATTAACCAGCACCCGCACCAGAACATTAGTATCAACTGCAATCATTAAACCGCTCCTTTGCCCGCTGTAAAACAGCCTGCTGCATATCCTCAAGAGATGCGCTTTCTGATGCGGTTAAAATACCGGATAAGTCGAGAAAATTCGCCTTAGAATCGGTCGGAAAAAAAATTTCTTTTTCCGCTGCTTCCTTAAATACTGAAAATAATGCTGATCTTTTTATTTTTTCAGCCTGATTTGTGAACAGTTCCTGCAAAAATATCTGCTGAATTTCATCAGGCAATGTTTCATAAAGCATATATAAACTGTGTGCGGTTGTTATCTCCATTTTTTCTGTCATGGCAAGGGAATCCTTTCTTAAAAAAAGCATTAAAAAAAAGCTAAGTTTTAACATCTTTTAATTCTTAATTCCCAATTCCTAATTCATCCGGTTATATTTTTATAGCATCCCAGCAGGCTTCCACTATTATCTGAATATTCTCGTTATTCAAATCAAGAATTCCTACGAAATGGTCTTTTATCAGAAAAGTAATAGGTCCGAAAGAAAAACCGCATAACATTTCTCTTGGCATATTTTTGATAATCTGTTTTGCTTTTGCATTATCAAGCAGTTTTTTCAAAGGATTCCAATTATCCTTATTATTCATCAGCGCCTCTTCACGTCTTTTTTTTATGCCATAAGGTGAATTATAAAACTGTTCTAACAGTTTGAAATCATTCGGATGTTCAATCAGATAATTAATTAACTTTGTAAGAATAAGGGTAAAACGTTCCTTTACAGGAAGAGATTCATCATCATATTGAAATACATCTTTTGTCATCCTATTTTCAACATCCTTGAATACCTCATAAATCAGCACATCTTTATTTTCAAAATACCTGTAAATTGTTCCTATGCCGACTCCTGCCCTTTCGGCAATCTGCGAAGCAGGGCTGGCATGAAACCCGTTTTCTGCAATTAAATCAAGGGTTGCTTTTAAAATCAGAGTCTGTTTTTTTCTCTTTTTTCCTGTACCATATTTTTTCGCCTTATTTTATAGAATGAATGTTCATTCCGTTTTTTAAAAAATAATATATAAAATTTTTCTTGTCAAGAAAAAAGATAATTTTTCAAATTAAATGCTGCAAATACAGCTATCCTGAAGGAGAAGATCAGAAAATTTCCGATCTGCTGATTATTGCTTTGTCAAGTTTAATTTTATAGTTTAGAATCTGTTTGCAGTTTAATATTCCAGCGGATTTATAAAAGCACTGTTAATTCTTAATTGGCATATAAAGTGTTACCAAGCGAATATTTGCCAGTCCATTTTATTCTCCTATTCAGAAGAGTCAGGAGTTCATTTTTTGTATCCTCTGAATATTCAGAAATCTGCTAAAAGAGACTGCACATCTCCCTTTTAGCAGACAGCAGGAAATACTGATGCAGTCGTTTAATGAATACAAAGATAAGAATGAAATGCAGGATGATGTAACGGTAATCGGGTTCGGGTTTTAAATTTCTTGCAGATACATAGAATTTTATGTTTAAGAAACAGTTTGTAGTACCGCCTTCAGGCGGCTCAGCTTATAGTACCGCCTTCAGGCGGCTCAGCTTGTAGTACCGCCTTCAGGCGGCTCGGCTTGTAGTACCGCCTTTAGGCGGCTCGGCTTGCTGCGATTCATAAATTCTTCAATGCCGGACCTGCGGGGTTTCAGAAACTCCGTAGGTTTTTATACCAAGAAAACTTATGAACGGTTACTTATATTTTAAACTTTGCGGGCTTTGCGGTTCATTAAAGGAGATTTGGATTAAAGGAAAACCATGATGGATACACAACACCGAAAACAGAAGATACTGATAGTTGATGACGTGCCTGATGAAAATATCAGAATGCTTGGGCAAACTTTAAAGAGCAGTGATTATAAAGTCAGTTTTGCTGCAAACGGAAAAGATGCTATTAAAGTTGCCATGTCAGATGATTCTCCTGATTTGATTCTTCTTGATATTGTTATGCCGGATATTAATGGCTATGAAGTATGCCGGATTCTTAAATCTGAAGATAAGACCAGGAACATCCCGATTATTTTTTTAACTGCTATGAGTAAGGAGGATGACGAAACCAGAGGGCTTGAAATCGGGGCAGTTGATTATATTACCAAACCGTTCAGCATGGCTATTGTTAAAGCAAGAGTCCACACTCATCTGGAGCTTAAACGGCATCGTGATCTGCTTGAAAATCTCTCTTCTCTTGACGGATTGACAGGTATTCCCAACCGCCGGCGATTTGACGAATTTATCAATTTGGAATGGCGCTCCTGTTTGCGGGAAAAAAAAATTTTAGCAGTTATTATGATAGATATAGATTACTTCGGAGCATTCAACAACACTTACGGGCATATAGCGGGTGATGACTGTCTGAAACGGGTTGCAAAAATCCTTGCTGAATCCGTGAGGCGTCCGATGGATTTTGTTGCACGATATGGCGGAGAAGAGTTTGCAGCTATTCTTCATGATACAGACTTGAAGGGTGCTATGTTTATAGCAGAAACCATGAGAAAAAAAATTGAATATCTGAATATTTCCCATCTTTATTCCCCGGTAAAAAATTGTGTTACCATCAGTCTGGGGTCCTCGGCTGTCGTTCCCCTGGCGCATTTTTCACATGATGTTCTTGTAGAAGGAGCGGATGAAGCTCTATTTAAAGCAAAAAAAGAGGGGAGAAATCAGATAAGAGGGCTTGATTTGGGGATGAGAATATTTTGAATGAATGTTTCTGAAAATTAGGAAGTCTTGCCTCGTTATGAACAGACTCCGCATATTTTACATGATTCCATTCTGCATGGCGGAGAGGTTTTTTCTTCTTTTGCTCTTTTATATTCCTGTAAAAGAAAAGATTTGTTAATCCCATGCTCAATAAAATCCCATGGAAGTATTTCATCAGATTCCTGATCTTTACAAATCATAGCCTGATCCTGAGCGCAAATTTTTTTGTATTCTTTAAAACTCTTTGCCCAGTTTCCCTTATTCTTATGAGCTAAGATTAAAAGATCAGCCGTTCTCCGATTTCCGCGTGAGAGCAGTCCCTGAATATGTGCATATAAGGTAATATCCGCGTGAACCCGAAGATTCGGTACACGCTTCAGCCCGTCTTTGACATGCTTTATCTTTTTTTTCAAAGTCTCTATATCCCCCATTGGTGCCCATTGAAACGGTGTAAACGGCTTTGGAACAAAAGGGTTGACGCTGACTGTAATCTCTCCGATCCTTCCCTTTTTTCTGCTGGAACTGAGAAATATATCTCTGATTTTTTTACATAACTGCACAATTGCCTCAATATCGTCAGGTAACTCATGCGGAAGCCCGATCATAAAATAGAGTTTCAGATTGGGAATCCCGTTTAATACAAGTGATTGCGCAGCATTTAAAAGAGATTCTTCACTAAGTCCTTTATTGATAATATCCCTCATCCTTTGAGAACCAGCATCAGGGGCAATCGTGGCGGTTTTAACCCGGCTTTCTTTCAGAACAGATATAATTTCAGGGGATAACGCATCAGCCCGTAATGAACTGAATGATATTCTGATATTTTTCTGATATGTCTGCTGACAGAGTTCCGCGAGTCCCGGAAGATCAGAAACAGCCGCTCCTACAAGCCCTATCCGGTCTGTCATTTTGATTCCTTTTTCAATACATTCTTTTAAAAGAGAAACTGATCTGAATCTCGGAGGGCGGTAAACATATCCGGCACCGCAGAACCGGCACCCGTGAGGACAGCCCCGGCTCACTTCTATCAGAAATGTACTTTCAAAGGCTGTATCATCAGTTAATATGCTGCTGTATGTGGCAAGATTTGAAATATCTTTGACAAAAGAGCGGCTGACTTTTGACGGAACATCTTCAGACAATTCAATCTGCTGAAGTGTTCCGTCTTTACGATAAATGGGATTATAAAATTCGGGAACATAAGCGCCGGGAACATGCCGTGCAATATTTTTCAGGGATATGTTCCGATCCGTATCAGGCTCAAATATTTCAAAGAATTTCGGAAGAATATTTTCTGCTTCTCCGAGCAGAAAGCAGTCAATAAAGGGCGCAATCGGCTCAGGATTTAAAAAGCAGGCAACCCCGCCAGCAATGATCAGGGGATATTCATTTCCTCTGTCGCGGCTAAGGAGAGGAACCTCTGCTTTTTCCAGTATTGTAAGTATATTAGGATAATCATTTTCAAATGAAACGGAAAAAGCAATGATGTCAGCGTCTGAAAGGCTCCATCCTTGAGAACTTTCCCCTCGTTCCCGCGATTTACGTGGGAACGCAGGATTCAGTATAGTAATTCTGTTATCATCTGACAGAAAAGCGATTTCACACGCTACATGCTCAAAAGAATTAAATAAAGCATATACGGTCTGAAATCCCAGATTTGACATTCCGACATGATAGGTATTTGGATAAATCAGAGCGACTCGGATCATAAGTTCACAGGTGGAGCAGAAACAGGCGGATATCCCGTGCTTTTGAGTCCCGATAGGGGACGGTATATTTGTAGCATCAGGCGGATATCCCATGTTTTTGAGTCCCGATAGGGACGGTATATTTGTAGAAGCATGAAAATATTGATTCACCGAATATGTCGTCCCTAGCGGGACTCATAAGAGGGGGAAATGCTATTATGCTACAAATATGTCGTCCTTACAGGACTTTTCAAACACGCCATAAGGTCTTAATGTCCATTAGGGTTTATAAAAGTTATCTGTTATCTTCCTCTACTATTTTTATCTCTTCTTCTGTTAAATCATACAGATTATAAACCAGTTGGTCTATCTGGCTGTCGGTTGATTCTATCTGCCTTTGTAAAATCGTTTTTTGTTGATCAATATTGGCTTCAGCAATCTGTTTATGAAGGGATAGCATCTGCTCCACAAGGGAGATCATACTATCTTGACAAAATTTATGTAAATGTGAATTAAGACTTTTTATCGGTATTGGGAATTTTTCTAATGTATTCGCGTTAATCTTCGGGAATGCAATTCTATCTAAATTTACATTCTGACTTTTTAGGTAACTTACTGATACTCTTGAAAGAAGAATACCTAAAATATACAATAAATTAATTCTGTCTGTTTTTGGTAATAAGGTAATAACATCTGTATTACATATATAGTTTTCATCAGTATATATACCGTCAAGATAGTTTCCGTTTAAAATGCGTCTTATAAGAATTCTTTTACCTCTGAATATGTCGGGCGATCTTGGGGCAGCTAAATTTTGACCATATTTTATCCAATTATTTTCCCATACAAGATAATATCTTTTAATATTTCGGGCGCGAATCAACGGGAGATAGGATTCATCAATTTTGTTATTAGAATTATAAATCTCATCTTCCATCATTTTTCGAGTTTGAGAAGGCACGCCCTTCCCTTTCTCATACGGTTTCATTCCAAATTTAAAATCAAAATAATCTCCCAATATTGAATCTGCATTCAAGTTAAAATGTTCTGAAAAGCTAATTAAAATTTCATCTTTTAATGATTCAATATTATATTGTTTTATATATGCCCATTCCCCTTGTTGTATTGCTAACAGCCTTTCCCTTATAGTTTTATATGTTCTATTAATACTTCTGACTTTGAATGATTTTGGAAATATTGCTGATGATTCTTTGCCTGCAATAATAATTAATGTATCAACGGTTACTTTATCAAAAACACAATAAACATTAATTATTTCAATTGGTTTATTGTTTATAAATAATATATTACGAAGTTTTTTATCTGAATCAGTTGAAAGCCAATAATTTGGGACTATCATACCTAATAACCCTTTATTTTTTAATAAATTAATACCTTTCTCTATAAACAAGCCATAAGTATTTATCTGATATTGAACAGTTATAAAATGCTCCTCAAAATAGGTTTTATCAATTTCTGTTAAACGACCTGAGCGTGATTGTATATACGGCGGATTCCCTATCACGGCATCAAACCCGCCCTCTTTCATAATATTCGGAAATTCCAAATCCCAGTCAAATGTATTGATACGCTCCTGCTCTTCAGGACTTATCAGACTGATTTGTTTTCCATGATAAAAATCAGAACCGATCAGAGAATTGCCGCACTTGATATTTTTACCCAAATCAGGCAAAGCCCTTTCTTTAAACAAACCCTGCTGAATGGTAAAATCATCTTCACCCTCAAGAACTTTCAGCAGCAGAGATAACTTGGTAACTTCCACAGCCTGAAAATCAATATCCGCGCCGAAAATGTTATTGAGCAGAATCTGCTTTCTGAGATCAATTTTTAACCTGATATTCCCGTTTTTATCTTTAATAAGAACAGCTTTTTTACCCTTCAGATATTTATCAGCATTATCTTTAAGATACCAGTTAAGATGCCAATCCAGCAGATATTGATATGCGTGAATCAGAAATGAACCTGAACCGCAGGCAGGATCAAGGAATTTCATCTTTTCAAGATGGGCGGGTGTTTTGCCTTCAGTCAGTTTTCCTATTGTATTTTTAACTATATAATCAACAATATAAGTCGGGGTATAATAAACACCTCCGGCTTTTCTTACTTCAGGTTTTTCTTCAACAGTAACAACCCGTTCAGGAGTAAGAGAAATAACTTTTCCCAGAAAACGTTCGTAAATCTGCCCCAGTATATCCGCAGGCATAACAGCAAAATTATAAGGGGATGGATAATATAACCGCTCAATAATCTTTTTCAGAGATTCATCATCAATTTTAATTGCCGGAGTAAATGTATCAACACCCTCAAGTCTTCCTTTTTCTTCTTTAAAATAAAAAATACCTGAATTATAACGCCTGTCAGCATCTTTGAATATTCTTATCAAACCTTTGTAAATATTACCGCTTGTTATCAGCTTCTGTATATTTTCATAAGGCTCTATATCTCTGTCTTCACAGATTCTTAAAAATACAATACGATCAATAGTTCTTTGAACAGCAAAATTTATTTCTTTCCGGGTTAATTCAGGATTCAGGCTTGTAATATTGACTGCCAGAATTTCCCGCCATAATTCCATATCTTTTAAAAACGCCTCGTCAACCGTAAGTACGCCGCGTTTTACTTTTACGGTATTGATGTAAGTATTCAATGCACCGGAAGCAACCGCTTTTTTAGAAAACAGACCGGAAATTTTACTCCATTTATCTTCATCTTTAAAATCAGTGTATTTGAAATAATGGATACGGGCAACATTGGCGCTGTCACCTGCTTTCGGTTCATATCTTCCGTCATATACCGCAAATTCTTCAAAATCAGTTAAAATTCCCACAGGTACTTTGGCATTCCAGCAATAACTGCGGAGCTGAAAAGCAACATCTTTATTCTCTTCGATATTAATATAAGGGTCTTTTGCTTCAACAAAAAACATGGGATTGCCATTCAGCTTAAAACAGTAATCTGCTTTTTTCCTGCCGGTTTTATCTTTTACAGAATATTCAGCAGCAACTTCTTTTTCATACTCTGCAAGACCTTCATTTCTGATGTTCCATCCCATCAGTTCAAACAGAGGATCAATATAATCTTTACGGATTTCTGTCTCTTTTCTTTCTTTTCTTGACTTGTAATTCTCAATATTCATTCCGAATGTATTTACAAGAATTTCGATTTTTTCAGGTATCATTGAATTCCCCTATATTTCTGAACTATGATTTTAATGATTAAATGACGGACTATGATATTTTTAATTCATATAGGAGTCACGCAGTTTGATTTTTCCGCATCTGAAAAATGAACCGCAAAGGGCGAAAGATCGCAAAGTCTGAAAATATATCTTTGCGTAACTTTGCGGAAAACTCTGCGATCTCTGCGGTTAAATAAAAAAAGTAAAATTCAACTGAGCAACTCCTATCATAATCACAGTATTCATTTAATCATTTAAATCATAGTTCAGACAATGTAAAAAAAGTTTCTTTAAATTTCACCGTCCTGAACTATAATATTTCTAATTATATCATAATCATAGTATTCATTTAATCATTTGAATCATAGTTCAGACAATGTAAAAAAACTTAACTTCTTACAATTACAGATATTAAAAAAAAGAAGCTAAGTTTCTTTAAAAAACTTAGCTTCTTAAATACGCTGTACTAATCTGCCTTTTTTCTGAGAAAAGTAGGAATATCCAGATCATTGTCATCTATTTTCATACCTTTATGCCCCCTGTAAGGAGTGGCTTCAACAGATTCGGAAGCAGCAGCGGGATGATGTGGCGGCTGTTGCAGGGACGGCGGTAAAACAGGGTGAGGCTGAGGCTGTATCTGCGGAGGAGGAGGAAGAGTCGGCTGCGGCTGCTGTTCTTTTTTATTTCTTATAAAAGCAGGCTCTTCATAATTTACCGACTTTTTCTGATGTGCGCTTAAGCGTGTAACTTTCTGCGGCATTGCCGGTTCAGGAGCATTGCCGATTCCTGTTGCAATCACAGTTACCCGCATTTCATCTTCCAGATTATCATCAATCACAGCTCCCCATATAATTTCAGCATCTTCACCCACTTCACTGTATATTCTCTCAGATGCCTCTGTCATCTCCTGCATTGTCAGATTACTGTTGCTGGTGATATTCATTAAGACCCCTTTGGCGCCGGCGATAGAAACATCTTCCAGAAGCGGATGCGATATTGCCCGTTCCGCAGCCTCGACTGCCCGGTTTTCTCCGCTTGCAACACCGATACCCATGATTGCCATGCCTGCCCTTGACATGGTGGTTTTGACATCGGCAAAATCAAGATTGACAAGACCCGGCATAAGAATCAGGTCTGTTATCCCCTTGACTGCATGAAGCAGAATTTCATCTGCTTTTTTGAACATCTCTATCATGGTGGCATTTTTGGATGCAAGTCCCCGTAGTCTGTCATTTGGTATGATAATAACTGTATCAGCAATATCTTTTAATACTTCAATACCCTCTTCTGCCTGTTTTAAGCGTTTTTTTCCTTCAAATGAAAAGGGTTTGGTTACAACTGCAACTGTCAGAGAACCCAATTCTTTACAGATTTGAGCAATTACCGGAGCAGCCCCTGTTCCTGTTCCGCCGCCGAATCCTGCGGTAATAAATACCATGTGGCTGTCTTTCAGGGAGTTTCTTATTGCCTCGGCATTCTCATTGGCAGCCTCCTGTCCCACATGAGGATTTGCTCCTGCTCCGAGTCCTTCTGTAAGCTTTGAACCTATCTGAAGTTTTACAGGGGCTCTTGACAATTCAAGTGCCTGCATATCTGTATTTGCAACAATAAAATTTACACCCTGAAGATTGGAAACAATCATGTTGTTGATTGCGTTCCCTCCGGCTCCTCCGACACCTATTACTTTTATCTTTGCGGATTTAGTTATATTTTCAACATGGCTGAACATATTTTTCTACCTTTTCGTTATCATAAAACCCGGTTTTTGAAATTAGTCATTCAGTATTCAAATAATATCTTTGAACCATTTTTTCATCCGGGTCGTAACACGGTTAAAAATATTTGTATCACGAATCCTGAATTTTTTCGCGTTCTGCTGATTCTTTGCCCCGAATAAAACAAGACCTACTCCTGTGGCATACATAGGATTATTCACTACATCCACAAGACCGCCGATTCCTGTCGGTTTCCCCAGCCGTGCGGGAAGATTAAATATTGACTCTGCAACCTCGGTTACCCCTTCTAAAAGAGCGGATTCCCCGGTTACAACAATTCCTGAAGCCATTGCATTCTCCATCCCGGCACGGTAAACTTCCCGTTGTATCAGGGTAAATATCTCTTCCATTCTGGGCTTCAGAATTTCAGAAAGTATCTGTCTTGACAGCTTCCGTGACTTGCGACCTCCAACGCCGGGAACTTCAATTACTTCTTCGATGTTAATATTTTTCGCCAGACAGGTTCCGTATTTTTTCTTGATATTCTCTGCTTCAGCCAAAGGAGCGCGAAGTCCGATAGCAATATCATTTGTAAGATTATTTCCCCCAAGTGCCAGTACAAAGGTATGTCGGATATTTTTATTGGAAAAGATTGCCATATCGCTTGTTCCGCCCCCGAGGTCTATGAGCGCAGCTCCCAGCTCTTTTTCATCCTCTGCAAGAACCGCTTCACCTGAAGCTAATGATTCCAAAACAATATCACATACATCCAGCCCTGCACGGTTTGCACATTTAACAATATTATGAGCAGATGTAACTGCTCCTGTAACAATGTGAATCTTTGCTTCCAGTCTGACTGCTGCCATTCCGACCGGATCCAGAATGCCGGTCTGATCATCTACAATAAACTCCTGGGGAAGAACATGGATCACTTCCCGATCCATGGGAATTGCCACAGCCCTGGCAGCATCAATTACCCGATCCACATCATTCTGACTGATCTCCCCGCCTTTGATTGCAATAATACCCCTGCTGTTAAAACCGGTGATGTGTCCTCCGGCAATACCGGCATATACGGATGAAATTTCAACCCCTGCCATAAGTTCCGCGTCTTCAACTGCTTTTTTTATGGATTCAACAGTGGACTCGATGTTCACCACAACCCCTTTTCTAAGCCCGATGGAAGGGTGGGTTCCGATTCCTATGATGTTAATTTCATTTCCGGATATCTCGCCGACCACAGCACAGATTTTAGTCGTTCCAATATCAAGCCCGACAATAATCTCTTCCTGTACTCCCTGCACTTCAAACCTCCTCCCATGCCCCTCAATGATCAGTCGTAAACGGTGAGTCACTGATTACTGATAATTGGTCACAATTTATGACGACACGGTTTAAGTTATTCAGATCAATGGAATCAATCTTAAAAAATTCTTTTTCTTTTCCTTTGCTCAAAAATAATTCATTGTAATGTTCTTTAAGATAAATAAGTATCTGTTTCAGCCTTTCATATTTAAGCATATAGTTATTATACCCTAATTTTACAACTCTCAGGCGGGTGACTGATACTTTATTATTCATTTCAAAGGGATTATAAGCAGCCGCATCTGCATGCTGATTTAATTTCAGGGTAATACCCAATTCCCTGTCAACTTCGATACGTTCAATGAATTTGGCGGGGATAGGGCTTTCGTTATTCTGTCCAAGCCGAAGCAAATCCATTACAGCATCAAAAGCAACTCCTGAAGAACTCATCCCGCCCTCTCCTATGTTCCGGGGATGTGTAGGAATATCAGCGTATCCGAGTCCTATAACAACAGGAAGTTTTTCAGGATCAGACGGTTCCCATTCTTTAAAAATTTCTCCCTGACTGTTTAATATGAATTTACGTCCCAGATCAAGTACTGCAAAAGGTTTATGCTCATTAATAATAATATGGATTTCTGAAGGGAGAATACGCGATATACGTGCTTCGGCAATCCACGGATTAGCTAATAATCTCTTTCTTGCTTTTGAAAGATTGACAGCCAGAATATTTATCCCCTTGCTGATTTGCAGCTCGTTGAGAATCTCTTCTTCGGAAAGTAATGAAATACCTTCTATAAGAATATTTTTTGCATTAAAATAATCGCATTGCGTTAAGAAATCATGGCAGAAGATAAAAAAAAACTGATTAACGTGATAAATGTAACTCCGATGATGTTTTTTACAGACCGTCTTGTATAGCGTATCATCCTTATACGCTTTTGCATTTTCACGGAATCTCTCTGATAATAATTCTTCCGGGAAAATTTATCAACAAACAATTTTAACCTCTGGTTCAAGTAAGATATTGAATTTTTTTAATACTGCATCCTGAATTTCTTCTGCCAGATATAATATATCAACTGCTGATGCTTTTCCCCGGTTGATAATGAAATTGGCATGTTTTTGTGAAACTTCGGCGTCTCCGGCTCTTTTTCCTTTAAGCCCTGACAGATCAATCAGCTCTCCTGCTGTTTTGCCATGTAAGGGATTTTTAAAAAAACATCCTGCGCTTGGAAAATTTGTCGGCTGTTTTTTTATGCGTGCTTTCAGAATCTCTTTTGCCTCTTTTTTCAGTTTTACCGGATCAGAAGGGTGAAGAGAAAAATAACCTTCCAGTATGACCGGCTGATGCTCCAGGCAGGTTGTCGGTTCAGGTCTGAGACTTGAACCGACCGCGTCTGTCAGATCAAGTCTTCTGTAAGAGAATTTCAGTTTTTCTTTATTCACCCTGACTATCTGACCTGTCGGCAGCATGATCGTTACCGCATTTATGACATTTTCCATTGAACCGATGGAAGTGCCTGCATTCATCATAACCCCGCCGCCCACTGTACCCGGAATACCGATCGTCATATTCATACCTTCCAGCCCATATTTTACGGCAAGAGCGCACACTCTTTTCATTTTTACACCTGCCATTGCCTTTATCACAGTTTCATCTTTTTTTGTATAGTTAAGGTGAACATTATTTAAATATTTTGTCATGACAATGACAACTCCCTGTATTCCATTATCTTTTACAAGAAGATTGGTTCCGTCTCCGATAATGATATATCTGATCCCTCTTTCTGTACAGCCGCCGATGATGCCTGATAATTGTTCAATGCTTTCAGGTGTTACATAAGCATCCGCAGGTCCTCCGACTCGCAGAGAAGTATGTTCTGACATTGGTTCATTGAATTTTACATTATTACCGCAAAAATTTGCAAGCCATTTTCTCTGATCATTTGTCATTTGTCTGTAATCTTTGGAAATAAACCCTAAGGATTTTAAAAATCCTTAGGGTTTCAGATACAATTGGAAATTACTCTGTTTTACTCTGTTTTTTTGATTTTTTCTGTTTTTTGGGACGGCATTTGCCGTTTGTACCGCGACAGATTTTACCGCGTTTGGTACCGAGATCACCTTTTCCCATATATCTTAGAACCTCCTTTCATTTTTTATTTTGGCGATACAGAGAGATTGATATAGACATCTCTCCGAGTCGCAGCATTTTTCATGCCAAAATATAAATATATTTATATCGGATAGTTATAAATATAAAAAAAAATTATCCGTTTTTAAATAACATCAGATGAATTTCAGGGTATGAAGATATATTTTTATTATGTATAATCAGATAATAAAAATATTCTCCGTATTCGGATATTTTTTTCGGATAACATCTATTCCGACTTCAAGAATCATATCACTATCTCACATGATTAGCAAGGTAATTTCATAAATCGGAGCTGCATAGGATCCGGAGTGCAAAAATTTTATTTTTGCACTCCGGCCCAATTGATTCATCCTGAGTCTCATATCTCTGATTAAACTTATTTATCTGCTCCGTTCCTACGCAAAACATGGAAAAAAGAAAAAAATATTTGTCTATAAACCTACAGATTTTAAGAAGCTCCGTAGGTTAGAAACAATAAGGAGTCCGTCGGATATTTCACCCGGCAATCAGTCTTTTTCCTGATACAAGATCAATTCCAAGATATGCTGAGAGATTACGGATGCTGGGAGCAACCATTGCAGCGCAATCTTTTACAATTTGAACCTGCTCTTCTCTGGTAAGAATGCGGCTGAATTCTTCCATTTTCTGAGCAGCGGCTATTTCATAAAGAGAAATCCCCTGCAAAGCCAGTTTACTGAGATGATCACGCAGTCTGCGAGCCTGAGCCGTGTTGAGACCAAGATATTTGACAATCTCAGCTTTGATCATGTCAAACATCTCTTTGTAGCCTGCATTGGTTGCGCCTGCAAAGTCGGGGCGGGTGTTGCATGTATCAGCCATTGTATCGCTGAAGATAAGACGGTTGCCGATCCCTTTAAGACGTGCATCAATCCAGCTTTGGCTGCGTCTCTGTCTGCGGTATCCTGCAATCGCTTCTTCTATTGCTTCATCAGGTTTTTCAAGATTCAGTTCCCCGCGAAGTTTGTCTCTTGCGCCCTCTTTGTTAGTTCTCAGATTGTCAACAAAAACACCGGCTTTTGCAAGATAATCCTTAATTTCACGGAGCGCCTGCCGGTCTTTGGTAACTCGGAGGCTCTGAGCTATCAGATAAAGACCCTGGTCGTTGGTATGGGGTTTCTGATAGATTTTCCCATCTTGTCCTGTATGGGGAAGAGATGTGAGTTTTAAACTCACATCTCTTTTTTGAATATCTCGCCATGCTATCTGAGCTTTACGAGGATTGCTTTCTGTTATGCCAGCAATCCAGTCCTCAATAGCATAAAACAAGTCGCCATCAACATCATGATAGTTTAACTTAAAATTCCAATTAGTTGCCACAATCAGTGGCAACGGTGTGGAGTCCAAATTTGGGATGAACATCTGTTTAGTCATAGTAAAAATTCCCTTTCTGCTTTTAGGTTTTCTGCTGTGAAGAGTGCGGGGCAAACCGGCAGCAGTATCCGGCTTTTCGGGGTGCACATCCCTATCCCCGCAAAAAAATGAATATCAATAATGAGTTTGAATGTCAAGATATATTACATTAAAGCCCCCTGTCCGGTTGCTTCGAGAACGCTGAACCACAATTTCCCATTCGGATCAACATGCTTGCATTTCCCGGCTGACGCGCTCATCGGCACATGCACAAACTGCTCATTCCATTGGCTGATAAGAAGTTTTGTCTTTCCTGCCATTGCTGCATGAACCGCATCACGTCCCAGAAAGCTGCAATAAACATGATCGCTGGAATTGGCGGGAAGACTTCTGATTATATAGCTCGGATCAATATATTTCAGGGATATTTTTACACCTTTTTCCTCAAAATACTTGGTGATCTTATCCTTTAAAAACAGCCCTATATCCTTTAATCTGATATTTCCCGAATCATCCTTTTCTGATTTTTCCCATTCAAAAAATTTCTGCCCTGCTCCTTCTGCTGCCACAATTACCGCATGTCCTCTGCTGCTAAGACGGTATTCAATTGCCGGGAGTAACCCGTTTGGACCCTCAAGATCAAAATCAACTTCGGGAATAAGAACAAAATTGACATCCTGCTGGGCAAGAGCCGCTGTTGCAGCGATAAATCCGGCATGTCGTCCCATCAGCTTGATAAGACCGATTCCATTCGGATAACCCTCTGCCTCTTTATGCGCTCCCCTGATAGACTGTGTTGCCAATTCAACTGCTGTATGAAATCCGAATGATCTTGATACCAGATATATATCATTGTCAATTGTTTTCGGAACTCCGACAATGCTTATCTTTAAACCTCTCTTAGTGATAGCATCTGAGATCAGACTTGCTGCTGCGAGCGTTCCGTCTCCGCCAATCATAAAAAGCACGCCTATATTCATTCTTTCAAGAGAGTCAACAATATCTTCAATCGGCTGGGGCCCTCTTGAAGAGCCGAGAATAGAACCGCCAAGTTCAAGAATGTTTACAACAGATTCAGGCTTCAATTCCATGACATCATGCTCATATTGAGGGATAAATCCCTGAAGACCGTAGCGGATGCCGTAGATATTTCTGACTCCGTAGCAATGATAAAGCTCAAGAACAATGGCGCGGATAATGTCATTTAATCCGGGGCATAATCCCCCGCATGTTACAAGAGCGCATCTCAGTTTGCTCGGATCAAAATATATATTTTTCCGGGGACCTGCAAGTTCAAAAGAGGGAATTTCTTTTCCGCCGCAGATTCTTTCATTTATCCGGTTTAAATCAGGCTCAATAACCACCCGATCTGTATCAGATACAAAGATTTCTTTATGCGCTCTTTTTGTCTCTTTCAAAATCGGAGAGAGGATTTTTGCATCTCCGAGGTTGGGAATAGCTGTATCAATGTTATCGTAGTTCATAATAATTCCTTATTTAGTTCTGTTTAATTTCAATTGTTTTTATACTGACTTATTAGCAGCCGTTAGGCACGGTATATTTTTAATAATCAAATTATTCCATTATCCCAAACAAATATACCGCATCTAACGATGCTACAATTTTTACACGATTACGATTGCTACAAATATAACGCATCTAACGATGCTCAATTTTTACGGTAGATTACGATTGCTCAAATGTAACGCATCTAGACGATGCTGTATTTTTAGTGCCGGTAGGCACGTTATCTTTGTAATACATCCAAATATAACGCACCCAACGATATTCTGCAGTGCCGTTAGGCACGGTATATTTGTAGCAATGTTGAATTATAAATTATCATAAAAATCAAAAATATATTTCGGCTGATATTCAACACAGAATTTTTTTAAAAAACTGATATATTCTTCCCTGAATGTCCGCTTTTTATGATGCTCCTGCTGATTCATTATATATTTTATAACATTATCCAATTGGGAACGGGAATATGAAAATGCTCCGTAGCCCTTTTGCCATTCAAAACGACCGTGAAACCATTTTTTTTCATTTATGAAACGGGAACTGTTTGCTTTGATTTCTCTGAGCAAATCCGAAACCGTTATTGTTGTTCCGAATCCGATAAGAATATGTATGTGATCAGGCATATTGTTGATTGCCAATAATTTCTGATCATTATTTTTTATGATGCCGGTGATATATTTCTGTAGTTCATCATTATGACTCTGCGAAATAATATTCTCTCTTCCTTTTACAGCAAAGACAATTTGTAAATATATCTGTGTATAGGCATTTGCCATTTTTTTATTCCTGTAAATATAACGCATCTGACGATGCTTCAATTTTTACACGATTACGATTGCTACAAATATAACGCATCTAACGATGCTTCAATTTTTACATAATTACGATTGCTACAAATATACCGCATCTAACGATGCTGTATTGTAGTGCCGGTAGGCACGTTATCTTTGTAGCATCCGAATAGACACCGCATATTTTTTAGTGCCGTTAGGCACGGTATATTTATAATTCTTTTTGCATAATTTGTGATATAATTTCAACTGTTTTTACAGATACTGTGCAAACCCGTTTCAGCAGATCAATCACCTGCTCTTTGTAATCAGCAAATTTGTAAGTATTGAATTTTTCGGCAATGGTTTTATCTTTCGGCGTTTTCTCTTTATACTGGTCAAGTATCCAGTGAAGCGCGGAGCGGTTGCCGAGTTTGTATTCCCATGCTGAAGGCGGGATGCCTGAAATCGTTGTATTTTCGTCTAAAATAATCTCTCCTTTTTCCTGTATAGCTCTGAGTTTGGATTTGGGAGAATCTTTCTGATCTGTTTCAGTAATTTCAAGGGAATACGGTTCTGCGGATTCATAATTGATGTGCAAATCCATCAGGGATTTTCCCCAGTTTGCCCACTGCTGAAAATCATTGTAAAAGGGGATTCGGGGAAATTCACGTTTCAGGTTGATTTCGTATTTTTTGCGGTATGCGGGATTATGCAGAACAGCGTAGACATAATGAAAAATATCTTCTTTAGTGATTCCGTTATCCTGATAATGTTCAGTGAATTGCTGCAAACCCCAGTCTGTGATGTTGTCAGTGCGGTTGCCGGATTTGTCAAGCGGTAATAAACGGAAGACACTGATAGGTTTCCTGCACACATGAAGTTCTGCAATTGTATCAGTAGCCATTGTATTGCAAATGGGAGTACGGTTTACTACGAAACTTCTCATGAGAATAATCTATTTTTGTTTTTTCATCTTACGAAATATTATACCACTGATAAGTTCATTCCGTTAAAATGTTTGTCAAAATAAAAATATTTTTTGGTAAAAGGTCTGTAAATTCCGGAAACTTAATCTGTTTTTCTGAAACATTTCTTTGTCAATCCTCCTTTGTAGATAGCTTGTTAAATCAGCATCCCACTTTATCGTATTTCTGCTTTTCAAATTTTCATTTTTCAATGTCTTTTTATAAATATCAGTAAAATAAATCATTTTTTCCGCCAATTTTTCTTTTGAAAAATCGTAAATCCATTCATCCCGCTGGGTCTTTACGCCGGAAGAAAAGAGTCTAAAAACAGCCTTTTCACTTTTCCCTGCTTTTACATCCTTGTCAATCAGAGGAATCAACTCATCAAAATCATTATCAGTAATATTCAGCCAGTTGCTGTTTTTATCAGGATGAATTTTTTCAAATTTTATCTGTCTGAAAGGATTATCATTTAAGAACTCAAATTTTTCCTTTCTTGCAGCCCTTATATCGCATGGGTGAATATACTCAATTATGCAGTTTTCATTTCTGTTTTTACGGTCTTTTACCAGAAATGCGATTGAAATTCCCACCATTGCCGCCAGACCGAAAACCGTATGCTTTTCACCGAGAAATATTCCGTCTTTGCCTGAAAGCTCACGGATATTTCCTCCTAAATCAATAAAATAAGCATGGTCAAACTCTTTCTGTATGCTTTTTCTGAAACCGTCAAAAGTTCTTGAGTTCAGATAAGAATTATTGCTGATAAAACAGATAATTCCATCTTTATCCAGTCTGTCGCCTGCCCAACGGAAAAACCTTGTGTACATATCATAAAGAACAATCTGATTTTGCGCTGTTCCGTTTTTTATGTAAGTCTCTTTTATTCTTTCATCTATTTTTTTATATTTTCTGTTTGGATTAAAATCATTGTAAATCTGCTGTTTTGCATTATAAGGCGGATTCCCGATAATCACTGAAATCTTCCGGTTGTTCTGAGATTTTATCCGATCAAGATTCTCCGCATTCATCCCGAACCCCTCGAAAATCTCCTGTTTTCCCTCAAACTCAAATCCGAGATTATCCAGCGTATCAACAAAGACAATATTATCAAACGGTTCGTATTTTCCCATCTTCTGCTGATAAGTATATTCAATATTCAGACTTGCTATATAATACGGCAAAATAGCAAGCTCATTTGCGTGAATCTCATTTTTATATTTGTATTCAAGATATTGCGATGGAATATATTCAATAATATCAGTGATAAATGTCCCTGTTCCTGTCGCAGGATCAAGAATCTCAACATTTTTATCCGCCAGCGATTTTCCGAAATGTTTTTCAAGAAGATAATCAGTGCTTTCAATCATAAATTTTACAATCTCATTTGGCGTATAAACAATGCCGAGCCGATCCGCACCTTTGGGATTGTATGCTTTGTAAAAATTTTCATAAATTACTTTCAGAAACTTCTGTTTTTCATGATGATTTTCAATCCGCGACGCCTCAGCTTTTATTGCTTTATAATAATTCTCAATGCCTGCAAGTTTGCTGCGGCGCAATGTTCTGGTAAAAAATGTATTTATAACAGATTCAAGCTCTTTTGCGATATTATTATCCTGATGAAAATCTCTGTCTCCGAATACTGTATCAAAAATTTCTGCTGTAAGAATATGCTGTATAAGCATCTCCTGAATATCAAACGTGCTGAATATCAGGATTGACGCTCTTTTTGCAGAGATTCCAAAACGCACTCCTTGCTTTTTTAAACTCCTGATTTTTTTTATCCTGTTCAGCAATCATAGCCCGCAATGTTTCAACAATATCAGGAATATTCTCTTTAAATTTTTCAATGGCAATATGGAATTCTTTTATTTCCGGGCGTTCATAGCTGATAAACTGCGTAAGAATATTGTGCAGCAGATCAGCATCTTTCATATTCCCCCGGCTGACCTCTCTCCCCTGCTGAATCAGAACAACTGTTTCAGAATTTTCAAAAAGAATATTCTCATTCGGATAGCCTATTTCAAATTTTTTCTCAATCTCTTCATCAAGATTATCTTTAATATCTTTGCTTTCCCAATATCCCCAGTCCAGTTGATACAAATCTTTGACAGTTCCGTCCGGTCGTTTATGGGAAGTCTTTAATTTGACTTCATCAACAGGAACAAGATGTTTCGTTAAACAATATTCTTCCAGAAGATTTGTAAATGCACGGCGAACTGAACTTTCATTTTGTGTCCCGCCGCATTTTTTATACATCTCCAAATCATTGTAATATTTATTTATAGACTGCTTTGACATTTTTATTATCTCATACAATGGATGTATTCTTTTGTAAAAATCAGATATTATTTGCTTAGTGCCTTAGTGCCTTAGTGTCTTTGTGCCTTTGTGTTTTTTTGCCACAAAGGCACAAAGACACTAAGACACAAAGTAGTGAAAAACACTCCAGCCTGTCATATAATTTTTTTTATAAATATCTGAACTTGAAAATGATGTCAATATCAGATTATTACTATGGGAGATTTTAAGAGAAGTGTCAAATCCCCGCTGTTTTTTTAAAAATGGGGAAATGCACTTTCTGCGTAAGGTGAGTAATAATTTCCTCTTGTTCGATAATAAGTAATGTGATAAGGTTTGGATATTTTTTAAATCTGCTGATACAGGAAAATTTTTGTCTGGATACTTAATCTTTTTAATAGGAGGATGAAGAATGATAATTGATCAGGGAGAACTTTTGTCTGGTATGGCAATGATGTTTGTCAAAGAATTCATGGATATTGCGGAGATGAAATCTTATGAAAAAGATGTTTTTCTTTTCCATGAAGGGGAACCGGCAGATCATTTTTATACTTTAATAAAAGGGAGTGTCAGACTGAGTATTGTTAAAGCCGGTCATAAGGTTTATAAAGTCAGTAATGCAGGAGAGGCTTTCGGATGGTCAAGTCTTCTGGATCGGGATACTTATACTGCCTCAGCCGAATGTGCGGATGCGACAACGCTGCTCAAATTTGACAGTAAAAGGCTTACGGAGCTTCTGAAAAAACATCCGGAGAGCGGTCTTATCTTTTATCGGAATCTTTCAAAAAATCTGGGAAACCGTGTGATGACTCTCTATAAGATCATTTCCGAAGCATCCTGAAATATTTTGAAGTCTGATTCCAATGCTTGAGTACGGGATAAAAAGATTGAACCGCTGATAATCCTGATGATTATGATGACCATGATAAATAATTATGGTTCTTCAAGGATTTTTGTGGAAATTTCAGACTGTAGGGGCGAATAATTATTTGCCCCTACGCAAATCCATAAAAAAGATTGTAAAGAGCCATAATTATTATATCAGCGGTATAATAAGAATCCGAATTATCAAATGTTTATTCACTTCTTAGAGGATGTTTGAAAATTATTTTTGTCGTCCCTCCGGGACTTTTCAGACACGCTCTTACACGCAATCCCTGTAGATGATAACTCATAAAAGATGACAGCCATTAACTTATCAAATCATATATATCACCTGAAAAGGGAGAATAACAGACTCCGGCAGCACGCCCTCACCTTCTCATGTCTGGGAAAATTAGGGACAACGAATCATTCCGACCTTGGCAAATGGAGAAAATTTTTTTCAGTCACTGCTCAGAAAAACCCTTGTCAGAAATAGTATCTCTGCTTCTCCTCTGATTATAGGACTTGCAGAATCCGGGATTATTCCGTCAGGAATCATTCATTCTATGCTGAGAAAAAAAGGGATTCATGCCGATTGGATATGCTCCACCCGAAGACCATCATCCGGTATAATCTTTACAGAAAAACATTCCCATGCCCCGGATCATATACTTCCGCTCCCGTGTTATCAGCCAACGGAATTATGGTTTGTCGAGGATGAAATCACCACAGGCAAAACCGTGCTTCATCTTGCTTTAAAATTATGCGAAATCATGAATATCCGTCAGGTGCGTTTTCTTGCGATTGCAGATATACGAAGTATTTCACATAAAAGCATTTTTCATTCTGTTTTAAAGGATCATGGGATTGAATATTCACTTCACTCTATGGTCACTCAGAATCCGAAAAACATAATCCAGCGTTATGAGGATATTAAATCAGGAAATAAAAATCAGTTGATCCGGCTGCCGGATTCTTTTTCACAAAAACAGAATCTTAATATCCTTTATTCTCATCATGAAGCAGGATGGCATCTGCCGCATCACCGCCCTGCATTGAGGAATCAGGGAGCATTAAAATTACATTTTAAAATTCCTCTCCTTCAGGGAACCCTCATTGTTGTGGGAGAGGCTATAGACATTGGATTAAGGCTGATTCGGGATAATCCGTATTTATCATTTCGGCATGTTACATTAAGCCCATGGGAGACAGATAAAAAATATATTTTTAACCGTCTTGATATTGCAGGAAAATATTATCTGTATAATTATCATAATCTCAAATCTCCGCTTTATATTTTAAATGATCCGATTGACGCCCATATCGGCGCGGAACTTAAAGAACGTTTATCTGAAAAAGGATTTGCTGCTGAATATCTGACAAATTTTTCTGATGATTCTGTAATAATTTAAAGTTATTTAAAAAAAGCAATAATGACAATTCTGAAAAAATATGGTATAAAAAATTAACATATTTCAGAGCTTCGTGTACTTAGTGTCTTTGTGGTAAAGAAAAAACACAAAGACACTAAGTACATGATCTTTTTTGGAGGAAAATTTGTGAAGATTCAATTTAAAATATTTCAGAAACCCGGTTTCTTTCACTTGACAGCCATCATGATTTTTTTGCTGATCATTCCGAATACTGTCAGTGCAGCAGAGGTGAAGGCTTTTGTTGACAAAAATCAGGTTACGCTGGGAGAGTCTCTTAATCTCATGATTTCTGTCAAAGGTGAAGGAGGGGAGGCAGATATTTCTCCTGTCAGAGATTTCAAAGTGATCTCAAGGGGAACCAGCACTAATGTCCAGATTGTCAACAGCCGGATTACCCGTGAAATGACCTATAATTATACTCTGATCCCTTTAAAGGAAGGGATTCTGAAAATTCCCCCTCTGACCGTTACAGCAGACGGAAATACTTATAAAACTGAGGAGATTATTGTTCAGGTTTCAAAGACTCCTCAGCAGGATACCGGTGCAGAAAGCAGAGATGTTTTTGCCGAGGCATACATTTCAAATCCGAATCCTTATCAGGGGGAGCAGATTCTTTATACCCTGAAATTTTTAAACGGGATTCAGATTGAAAATGCAAGATTCCAGAAGCCCCCTGAATTTCCGGGTTTTACAGCAAAGAAGATTGAACAGGATAAAACCTACCGTTCCGTGATTGCCGGAAGACAATATAATGTGAATGAACTGAATTACATTCTGATTCCGGCAGATACAGGAGAAAAGATTATTGAACCGGCAATGATTAGCTGCGATATTGTGGTTCGGCAATCTCAAAGCAGAAGAACACCTTTCGGTTCTATTTTCGATGATCCGTTTTTTAACCGTAATCAGCTTGAATCAAAGACTTTTATGACTGAAGCGATCATGGTGAATGTCAAACCTTTTCCGCCATATAGCGGAGATGCAAAATTTTCCGGGCTGGTCGGAAAATTTGATATTCAGGCAGAGCTTGAATCAAATACCATGAACGCAGGAGATTCTGCTACTTTGTCTGTTACCATAAAGGGTAGCGGAAATATTATGGACGCGGGAGAACCTGCAATTCAGTTTCCTGAATCATTCAAGGTTTATAAAGACAATCCTGAAGAAGAGATTCAACTGACCGGCACAGGATATCAGGGGAAAAAAGTCTTTCGCATTGCGGTTGTTCCGGCTAAAGAAGGGAATTATTCTATCCCTCCGATTCAGTTAAGTTATTTTAATACTGAAACAGGCAATTATGAAACATGCACCACACAGCCGATTTCATTGACTGTAAATCCGCCAAAAGAGAAAGAGAGTCTTGATATTGTTTCCGCCCCTTTGGAAAACAGAGAACTCTCTCTCAAAAAAAAGGTGGAATTTATCGGAAGGGATATTCTCCCCCCAAAAGAGAATCCCATTGAATCACTTAAAGATCATAATACATTATCTTTGATGCAGTTTGTTGCTCTTCTTCTTTTTCCGCCCCTCTTTTTTCTGAGTATAAAAACAGCAATTGCTATGACCGGAAAGAATAATAATCCGGCAAGTATCATGGCGGAACGTGCTAACAAAGCATTAAAAGATGCGTGTAAATCTGATTTATCCGGTGAAGAATTTTTATCCTGCCTTTACCGCGCCCTGATTTCCGTGATTCTCTCAAAAGCAGGTGTAAAAGGAGAATCACTCACTTATGCCGAGGCTCAAAATATTCTACAGTCAAACGGATATTCAGATGAAATTGCAATAAACGCCGCAGCTCTGCTTGAAAAGATTGAATCCGCAAAATTCAGCGGACTGAAGATGGATAAGGAATTTAAACAAACGCTTCTTTCTGAAACAAAACAGATGGTAAGGAGTTTATCCTGATGAGAAAAAATTTTTATTGACTGGATTATGTATCTGCCGGAAGAGACTGACAGCCTGTTCCGGAAAGAACTGACTGAAATTGAAAAGGAGAATAAAATGCCGTACATAACAAGTGTGGAAAGAATAGGATTTAAAAGAGGGATTCAGCAGGGAATACAGCAGGGAAATCAGGAGGGAAAGGCTTTTATCATAGCAAAGCAGATCGCCAGAAAATTCAAATCCCATGCAGAGACAGAGTTGTCAGTTCTTAAAAATCTGAAAACAGATGACTTGACAGAACTTGCCGAACTTATTTTTGATTTTGATTCATTGGAAGAAGTGCATGAATGGATTAAGAAAAAGAATGTATATCAGGGAATTTGATTTCTTATATATTCTGAAATATTCAGAGGATCATAATGAAAAAGAAAACAGAATCTGTATCAGATGATTACGATAGCCCCTGGAAAGAAGTGATTGAACGCTATTTTCCGGAATTTATTGAATTCTTTTTTCAGAAGGCATATAAAGAGATTGACTGGAAAAAAGGCTATGAATTTATGGAGAAAGAACTCAGGAGAATAACCAAAGATGCAAAAGCCGGAACTAAATATGTTGATAAACTGGTTAAAGTACAGCTTAAAAAAGGAAAAGACGCATGGGCGATTATTCATGCGGATATTCAGAGTCAGGAGGAAAAGAGCTTTTCAGAGCGGATGTATATTTACAATTACCGTCTGTTTGACAGATACGGCCGTCATGCGGCAAGTTTTGCGGTTCTCGGCGATACCGGAAAAAAATGGCGTCCGGGTACATTTGAACAGAAACTGTGGGACTGTGAAGTAAAATTCCGTTTCCCCACAGTAAAATTGTCCGATTATGCGGATGACCGGGAAAATCTTGAGAAAAGCGGCAATCCTTTTGCAGTTGTTGTTATGGCTCATCTGCTTACCCTGAAGAGCGCAGGGGACAGCGGGAAAAGGATGAACGGAAAACTTACGATGATAAGACATCTTTACAGGAAAAATTTTTCAAAGCAGGATATTGTCAATCTGTTCCGTTTTATTGACTGGATTATGTATCTGCCGGAAGAGACTGACAGCCTGTTCTGGAAAGAACTGACTGAAATTGAAAAGGAGAATAAAATGCCGTACATAACAAGTGTGGAAAGAATAGGATTTAAAAGAGGGATTCAGCAGGGAATACAGCAGGGAATACAGCAGGGAATACAGCAGGGAAATCAGGAGGGAAAGGCTTTTATCATAGCAAAGCAGATCGCCAGAAAATTCAAATCCCATGCAGAGACAGAGTTGTCAGTTCTTAAAAATCTGAAAACAGATGACTTGACAGAACTTGCCGAACTTATTTTTGATTTTGATTCATTGGAAGAAGTGCATGAATGGATAAAGAAAAGAACGTATGAACAGATGTAAAAAACCGATTCAGCGTTCATTCTCTGAAACTGGACAGATTAAGGAGTTTATCCTGATGAGAATAAATATAAAGCAGTATATCTTTGGTATTATTATTTTTCTTTTTATGACAACAGCCGTGTATGCTTTGGAAATGGTAAAAATTTTTGCAGATGGCGTTGAATCTTATAAAAATGATAAATATGATGAAGCAATCTCCGCTTTTCTGAAAATTGCAGATAGCGGGGTTAAAAACAGCAATCTCTTTTATAATCTCGGAAATACTTATCTGCGGAACAATGATCTTGGACATGCAATCTTGTGGTATGAGCGGGCGTTAAAACTGACTCCGAATGATCCTGATCTGAAATTTAATTATGAATATGCACTTTCATTGCTGAAAGATGAAAAAGAGGAGAAAGCCTCGCCGATCCTTCGGATTCTCTTTTTCTGGAAAGACCTTTTCAGTGAAATGACTATCCGTTGGATAGCAATCAGTCTGAATATAATCTTCTGGTTTATCCTGACAATTCAGCTTATCAGAAAACGGATTTTTTTCAGGACAGCAAATTATCTGATTTTTATACTGACAATAATCTTTACCTTGACGGCATTTTACAATTACTATGAATCGCAATATATCCGCGAAGCGATTATTCTCCCTGATAAAACTCCTGTCCGTTCAGGGCTTTCCGAAGATTCTACCGAGCTTTTTCTGCTTCATGCCGGTACAAAGGTGAAGATTGAAAAAGAGAATAACGGGTTTGTAAGAATCTTTTTTTCCGAAGGTAAAATCGGATGGATAAAAAAATCAGATATTGGGATGATCTGATTTATACAGATTAAATTATGAATGATCTGAATAAAATATATCAGCAGGCAATGAATGTTGCTGTTCGGCTGCTTTCACGGCGGAATCATACCGGATATGAAATAGAGCATAAGCTGAAAGATCGCGGCTTTGAGGCTGATCTTACAGAAAAAGTCATAGCTGAATGTGAACGCCTGAATTATATTAATGACAAAGAGACCGCCCGGCTTTATATTCAGGAGCTTAAAAGAAAAGGATACGGAACGCATCGGATTAGCATTTCAATGAAGAAAAAAGGACTCTCCGAGGAATTGACTGAAGATATGCTTGAGCAGTTCAATTCAGAGAGCGATGAACTGGAAAACGCCCGGAGAGTTCTTGAAAATAAGCTGAAATCTTTTGAAAGAGAAAAAGATATACGGAAAAAAAAGGAAAAAATTTACCGCTTTCTTTATTCAAGGGGATTTTCCAAATCTGTCATATCAGAAATAATGAGTCAGAATTTGTCAATGACCGCTACCCTGAAGGGATAGCGGCTTGTGGTGATTAAATCACCGTAAGCCCGGTTGACCAGACTAAGTTCCTTGAGAACTACGTTATTTTGGTCATAACACCAACGGATGCGTGCCAGTTTGTTGCTCTGTTGTCCGGCATTAAACAGGTGTAAGGGTCTGAAACCGGTGTGCCGGATGTAAAAAGCCATTATAACTTTGTCGAGGCAAACATTACAGCCGTAAGGCTGATGCTCCTTAATTGGAGCAAAAACGGTTTTGCATGATGATTCCTCACCATGCAAAACTTTTCTTTTACAACAAACTAAACGGAGGTGGTGCATTCCTCAGCTACCCTAAAGGGATAGCGGTTTCCTGCACCATAACTTATGAAAAGGGAGGAACGTCATCATGTCTGTTCCTGAAATAACAGCAGAAGATTATAATGAACGTAGGGGCAATCCCACTGTGGTTGCCCTGACAGAATATTCGGATGTTGTATATCCCGAATCGGACGGCAAACCTATGGGAGAAACAGAATTTCATGTTACTGCAATACTGTATCTTATGGAGGTGCTGCGTTATTACTTTAAAGACAATGAAGATATTTATGTGATCGCCGATATGTTCCTTTACTACAGAAAAGGAAATCCGCGCGATCAGAAAGCTCCTGATGTTATGGTTGTCAAAGGGGTGGAAAAAAGAAACGGCGTATATTCAAGATATGGGAGGAAGATGCGGTTCCATGTGTGATTTTTGAGATAACTTCCGAATCCACAAGATATGAGGATATGGTAAATAAAAAAGAGCTTTATGCCTCTCTGAATGTGAAAGAATATTTTCTCTTTGATCCGCTCGGTGAATATCTGAAAGAGAGATTTCTGGGATTCCGTCTGGGCAAAAACAGAATGTATGTTCCTATTCCATCAGATCGCAAAGGGCGGATATTCAGCAGAGAGCTTGGAGCATATCTGAAGCCTGAAAATGATCTTCTGAGGGTAATTGATCCTGATACAGATATGCCTGTTCCGGATCATAAAGAGGCGATGATGACGGCTGATTCAGAACGCAAAAAAGCCGAGTCAGAACGCAGAAAAGCTGAAAAACTGGCTGCCAAACTGAGAGAACTTGGAATAGAACCTGATGAATTGTAAAATTATTTTCAGACCTGTGCAGTTTCAGAAAGCTCCGCGGGTCTCTTTTCAGAATTTATTAAGAGGCGAACATATTTGGAACCGTTTCAGGCAATAGCAATTCTTATAACCCTTGCCGCTGTATTTGCATATATAAATCATCTTTTTATAAAAATGCCGATGACAATCGGGCTGATGCTGATCTCTCTTGTGATTTCAGTGAGTTTGATTCTCATCGAAAAGCTGCCGGGATTTCCGGTCAGTCATTATGCGAAGCAGCTTGTCAGGAGCATTGATTTTAGTAAAGTATTGTTGGACGGGATGCTTGGTTTACTCCTTTTTACCGGAGCATTGCATGTTAATTTTAATGATCTGGCTGAACAGAAAATAAAAATTTTTATCTTTGCAACAGTGGGAGTGCTTTTTTCAACATTTCTGATAGGGACAGCGGTTTATGAATTGAGCCGCCTGATGAATCTCGGATTGAAATTTACAGATGCTCTGCTGTTCGGCGCACTGATTTCACCCACGGATCCGATTGCAGTGATGAGTATCCTGAAAAAAGCCGGAGTTCCGAAAAGTCTGGAAACAAAAATCGCAGGCGAATCTCTTTTTAATGACGGTGTCGGTGTAGTGATTTTTCTTGTAATTATAGAGATTGCCGCAGGAGGAAAAGAGATTACCGCAGGTCATATCTTTAACTTATTTTTCAAAGAAGTTGCAGGCGGCGCTATATTCGGTCTGACTACAGGTTATATTGCATACCGGATGCTAAAAAGTCTGAATAATTATCAGGTGGAGGTGATGATTACCCTCTCCCTTGTTCTCGGAGGGTATGCTCTGGCAACTGCATTGCATTTGTCAGCCCCTATTGCTGTTGTTTTGGCAGGTCTGCTGATCGGAAATCATGGCAGAGCATTTGCCATGTCTGATATTACCCGTGAGCATCTGGATACATTCTGGGAACTTACAGATGAAATCCTTAATGCTGTTCTTTTTGTTCTTATCGGGCTTGAAGTGCTGGTTTTGACCTTAAAGAGTCAATATCTTCTGGCAGGGATAATTGCTGTTCCGATTACACTTCTTGCCAGACTTCTCAGCATAGGGATTCCGCTCAGTATCATGCGCCAATGGCAGAAATTTACCCCCGGATCATTACGCATTATGACATGGGGAGGACTGCGCGGCGGAATATCGGTTGCTCTGGCTTTGTCGCTCCCCGCAGCTTGTCAACGGGAACTGATTCTTACTATGACCTATATTGTTGTTGTATTTTCCATATTGGTTCAGGGGCTGACCATCAAAATGATGGTTGATGGAAATCATTGTTGAGAAACCAGGTTTTTTGAAAAAACCTGGTTTCTGAAATCAGTAATTATAAACAAGGAGAAGGAGTAATGGCTTTAAAAAAAAGCGGAATTGAAAGTTTTGTGCAGTTTGCAATGGATTTTATTCAACATTCAGGAGAAGAATCACTTACTTATTACGGAAAAGGAAAAAACAGCGTCAAATTTGATGAACGGCTAATCACAGAAGCAGAGCTTAGTATGAGAGAACTTTTTCAGACTCAGCTTCAGAAAAATTTTCCGGGTCATCGGATATTTCAGGGGGTTCAGGAGAATACAGATTATACGCATGATGAAGAGCGGTATCTCTGGATTTATGATCCTTTGGACGGAGCAGCCAATTTTCAGGCGGGAATTCCGATATGGGGAACTTCGCTGGCACTTTTTGAAAATTTTCTGGCCCCTCTTCGGAGTATTTTATATGCCTGCTACCGGTGATATCTTCAGTGCCAGAGCCGGCGGTAAAGCATTGTGGGGTGGCAAAGAGATTCGTATCTCCGGTCAGGAAAATATCAATGATGAAAGCCTCTTCCTTATCTATTCCCGATTTCATCAGCATTATAATTTTTTAAAATTCCCCGGTAAAATCCGCAATATGGGATGTACTGCCGCGCATCTCTGTTATGTGGCTATGGGGCGGGCTGAGGCGGCGATTATTGCAAATGAATCTTATCAGAATCTTGCCGCTGCATGGATTATTATCGAATCTGCCGGAGGAAAATTATATAAAATGGATGGCAGCGAATTTATTCTCGGTGAATATTTACACGGAGAAAAAGGGCGGGAAAAACTCCTTGCAGCCTCACCTGATACTTACAGGCAGGTTCGCGATTCTCTTGAAGAAGTCGCTCTCTAATTAATTTTTTTCTGGTTAAGAGTCTCGGGATTTGTAGGGGCGAATAATTATTCGCCCCTACGCAAATCCTCAAAAAAATTGAATAACCTTAAATTTTTGCACTCCTGATTTTAATATGTCTGACTTTTATACAAAAAAACATAGATATGACGTTATAATTGTCGGCGGGGGACCAGCCGGGCTTTTTGCTGCCTATTATCTGGGTGAACATTCAAATCTGCGGATTTTACTTATTGAAAAAGGAAAAAAACCGCTTTTGCGCAAATGTCCCAGCAATGAATCACGGCAATGCCTTCAATGTAAACCGTGTAACATCCTCTGCGGAATCGGAGGGGCAGGGCTTTTTTCAGATGGAAAACTGAATTACATTCACAAACTCGGCAAGACTGATCTGACTCAGTTTATGCCCCGTAAAGAGGCGGAAGAGCTGATTGATGAAACCGAACAGATATTTAACAAATTCGGTATGGACAGCGAAGTATATCCTACAAATATGGACAGAGCAAGAGCTATCCGAAGAAAAGCAAGAACTTACGGGATTGAGCTTCTGATTATCCGGCAAAAGCATCTCGGCAGCGACTGTCTGCCGGATTATATTGCCGCCATGAGTGATTATATTCAGACAAAAGGTGTTCAGATTAACACATCCGAGGATGTTAAAAATATTATTGCTGAAAATAATAAGATAGCCGGAGTGCTTACAGACAAGGAAGAATATCGTTCCGACCATGTAATTCTTGCTCCGGGGCGCGTCGGGGCTGATTGGATTTCCCGGATTGCACAGCAGTATGGGATTGGGCTGAAACACCGGGGGATTGAAGTCGGAATCCGCGTTGAAGTGCATAATGATATTATGCAGGAGCTTTGTGATATTATTTATGATCCCACGTTTTTTATTCAGACAGGAAAATATGATGATGAAACCCGTACTTTCTGCACAAACAACGGCGGCTTTGTCTCTCTGGAAAATTATGCCCGTTTTGTCTGTGTCAACGGTCATGCGTACCGGCATAAGAAATCAGAGAACACAAATTTTGCTTTTCTTTCCAAAGTGGTTCTGACAGAGCCGGTTACAGATAATCAGGCTTACGGCGAGGCAATCGGAAATCTGGCATCATTGATCGGCGGAGGAAAGCCAATTCTTCAGCGGTTCGGGGATTTGAAACGCGGGCGGAGAAGCACCTGGAACAGAATCAGAAAAGGTTATATTGAGCCGACTCTTACCGATGTGGTATGCGGTGATATTGCTATGGCTTTGCCGGAGAGAATTTTGACAAATATTATTGAGGGATTGGGAAAACTTAATTTTGTGGTTCCGGGAGTTTCAAATGATGAAACTTTGCTTTATGCCCCGGAGATCAAATTCTTTGCAACTCAGGTTGAGACAGATAATCATCTGGAGACAAAGATCAGAGGAATGTATGTAGCGGGTGATGGTCCAGGAGTCGCCGGAAATATTGTATCAGCCGGAGCCACCGGGCTGATTCCTGCCAAAGCGATTATTGCAAAATATCAGTCATGCAGGTTGGAGTGAACAAAATTTCGGAAGTCTTTACATCATGTTATTTTTTTATTTCAAATCGTTGTGTGTGAATAAGAAAGTTTGTAGTACCGCCTTTAGGCGGTCTTTCAAAAAGTTCGTAGTACCGCATTTAGGCGGTCTTTCATTCTTAAATACCGCCTAAAGGAGGTACTACAAACCTTCTTGTTCCCTAAGCAAAGATTGGGAACAAGTCAAATAGCGGGTTACGCTGCGCTAACCCGCAATGCCATTAAGTTAAGGAATAAACCTGCCCCCGTCCCTGAAGGGAAGGGGGCAGGGGAGATTAGGTTCATAAAAAGACACGAAAATTTTCTTAACTTAATGGCATTGGCGCTAACCCATCCTACGAATTCTACCCCTCTATAATCTCTTTAAACCCGCACTCCTTTGATATACAGGACAGAAAAGTCCCCTCTTTTTTAGTGGTCTTTTCAACAAGAAAATCTGCCCCGCACAAAGGACATTTCTTATTCACGGGCTTGTCCCATATTGCATATTTGCACTCAGGATAACGGTTGCACCCGTAAAATATCTTCCCGCGCTTTGATTTTTTTATCATCAGTTGTCCGCTGCATCCGTTTTCCGGGCATGAAACACCGGTACGCTCTCCGCCGTTAATTGAATTTGCAGAGAGTGTATTCTTACATTCCGGGTATCCGCTGCACGCCAGAAACTCGCCGAATTTTCCCTGCTTCATCACCATCGGCTTACCGCATTTATCACAGACTTTATCCAAAACAATCTCTTCTTTGATTGGTTCAATAACCTGAATATTCCCTTTTTCATCTCTTGTATAATTCCGGGTATAAGTACATTCCGGGTATCCGCTGCATCCGAGAAAATGACCGTTCCTTCCGAATTTGACATGAACCGGCTTGCCGCATTCAGGGCAGATAATATTTGTCGGAATCCCCTCTTTCTTCATACTGAGCATTCCGTCACCTGCTGTATCAAGCTCTTTTTTAAACGGATCATAAAAACGGGTCAGAACTTTCAGGGCATCCATTTCTGCGGTCTCTATACGGTCTAAGTCTTCCTCCATTTTAGCCGTGAAGTCAACTTCAAATATATCAGGAAAACTTTTTACCACCAGATCATTAACAATAAAACCTAATTCAGTCGGTCTGAAATATCCTTTGACAAGCTCCGCATATTCTTTTTCCCGGATTGTTGAAAGGATAGCCGCATAAGTGCTGGGTCTGCCGATTCCGTTCTCCTCAAGTTCTTTGACTAAAGACGCCTCTGAAAATCGCGGGGCGGCTGAGTAAAATGCTGTTTCGGTTCATATTTTATCAGATTCAAAACCATTCCTTCAGAAAGCTGAGGAAGAACAGCTTTTTCTTTTTCATCTTCAGCCTGATCATCTGCGGACATATAAAGAATCATAAATCCGGGAAATTTGACTGTTGATCCGCCTGTATTAAAGCGGTAATCTCCAATGGCAATGGATACTGAATTATTGTCAATCAAAGCCTCTTTCATCTGGGACGCCACAAAACGCTGCCAGATCATGCGGTATAATGCCAGTTGCTCATCTGAAAGATATGCGGCAATACTGTCAGGTGTATGAAAGACTGATGAAGGGCGTATTGCTTCATGAGCATCCTGAACTTTTTTACGGTTTTTAAATACTCTCGGTTTTTCAATAACATAATCTTTTCCGAAATGCTCATTAATCAGTTGGATAGCCTCTTCCGCGGCTTCATTTGCAATCCGGGTTGAATCTGTACGCATGTAAGTTATCAGACCCACAAACTCGCCGGGACCAAGTTCAATCCCTTCATAAAGTTGCTGCGCTACTATCATTGTCTTTTTAGCTGAGAATCTCAGTTTTCGGATAGCCTCCTGCTGGAGCTTGCTCGTTGTAAAAGGTGGAAGCGGATTCCGTTTTGTTGTCTTTTTTGTGATCTTCTCCACTGTCGGATTTTTCCCTGACAATTCATTCAAAATTGATGCGGCAGCAGATTCATCAGGAATTTCAATCTTTTTCCCGTTCTTTTTTGTAAGTTTTGCTGTAAATGCCGGAGGTGCTTTTCCTTCAAGATATGCTGTTACAGACCAGTATTCTTCAGATTCAAAAACCTGAATCTGGCGCTCTCTTTCGCAGATAATCCTTACAGCAACAGATTGAACCCGCCCTGCGCTCAGTCCTCTTTTCACTTTATTCCACAGCAGAGGGGATATCTTATACCCCACAAGCCGATCCAAGATTCTGCGCGTCTTCTGCGCCTCATATTTGTAAGGATTCAGTTTTTCAGGGGAAGTCATTGCCTTTTGAATGGCGTTTTTGGTAAGCTCATGAAACAGAACCCTGTGAAAATTCCTTCCGTTTTTCTTTAAGACTTCAGCCGTATGCCATGCAATTGCCTCGCCTTCTCTGTCAGGGTCAGGAGCAAGATAAATATCTGTGGCATCTCCCGCCTCTTTTTTTAAAGCTGTGATAATTTTCTGCTTCCCGGTGATGGTCTGATATTCGGGTTTGAAGCCGTTTTCAATATCAATCCCAATCTCTTTTTCAGGAAGATCCTTGATATGACCGACAGTCGCGGCAACATTGTACTCATTGCCAAGATACTTTTTTATGGTTTTCACTTTTGTCGGGGACTCAACAATAACAAGCGGTTTACTCACAATTTCAATCCTTTGAATCAAAATATCAATAATGTAAAAGACTTCCGAAGACTTCGGTGAGACTTCGGCGTGAGCGACGCTCAGTCGAACCGTTTCAGAAACTTAGGAAGTCTGAATTTGAAAATTTATGTCCAAAATATACATTATAGTATTCGTTACATTTATTTTTTGTCAATAGAGATTCTCAAAAATAATGAAATATAGGTGAAATAATTTGAAATCAGGATCCCATGCAATAAATGTAAAAATCAGAGTTATTGCCAAGCCATATCATACATGATATATGAATTGAAAATCAGGAATCAGAAATACAAAATTATCTTTAATTTTATTACAGATAATCATAGCAGAGATAAAAAAATGAAGAAACTTGCCCCGGCGGTACTTAGATATATTTATGATCTGACTGTTAAAGAGCGTTCCCCCGCGTTTGTTCAGGTAAATCAGGATGGACAAATACAGGACTGGGGAGGTGCTTTGGATTTATATGGTTTTAACAATCTGAAAAAAAATGATTATGCAGGAGATCATATTCTGATTTTGAACGGCTTTTTTCCGTTTGAAGAAAAAGAGATAAATCTCTCCTGTATTGAAACTGAAACCAAAGTACCCGCAGATATTCATATTTTTTTTGCAGAAGATAAATACTGGATACTCTTTCTTGATGCCACACAGGATGAAAACCGTCAGCAGTCTTTTCAGCAGAAAGCAAATGAACTCTCTCTTTTAAAAGATAAACATACAAAAATTATGGATCAGTATCTGGGAAAAGAGATCAGTAAAAGACTGCTCCAGTTGAATCTTAATGAATCAGGAGAAAGCAGATATGTTTCTGTTCTTTTTGCAGATATTTGCGGATTTACATCTTACAGCGAATACCGCTCTCCTGAGCAGGTCTTTCATATTTTAAATATTTATTTTGAGTCTATGATTAAACCTATTTTTGAGCAGAGAGGTCTTATAGATAAGATCATCGGTGATGCAGTCATGGCAATTTTCGGGATTGTCCCTTCTGATACTTCTTCTTCTGTTCAGGCGGTAAACGCGGGTTTTCAGATTATCAAAAGTGTAAGCATGCTGAATGAAATCAGAAAAAAAGAGAATCAGGATATTTTTGATGTGAGTATCGGGATTGCTTCGGGTCAGGTATTCCTGGGAGTCATGGGAACACGTGAGCGCAGGACTCTGAGCGCTATAGGGCATCATGTCAATCTGGCATCCCGGCTTGAGGGGAACGCCCGTTCCGGTGAGATTTTACTTGACAACAATACATTTCAGGAGATCGGGGAGCTTCAGGATCGTTTTTCAAAATTCAGTATAAATATCAAAGGGATTAGTGAAAAAGTAGATATTTTCTCCTGTAAAGTTGAGAGCGGTAGGGTGAATTAAGAAGAGCATTGTTTACTTATTACTAAATACAGTTTAATTTTTTATTACCACAAAGACACAAAGGCTTCGGCGTGAGCTCAGTCGAACGCTCAGCCGAACGGTTTCACAAAGCTCCCTGTATCATATTTCTTTGTGTCTTTGTGTCTTGGTGGTAATGAAGCTGCACATGGCGTATCTTGGGAGGTAAAGATATGAAAAGATCATCGGGTTTTACGTTATTTGAAATCCTGATAGCAATGTTTATTTTCAGCATTATTGTAACCACGATATTCGGTTCATTCACCGCTATATTTTCCAATGCTGATGCGCTTCAGGAGGGGATTGATACCTATGAGATGGCAAATACCTGTCTTAACAGGATGATTACAGATCTGAGAGAAAGTTATATCTCTGCGGCTGATTATAAAAAGCCGGGTCCCGGTGCCGATGAAGAGCCTGATCTTTACAGGGTTCTAGGGGATATGAGCTATGCAGGAAGCAGAAGTTTTTCACGCCTGAGATTTACATCCCGTGCCCATGTATCTCTTGAAAAAAGCACACGGAACGGGATCGCTGAAATTGTCTATTATGTTCATCAGACAAAGATTGGTGATGAAGATATTTATCTGTTAAAACGGGCTGACAGTCTGTATCCCTATGAACGCTTCAAAGGAAATACATTTGAGGAAAAAGGGTCTGATCCTGTGCTGTGTGAAGGAGTTAAATCTCTGGAATTCAAATTTTATGATGATGAAGGGACAGAATATGATACATGGAATTCTGAATCTGAAGAGAGTAAATATGCAACTCCGAGAGCAGTAAAAATAAAACTTGAAATCGGAGATGAATCTTCTTCACTTTTCTTTGAAACTATGGTAAACTTATTAGTTTTCAGAGAAAAAACAGAGTGAAAATCTTTGATGTAAACATGAAAGGTAAATGTTTCGTCATTATGCTTTTAAATAAGGAAAACCCCTTAGTGTCTTGGTGGTAAGAAAACACAAAAACACAAAAACACAAAGACACTAAGAAACTAAGGCACAAAGAATGATATTCAGATTATTAAAAAATAAAAAAGGGATGGCGCTTCTCATGACTGTAACCATTACAACGCTGTTGGTTACAGCATCAATTGAGCTGAACAGAAAAGTGAGAGCCGCAGTTATGAATACCGCTACCATCCGGGACCGCCTGACCCTTTCACATCTTGCATCATCAGGGCTTAATGCAGGGATTGCCATGCTGGTAAAAGATAAAAAGTCAGACCCGCCGCCTGACGGACTTGATTCGATTCAGGAAGACTGGGCAAATCCTGAAAAGATCAGCGAGGTTCTTCAGGATATTCCTTTGGATGAAGGGACTGTTACATTCAAGATCACTGATGAGCTTGGCAAAATACAGGTGAATGCACTGGTTAAGTTTCCCGAAGGAAATCAATATAATGATCTTCAGCGTGCATTATGGTACAATCTCATACAGCCTGCGGTCGAAAAGGATGATAAAATGGATGCCGGAGCTATTGAAGGTCTCTTAGATTCTCTCAAAGACTGGATCGATCCTGATGATGATATTGTTACAGGCTTGAACGGAGCAGAGTCTGATTATTATGAAAGCCTTGAACCTCCTTATAAATGTAAAAACGGACCGATTATTGATCTGAATGAAATTTTTCTGGTAAAAGATATGAAACGTGAATTTTTTCAGACTCTTGGAATTTCAACAGAGAGCGAAGGAGTATCTGATGCGGCTGATACTTCTGAAAATACGCCGAAACTCTCTGATTATGTAACAGTATTCGGAATGAAAAAACTTACTGACAAGAAAGTTGAAAATAGAGACTTTACATTTGAAGGAAAAATCAATATCAACACCGCGCCGCTTCCTGTGCTGATTGCACTTGTGGGACCTGAAAATTCAGAATATGCTCAGGCAATTTTTGATTACCGGGGAGAAAAAGAGGATACAAAATTTGTCAATACCGACCTTGTAAATCCGCTCTGGTATAAAAACGCCGAGGGGATTCCGTCTGATTTTCAAATTGATCCGAAACTTCTCAAATTTTTCAGCGATATTTTCCGTATAGAAGCAACTGCAACATTACACGATATGAAGGAGAGCATAGCAATTATTGTGCAACGTGAAAAAGCTAAGGAATCAAATAAATGGAAATGCAGAGTACTGAGTTGGGAGCTTCTTTAAGTGAGCAGAAAAATTATAGGACTTGATATTCGGGATAATTCTGTATCTGCTCTTCTTTTAAAAAGCGGCATCAAAAAAAGCCGGATAGAAGAATATGTTCATATCCCTATAGATAATAAGCATATCTCTCAGAATTCTTCAGAAGATGAGGAGAGTCAGAAAGAATCAAATTCAGGATTGATCACTGCATTGGAGAGGATAAAAGAGCGCATAGATATAACCGGCGCGGTCTGTATTGCATCTCTGCCCGCGAATCTTATATCTTACAGAAATATCCGGCTTCCGTTTAAAGATACAAAAAAGATCAGACAGATTCTCCCTTTTGAGCTTGAATCAACGCTGCCGTTCCCGGCAGATGATCTGATACTTGATTTTCAGACACTGACAAATAATAAGATACATCCTGATTTAAAATCAGAAACAGAGATCATTGCCGCCGCAGTTGAAAAAATCAGACTGAAATCATATCTTGATATACTTACCGGGTTTCATATTGATCCTGAAACAGTAACTGTCGGGGGTTATTCTACAGCTCTCTGCATTAAGAGATTTGCAGATGTTCCTGAAAAATGGCTTTTTGCAGAATCTTGATGAAAAAAAATGTACTCTTTTTGCGGTTATCTCAGGAGAAATCTCTCTTATACGTTCTTTTCCTGTAGTTTCAGGGGCATCTCTCTGTTCTGATATTCAGCGGACTCTTGTTGCATTGGAAGAAATTTTTGATTCAGATTTCCAGCCAAGTGAAATTTATATTTCAGGATATGGTACTGATGCTCTTCAGTCCCGCAATTTTGAGAGAGAGCTTGAATACAGACTTGGAATTCCTGTTAAAGATGCTGATATTTGCAGTGACGCGGGTGTTGAAATAAAAACGCAGATGAATCAGGCTCAGATAAATAATCCCCTTGCCCTTGCTCTGACCGAGATGGAAGGATTTGATCTGCTGAATTTCCGCAGAGGAGAATTTGCTCCCCGGAGAGAATGGGCTGAAAATAAAGGGACTCTTACAAGAACTATGATTCTTGTCAGTCTGATCATTGCTTTTTTCTTTATGAATATAATGATTGATACTTATTCAAAAGAGAAGCAGTTGAAGAAACTTGACAAAGAGATTAATGAAATCTTCAAAGCAACTTTTCCGGATATAACAAAAATTGTTGATCCCCTGCATCAGATGCGTGTTGCAATGGATGATCTGAAAAAAAATGATATGCTTCCGGGGGATATGAAGAATATCCGGGCAGTTGATATTCTGAATGAGATCAGCAAAGTTATTTCAGGCACTATTGATGTTGAATTTACTCAGGCAGTTATTGCAGATGATAATGTACAGATTTCAGGAAAGACCGATTCATTCAATGCTGTTGATGATATGCAGAGCCAGCTTCAGAAATCAGCGATGTTCAAAAAAATTACTATAGCAAATACCAGCAAAGAAAAGATCGGAAACAAGATACAGTTTAAGATAAGAATAGAGCTATGAAATTAAGCAGACGTGAAAAATATTCGATTTGTCTGATGGCGGGATTTGTAATTATCTTTGTTTTTTTTCAATATATTGCATTTCCGCTTATTGACAAGCAGGAGCGTCTTGAAAGAAATGTTGCTCTGAAAAACAAAACCCTTGCTGATATGCTTATCCTTAAATCTGAATATGAAACCATGATGAAAAAGGTTGAATTGTCAAAAATACGTTTTGAAAAGCGGGAACAGGGATTTACGCTCTTTTCATTTCTTGACAGACTTGCAGGCGAGGCAGGGATAAAGGATAATATCACACACATGAAGCCTTCCAGATCTGATCAGAAAGGGAGTATTTATAAAATCTCAACGGTTGAAATGAAGATTCAGGGGATAAATTTAAAGCAGTTGACGCCTTATCTGTATCAGATTGAAACATCAAAGAATATGGTCTTTATCAGGAGGCTTTCAATCTTAAAGGGAGGCAAGGATGAGAGTTTTATAGATGCTGTTTTGCAGGTTGAGACGTTTGAGATTTAGGTTCAGGTGTTAAGTTTCAGGGGAAAAGATTAAATGAAACTCAGTGTTTATATGGAATCAACTATACCATGTTATTATTCCGCAAAACCGGGAAGAGATATTGTTTCTCTTGCACGTCAGGAGATAACAAGAATCTGGTTGGAAGAGCATCGGAAAAAATATGATGTATTCATAACTTTTTCAGACAAATTAGAGTGAATATAAGAGATGAAAATGAAACCAACTCTTTATATTGAGACAACGATTCCAAGCTATCTAAAAGCAAAACAGAGCAGAGATATTATTCAGACCGCCCGGCAACAAATAACTTCCGAATGGTGGGATAACAGACTGAATGATTTTGATATTTATATATCACAAATAGTAATAGATGAAGCCGGTGAGGGTGATTCGGTTGCTTCAGCAAAAAGAATGGAAATGATAAGAGAATTTTCACTTTTAGAAATAACAGAACAAGTCATAAATTTGGCAGAGAAAATTATAATTGAAAAAATTATTCCCGAAAAGGCAGTCCGAGACGCACTGCACATAGCAGTCGCTACTTTTCATGAAATGAGTTTCCTGCTGTCATGGAACTGTAAACATATCGCCAATGCGGAAATAATCAAAAGACTCCGAAAAACCGTAGCAGATGAAGGGTTTGAACTTCCTGTCATTTGTACGCCTGAAGAATTATTAGAAAGGGGCTAACATGGAAGACCAGTTAATAAATGAAATAAGAGCAATAAAAGACAGATTGGCATCAAAGTATAATTATGACCTGCGGGCTATATATAATGATATAGCCCAGAAACAAAGACTATCCAACCGAAAAATAGTAAATTTAAGTAAAAACAAGGGTTTAATCCAAAGCTCCGGCGGATTTGCAGGGGATCCGCTACGCTCCGCCCCCTAAAACCGTTGAGCTTATCGTTAGTTAGTAGGTCGGGTTAGCGCGCAGCGTAACCCGACATCACTCATAATTTTAGTTGAAAAAAGCATTAAGTTTTAAGTTTCAGGAGTTTTATGTTAAAAAAGATTTTTCTTTATTCAATATATATTGCCGGAATAACGATCTTTTTTCTTTATTATCTCTTTCCGTCAGATATTATAAAAAAATATATCATATCAAAAGCAAAAGAGGCGAATCCGAATATCAGTATTAAGATAGATCAGGTAAAGCCTTCATTTCCGCCGGGGCTGAAGTTTTATAAGGTTGAATTTCTTCAGGAAGAGAATCCATTGGCTGATATAGAAAGTCTGAAAGTTATGCCGAATCTTCTGACTCTCTTTAAGCCGGAAATCAGATTTACCTTTAAAGGAGAATCATGCAAAGGTACTATTAACGGAAAAGGCTCGGTTGTAAAAACAGATAACCAGGATAGTGTTCAAGGGCTTATGATTGATACAGATTTATCCGGGATTCAGATAAAAGAAATAAAGGGGATAAAAATTTCTGATTACAAAGTATCAGGAATACTTGACGGAAATATTCTTTATAAGGGGAATGATCCCGCAGAAAGAGCAGTCAGCAGACTGAGCATATCAGACTGCAATATAGATTTGGCACCCCTTTCCAAAAAAATGGGACTGTTGGCACCTATGTTCAATGTCGGAAATTTTACTTTTAAGAATGTTAATGCAAATATAACCGTGAGCAAAGATAAGACTTTACAGATAAAAGAATTTACAGTCAAGGGGACTCAGATAAACGGTAATCTTTCAGGTTCTGTGATATTAAAAACTCCGTCTGAAAAGAGTCTTTTAAATCTTACCGGAGATATAAAACCTCATCCGTCATTTATCGCAGGTCTTGGAACTATGGGAGCATTGCTTAAAAAAGTGAACCAGGGACAGGGCGGTGAGAGCGGAATCCCTTTTAAAGTTACAGGTACAATTGAAAATCCCGGTTTTTCTATGAAATAATACACATAAAACCCTAAGGGTCTTCAAGACCCTTAGGGTTTAACAGAAAGAGGTAAGAATATGAAAAAATACTTTATTATATTAAATATTCTGTTAATCGCCGCTGTAATATACTTTGGAGTAAAAGCATCATATCAGATGTTGACCACTCAAATTGATGAGAAGAACATATCCTCACCAAAAATTCAGGGGGTTGTAACTTCGGAAAATGAAACTATCCATCCGCAGTCTCATTATACAGCAATAACGGATCGTAATCTTTTTAAAACCAAAGAGAAAGAAGACCCTGCGCCTCCTCCTGAACCTGTCAAAGTTGAAGAGCCTGTCAAGCTCACAGAACTGAAGCTGAAATTATGGGGAACTGTTTCAGGTAATGACAGAAACAAAGCGTATGCAGTAATTGAAGATACAAAAGAGAGAAAACAGAATCTTTACAGAGAAGGGGATACAATTCCGGTTGACAAGGCAAAGGTGATGGTTAAAGAGATTCTGAGACAAAGAATTATATTGACGGTAAATGATCAGGATGAAGCTCTGGAGATGGGGGAAAATCAGGGAGAAGAACCAAAAAGACCGGAGCATCCGCTGGCGTCAGTTGTTGAGCAGCCGGTACCGCCATCTTCTTCCAACAGCAACATAAGACTGGAACGTTCCAAAATAGAAGAGTCTATGAATAATGTCAACAACCTGATGCGTCAGGCAAAAATACGCCCTCATTTTAAAGACGGGAAACCGGATGGCTTAACTTTATCAAGAATTCAGGAAAATTCAGTATTTTCAGAACTGGGACTGGAAAGCGGAGATATTATTGTCGGTGTTGACGGAAAAAAGATTGAATCTGTAGATGATGCCCTGAAGTTTTATCAGAGCCTGAAATCATCCTCTTCTGTGAATCTTGAAATCAAACGGAGAGGCGAAACAAAATCCATAGATTATACAATTGAGAATTAGGAATGAATAATGAAGTACTGTTAATTCTTAATTCCTAATTCTTAATTTGCATAAGGAGTATTATCAATTAAAATATGAGTTTATACTATAATTATCATAAGAAACGGATTATCATTTTTATCTTTAGCGTTATTTTTCTGCTGTCAGGAAACGGTTTGAATCTGTTTTCTTCAGCAATTGCACAGACCGAAACCGGAGGCTCAAATGAACGGTATGTATCCATAGATTTTAATGATGTTGATATTTCCGTCTTTATAAAGTTTATCAGTGAACTGACCGGAAAAAATTTTGTTATTGATAACAGGGTCAAAGGAAAAGTAACTATTATTTCACCTTCTAAAATCTCTGTTGATGAGGCTTACAGGGTTTTTGAATCTGTCCTGGAAGTCTATGGATTTGCAACAGTAGAATCAGGTGAAGTGGTAAAGATTATATCCTCTCCCGAGGCTCGGACAAAAAATATTGAAACTTTGTTAAAAGAAGAGGCACGTTCTCCGGATGATAAGATCGTTACCCAGCTTATTCCGTTAAGATATGCTGACCCCGGTGATATTAAACGGCTCTTTGCGCCGTTAATCTCCAAGAGCAGTGTACTTCTTGACTATCCGGCAACTGATACGCTGATTATCACAGATGTATATTCAAATATCAGACGGCTGCTGAAAATCCTTAAAACTATTGATGTTCCCGGAATTGGGCAAGCGATTTCGATTATTCCGATTGAATATGGCGATGCTGAAAAGATGGTAAAGATTCTGACTACGGTTTTTCAGCAGAAGAAAAAAGCAAAAGGAACTACGGATGATACAAGCAAGTTTGTATCAGATGAGCGGACAAACACCATTATCATGCTTGCCAGTGAAGATGAAACCGTAAGAATCAAGCAGCTTATCAGCCGTCTGGATAAAGAAGTCCCAAGAGGAAAAGGGAATATTCATGTATATTATCTTGAAAATGCCAAAGCAGAGGATTTGGCAAAGGTGCTTCAGTCTTTGTCAAGTAAAACAAAAGCATCCGCTGCAAAAGGAAAAAAAGAGGCTCCGATTGTATCAGAGGCAACCAATATCACATCTGACAAAGCAACCAACAGTCTGATTATCATGGCTGAAAAAGATGATTATCAGGTTCTTGAAGAGGTAATCAGAAAATTGGATGTGCGCAGGGCAATGGTTTATATTGAATGTCTGATCATGGAAGTGAATGTTGATAAAGGTTTTAATCTAGGTGTAGAATGGCAGGTTGGCGGTAAAACCAATTATGACGGCAATACAGGCTATTTCGGCGGCGGATTCAGCGGCGGAGAAAGCGGATACAGCAACATAACCAACATGGCAAAAGGGTCATTTCCCAGCGGAATGTCTATTGGCATTTTGGGGCAATATCTTACTAAGGTTGTAACTGTAGATGGTAAAGAGACTGAAATCCAAATATTTCCAAGTATCGGTGCAATTGTTGACGCATACAAAAAAGACAAAGATGTTTATATTCTCTCAACTCCTCAGATTCTTACCACTGATAATGAAGAGGCAAGTATCACAGTCGGAAAAAATGTTCCTTATCAGACCAGAGAAGGAACAGGAACAACCACAACTACTGAATCTACCTACAATACTTATGAATATAAAGATGTTGCAATAAAACTGACAATAACTCCGCAGATCAGCAAAGATCGGTTAATCCGTCTTAAAATTGCTCAGGAGGTCAGCAAGCTTGATTCAACCTCGGCATCTGGTGATGTCCGACCCACGACATTAAAGCGTACTATTGATACAACTGTAGTGGTGAATGATAAAAATACGATTGTACTTGGCGGATTGATTGACGACAGTTTTTCAACAACTGAATATAAAATTCCGTGTATAGGTGATATTCCTGGGCTGGGGTGGTTATTCAAATCCATGTCAAGAGGACGTGAACGTACTAATCTCTTTGTTTTTCTTACTCCGCATGTTATTGAGAATGCCGAAGAGGCAAGTAAATTTTATCAGGAGAAGAAAGATAAGATTGACAGTATCGGAAAAGAGAATGAAGAGGGGATTAAGCTGTATAAAAAAGAGGGTTCTGATGTGAAGATTGAGGAATTGAAGATTGAAGATATGAGTGAGTAAGCAGTAAGGGTGAATAATTATTCGCCCCTGCTTTGCGTTCTGTAATAAAAAAAGACGCGAAGCGTCAGTGCCTGTGTTCCCACACGAAGCGTGGGAACAAGTCAAACAGCCATGGGTGACAGAAAGCCAAGTTTTTTCAAACTTGGCTTTTTATTTATGTTCGACAATTTTGTCGAATAAAAACTCTGATTGTCGAAGTCCAAATCTTAAAATCAAATATAAATATCTGTTTTTACTATAAGCCAACTTTGGCACGATTCTTGATATATAGAATGGTAAGTCAAAAAGATTTGGTTCTTCAATAATTTTTGTGGATTTGTGTAGGGGCGAATAATTATTCGCCCCTACAGTCTGAAATTTCCACAAAAATCCTTGAAGAACCAAAGATTTTAAAGCAATAAACAAAAAAAGGAGAAAAACAGATGCTGAAAAAAATTTTTAAAATCGGATGTGTTGCCTTAATTGCCGGTACTTTGAGTGTTCCGGCATGGAGTCTGGATAACAGTACAATGAACAACAATGACAATCTGATTATCGCGGGAAAAAGACACGGACCCGGAGATGGTACAGGCAACGGCGGTAACGGTCCCAAAGACGGATCCGGAAACGGTTCAAAAAGAGGAACATGTCCGAATCTGAAAACCGATGTTCAGAAAGATTCTTTTAATCTTGCAGGACGCGGAAAAGGCAACGGTTCAGGAGGAGGACAACAGGGCGGAGGCAGAGGAAGCGGTGGTTCTGGCGGCAACGGCGGTGTTTGTCCATGGGGACTGAATTTATAGAAATACAATTATATAGTTATGTAGGTCGGGTTAGCGCAGCGTAACCCGACTTGATAGTTCATTCATAATGTCGGGTTACGCTGCGCTAATCCGACCTACTAAATAGGAGATATAAAAATGAAATACGTAAAAGGAATTATGATTGCAGTATTGGCAATGGTTCTGACAATGAGCGGAGATGTATTTGCAGGAAGAGGTCGGGTCAGAATAGCGGAACAGGAACAAAATGTGCATGTCCATATAGCGGAAGCTGTATGAATGCCGCTTCAGGCGTGAATACCTTTGAAAACGCAACAGCAGTTACAATAACAGGAAAAGTATCAGTCGCGGCTTATCAGGGAGATGGGCTTCAGGTTGATAACGGCACAGAAGTTGTTACTGTATATGGAATGGGTCCGATTACTTACTGGAATTCACTTGGGATTGAACGTCCGGCAGTAGGTGACGAGGTTACAATTGAAGCTTATGAAGTGAAATTCAGCGATGGTTCTGTGAAAAATATTGCTGCAAAAATAACAATCAACGATGAAACTCCTCAGTCTATTGAACTAAGAGATAAAGAAACAGGCGCTCCCCTGTGGCGCAGCAAAGGCTGCGGAAAAGGAACTATGAATTGCCCTGGAATGAGAGGAACCATGAATTGTCCGGGCATGAAATGGTACTTGTCCAATGGTTCAGCCTGTTCCTTCAACAGATAAAACAATTTAACACCTTAAACCATAAGGGTTTTTAAAACCCTTATGGTTTACAGAATCTCCCCCCTGTTTTTTTCTTGACTCATATCCTTATTAACCGTAATCTTGATTCATTACGAGACAGAATATCGTAACGGGAAAAAACCCTTATGATTTTTCAAACCATAAGGATTTTCGTCCTATAAATTCTGAAACTTCCTAAGTCTTTATGAAAAAAAATAAATTTTTCCTTTACTTATCAGCCCTGATAATTCTCTCTTTTACCTTGACAGACAAGGCTATGTCATTCAACATATCGTTTGGCTTGTCAGCCGGATATGATGATAATATATCTCAGGATCAGACAGAAGTAAGCTCCGGTTTTACATATCATCAGATAAAATTGAATCAGCAGTTCTTTTATGATGTTTTGTCTTTAGAAGGCGGACACACTGCGCTAGTCCGCCCTACATTTCTGTGGTAGAAGGCGGAACACTGCCTGCACATTTCTGTAGCGGAAGGCGGACACGCTGCGCTTAGTCCGCCCTACGAATTTGATATTTTTATAGAAGCAGATTATCAGGATTACTTTGATGTCCCGGATAATTATAAACTGCGAGGCGGGTTATCTTTTACTTTTCCTATGGCAAAGGGAAGATGGCAACCCAATATTTTTTCTGAGGCGGCAATTTACAGGGACAATTTTATTTCAGAGGATGAAAGAGATGAAATAATTACAGGCGGAGCAGTTGAATGGCTTGCAACCGGCAGACTTTCGTTTATATTCCGGCAGTCATGGAATTGGAACGATTATAAAGCTCTGGTTATTCTTTATACAGGTTCTCACACATCAGAAAGCGGAAAGGGTATGGGCTGGGGTAATGGATATGGAGGAGAGAATCAGCATCAGCAATCTTTTTCACGTGATGACCGGATAAGTTCATCAGAATTAGAGGGGAGATTCTTCTTATCTCCGACCATAGAGACATCTCTGTCAGCAGAGTATAGTTATCTTAATTCTTCTGTTGAAACAGAATCTTATCTCCAAAACGGACTGTATTTCTCTTTTTTATGGAAGCCTCATGATATGTGGGAAATATCTGCAAAGAGCTTTTGGAAAGATACAGATTATGATGATCCGACATTGGATCGCACAGATAAAACCTGTTTTATAAGTCTTGGAATAAGCTATTTTATCCGTAATTTCGAGATATTTTTTCAGATTGAACATACAGAAAATGATTCTTCTTTGGAAACAGAAACTTATAATCAGATGGTGACGCAATGCGGTTTTCTTTTCTCATTTTAATGATATTATTCCTGATAACAGGCTCTGCCAATGGAATGGATGTGCTTTTAGGAACAGTCATTTCAGTTGAGCAGGAAAGCGGTAAAGTTGTTCTTGAAATTCTTCAGGGATTTAATGAAAGCGATTCTGAAAAAGCATCTGATAAACCAAAAGAGATTACGATTATGATTGAACCTGAGCGTATTCCCCCGTGTGTTGCTGCGGGAAAGATTGTCCGGATATGGGGAGATTACATTAAAGAAGATAAGAGTCAGTTCAAGGCAGTTCACATAAGCGGAGGCGGATTTTACAATCAGAAAGGAGATCCCACAGGCGTTCGTTCGCGTATCGGCAAATGTAATAAGGGAGGATGCAGATGCGGAACGGGCGGAAAAGGAGGTCGGGGGCATTAAATATGACAGATCAATCCTCATCTCCCAAAGTATCTTATCCCCGTTTACTCCCCGGATGGAAAGGAAATCTTCTTTTATTCGGAATTTTAATTCTCACAGTTCTTGCATATTTTTTATGGCAGGTAAAACAGGTACATCAGACTTTTTTTAATCATGCAAGGGAACATGCCAGAATGTTGGCAAGTGTTATTGAATTAAATGCACGCGGGGCAATCCTTTCTCAGAGATCGGTTGAGGAGATAATGCAGATTTTTCTTGGGAACATGGCACGGTTCAGCTGATTATCTTGATGCAATCGAACCATTTTCACAGGAAGAACTTGGAGCTTTTGCTCTTGGAAGCAGGTTTATCAGGTATCCGCATTGTAAAAGGAAATAAAGATTATATTGAAGGTCCAGCAGGATGGTTTAAAATTTCTGATATTCCGTGCTGCTCAAATATCAATGTCTTACAGCATGTTACATCAGAACATCTTTACTTTTTAACCCTTCCCCGTTCACAGGGAACCGGCTATATTATTGTCGGTATAACTGATTCCCACATTGAAAAACTGCATGAACAGGTCGGTTTGTCTTATCTGTCAAATGCCCTTACAGAACTTTCAACTATTCAGTATGTTAAAATTGAAACCGCAAAAAGAAATCGACAGACCCGAGGATATTATTCTTGTTGAGAATTCTGATCGGAAGGTTGCAGAAGCACGATTTTTACTCGGTAATGAAGTTCTTGTTGTGGGAATGAATACAAAATATTTTTTTGAGAGAGTTAGCACATCTCAGGAATGAATTTCTTGTATTCAGTGCTATTCTTGGCAATTGTCGGTATATTTTTTTCATGGCTTCTTAATCATTATCAGACCATGTATCTGAATCGGATACGGGAGGTTGAACGAGACCTTGCCCGTCAGCGTGAAGATGCGGCTCTCGGAAGGGCGGCAGGGGCAATTACGCATGAAATCAGAAATCCTCTTAATGCTATCAGCATGGGACTACAACGCCTTCAGATTGAAACAGATGATTTATCTGATGAATATCAGCAGCTTATCAGTACAATGTTAAAAGCGGTTCAGCGGACTAACAGCATTGTTACTAATATCGGCAAATATGCAGGAAAACTTGAAATTCATAAAATATCAGTATCGCTCAGTTCAATTATAACTCAGATATTGATACTTTATGCTCAGAAATGTGCTGAACAGGGTATTGCAATACAGCAAGAAATCAGGTATGATGGAATTATTTCAGGTGATGCGGAGATGCTTGAGCAGGTTGTTGAAAATCTGATAAAAAATGCCATTGAAGCACAGCCTGACGGCGGATATATTCATATTCTTCTTGAAAAACAGGATAATGAAGTTATTCTGATTATTGAAAACAGGGGATTTGAGCTTTCTCAGAATGAAGCGGATAAGATTCTTGAGCCTTATTTTACAACAAAAGCACGAGGTACAGGGCTTGGTCTTGCCATTGTCAGAAGAATTGTTCATGCACACGGAGGGCGGCTTTTAATTCAGGTTCCTGAACAAGGGGTGTTGAAAATAGTTTTAATTTTTATGGCAGTCTCTTCCTGCTGATTATCGGAAACATGCTGTTATTTATACAGATTATCGGGAAAGTTATGAGAATATTCTGCCTTCGGAGCGTCATCGGGCAGTCGGAAAAGAACTTTCAGTAAAAATGAGGCGATGCATGAAAATCGCATAAGAATATTTATTAATTCATATAATAAAAGATTATCAGTTTAAAAAGAACGACTACCGATTATCTATGTCTTTTAAGTAGTTAAAACCTAACCCCCCTGCTCCCCTTCTCTGAAGGGATCGGGGGTTAGCAGATAAATCCGCCTCCTATAACCTCATCATCCTGATAAAAGACAGCTCCCTGCCCCGGTGTAACAGCAGATTCAGGAGATTCAAATCTGATAATTGCTTTATCTTTGTCAATAGGAAATAATGTTGAGGAAACAGCTTTATGCCGGTATCTGACACGGGTATAAAGAGAAATCGGCGCGGTTGGTTCATGGCAAATCCAGTTGATCTTTTCAACCCGACATTCTGAAGAATATAAATCTTTTTTAAACCCTACAATCAGGCGGTTTTGATTCATATCCGTTTTTACAACATAATAAGGCTCTGATGCGGGACAATTGATGCCACGGCGTTGTCCTATTGTAAATAGATACAGCCCTTTATGCTCTCCGAGTATTTTACCGTTTATATCTTCAATAACACCCGGTTCTGATTTAACTCCGTGCTGTGTCAGAAATTCCCCGTAAGTGGTTTCGCGGATAAAACATATATCCTGACTCTCTTTTTTTACAACAGGATTAAGCCCATTTTCCTCAGCCAATTTTTTGACATCTGATTTTGTAATATTTCCAAGAGGAAAACATGCGGCAGATAATTGTTTCTGTGCCAGAAATGCAAGAAAATAAGACTGATCTTTTTCTGCGTCAATCCCTTTGAACAGATGATATTTTCCGTCATTATCTCTGGTAACTCTTGCATAATGCCCGGTTGCAATGCGTGATATGCCAAATTCCTTATTGAGAAGCTCAGGAATTGCACCGAATTTTATACACGGATTGCAGACTATGCACGGATTCGGCGTTTTTCCGGCTTGATAAGTCTGTATAAAATAATCAATCACCTTTTTTTTAAAGATTTCCCTGCAATCTATTATTTTTAAATCTATATCCAACTGTTTTGTAACGGATTTGATCAGATCAGGAGATTCTTTTTCATATCCTGTCAGAAAATGGAAAGCAATAATATCTTTCCCTTGTTTTTTAAGAAGATATGCGGCAATAAGTGAATCAATCCCGCCGCTGATTGCAATGGCTGTTGTATTATTCATAAAAAATTCAGTTTGTAGTACAGCATTTATGCGGTTATTGAAGATTCACCGCATAAATGCTGTACTACAAACAAACTTTTGACTTTTATGCCATGTGCAACTTTTTACCACAAAGACACTGAAAGAAAACCTGATACTTGGAGTTTTTTGAATTCTTAGTGTCTTTGTGTCTTTGTGTCTTTGTGGTAAAAAATAAATTATAAATCTTTGTTTTCAATGATAAAAAGTTACACATCACGTATTTTTTTAATTTATCACGATCTTCGCGTTTTTAAATATCCTGTTGATTTCAGCAGAATAACAGACAAAGAAAGGATTCCGCTGACAAAAATCCCTGAAAATACAATTGTTAAATCTGCAAAGAGATAGTTAAAGAATCTTGAAAGAATAAAGACAGATATAATAAAAATAAGAACAGAGCAGATAAATGAAATCAGGAGTGATAAAATAAACCGCTGTGTTATTACCAGTTTTTCAAGATACTTAAATATCAGCCGGGAAAGAAAAACTTCAATAACAGAAAAAAACATAGCAAATAACAAAATTACCCATTCCCGGCTTTCAAATGCAACAAGGGTATTTTTCCCTTTTTCATGATCTATAAGCATTTGGACAGCATAAGCAATATCGTGTAATCCGTATAATTTTTCTTCAGGCGTATTCTCAGGTTTATTGTAATCTTTTTCAAAATTTCCGATAAGCACGACTTTATTGGCAAATGGATTTTTATCAGCAAAAATTGTCTTAAAATCTTCATCTTTGGTAAAGTCAAAGGTTTTAAATGTAAATTCTCTCTGATAGCGAATCGGAATGATATTGTTGTATCTTTTTTCCAATCTGGACGGATAACCCTCTCCAATCAGTTTATTCCCGTATTTAAAAATCAGAGCGGCAAAGAACGGCTTTAAATCTGTTCCGATTTTTGAAGAAGAAGAAATCTCTTCAAATACTTTGGCATGAAGTTTTCCGTCACGGGTGTAAATAAAATTATGCCCGACATCTGTAAACGGGGATTTTTCACCGATTAGTTGATCATCGTAATAATCCGGTTTTTTTTCCGGATCATATCCGGCTATTACATCAACTCCTTTGCTGATAAGATTTTTTGTTCCTTTTATCAGTTCATCAGTAGCAGTGCTTTTTTTTGATTTTTTGGTTTCATCCTCAATCTCTTTTAATGTATTGTCAAGTTTTTTAAATATAATGTCAAGTCCGACAATATAAGGTTTTTCAGGGAGATTCGCCAGCTTATTAAGAAAAAGAGCGATATTTCTCCTGAATGTAAGCTGATCAGGATAAGCAACATTCACCAGCACAACATTTTGGGAAAGCTCCGGCTGTTTCAGAAATCTGAAAAGAAGTTTTTCATAGAAAAACCAGTCATTATTCCGAATGGGCAGCCATAAAATAAAGGTGAGGATAAAATAAGAGAAAAGAAGAATCATGGGGCGGAGAATTATAGCTTTAGAGGGTTGAACTGATTTTTTAATCTTAGGCAATATGAAAAAGACAGCAAATGATATAATCAGAAAAAATATTATGGCTGCCTTCAGATAATTTGCCGGAATAAAGGGATAAACAAATGCGCTGATTATACTGGCGACAGTGCCGAATATAATAAAATCGTGATTATTTGCAATAACAGCTTTTATTTTTGAAATATTATCCATGTTGTTATCTTCCTGTTTTGTTTGATTGCCGATATTTTGATACTTAATAATGCTGTTATCTACAAGGATTGTGTGTAAGAAACCGGATTTGAATCAGAAAAATCCTCTTCTTAAACACAATCCCTGTAGATGTCTTTACCATGTTGTTCTGCTCCGGTTTGTTTGATTGTATTTATTTGTATGAACTATGATTTCCGTATGATTGCTATGATGACTATGATTAAATTCTCTTGTTCCAACGCATTGCGTGGAAACACAATTACTGTTGGGGTTCACTTTGTTCACCCCAACCTACGGACTTCTTACACACAATCCTTGTAGATGTTGCATCAAAAAAGTTCGTAGTACCGCCTTTAGGCGGTGGGGCGTGAATAACCGCCTAAAGGCGGTACTACAAACAAACTGTGAATAACCGCCTAAAGGCGGTACTACAAACAAACTGACTGATTGTGTATAAGAAAAGGATTTGAATCAGCTAAAAAATCCCCTTCTTACACACAATCCTTGTAGATGTTGCATCAAAAAAGTTCGTAGTACCGCCTTTAGGCGGCGGGGCGTGAATAACCGCCTAAAGGCGGTACTACAAACAAACTGTGAATAACCGCCTAAAGGCGGTACTACAAACAAACTGACTGATTGTGTATAAGAAAAGGATTTGAATCAGCTAAAAAATCCCCTTCTTACACACAATCCTTGTAGATGTTGCATCAAAAAAGTTCGTAGTACCGCCTTTAGGCGGCGGGGCGTGAATAACCGCCTAAAGGCGGTACTACAAACAAACTGTGAATAACCGCCTAAAGGCGGTACTACAAACAAACTGTGAATAACCGCCTAAAGGCGGTACTACAAACAAACTGACTGATTGTGTATAAGAAAAGGATTTGAATCAGCTAAAAAATCCCCTTCTTACACACAATCCTTGTAGATGTTGCATCAAAAAAGTTCGTAGTACCGCCTTTAGGCGGCGGGCGTGAATAACCGCCTAAAGGCGGTACTACAAACAAACTGCGTGAATAACCGCCTAAAGGCGGTACTACAAACAAACTGCGTGAATAACCGCCTAAAGGCGGTACTACAAACAAACTGCTACTCATCTGCGGAGATGTACCGAACTGACCTGGTTAAAAAAAATAAGGATTCCTTTTAAAATTTTTTCATTGTCAAAAAAAAATATTCACACCATCGCATCAATTCTTTTTTATTTTAATTTTCAGGAATCTTTACACAAAATTCTGTCCCCTCACCCGGCACAGAATCCACAGTTATCTTCCCGCCATGCTGACGGATAACCTTATCAGAGACAAAAAGACCCATGCCTGTCCCTTTGGTTGCCTTTGAAGAGAAGAAAAGCGTAAAGAGCTTTTTCCGGGTATCTTCATTCATTCCGGTTCCATTATCCCTGATCTTAAATAAAACAGATCCATCTTCACCTGATTTCACACAGAAATTAATCTGATGGGATGCTTTTGACTGATCTCCGGCACAGGCATCAACAGCATTTTCAAGAATATTTACCAACGCCGCACTTAACTGATCCTGATCAGCTTCAAATACACCCAAAGAATGATCAATATCTCTGACAAACAGAATATTATGCTCCTTCATTCTCGGCTCAACAACTTTCGACAAATCATCGGCGAATTCAGCAATATTTATCTCTTCCTTATTTAGTTCCCGTTCCTTTGTCGAATACAGAATATCAAGAACCATTCGCTTTATTTTAGAAACTGTCTGTTTGACAATCTCAAGACCTTCACTGACCCGCTCAGGTTTATCTTTTGAAATTCCTGAACTCAAAAGATAAACTCCGCCGTCCAGCCCGGTTAAAAGCCCTTTGATGCCGTGAGAAACAGAGCCTATCATCAGCCCCAGAGATGCAAGATGATCCTGAAGTTCAACTACCTGAGAAATATCTGTAAACATCACTGTTGAATGGGTTATTTTTCCGTCAGAATCTCGCAGAGGAGTTGTCCAGATAACCATATTTTTTGAATCCCCCTCTTTTGTTGTAAATATCGTTTCCGACCTGTGCGATGCTCCGTCTTCAAATGTCTTTACCACAGGACAATCTTCACAAGGGTTATTTTTCTGTTTAAAAACCTGATAACATAATAAATCTGTATTGTCGCCGAAATCATTTTTAACCAGCCGGTTCATTGCCGTTAATTTGAATCCTTTGTCAATTGCTGCAACATAACAGGGAGTTTCATCAAAAAGATGCTGGTATTTCTGAGAAGAAATTGTGACGCCTCCTGATTATGGGTAACTGAAGCGAGCATTTCAGATTTTTTATGCACAAGTCCTTCAAGATTTTCGGTATATTCTTTTAGCTGCTGACGGATCATAATCCTTTCATGCGATTTCTGAAGTGCGCGCTCCAGATCGTCATCATCCACAGGTTTGGTAATAAAATCTGTTGCCTCATATTTCAGGCTTTTAATTGCCAGATACATATCCCCGTGACCTGTGATAACAATAACTTCTGTATCAGGATTCTCAAGTTTAATCTTCCTGAGAACTTCAATACCGTCCATACCCGGCATTTTTATATCGGTCAGAACAATTTCAGGATTTTCCGCCCTGAATATGCGCAATGCCTCTTCACCGTTCTCCGCTGTTAAGACGTTATATCCGCTGTCTTCCAAAGATATACCGAGTACCTTGCGGATCCCTTCTTCATCATCCACCAGTAATATTGTTTCTTTCATTTTTCTTAATCCTTTATTACCGGAAACTGTAAGATAAAACAGGCTCCGTCTTTTCTGTCAACGGCTGCCTGTATTGTTCCGCCACAGTCTTTTACAATACTGTAACTGATAGAAAGACCAAGCCCTGTCCCTTTTCCGACTTCTTTTGTTGTAAAAAAAGGCTCAAAAATTTTATCAGCTATCTCCGGCGGAATCCCTTTTCCGGTATCCTCAACCTCGACCATCACCTTTCTTTTTTCTTTATCTCGGCTTTCATCCGAGGCTGAAGGATAAAAAAATCGGGTTCTAAGATAAATCTTCTTTTCTTTCTCTTTTAACTGAAATATTTCCCGATTTTCAACCTGCATATTATGGTTTTCAAATCTCTCTTCAATTGCGTCTCTGGCATTAATCAGAAGGTTGATAAAGACCTGTTCCAATTTTCCGGGATCAGCCATAATCATAGGGAGATTCTCTTCAAGCTCCCATGCCACTTCAATTCCTCTCAGTTTTAACTGCTGGCTGAAAATTTCAAAAGATTTTTTCAGCACATCATTGATCTGAACCGCCTCCATATCCACATCTGCTTTTCTGCCGAACTCTCTCATGTGATTGATGATTTTTGTTGCACGATCAACATGGCTGTCTATCTCTTCTGACATGGTTAAAAGAATCTCATCTTTTATCTTTTCATTTTTCCGTATCTTTTTCATAAAGAAACTGCTTGCGGTCTTGATGACTGAAAGGGGCTGATTCAGTTCATGGGCAACGCCGGTCGCCATTTCTCCGAGTGTTGCCATTTTGCTGGTCTGAATTAGCTGCTGCTCAGTTTCAAGCCGCTTGGTAATATCACTGGTTGTTATCAGAAAAACCTTCTGCCCCCCGTATTCAGAAGGGGAGATTCTGATATTGACAAAGAGCGTTTTTTTACTTTTATGTGTATGCTTTACCTGATTTAAAACAGAAGATGTCATAATTTTAAAGGCATAATGATCCTTTTCTTCTTCTCTGAAAAAATCAAGAAATGAATGACTGATAATCTCATCTCTTTCATATCCATAGACTGTTTTAATACTTTCATTGCAGTCAAGTATCTTTAATGTATCTATATCCAGAACAAAGACCGGGTTCGGTATATTGCTGAATATTGCATGATATTTTTTTTCGGATTTCTCCAGCTTCTTTTCAAGCTCTTTTCGGGCAGTTATATCAAGGCACATCTCCATAGCTCCGACAATATTGTTCTCTGTATCTTTCAGGGGAGAAGTTACAACCATCCAATGTGTAACTGTTCCGCCTTTATTATATCCGGTCTCTTCACTGTAATGGGAATGACCCTCTTTAAATGTCTTTTCAACCGGGCAATTGATACATTTCTCATTTCTCCCTTTGTAAGCATAAAAACATTTGTCCCCGGGAACCGGATTGAACATCTCCGCAAACTGACGGTTATAATTGATAAGACGGTAATCTTTATCCAGAACAGTTATATAGCATGGGACAAGCTCAAAGAGCGTCTGATATTCATTTTTCTGTTTATTCAGTTCAGCCTGTTTTTCTCCGATCTCTTTTCCCATCTGGTTAATAGCGGATGCCAATTCCCCCATTTCATCTTTTTTATAAATCTCCATTTTTGTAAAATAGTCTCCCCTGGCGATACACCGGTTTCTTCAACAAGTTTTTTCATAGGATACCTGACAAATCTCAGCATGACAGTAAAGATAATAGCAGAGATCAGAAAAAATACAAAAAATGTCAGGGCGGTTATCCCTTTTTCAAAATTATGTATATCCGCATCGCTGTTTTCAAGGGAGATTACCACATCCAACGCCCCTAAAACCTTCTTTCCTTTGGGGTGGACATGGCACGAATCATTTGAACACCCCGGTTCATTATAAATAGGGCTGATAATGCCGAGAAGCCTGTATCCTTTGGGAGAGAGAAATACGCGCTTTCTTTTTTTCAGATCAAGATCATAAAGAGGCGGATCCGTATTATGGCAGATATAACAGGCTTCATCTTTGATATTGGTCGTCGAATCAAGTTCCGAGGTTTTGTTTGAAAATTTTATCTGCCCGTTTTTATTGTAAATTCTTATATTTTCAATCTCTTTCTGTTTGGCAATATTATTGATGATCTGGTTTATATCATCTCTTGAATTGAGCATCATAGCGTAATGTGTTCCGAGTTTTATGCTGTTGCTCAGTCGGTCTATCCCTGAGATAATATACTGCATGAGCTTCTCTTTCTGATATTTTGCGCTGAAATACGCCCATGTAAAGATACAGATCAGCAATGTCATTCCCACAATAAAGATTAATTTGGCAATAAGGCTGTGGCGAAGATTTATAATATTTTTTAACATAAAAATCTCTTCTCCTCAAACCTCAACCCCTTCCCTGAAGGGAAGGGGAGATATTCAATTCTTTTTCCCCCTTCCCTTCAGGGAAGGGCAGGGGGGTTAGGTTCATAAAAAGATACAAATCCTGCGTTCCCACGCGAAGCGTGGGAACGAGTCAAAGGAAAGGATGTAGGGGCGAATAATTATTCGCCCCTACTTTAAGCCGCGCACTTCATTTTCCCTCTCAGTTTATCAAGAAAACTGTAAGGAACAGAGAGATTCAAATCAAGGCGCACATCTTTTTCAGATAAACCAATCGCCAATCCGAGCAGTTGCGGAAGATAAAGAATTGCAACAGAAAAATCCTCATGATAAATTAAAGAAATCTTTTTCTGATACGCCTCAAGATTCATTTGACACATGGGGCAGACTGTAACAATTGCATCAGCCCCTTCTGCCTGCTGCAATATAGCTTTAACAAGCTCCAAAGCTACATCCTGCTTGGTATTCATGTGAGATGCGCCGCAGCATTTTCCTCCCATATCCCATTGATGTATCTTTGCTCCTGTAGCTTTAATAACCGGCTCCATAGATTGCGGTTTTTCAGGATCATCAAATAGAATGTATGGGCGTAAACACTGACATCCGTAATACGGAGCAATAACCATTCCGTCAAGTGATTCTTTAAGACGTTTTCGGATATTTGACGCTCCTATGTCCTGAGAAATTACATCAAGCAGATGACGTATCCTCGCCTGCCCGTGCAGCCGGAGATTCTTTTCAGCTAAAACAGTATTAATCGTTTTTAAAAGCTCCTGATCTTTTCGGATTTTCTCCTCAACCCTTTTCAGATTAAGGTAACATGCGCTGCACGGAACAAGAATATCAAGATTATTATTCATCTCTTCGGCAATAGCAAGATTAATAGCAGGGAGTGCCAGAGATAGGAGATAACTGACAGGTTCAGCCGCGCTTGCCCCGCAGCATGTCCAGTCTTTCAGTTCAATAAGCTCCGCGCCGGTTGCTTTCATAAATGCACGTGTGGAAAGATCATATTCACGCGATGTCCCTTCTAACGAACAACCGGGATAATAGAGATATTTCATAAAGTTTCCCCCTTATTTTTTGCTACAAATATAAAATCCATGCGGGACTGAAAAAGCCTGTTGTCTGAACCGCTGATAATCCTGATTTTTATGATGACCATGATGGATCATATCTTATCAGCGAAATCATGTAAATCATGAATGTTCGTAGTACCGCATTTATGCGGTGAGTGTGAATAACCGCCTAAAGGCGGTACTACGAACTTGTGAATAACCGCCTAAAGGCGGTACTACAAACCATATCTTATCAGCGGTTCAGGTTTTCAACCTCCTCAACCTTTCTAAATACAGCATCCAATCCCTTTTCTCTTTTCAAAGGAATCTGAACAGATACTTTTCTTTTCCCTATCAGCTTCAGTCCTAATTTTGCAAATTTTAAAGGGAGAAAAGGGTCTTTCATGGAGAGAAAATAAAGGGTCATAAATTCCATCTCCTGAACCCTGCCGTGACGGCGCACGCTATCCATAAAATTCTTGTAAAAGAGTGTGCTTTTCTTATATTTTGCAATATTCTCTTTGGCGGCAATCTGTTTTAATGCAATCATTGACTCAGTAAGCGGAAGTCCCCGTGGGCATCTAAGAGTACAATAATAACAGGCGGAGCAGAGATCAAATGTCCTGCTTTGAAATATAGCCTCTTTCTCATCCGTCAGAACCATGCGCCACATCTTGCGCGGGGTTATATCCATTGCAAATTCATTGGGACATGATCCGGTGCATGTACCGCATTGGATACACGCCTGAATCTTTTCCCGAATCATTGTCAGCGGATCAGAAACAGGAATATGTTTTTGACTCATAAGAGATTCTCCTTATATTTTGAATTAAAGACCTTAGGATTTCTGTTAAAATCCGACAGCCGCATCAATTACATCAAACATCTGCACTTTTGAGAAACCTTCAAGCAGAGAGGCGCTGTTCGGACAGACCGCGGCGCAGGTTCCGCACCCCTGACACATTACAGGATTCACTGTTACTTCATCATTCTCTGTATCCAATGAACGCGCTCCGTAAGGACAGACCTCAATACACCGTTCACACAATGAGCAGAGACTGTGCCGCACCTTTGCAACGACTCTTCCGGCAGTGAGTTCTTTACGAAAAAGGAGTCTTAATCCCCGTTGAGCAGCCGCCTCGGCAGTAGCAGTTGTTTCAGCAATAGAATGTGGAGAAAGAAAAATTCCGCAGGCAAAAATCCCTTCTTTAATTGAGTCAACAGGACGCCATTTTGATTCAGCCTCTTTAAAAAATCCGTCCTGATCAGTATCCGCACCGAATGAAACTGCTATCTCTTTGACAGAATTAGGAATTATCCCTGTTGAAAGAACAAGCATATCAGCCTCTATCTGAAGATTTTGTCCAAGAATCGGATCAAATGCTGTAACATAAACCAGATTATTCTGCGTTTCTGCCTGCGGTTTATTCTTCACATCATATTGAATAAAGATAATTCCTGCACGCCGTGCCTGAGTATAGTATGTTTCAGTAAATCCGTAAGTCATCATATCCCGGTACAGAATATAAACAGCAATATCAGGATTTTTCTCTTTAAGATACAAGGCATGTTTCAAAGCGGAAATACAGCAGACCCTGCTGCAATAATTACGCGGCTCTTCTCTTGAATCAACGCACTGAATCATCACTACGGAATTGAGTTTTTCAGGAGCAAGAGTATTATCCGCAATCTTCTGCTCAAGCTCTTTCTGTGTAATAATTGCCTTGCTTGTTCCATATCTGTATGATGTTGTTGTTGCTTCTTTTCCGCCGACTGCAAGAATCGTTATTCCATGCTCAATGTTATTAACCTGATTAAGAGCAGGAGATTCAAGGGTTGTATGAAATCTTCCCACAGTTCCATAAGCACCGGCTATCTGAGTCTGAAGATGAACCTGAATCAGCGGATGCTTTTCAATTTTTGCCTGAATTTCATCTAAAAGAGGTTTAATTTCATACCCTTCCAGTGTTTTTTGCAGCCAGAGCAGGTTCCCTCCCAGCACATCCCCTTTTTCTACCAGATCAACATGAAATCCGTGATCCGCAATCGCCAAAGCCGCTGTCATTCCTGCAATCCCCCCGCCAACAACCAATGCTTTCTGAAATATCGGAATACAGGGAACAGGCGATGTATCTGCCCATTTAATCTTGGAAATACCCATTCTTAATTGAGAAGTGAGGAATGAGAAGTGAGAAGCAGATATTCCTGACTCTTCATTCCTAATTCCTAATTCCTCATTCCTAATTCCCCTTATATCAACTACTTCTATGAGCGATGGATTTAATCCCGCTTCTTTTGAGAGTTCCCTTGTTTTTCTGGCATAAACATAAGGAAGACATGCCCCGATTAAAATCCGGTTCGGCTTTTCTTTTTTAACTAATTCAATAAGATTTTCCCAACCCTGAGATGTACAGATTTGCTCAAGAAAAGCAACTTTACTGACAGCCGGATCATTTTTAAGATTCTGCGTAATCTGCTGCGTATCATAAGAAGGTTTTCCGCATGTGCAGATAACAGCAAAAATTTTCGGCATCTCTTTACTCACATCCGAAATTTCAGGTTCAGCATCTTCTTTTTTATCTGTATTTTGCTGAGATACCGCGCCGGTGTTATGAAGCACACGGGATGCGGATAACGCGGCAGCACTTGCCTGAGTAACTGATTCATTTATATCTTTGAGACCTGAAAAAGAACCGCCGATCACAATTCCGTTGCGATTAGTTTTAGTCAGAGAAAACGGCTCTGTCTGAACAAATCCCCATTGATTCAGAGGAATTTCCAGCATTTCAGCAAGCTCTTTTGAACCGGGTGCCGGGCGTTGTCCTACTGCCAGAACAATCATATCAAATGACGCTTCACGGATTTCGCCTGAATGCTTTACATATCTGACAACAAGATCATGCGTATTTTCATCAGGCACAACAGAATGAACCCTCGCTCTTTCAAAACAGAGATTGGACTCTTCCGCATGATCTCTGTAACGCTGAAACAGCTTGCCAAATGTACGCATATCCATGTAAAAAATCGTGGCATGAATCTCCTGATTTAACCGCGACAGCTTCTCTTTTGCCACCATAGCCTCTTTTATCGCATACATACAGCAGACAGTTGAGCAGAAATCTGAATCTGTATGCAAATCCCTTGAGCCGACACACTGAATCCAAGCAACCCGGCGGATAGGTTTTCCGTCATACGGACGCACCAACTGCCCTTCAGATGGTCCCGTGCCGCTGAAGATTCTCTCAAATTCAAGACTTGTGATAACATTCGGATAAACTCCGTATCCAAGAGGATTTTTTCCCTCTTTTGGATTAAAAAAAGAGTTCCGCGAGAGAAGAATCGCTCCGACATTTAACTGACGCCCTTTAGTTGCTTCAAAATTCTGATATATCCGGATGATTTTAGGGATCAGAAGATCAGGATCAAACGGCTTCATCAGATAATCAAGAGCGCCGACCTTCATTGCTTCAACAGCAGTCTCAACAGTAGCATACGCTGTCATCATGATCACGCAAAGATCAGGATAAATATCTTTTGCTTTTTTAAGAACTTCTACACCATCCATGCCCGGCATCTTTATATCAAGAAGCATCATCTGATACTGCTCTTTTGCAAGCATATCAAGAGCCTCCTGACCCGAACCTGCCATATCAACGGTAAAATCCTCATCTTCCAGCCATTCTTTTAAAGAATCCCGGACAATCAGTTCATCATCTGTTACCAGAATACGGAATTTTTTTCGCTCTTTGATAGATAACTGAATCGCTCCGGTGGGACAGATTTTTTCACATTCACCGCATCTTGTACATGCCGCCATATCAATAACAAACGGATTAGGAATTGCATGAGGAACAGGCAGATAAACTGCTTTCCGTTTTGAATGCCCTGCATTAAATTCATCAGGAACCTCAACAGGACAGACATTAACACATTCCCCGCACCCGATACAGAGAGACGGGCTGATCCATCCGGGTTTCTCCTTCAGGGTTACATTAAAATTGCCCGGTTCACCATCAACAGAGGCGATCTCTGTTGAAAGGAGAATATCAATATTTTCATGAAAAAGTCCTTTGCGGAGGCAATATTGTGAAGCAGAATCCCGATCTGTCAGGGGAAGCATTTTGCACATGCCGCAGCGATCCGTTGGGAATTGATAATCCAACCGGCTAAGAATTCCGCCGATATGGGGCTTGCGGTCAATCAGCGTAACCCCATATCCTGATTCCGCCAAATCCAATGCCGCCCGGATACCGCTGATTCCTGCGCCGACAACCAGAGCTGTGCCGATTTTTCGTTTCATAGTTATCAATCCTTTTTTTATTTGATTCCGACTACTTCCTGAAATTCATTTTCACGAAATTCAGAGAGCGGCGGCTTTTCATCAATGCTTCTGCCTGCTTCATAATCAAAGGCATTCTGAGTGCGATTTGCAACAGTCCGAAACAATTCCATGACAGGAATATCATTGGGACAGGCATTTGAGCATTGTCCGCATCCAACACAGGCTGTACTTATATGTGCAAGGCGTGTGATATGATAGAAAAGCGTATCAGTCGGCATTTTTATTGCGCCTTTACGCTTTGCCCATTGCAGATACTGAGACGGTTCATGATAAAAAACATCTGTAACAAAAACACATTCCTTGCAGTAACATACCGGACAGGCAACCCGGCAGTTGTAACAGTTGACGCAGCCTGCAAGATATGCTGTCAATTTTTCCAGAGTATCTGTTGCTTCATGGGTTTCAGCAAACATCTTGTCACGATATGCTATGCGATCTGCTGTCAGTTTATCTATTACGGACTCACGCTCCCTAGGTTCTTCTGCTTCGCCAAGTTTCAGGGTCTTAAAAAGCTCTTCTCCTTTGGGTGTAAGAGCTTTAAGAAGCAGGCTCTTCTGAATATCAACGCCGAATATTCCGATAAGAATATCCGCACCATTGGGAACCGGATGTTCACAAGATTTGCACGCGGAGGAAATATCGCTTCCGTCAATAATTGTCCCCTTGCCTGAAAGAGCGTTCTGATAAAACTGAGATGTGGCAGAACCGTTTTTTATAATTCTGAGATAATCTGTATTTTTATAAGCTCCAAGACAGTCAATGCCGATAATAAGAATCTCATCATTTTGCCCCTGTTTCAGCTTGATCAGCTCTACAAAAGCCCTTATTTCACATGGGCGCAGGAGAACCGCTATTTTTCCGCCGATTGGTTTTCGCGTCAATCGGGAAACCACCCTTGCCGCATTAAGGGGAAAAACAGGCGCAAAAGGGTCAACCCCTTGTAACCGTGCGGGATCACTTATCAGAGCCGGCATAACAACATCTTTCATAGGAAGATGCCGGGCGCAAGAATTGCGTTTATATCCCCTGATTCAAGAACGGATTTGAGAAAATTCTGTACTGCTCCTGAAGGATTTCCCTCTTTTACATCAATTTTTGCTATTTTCGGCATAATTATCCTCCCCTTAAATTACCATTTTCAATTTTGCTTCACTTGGTCCCAACTCTTTTATCTGTCTTACCAATTCCCGCATAATCTCGGCAAACTGAATTCCGTCACTTGCTCCGATCCATGTGAGTCTTAGGCGTTCTGTTTCAAAACCGAACTGGGGAAGAATCTCTTTGAGAAGTTTTATCCGTCTGCGGGCTTTAAAATTTCCGTTAATATAATGACAGTCTCCGGGATGACATCCGCTGATAAGAACGCCGTCTGCGCCTTCCAGAAATGCCTTGATAACGTACTGGGGATCAACCATCCCTGTACACATAACCCGGATAAGCCTCACATTTTTGGGATAACTCAGCCGTGATGTACCAGCCAAATCTGCGGCTGTGTATGTACACCAGTTACACACAAACGCAATAATTGCGGGTTCAAAATCCGACATAATATTTTTTTTACTCCTTTCTTTAAAATATATTTGAAATAATTGTGACTTAGTGACTTAGTCTCTTTTTGGTTATAAGTTGTCCATCTAATTTTACCACAAAGGCACAAAGTCACGAAGACACAAAAATATATGATCCAAAAAATTTTTATCAGTTCTTTCAGACATAGATAGATGTCACTCCTATGGAGTTCAGGATTTCCCCGGACATTCATCCTGAATATATTGCATCAAATGCCAGTCTAATAAAAACTGATACGCTCCGATTAAAAAAGAGCCTGAACCGCAGGCTGGATCAAGTATCCTGAGATTTTTCGCGCCAGATGGCTTTTTTCCGTCAAGAAGTTTTCCGACTGTCTGCTTTACAATATAATCAACAATATAAGTCGGTGTATAATATACGCCGCCTGCTTTTCTGACCTCCGGCTTCTCTTCAATTACCGCTCTGTGATTCTCCGTCAGCCGGATTACTTTGCCGAGAAATTTTTCATATATCTGCCCCGGTATATCCGCTGTGAAAACGGAAAACTCATAAGGGCTGTCAGGATAATAGAGATTTTTTAATATTTCTTTCAATACCTTGTCATCAATAGACAACTCCGGCGTGAGATTATCATAATTTTCCCGCCCTTTCTCTTTGCTGAAATGAAAGAGTCCTGAATTATATTTTATACAGGCAATCCGCGAATGTGATGCTTTATCGCTTTTTGAAGGTTTAACGCGGCAGTCATAAATCGCAAATACCTCAAAATTTGTCAGAATACTCAGCGGAAGTTTTGCGATCCACCCATAACGGCGCAACTGATATGCGGAGTGCATATCTTCAGGAATATTGACAGCCGGTTTTTTTTGCCTCAAGAAAAAATTTACGGATTCCGCCGATACGGAAACAGTAATCCGGTGCCTTGGTAACGCCGCCGATTTTTAAAGCGTCTTCATGAATCACATCTTTGTAAGCCTCTGCATATCCCTGCTTATTTGTCATATCCCAGCCTAACTCTTCAAAAAACGGGTCTATGAACTCACGGTGCAGTTGAGCCTCTTTATAAGTGGTTCTCTTATAGCTCTCTTTGTTATAAGAAAATGTATCAATCAATTTTTTTATTCTGCCGGGTATGCTCATATATTAATTAGGAATTAAGAATCCGCTGATTTTCAGCTATTAACTTTTCTTCAATATCTTCAATAGGAAATCTGATTTTACATCTCATTCGTCTGTCCAAAAATAACTGAAAATTGATACTGTTACGAATAGCTTCAAAATCATCCGCTCGAAATACGTTTTTTTATTTAACCGCAAAGATCGCAAAGTTAGGCAAAGATATATTTTAAAACTTTGCGCTCTTTGCGGTTAATTTTTACGATGCAGAAACTCCGACTGCGTAACTCCTATTTGTATTTCATAAACAGACCTATATGTACAACTGAATATGTCTTATTTGTCTTCAGTGTGGGAACAAGCGTCTCAAGTTAGAAGAAGACCTACGGGGTTTTGAAACCCTAATGGTTTAAAAAACCATTAGGGTTTTTTTTCTTTTTGGATTTTATGCAAAAATTTTTTCCGGGATATACGGATGAGTCCCCTCAATCACCTCAACCCCCGCTTTTGCTTTGATCTTCTTGATTAATGCCTCTTTGTAATGACAATGATCAAGAATACACGGAGCAATATGCACTTTGGTCGGTTTTTCATTCATAGGCGCATTCCACAGTTTCATCTGAACCAGACGCGGAACAATCCCGGCACCGGGACAGTCCCCGCAACCCAGCATACCAATAAGTTGAACATCCTGATCTTTGTAACGGGCAAATTCGCCCTCTCTGCGGTTAAAACCCACCATACACCGGGAACACGCAACACATACATCATCCATTGAACGCTTACAGCCAATAATAACAACCTTTTCCACTTAACTTAACCTCCTTTTATTTTCGTACTTATTACGAGGCTCTGCCTCATAATCTCCAACATTTTAATATAGAGAGATTTAAAAACGGCAGATCCGTTCTATTTTCGTTACGGGACAGAGCCTCGTAACGAGTAAACCTAAAACTCCACCGCATAAATCGCATCCATAATTCCGTCAAGCTCTGCGAAAACCTGTTTTTCAAGGAAATGCCTCACCTGAGCCGCTCCGCTCGGACAGAATCCCGCGCAACTGCCGCACCCTTTGCAGACAGCTTCATTAACAACAGATACTCCTCTCCGTTCATCAAATTCAATTGCAGAATAAGGACACAACCCAATGCAGGTCTGACATCCTGCGCAAATATCCGGGTCTATCCATGAGATTGCAGAGGGAACCTTAACCACTCCGAGAGTTGCAAGAGAGAGTGCTTTTGAAGCAGCGCCGGATGCCTGAGATACTGTATCCGGTATATCTTTGGGAGACTGACACGCACCCGCTATAAATACTCCGTCTGTTGCAGTATTTAACGGCGCAAGCTTAGGATGCTCTTCAAGAAAAAATCCGTCAGCACCCTGATTAACGCCGAATATTCTGCCGACATCCTGTGCATCTTCACGAGCCTGCATTGCAACACAGAGTACTACCATATCCACCGGAACACGGATACGCTTTCCAAGCAATGTATCTTCAGCAATCGCTATCAGCTTATTCTGCTCTTTGACATTCTCGGCTCTGTCTGTGATTTCAGCCACCTTGCCCCGGATAAATGTTGTTCCCTCCTCCTGACACCTGCGGTAAAATTCTTCATATCCTTTGCCAAAACAGCGAATATCAATATAAAAATCATATATTTTTGTATCATGCCCCACCTTCTCTTTTATCAGATGGGAATACTTCAAAGCATACATACAGCAGACCCGTGAGCAGTATTCATGATAATTGACATCACGGCTTCCGATACAGTGCAGAATTGCAACACTTTTCGGAGTCCGGGTAAAATCTCCGTTTTCATCCCGAATCAGAATCTTGCCCCCTGTTGGTCCTGTGGCATTGCTTAACCGCTCAAACTCAAGACTGGTAAAGACATTCGGATAAACCCCGTAGCCGTACTGCTTCATATCAGAGGGATCCAGCAGATCATATCCGGTAGCAAGAATAATTGTTCCCACATCAATTTCAATGATTTCTTCTTCCTGATTTAAATTAATCGCACCCGCCTCACATACTTCTTCGCATACACCGCATTTTCCGGTAAGAATATGGACACATGTGTCAGGATCAATTACCGCCGCCAGCGGAACTGCCTGGGGAAACGGAATATAAGCGGCTCTTCTTTCAGCAAGTCCTGCATCCCAATCTGAAAGGATCGCTCTTGGGATCAGGTTCGTAAAATTTCGTATATCAATATATTCCACAGGACATACAGATTCACAGGCACCGCATACCTGACACAGATCAGCTTTTACCTGTAAAGGATATTCAGCATCTTTAGAATTCAGAGAGATAGCATTTTTACCCATTCTCTCAGCACACATCCGAACACATAATCCGCAACGAAGACAATGACTTGATTCATCTTTATATCGGCTTGTTTTAACGCCCGATTTTGCAGCTAATTCTTTAATAAACGGATGTTCGGGCACCTTGCCAGATATTTCTCCATAAATTTATTTCTGACGCGAACCGCTTCTTCACTATCTGTCCGAACATCCAAGCCATCCCGAACTTCATAGTTACAGGAGGCTATCACTTTTATCTGCTGTCCGTCATGTACTTCAACGCTGCAAAGATGACAACACCCGGCAGGCTTCAACGCCGGATGATGGCAGAGACCAGGAATATAGATATTATACCTTTTGGCTACCTCAAGAATGGTTTCACCTGATTCTGCTTCGACCTGTTTACAGTCCAATATAAAAGAGATCATAATATTCTCGCATTCCTTTTATTGTATATGAATTAATAATAGGTGCTATTTGCTGAGATTGTTGATGATTTTTTTTCTTCGGCGATATAAATCCTGTATTTGACCGGACATGCCCTTGTGCATTCTCCGCAGCCGGTGCATTTGCCGACATCAATATACCGGGGCTTTTTTCGGATTTTGACCTTATAGTTCCCGACATAACCGGAAACTTCCATGACTTCAGCCAGTGTTATCAGCCTGATATTAGGATGTTGAGCCACATCCACCATTTTAGGGGTTCCGATACATGCGGCACAGTCAAGGGTAGGAAATGTTTTATCAAACTGAAGCATGTGTCCGCCGATTGTTGGCTGCTTCTCCACCAGATAGACTGTATGACCGGAATTGGCAATATCCAAAGCTGCCTGCATTCCTGCAATGCCCCCTCCGACTATCAGAACATCCGGGTGAACTTTCACTTCACGGGTTTCAAGGGAGTGATGATAATTGACCCGGTTAATTGCACCGGCAACAAGGGTTTTAGCTTTCTGAGTCGCTTCATTTTCATCCTGCGTAACCCATGAAACCTGCTCCCGGACAGATGCCATCTGAAACATATACGGATTTAAACCTGCTCTCTGACATGCTCCCTGAAAAGTCTTTTCATGAAGCCTTGGTGAGCATGATGCTACAACTACACGGTTTAATCCATATTCTCTTATGTCTTTTTCAATCATCTCCTGTCCCGGATCAGAACACATAAATTTATAATCTCTTGCCACTGCTACATTCTTTAATTTACGGGCAAATGCCGCCACTTCCTCCACACGTACTTTATAAGCAATGTTAATTCCGCAATGGCAAATATAAAACCCGATTCTTATTGTCATTTTTTACCTCCACGGTGCATCCTCTCTTCAGACAGGAGAGGAAACAGGTTTATTTGAAACAAGAAGTTATTGTAATCCAAGTTGCGATCTGTTGAAAAAAATGGACTTTCCGGCTCGGTTCGGACTTCGGCGTGAGACTTCGGCGTGAGCTTCGGCGTGAGCTCAGTCGAACGATCAGCCGAACGATTGGCAAATCCGAACCATCCGCCGGATTTGCCAATCCGGCGGGAGCATAGGTGGCAACTTGGGTTATTGTACTGCACAAATTGTACCATAAGCTGAAAAAAAGAGAACCGTTGCATAAGTGCAACGCTGAAAAATGGGGATAAAGAATCAATAAATTCAGTTATGCAACACTGATGAATGACAGAAGCAGATTAAATCGGAAAATTAAGAGTAAATATAGTTCCTTCCCCCTCTTTGCTTTCAACTTTTACTGTACCGTTATGACGCTGAATAATTCCGTAAAGCGTGGAAAGCCCAAGCCCTACGCCGTATCCCTCATCTTTGGTGGTGAAAAACGGCTCAAATATATATGGAAGATTTTTTCAGAGATTCCGGTTCCTGTATCTTTTACACTGATTTTGACAATCTTTTTTGCTGAATCATAATCTCCGTTCAGAGTAAGGGTTCCACCTTTTGGCATAGCGTCAATCGCATTAAATACAAGATTAATGACACATTGCTGCAACTGATTGAAATCACCTTTTATATCAGGAATATTCTCCTGAATATTCTGAATAATCAAGATATTGCTCATCTCCAGTTTATGACGGCTCATCAGGACACACCGCTCTATCAGCTCTTTTATATGAACATCTCCGAATGACGGAGGGGATTTTCTTGAAAAAGTGAGAAGACTTGAAACAATCTGAGAGCAACGCCCTGTCTCTTTTTCCACAAGCTCAAGATAACGGATAAATTTTTCAATCTGCTCTTTTGTCAAAGTATCACGGCGCAGAATACGGAGCATTAAACGGCTGTAATTCAGGATACCTGCTAATGGATTGTTGATCTCATGAACAACACTCGCGGCTAATCTTCCCAAAGACATCATTTTATCCTGATGAAGAATCTTTGCCTGATCTTCAACCTCCCGTTCAAGCCTTCGGATTTCTCTCAAATCTCTGAAAAAACAGACAAGACCGCTTGGCTTATCCTGACTGAATAATACTGATGCTGAAAGCTGCGCAGAAATATTCTGCCCGGATTTTCCTTTAAGAGTGGTTTCAAACATAAAAAGATGATTTGGTCCCCCGTATTTTTTACCGGTAAGTTCTTTTTTGATACGGTTCTCCTCTTCAGGAAGAAAAAAATCGCCGAAGGTCATTTTACTGATTACCTCTGTTTTGGTATAACCGAGTATTGATCTCCATGCTTTTATTAAACGTAACCACCCTTTCATCTTCATCACACCCCATGATACCATCCATTGAGCTTTCAATAAGATTCTTCTGAAAATTAAATGTTTCAAGAAGCTCCTCAGTGGTTTCAGTCCATCCCTCTTCCAAAAGAGCAGTATAATCTTTAAGCTGCTCTCTGTCAGTAAAACGCTTTTTTGCCCGTTCCAATGCAAGATGCAGGGTTTCGCTGTTAATCGGTTTGGTTATAAAATCAGAGGCATCTAACTGAAGAGCGCGTACAGCCAAATCCATCTCTCCGAATGCTGTGGCAACAATTACTTCAATATCAGGGTATCTTTTTTTGACGGTATCCAATACCTGAATCCCGTCCATCTCCGGCATACGCACATCTGTAATAACTATCTGAGGTGAAAAAGATTCGCACAATTGCACGCCTGCTTTACCGTCAGGAGCAGTTTCAACAATATATCCTGCATCTTCAAGGGTAATACGCATCACTTTGCGGATACCCTCTTCATCATCAATTAAAGCGATTTTCCAATCCATAATTTTAGTGTCTTAGTGTCTTTGTGGTAAAATTACACATTTCCATTTTAATTAAAACTGACAATAATTCCTGCATCATACATCGCAATCAGAAGAGCATCGTAAATATTCACGATTCCGTTTTTATCTGCATCAGCATTATCAAATCCCTGAATATCAGATTTATTTATCAGTCCCGCATCGTATTTTGCAATCAGCAGAGCATCATAAATATCAACTGATCCGTTAAAATCAGCATCTCCTGAAAGCGGTTCTGAGCTTTCCAGAATAATATCAAGAACTGTCTGACTGTCAGAAGTGATCAGAATATTGCTTTTTGTTATTGATTCATATCCTTCTGCCTGAAATGCAACTGTATAAGTTCCGTTTGTAAGCAGACGGTAATATCTGCCGAATTTTTCATCACTCTGATATGGATAGCGAAATTCAGCGTTGATATTATCATCTGTCCCATGCACAACAATTTCAGCCTTAACAGGATTCCCTGATTTATCTGTGATATGTCCGGTCAATGCAAAGTAATAATGACGGTTTAACAGCATAATTGCCGCTTCAATATTGTCATCGCAAATCTGCGGCACATCTTCAGACGGAGGAATAAAATCTCTTGCCAGTTCAATAGTATAAGAAAAAATACCAAGAACTCCGTAAGCATAGTCGCTATGATCCCCCATGGTCGGATACAGAGTCCATGAAGCGCCGGGATTATAATGTTTATGAGTATGTTCAAAATTTCCGTATTTATCCGGTATGCCGGGTGTTGCTTCAGCCATTTTCACAGCAAGTTCTGAGAGAGCATCATTATCAGGGGCGATAATATTATCCGCGTAGCCAAAAGGATACATAATCAGCTCTCCGTAGCTGTGATAAGTTATTCCCGCGATAAAATGATGTGAATCAAGAAGATTTTCAGCTGCCTGAACTTCCGGCTCTGACCAGGGAGCAGAGCCGTGATAAGTATCATCACTTGGATCATCTGATGATCCTGTCATTCCCCATTCAAATCCGTAATTCCGGTTCAGATCAACCCCGTCTGCTGAAAGATATGCAGTTTCAAAATTGCCGTTTTCATCATTGTCCCGGATATTTTTTCGCCACCATATATCTGTTTTACTTGTAACAACCTGATGTCCATTTGGATTAAGCAGCGGGACAAACCAGATTTGCGTATCATTGACCTGTTTTGTTACGGTTTTATCTGTGCCGTAAAGATTCAGAATATGATAAAGTACAGCCATAACAACTTCCAGACTGACAGGCTCTCTTGCATGATGTTCCCCCATATAATAAAAAGAAGGCTCATCCTCTTCAACTGCAACATTGTCAGAGAGTTTCAACGCCCATATTGTATGATTGAATTTTTCATAATTGGAATTGCTCTTTTCCAGATACTGCTTTCCCCATGTATCACCAATATCGTATAATTTACATATATCAGGATATTCTGCTTCAATCTCTCTTAATTCTGTAATAAGCTGATCATAATCACGGTACCCGCTGAGACTGCTTCTGGTTTTTAACAAAAGATTATTTTTTAATTCTGATTCTGTCCGGGTAATTGTAAAATCAAATCCGCGCTGTTTCAGGCGGTTCATTTCTGATTCTGTGATAACAATATCAAGATAAACGCCGGGTTTGTAAGCTGCGACATCATATCCGGGGGAGAGAAATTCTTTTACTCTCTCTGCTGTGGGATGATGAAAGCGTGCAATCATCTTTTCATCACAGAGTACCGGCGGGAGTGCTATACTGATTTGGATAAAAAGAGATATGAGTGTACAAATGAATAGTCTGATGAGAGGATGGATAATTTTTTTTTTGTCATTTTTTTATTGGACGCTTTCAGATTTCCGAAGGTCAGCATCTCGAAATTTTGTAAAAATTTGTAATATCGCCTTTAGACAGTCCGTGTAAAATCAGACGGTTACCGCAGCACACCGAACCGCCTAAAGGCGGTACTACAAACTTTTTCAGCACACCGAACCGCCTAAAGGCGGTACTACAAACTTTTTCGATCTACTGAAGGGTTGATAAGCGATAACGTACAAAGGTTCGGAGCCTCCGCAGTTATCAGGTTTTAACCTTGTTCCGGCGCTCTGCGTTTTTAGGAGTGCAAGGTTTTTTTTGCACTCCACGGGAAAAGAGATATATTGCATGAAACAGAAAAAAAATCAAGGTTATACTGAAAATAATTCCTCTGCTCCAAATATTATCCGGTTGCGACTGTCAGCATTAGTTAAAAGGGCATAACAGGTTTTTGAGCAGGTTATGCGCAATTCAGAACTTTTTTTGTCTTTATCATCTAAAATGATCCCATCCTGAAGGGGTAAAGGTTTTTGTCTGACCATCAGGGGATATTATTTCCCTAATATCTGAATTTTCTGTTATTTCACCGAAAGGATAAAGCGGCTGATGAAATTCATCAAAATATTTCTTTAAAATCTGATCCTCTTTATCCAGCGATATAGTGCATAGCAGAGTATAATCTTCACCTCCTGAAAGAGCGTATTCAATAGGATTAAAGCCGAAATATCTGCAAAAATTATGAAGATTTTTTGAGATTGGTATCTTATCAGCATAAAGCCGGATACCGACATGACTCTCCTCTGCAATATGTGAAATATCAGAGCTTAACCCGTCGCTCACATCAATAGCCGCATGAACACCGTCTTGTTGGGCAAGAAATCTTCCTTCTTTGAGATAAGGCTTTGGAAGAATATGGGCATGAAACAGAGGCAAAAAGCAACGCTTTGTCATCTCTGCCTGTGAATTCAATATCAGATACAGACCGGCTCTGCTGTCTCCGAGAATCCGGTTGAACAGATAATATCACCCGGACTGTGCTGTATTTCTGTATAAAATCTTATCTTCAGGAGCAGAGCCGATCACTGTTATATTGATAATCAGTCCGGCTTTTGAGCCTGTTGTATCCCCTCCGAGAATATTGACATCAAACTCAGCGGCAAGATGTTTGATTCCATTGTATAAATCTTCAAGATATTCAAGTTCGCAATCTTTGGGGATGGCAATACTGATAAACGCCTCTTTTGCAGTTCCGCCCATTGCGGCAATATCGCTCAGATTGACTGCTAATGCTTTGTATCCAAGATTAAACCCGGATGTTGCATCTTTCAGAAAATGAACATATTCAACAAGCAGATCTGTTGTAACAAGCATAGCTTCATTTGAATCTGTTTTAAAAACAGCCGCATCATCACCGATTGCCCTGATAATATTCTTGGGACGAATCAGGCATCCTGTGCTTATCTTTTTTATAAATCCGAATTCACCAATATCTTTTAAATAGCTCACAATTTTATTCCTAATGCAGTAAAATGAAGTGTAGGCTGGGGTGAGCAGAGCAAACCCCAACATTTTCAGTTGTCCTCTCGTTCCCACGCTTTGCGTGGGAACGGAAGCATGGACGCTTCGCGTCCATACATAACGGAACGCAAAGCGTTCCGTCTGCGTTCCCACGCAAAGCGTGGGAACGAGAAAATATATCGCTCCTATGGAGGGGCTTTGAGGGATATGATTTCTTTATGCTACAAAGATAACGCTCCTAAAGGAGCTTGTTTTTCAGCATCCGTAGGATGCGATATATTTGTAGAAATATCATTTATTAACCAATAAAAACCAAGCTCCGTAGGAGCGATATATTTGTAAAAGCAATGGTCTTGTTCCCACGCTTTATCTCAATCCAGCAGGGATTTTATTATCGGACTACCTTTCTTTTCCGCTGCTCACACAACGTACATAGACATGAGCATCGGTCTTAATGTAGTCAGACACACTGTCAACTTTGTAAAAGTCCACGAGCCATGCATATTTAATATCCGTGAATTCATCTGAACTCCAGCATTTATCTTTAGCATCAAAGATAGGATCAATATATAAATCAGTTGATTGTTCTCTTTCCAGTTTCATCAGAGATAGCAGTTCTTGTATTGTAGGCAACCGCCAGTCATTGTAACCGGCAAATTGTTTTCGGTTCAGTTCATGAGCATACACCTGTGCTTGTATATATGTCATAAAATTATCTGATCCCGAACTTCTTCCATATCAGACCTGTGGCATGATCTGTTATTGTCCCATCTCCGTTATCTTCAAATTCATTTTTTACGTACACAGTCGGTTTCATATTCATTATCCAGTTTGAAAACCTTTTTAGCTTCATCCCGTGAAACTCTGAGCGGCTCACTCCTGAGATGGTATATCCTTTTTGCTCCGAATTATCTGTATCATCTGATGCTGATTGGGTGGATTTTTTATCTTCCCGGACTTGCTGATTGTAATCTGTCATATTTAAAGAAGAAAGATTTTTTGCAAGTCTCATACAGCCGAGCAGTTCAACAGCAAGATCACGGAGCGGCACGGATACTTTCCAAATTAATCCCCTGCTTTTCGATAAAATTGTCTTACACCGTTTTTACCGCCTCTTTTTTGCTCAGACTCAGCTTTTCGGACAACGCATCAATCGTTGCCGAAATTCCTGCGTAATTATCCGAAATCTGATACAACGATGCAAAACTCGGAGCAGGAATGTTTTCAAGGATGAATGTGCCGGGGATAAATTCATCCGAATGGTCATAAGGGATAAGCAGAAGCTCCTGATATTGCGAAAATGAGGCGTATTCTATTTCATCTATCAGTCCGTCAATAAAATCCGAGATTTTTATCTTCTCTTTCCACGGAAGCCCTGTTTTTTTTATTGCCTGCTGAAGATATTTTATATCTCTGATATTCCAGTTATCTTCTTTGAGTTCCATGAAATCCCTGATGAGTTTCAGCATCCTGAAATGCGGGGAATATCTTTCATCATAATCATAGGTATCTATTGTCAGAAGCCAGCTATGGATATTTGTTGAAATCTCCAGGTCTTTTACCCTGTTTTCCAGAGCAACAAATCTCTGATACACCTTTTCAGCCATTCTTGCGATTTCATTCCGGGTCTCCTCCTGAGCTATTGCCAAAGTCATCAGGTTGTTTTTCACTGTGATAAGAGAATGCGCCAGCAGCAAATCTCTTTCATTCAGAAGATTTATATATCTCCATGCGTATTTCTGCATTTCAGTAAGGTCGTTCTGATTTGCCCGCATCATTTCACCCTGTTTGCCGCAGAGTTTATGCCAGCATCTTTTGAAAAATCCCTGATTCATATAATCATTCAGACGCTGTTCAGTGCATGATAAAAGGCGTGTAGCGTCCAACGCCATCTGCTCGGTTTCAGCAACCCTTGTTTTTGCCCATGCCAATTTAGGCTCAAGAGCCTGATTTATATCTGTAAGTTCTTTATGACTGTAATCAAAAAACTCCATGATGACATTCTCCTTTTCTTTATAAGCTCCGTTAGGAGCTTTATATTTGTAGCAATATCAGGTATCAACCGAAACAAGCTCCATAGAAGCGTTATATTTTTGTTGTGCTGAAATATGCCGCTCCTAACGGAGCTTTGAGGGATATGATTTCTTTATGCTACAAAGATAACGCTCCTAACGGAGCTTATTTTTTCAGCATCCGTAGGATACGATAATTTATATAAATATCTTGTTTTATATTTTAAAGAATGTCAATAGCTTTCCTCATTCTGTCGCCTGCATCCTTAATAAGTCCTGACTGATTTTCAAATTCCATATTCAATTGACTCTCTTTTTCCAGAAACGCCGCGAAAATTGCCTGTCCTTTAAGGAGATTTTCCGAAACCTGCTGAAATATCTGCATTGATTCTGCAAGGACAACTGTATTTGAAACAAGCTCTTTATAAGGCTTTTCAATATGGTTTTCAACGGCAAACTGCATTGCCAAACCCGCAATAAGTCCGCCTGCAATGCCGCCTGTAAGCGATGCCGCTGTTGCAAGTTTTCCGCTCAGTGCAAGTGATGATGCAATTTTAAAACCGACTGATCCGCCCATCATTCCTGCGGAAGTATTAAGAAAATTTTTACAGTTTCTCTCTTCAAACTCGCGTTTGTCAATCTTTCCGGTACCGAGTCTGACCAAATCTTTTATAACATCAATTCCGCAAATTACTCCGACAGTAACAACATTTGTTCTGACAAGGCTTCGGAGACTGTTATTTGCTATCAGTTTTATCCCCTCTTTTGTGCTGTAACGAACCAAAGTACTCTGCAAACCGACACTGGCAGATGCTTTGATTGCACTGTCTGCCGCGGAACATGCGGTTTCAGCGGCAATTTTAATCACTGCTTCAGATTCAGTTATCTTTCCTTGTTTCACCATGTTGCAATATGTAATTGTGTTAAAAACCCCTGAAGCAATTGCAGATATGGCAGCCGCACCGACCGCAGCCTGTTTCATCTGCTTTAATGCGGATGCTGTCTGACATTCATCACGATAGCTTTGTTTTGTCTTCTCACCTTCTTTGGAACCAGACCCTATTTTTTCAGCCTCTTTTTTAGTAAAGGATTTACCTGAAACGCCGTCAAAATCAACTTTACCAGTGGCTTTATCAGCGGTATTTTTCGCGGCTTCGGCTACCTGTAGTTCTTCCTTTTATTGTCTCAACACGGGCTGTTTTATCTGATTCTCTGATAATATCTGAAATCTGCTCTTCAGGTCCTATAAGCGAATCTGCATTCTGATATTTAGGAACTCCATCTTTAACCTCTCTCATCTGTTTTGCTGTTTCTTCTGCTGTCTTATAAAACTTTGACTGTGCTTTATAAACGACATTGCCGTTTTTATCTATTCCGGCAATGTCAACAACCGGATCATTCCCTTTTAACCCTGTTCCGTTCCATTCAGGATCCCTGCTTGTAAATGCCCGGCTCTCTTTTCCCTGTAATATGGCGTTCAGATTACGGGTTTCTTTTAACATTTCTTCAGCAGCAAACCCGGCTTTTACATCTTTGCTCCAATTTGAATTTATTATCTTTGCAAGATTATCATCAGTTTTGAATATCTGCTCAACCATTTTAGCCATTTCAACCTTTGCATTTACAGGGAAGATCGGCTGAATTGCCCCTAACCTGGAAAATGCCTTTTCATATTCATTTTCTATTCGTTTATCTGACATATCGCCTCCTTAATTTTATGTTTTAAGCAAAAAATTTGTAGAATCAATAAATATGTCGCTCCTACGGAGCTTTTACGGATGAAATGTTCTTTATGCTACTACAAAGATAACGCTCCTAACGGAGCTTATTTTTTCCCCCTCGTTCCCAGCGAAGCGTGGTAACGAGAAGATTTGAATCACGGATTACGCAGATTAAACGGATTAACACGGATTTTTTTGATTACATGATGTTGCAAATCAGAAATCCGTGCAATCTGTTTAATCTGATAAATCCGTGATTCAAAATCCTTATCATATTTTTTCCCAATATTCTTCCGGCATCTCCATACACATCTTTAATGCTCCGATACAACCGCAATATTCCGCATCCTGAACCGTGATTGCATTTCCTCCGCCATAATCCTGAAGACTCTTTTCAATCGCTCTCTCTATTCCTTTAAGCCTGGAACCGCCGCCTGCCACAATAATATTGTTGCGTAGCTTCTCCTGAAAATCCGGGTCAAATGTGCCTACAAGCTCCTGAATTGCTTCGCAAATAGGATTTGTCAGTTTCAGACATGAATCCCTGAGAATCTCTGTTATATCATACTCATCAGGGATTCCCCGATGAGTCAGCGTTACAATAACAGGCTCTGACACATCAGAGACATATCCGTATTTCTCTTTTATGCGCCGGACAATCTGAGGGGTCAGTTGAACATCGGGAAATTTATCCAGAATAGCTTTGGTTATCACATCATCCAAATAATTTCCCGCTATATTCAGAGTAAGCTGATCCTCTGCCTCCGGGATAGTTCCGTGCATACGGCATAAATCAGTTGTTCCGCCGCCAATATCAACAATCAGGGTTTCATCAAACCTGTCAATCGAATACGCAACTGAAAACGGCTCGCTGACAATCAGAATCTTGTCAATAAAATCCCTTGTAACATCAATAATTGTCTTTTTATTATTGAAACTTGCCTGAGCAGGAACTCCTATAGCCGCGTATATTTTATCATTCTCTTTTTTATCAGGAAGTGCTTCGGCAATAATATGTTTTAAAATCAGTCCAGTGGCTTCAATTGCTTTTTCATCTTCACGGATTACCCCTTTGGCAAGCGACCAGACCATATTAAGAGCAAGACGGTTTTCAATTGCTTCATCTCCGAGAAGATATGGTTTGCCGAACCGTTTTCTGGATATAACATCTTTTGGATAGCCGACACAGGTTCTTGTTGTCAGCCGTTTTCCGGTTGATGTTGCGATGGATGTCCTGCTTGTTCCCAAATCAATGCCTACATAAAAGATTGTTGGTGCTGACATTATGTTTCTCCGTTTTTTTATAAAAACCCTAAGGGTTTGAGAAACCCTTAGGGTTTTATATATGTAAAAAAAAGACCTGCGGGGTTTTGAAAACCCCGCAGGTCTTAGTTGGTATAAAAACTTCCGAACTGTTAATTCCTAATTCTTTATTCCTAATTATGAATTATGCTCATAGCAGATCAGACCGCACTGAAGACATCTTGACGACTCTTTCTTTGCCATTTCTTCGGAAAAACCTTTTTCAAGCTCTCCGCAGGAACCCATTTCTGATGAACTGCACATCGGCATGATCTGACGGGCAGCAGGATTTACATTCTCTATCTGATCAACATTCTGCAAAACAGAATAAGACTTAATCACATTCTTAGGAAGATCAAGCTCAATACCGTACATGATTTTATGAACAGAGGCTGCTCCTCTTCTTCCTGCTCCTATTGCTCTGATTGCTGCGCTGAAATCGGTCAGAGCATCACCTTCTGCAAGCATTCCTTTTTCATCAGCAAAAAGAGGCTGCTTGTAAGGGGAAATTGCTTCCCATTTAACAGGTTCTGTTGAAACAGCCTTTTCATCAGCCTCACCCTCTTTTTTTGCTTCAGATTCAGGTTTGACAAAGATCAGTCTCAGGAAAACGTCCTGATGCAATAAATAGCGTCTGAGCCGGTATTCCGGTTTTCTGATCTGTATTAAATTCTGTATATTCAAGTTCAGTCAGATTTTTTCCCTCACCATACAGACGGCTGATTCCGGAATTAAAGATAATCTTGATTCCTTCATTTTTCATAGCTTCAATATCAGCGGATTCAACATCAATCTTATCCTCTTTTTCACGGAACAGAACCGTTATATTTTTTACTTCAAGAGATTTACAGATTTTTGCCGCATCAATTGCAAGTTTTCCGCCCCCTGCGATTATCACATCTGATTTACAGGATATTTTGTTATGTTTTTTGGAATCCGCTTTGATCAGATCAATCAGCAGGAATGTACCCGGAACTGTCTCTTCAATCTCATATCCTCTTGTCAGACGGCTGTCCCAGCCTCCTGATGCAAGAAAAACTGCTTCAAATCCGTCAGCCAGAAGAGTATCTGCTGTAAAGTCTTTTCCAAGCATCTTTCCTGTTTCAGCCTTAACACCCATTTCAAGGATTCCTTCAATATCCCAGTCAAGAATCTCATCAGAAAGACGGTATTTTGCAATAGCACTCCGCAGAAGTCCGCCAAGTTTGGATGTTGCTTCAAAAACAGTTGCTTCATGTCCAAGACGGGCTGAGAAATATGCAACAGAGAGTCCCTGAACGCCGCCGCCGACAACCGCAATTTTTTTGCCGCTCTCAGGTGCTTTATACGGAAGCACTCTTTTTTGATTCTCTTTTTCAAAATCCGCGACAAACCGTTTGAGAATATTGATTGCAACAGGCTCATCAGCAAGTTGCCGTCTGCAACTGTCTTCACAAGGACGGGGACAGATTCTGCCGATCACTGTGGGGAAAGGATTTCTTTCTTTGATTACCTGAACGCTCTTATGATAATCCCCCAAGGTAATCTGGTGAATATATTCCCTGATATTAATTCCTGCGGGACATGATCTCTGACAGGGTGTAGTACATTCATCTGTGGCGTATTCTTTCAGAATACGGCGTGTAACAGATGAAAGCGTAATAATATGCTTTGGACATACCCGTTCACAGGTTCCGCATCCTGTGCATTTTTTTTCATCTACTACCGGAAGCCCCTCGGGTCCCATTGTTATAGCATTAAAAGGACAGGCTTTTGAACAACTGCCAAGCCCCAGACATCCAACTGAGCAGACCTTCATTCCGCCGCTTAAAAGTGCTGCTGCTTTGCAGTCGCTTAATCCGTTGTAAAGATATTTTGTCTCAGCATCTTTTACGCCGAAAGTACAGCCCGGTCTTGCAATATCAGGCTCTTTTGCCTCAACTGAAACGCCCATAATTGCTGCAATTGCTGCGGCAACATCAGGTCCTGCGGCAACGCAGGAATTCGGGGCTGATTTTCCGGCAACAATAGCGGCTGCATTGGCGCTGCAACCCGGCATTCCGCATCCGCCGCAGTTTGCCCCCGGCAAAGCGCCTTCAACCGCTTCTATTTGGGGATCGACATAGACATAAAAAATTTTTGATGCCGCAGCCAATACTACGCCAATCATCACACCCAGTCCTCCCATCATACAAACAGCTTCTACCATAATTGACACTCCTTTTTATTTTTTTAACCATAAATATAAATTCTTATGGTTTTATTTTTTCTGTTACGATACTCTGCCTCGTAACACAGTTACCATGACCCGTCAATCCCTCTCAGCCCGTTCATATAAAGCAGACCGCTTGCGGTGAATAAAGAATAACTCGTCAGAAAAACCGGCAGTTTATAATTAATCGCCTGTTCTATTACCTTTTTGTCCGGCTTTTTTCCTCTCACAAAAATAATTGCCGCAACTTCGGCAATTTTAGCTGTCTGGATAACCTGAATAGTTGTAAGCCCTGTCAGTATAACAGCACCTTTTGCAACAGCCGCAAGGACATCATCCATCAGATCAGCACTTCCGCCGCCAAAGACCCTATTCTCCAGCATCTCTTTTCCTACAAGGACTTCAGCATTCAGTATTTCACATATTTCAGATAATCTCATATAGTTCTTTCAATATCCTGCTATAATTTTGAGAATAATAAATCTTACTGCCGACAATATATCACAGCAGAATTGCCGTTCAGTGAAACGGCTTTTCAGGCTGTTATCTCATAATTCGTAATAACCAGTTCTTTTATCTGTCCCCGTTTTTCCGCATTGCAGTTTATCATTCTGTTTGCATAAACACGGTGTAATCTGTAACCGTTATAAATTTCTTCAAAAAAATTATCATCCGGATTTCCGTTTTTAGGATCCGAATTGCTTAACATTAATTTAGAGTGCTTTTCAGTATCTAATTTTCTGAAAAAATCAGCCAGTTCAATCTGTTCTCTCTCTGTAAATTTAAATCCTGCGTAATTTGTAAAACTTGCTGTTTTACTGACAGGTCTGTACGGCGGATCAAAATAGACAAATGTTTTTTCATCTGCCCTGTCAAAACAGTTTTTATACTCAGAAATCAGAATCTCAGTATTCTGCAATATCTTGGAAACAGAGAAGATATTATAATTATCTGAGATATTCGGATTCTTATATTTACCAAAAGGCACATTGAACTCTCCTTTTGAATTTAAACGGAACAGTCCGTTAAAACAGGTTTTATTCAGAAAAATAAGCTGCGCCGCTCTCGGTATCCAATTATCTGAAATTTTTTTATAATTGATTTCAAACCGCTGTAAATTGAAATGCTTTCTTATTGATAAAAACAGATGATTACGTTTTTCTTCAGCGGTATTGTCATATTCTTTCTGATACTGTTCCAAAAATTCCGGTAAAATATCCGGTTGCTGCTGAATAACCAGATATGTCAAAATCAAATCTTTATTTATATCAGCAATATAAGAAGAACGGATATTATATTTCTGAATAATTTCAAAGAACAGAGCACCGCCGCCGATAAACGGCTCTATATATTTTTCAATTTCACCTTTGCGTAAATCATCAGGATAATAATTTTCAAACTGTCTGAGCAACTGATTTTTTCCGCCAGCCCATTTCAGAAAAGGTTTTGCCTTATCAGCAGTCAACATTTAATATATTACCTCGTGACTGAGAAGAAATAGTTAAAAAATAAAAAAATGTCAAAGCAAATTTGAATCACAAATCTATATTTTATGATCCCGATTTGATAAAAAATGATGTTTTTATTGTAAATACAGATAAACAGGAGAATTCTCTTTTAAGAGAATTATTAAACCTGCTTGACGTTACAAAGCGGGTACATTATGATAATTCATGTCATTTGTCAAGAATATGTCCGAAATATCTGTTATGAAGATTCTTATTGTAAAACTGAGCGCTATCGGAGATGTAATTCATACGCTTCCCGCCTTGAATGCCATCAGGCTTCATTATCCTGATGCTCATATTACATGGCTGGCGGAGGCGGCTGCGGCTTCACTTATTGAGGGTCATACTGCATTGGATCGGGTTCTGATTTCAAAACGGAAAGAATGGGTTAAGAGAATTTTTGGAGTAAAAACCCTATTTTTTCAGAGAACAGAGGCGATTAAAAGAGGTATCCGATTTTATAAAAGAACTCAGGGATACCAAATATGATCTGATATTTGATTTTCAGGCTTTGCTTAAAAGCGGGGTACTTGTCGGAATTGCAAGAGGAGATCGTAAAATCGGCTATGATAAAGGTATGGAGCATGCGGAGCATAGCTATATTTTTCTTAATGAGCGTATTCAGCCTGTTGATATGAATATCCATGCAATTATGAGAAGTATGATGCTTCTTGAACGGATAGGGATTAACAGCAATGAAATTGTTTATAAGATTCCTGTTCAGGAGGAGGATCGTCAAAAGGCGGATGATCTGTTGCAAGTCTGTAGGGGTAAGCCCCTGTGCTTACCCTCTCTTGTGGCAATCAATCCGATTGCAAAGTGGGAAACTAAGCTATGGGATAATGAAAAATTTGCAATACTTGCAGACAGGCTGATTGAAGAATACGGAGCAAAAGTTGTATTTACAGGGGGGGCTGAGGATTATCAGACTATTGAATTTATTATTTCTTTAATGAAGGGGAAATCTCTTAATTTAGCCGGAAAAACTACCCTGAAAATATTAGCCGCGATTTATGAAAAAGCAGATATGCTGATTTCAACTGATACAGGTCCCATGCACCTTGGGGCAGCAGTCGGAACTCCGGTAACAGCGATATTCGGACCTACTGCCCCTTGGAGAACGGGACCATTTGGCTCCAATCATCAGGTTATCCGGGCAGGATTATCCTGTAGCCCCTGTTTTAAAAGAAAATGTCAGACAACAGACTGCATGAAACAGATTTCTGTTGAGCAGGTTCTGGATTCGGTAAAAAGATTATCATAAAGTTATAAGCATCCGCTCTGTAACCGGATTTTGGCGATCCGTTAGAATATCAAAGGAGAAATATGATTTTACGGGATGATTATGACAGTCCGTGGAAAGATATTTTAGGACTGTATTTTGAAGAGTTTATGAGCTTCTTTTTTCCGGGAATTGCGGAAGAGACAGACTGGGAAAAGGGATATACAGTCGCGGACAAAGAACTCCGGCAGATAACACGTGAAGCGGAGACCGGAAAGCGTCTTGCGGACAGGCTGTTCCGGGTGCATAAAAAACGGTGATGATACTGGGTGATGATACATACGGAAATTCAGGCTCATAAGGAAACGGATTTTCCGCACAGGGTCTATGTCTATAATTACCGTATCCACGATCTTTATAACCGTCCCGCTGTCAGTCTTGCCGTTCTTGCAGACGAGGATAAAAAATGGTATCCTTCTGTTTATTCGCATGAGCTGTGGGGATGCCGCACGGAGTTCCGTTTTCCCGCTGTCAAGATTCTGGACTTCGGAAAAAATTGGGAAAAACTTGAAAAATCCCGCAATCCTTTTGCTGTTGTTGTCATGGCGCATCTGAAAACAGCCGAAACAAAGGATAACACCGAAAGCCGCCGGAGATGGAAAACCGAACTGACCAAAAATCTGGTAGTGGGTCAATCCAGACTGATATTTTATTATAATATCCTAAATTAATAAGGATTATAATAATAGTTTCAAGTCAATTTTGAACCACTACCAAAAATCTTTACAGACGCGGATTCGGAAAGCAGGATATTCTGAATCTTTACAGATTTATAGACTGGATTATGGCGCTGCCGGAGGAACTCGAAGAGACATACCACAGGGAAATCATAAAATTCGAGGAGGAACAGAAAATGCAGTACATCACAACAGCCGAGCGGATCGGCATTGAAAAAGGCGAACTGATCGGCATTGAAAAAGGTGAGCGGATCGGCATTGAAAAAGGTGGGCGTAAAAAGGCATTGGAAACCGCCATGAACCTTCTTTCAATGGGCGTGCTTACCAGTGTTCAGATTGCACAGGCGACAGGGTTAAGCGAGGAAGAAATAAAAAGATTGCAGAAATCTCCTAAGCAGGATCATGCTTAACAGGGATAAAGACCCGCTGGGTCTTGAATACCCAAACCCTAAAAGCGTGTTTGAAAAAGACTGCCTTTATTTTTAACGCAGAGTTCCGCAAAGGGCGCAGAGGTTAACGGCACGGCAGGATGCGGAGAATCTCTGCATCCTCTTCGCCTTCTCTGCGGTCAGACTTTGTGATCAGTGACTTTTCAAACACGCTCTTAGGTTTTTGAAAAAATTAAATATGGACATTTCTATTATCATCATAAATTGGAATACAAAAGATTTGCTGCTCGACTGTCTGAATTCTGTTTATCAGACCGTCATTGAGTGCAAAAATTGTGTTTTTGCATTTGAAATATGGGTAGTTGATAACGGCTCCTCTGACGGAAGCGTTGAAGCAGTCAGAACCAGATACCCTGATATAAACATTATTGAGAATAAAAAGAATCTCGGATTTGCCGCGGCAAATAATCTGGCATTCGGTCAGATGAAAGGGAGATATGCTCTGCTGCTGAATACTGATACGATTCTGACCAACGGAGCGATTTACGAATTGTTTCATTTTATGGAGAATAATCCGGCAGCAGGGGTTGCCTGCGGACAATTATTGAATGCTGACGGCTCAAAACAGAACTCGATTGCCAATTTCCCTTCATTGCTCACACTGCTGTCAAATGAAACGCTGCTGAGAATACTCTTTCCAAATAAATTTCCAAGTAAAAGAAAGAATTATACTGAAGCGACTGAAATCGAATCCGTGATCGGTGCCTGCATGATTGTGCGGAAGAAAGCAATGGATCAGGTCGGATTCTTTGATGAACGTTATTTCTTTTTCTTTGAAGAGACCGACTGGCAACGTCAGATGAAACATGCCGGATGGAAAATCTATTTTATCCCGACAGCCAAAATATTTCATTTTCAGGGAAAAAGCGCAGGACATGGAATAAAATCAAGGATCATGTTTTACCGTTCCAGATACAGTTATCTGAAAAAATGGCATCCGCGTTCTTTCCCGCTAATGTGCGGAATTATCTTTATCCGGCTGCTGATAAATGCTCTTTTATCTATGACAGGAATTCTTTTTACGCTTGGTCTGAAAAAAGATTTGAATAAAAAATTTATTACTTATGTTCAATTGATTCTTTGGCATATAAGAATTAAAAACGAATAAGACCTATGGGGTTTTCAAAACGGTTCGACGGTTCGACTGAGCTCACCGAAGTCTGAGCTCACCGAAGTCCCCGTAGGTCTTTGGCTAATCTTATGAAAAAAAAACATTTAATTACTGAAAATATTAAAAATATTCTGCTCATCCAGCTGGGGGACATTGGAGATGTGATTCTCACTTTATCCTCTATAAAAGCATTACGGGAACATTTTCCTATAGCAAATATTATTGTTGCTGTAAGAAAAAAAGCAAAGGAATTGATAGAAGACTGTCCCTGGTCAAACGGCGTGATCTCCGTAGATAAAAGAAAAAGAAGGCTGGCGAAGGAGATAAAGTATCAGAAAAATTTTTTTCTTAATATGCGGAAATTTCATTTTGATCTTGCAATTGATATGAGAAAAGGGGATCGGAGTGCTATTCTGGCATTTCTTTCCGGCGCGTGTCAGCGGATCGGATATTATGCAGATGACGGAGAATTATGGCGGAACAGGTTATTTACGCATATTGTGTTCGCCGAAAAGGATCCGAATCGTTATATGGCTGAATATTATCATAATCTTCTGACAACATATAATCTTGGAATAGATGATGTTTTCCCCTGCATTGAAATTCCTCCTGAGAGAACAGAGCAGGCAAACGCTATTTTCAAATCTGAAAATATTCCGTCAGACCGATCTGTTATTGCTTTACAGCCTTTTTCTCTATGGCAATATAAAGAATGGAATATAGAAAAATATAACCAGCTTATCAATCAGATTATTTCAGAATATAAGGTTTCTGTGATTATTATCGGCTCTACTGATGAACGCAGACGGGCAGATGAAATCATCAGCCGATGCAACGGCAGCACCTACAATTTTGCCGGTAAGACCTCTATCGGATTATTACCGGCGGTTTTAAGAAAATGTGAATTATTTATAGGTGTTGACAGTGCCGGAATGCACATCGCCGCTGCGGTCCGTATGCCGACAATCAGCATTTTCGGACCCGGACATTCTGCTGTTTGGGGCACCGAGAGGGGAGCTTCATAGAGTAGTTCATAAAGATTTTCCATGCGTTCCATGTAAACTAAAGGGATGTAACGGGAGTGATTTTTCACGTTGTTTAGAAGAGCTTATGCCTGATGAAGTTATGCAGGTAATGAGAGAACAGATAGAAAAATTAGGAATTGGCTGAACTGTGATTCCTGTATGATTCTTATGATTAACATGATTAAATCACGGTAATCAAAGAAATCTTATGAAAATCACAGTTCAGACAATGTTTATAAATCACAGAAGTGGGAACAAGGAATTTTTTTCTTATGGCTATCAAAAAAATTGCTCTGATACGAAGCTCATATTCGCTGTATGGCGGTGTAGAGACGTTGACAGCCGCTTTGATTCCAAAGATATTGGGGACCGGCGTAAAGATCAGCCTCCTGACATTGCCGCATCAGCCATGGACTATTTCACATCCGAATCTGAGTATTATTCCGCTTGGAAGTCTTATAAAAAACAGGTTATGGCAGTTATGGAGATTTGAGCGATCTGTCTGCAATTATCTTTCTGCTCATTCATTTGACGCTTTATTTTCATTGGACAGGGTTTCATGCTTTACCCATTTTCATGCAGGCGGAGGAAGCCATAAGACCTTTCTGCGTGTGAAAAATAAGAATTCCAGCCTGATAGCACGTCTATTCCGTAAATTCAGCCTGTTTCATAATTATATGCTTCATATTGAAAAAAAAGGATTTTACAACCCGAATCTGAAAAAGATTCACTGCTGTTCAAATATGGTAGTCAAAGATATTTGCAATGACTATATGATTTCTCATGATAAATTTCAGATTATTTACAATGGCATAAATTGGAAAGAGATAGGAGCAGTATTTGATAAACGGGCTGTTGCTGCGGATGAGCTTTTAAAAAAACATGAATTAAATCAGGCAAATAATTTTCTTCTGTTTTTAGGAAGCGGCTTTTCCAGAAAAGGGCTTGATATTGCAATTCAAGGGCTTGCTTTTATGCCGGAATCATATCACTTAATCGTGGTAGGAAAGGGGAGTTGCCGGACTTATATGCGTCAATCTGAAAAAATAGGGGTAAAAGAGCGGGTTCATTTCTTGGGACCTCAGCAGCAAGGGTGGCGATATGCGTCAATCTGCAAAGCAATGATTCTTCCGTCCCGTTATGAGCCTTTTGGATTGGCTGCGGCTGAAGCTCAGGCAATGGGGCTTTTGGTTCTTGTCAGTGAAAATACAGGATATGCAGAGCTTATTTTGCCGGAAAAAAGCGGTATTATCTTGAAAAATTCTGCGGATTATGCCAATATTAAAAAAGCATTTACAGAATTAAAGGATTTGATTGAAATTCCCCGTATGAGTCCGGTTCAGATTCGGGATCATATTTCCCATTTGGATAATGATCTTATCTCTGAAAAGATCATCCGGGAATTTTTGGAAATATAACTCAAAAAAACCTTAGGGTTTTTATACAAAAAAATCATTTATGAAAAATTATAACAACTATTCTTTATCCCGCGAAATTCTCTTTGTAATTCTGCTGGGATTTGTAATCCGTTTTATTGCCTGTTATAATACATTTATTGTTAATCCTGATACTCCGATGTATATTCATCAGGCAAGAGCCATATATTACGGAGAATTTGAAAAGATTACCTCATGCACGCTGGATTTCATATCCTGCTATCCTATTATGATTACAGGAATATACATCTTTTTTCATGACTGGATTCTGGCGGCAAACGCTATTTCATTTTTCTTCGGATCAGCCACTTTAATCCCCCTCGCGCTTTTGCTGAGACGCTTTTTTGATGATCAGATCACTGCTCTCGTCACCCTGATCTTTGCAATGACCCCTGTATTTGTAAGCCAAACCGCGGATGCTATGCGTGATCCCATGTACTGGTTTTTTCTGGTACTTGGATTATACTTTTTTATCTGTCAGAATGACCGACGGGGTTATCTTTTTCTTTTGTTAAGCAATCTCTCTTTTATCATTGCAGCATGGGCAAGAGTGGAAGCGGTTTTATTTATTATTGTATCATCTTTCTATATTCTGTTGATAAAACAGGATAAAAAATCTGAAAGATTTCTTTTCTTTACTCTGCCGACCATCCTGATTATTCTGACAGGTACCTTCGGAATTATATCGTATGACATTTCGTTCAGCCGCTTTTTCCGATTAGATGATATTGCTGAAAAATTCTATGCTCCTTATCTTCAATACAGAGAACTCCGGGTGGAACTGAGGGAACTCGGTAATTACCGGAAACATGATGATATTCTAAGATATTTTCTGCCTGAAGCAAGAAACTGCGTCTGGCTGATTGCTTTGGGAATGTTATTCAACCGGAGTACAGAGGCTTTTTTTCTTCCGTTTTTTATGATATTTGCAATCGGAACAACAGATATAAGAAAAAGAATAAAAGAGGATATCCGGGTATTCTATTTTTTACTTCTTACTATTTTCGGATTCATCTTATTGTATTTTCACGTTCTTCACAAATGGATACTTATTTACCGTTTTCTGGCAATTGTCGTATTTCCCTGCGCAATCTTTACAGGATTCGGACTTGAAAAGATTATCTTTTTTTCTCAGTCTAAATTAAATCTGAAAAAATCTGCCGTAATTCCTGTCCTCTGTTTTCTGATTATAATAGCTGCTTTGCCTAAAAATCTCTTTAAAAGAGCGGCTGACAAGGCAATATTCAAAGAGATCGGAGAGATGATCGGCAGAAGAGAGGGGAATGACAGAGAGATAAATGTGGCAACATCTCAGCATATCCAGCGTTGGACTTCATTTTACGCCAATCTGAATTATAAAGGGGCTCCATGCCCGGAAAAATATGAGAACTGGTGGGAAGATTTTCCGAATGATCAGGATGGGTTTATACGGCAGTTAAAAGAACGGGACATCAGATATTTTATATGGGAAGAGAAACACTGGAGTCCTGAAAAATTTGATGTTGCACAGATATTTTTTGTTCCCGCCGTCAGTCCCGGTGATAACGGAAAAAATTTTAAAGAGATAGGGCGCTGGTATCATGTTGATACCGGATGGATGATATTGTTTGAAGTAACTGATTAAATGCAGATACCTACTACTGCTTCATTTAATCTGAAATTGCAGGTCGGGTCAGCGCAAGCGTAACCCGACATTCCGGCTTAGTACACACCGTCATAAATACGCCGCTGATTATAATGTCGGGTTACGCTCCGCTAACCCGACCTACAAATTTTTAGAAATTGTGAGTACAGTCTTTGTGTCCTTTGTGGTTAAACTCACAGAATTCAACCAGCTATTGACGCTCCTTATAATCCTGAAGATGGATATGCAAATTTTTTCAAAAACTTAGTTTCTTATTTCTTGCAAAACCGGAAGCTAATTTACTGTTTCATATACTTAGCGACTTGGCGTCTTTGCGTGAGAACAGATATGGCACGCAAAGACGCCAAGCCGCAAAAAGAGAAAATTACAAAATTATATGAATAAACCTGCTATCGCTGTTGTTATACCCTGCTTCAATGATGGTAAATTTTTACCCGAGTCATTGGAAAGTCTTTATGCACAAACTTTTCAGAATTGGGAAGCTGTTGTTGTAAATGACGGTTCAACAGACCGTTATACTCTTGAACTGTTAAAAAAGATTGACCATCCGCAGGTTAAAGTTTATCATCATGAAAAGAATAAAGGGTTGGCAGCGGCACGTAATACCGGCATACGCATGACAACATCGCCGATTCTGTTCCCTTTGGATTCAGATGATCAGTTCGTACCTGATTCATTGGAGATTGCTCTGCAATGGTTTGAAAAATATCCCCAAACAGATGTTTTTTACCCGGATGTGATTCATTTCGGAGCGGAAAACAGAATAAGAGAAAATCCTGAATTTGATTTTCCTTTGCTGGTCAGACAGCACTATATTCAGGCGCAGTCCCCTTTTAGACGTTCCATATTTGAGAAAATCCGCGGGTATTGTGAACATGATACTTTGCGGTTAGGTATGGAGGATGTTGATTTCTGGTATAGTATGCTTGAAGCCGGAGCATCTTTTAAGCGTCTTCCTTATCCGATATACAGATACCGTTTTCACGGCGGCACTCTCTCACAAAGAATGCAGAGGCATAATTATAAAATCCGCTGTTTCATAGCAAACCGGCATAGAAAACTCTTGCAGGGACGGCTTAGACAGGAATATCTTCAAATGGGAGCAATCCGTTCTTATCGGACAGCAATAATGAACCGTGACCGGAAAAATGCTTTATTCAGCGCGTTTCATATTTATCAGCATTGCCTTTTTCCTCCGAAAATGTGGTGGAGAGCAACGTGGAATGTAGCGAATGCCTTGATTAAAAAGTAGAGTGGCACAAAGCGTACCATTTTTTTTTCAGATAAGATTGATTTAATATTGAAATTATCCGAACATTCAGTTATTGCCTCTCAAAAAATTACAGAATATCTTTTAAAATGGCATCCGGAAAACGATAAATCTGAATTTTTAAAACATGCGGGTTATTCCATTGAAAACTGGGAAAGGTTAGCAGAAGATATTCGCAGTCAGCTAAGATTTGAGGCTGAACTGACTCGTAAAACATCTTATGGCAATCTGTACAGAATCAGGGGAAAAATTCTGACTCCTATCGGTATATTACTGAGAGTTGTTACTATTTGGATGACAGAATATAATACCGGACAAACAAAATTTATCACTTTATATCCTGATAAGGAGACATAATATGGCATATCCTCTTTTTATCCGAGTATCTTTGCGTAAAGATTTTCCCGAATACGGGCTTTATAAAGGCGATATCGCAATTATTGTTGATGAACATGAAGGCGGTCTCGGACAGGAAACAGGTTATTCTCTTGAAGTATTCAACGCTGTTGGAGAAACTATAACTGTTCTGGTCGTCAGTGAATCTGATATACAACCTATGAAAAGAAATGAAATTTTTCATATCAGACAGTTTGATAAATACGGAATATCTGCCTTTGAATTTTAAAATTATGGAGTGAAGATTTACGATGGATGGAGCAGTCATGACAAGAAAATTTTCATCTTACGGACCGGTTGATACAAATCTGCATTATTATGCTCCGAGAAAAGAACTGATTGAAAAAACCTATGTTCATCTCACAGATGAACATATCGGACATTACATTACTGTATGGGGTTCCAGACAGACACGGCAAATCATGGATAATGCTGGAGATTATTAAAATATTAAAGAAATCTGATAAATTTGATGTTGCGATTATCTCTATGGAATCTGCCAAATATCATACATCAGAAGAGACTCTTTTAGAGATATTCAGCAGAGAATTACAGGAATCTCTTGAAAAAAATATTCCGACAATTTTCTCATGGAAAGATTTTGCCGGATTATTCAGTAATCAATATCTGTCAAAACCTCTTGTTCTTATTATAGATGAATTTGATGCTGTCAGCGAAGATTTTATCAATAAATTTGTAAGCGAATTCAGAAATATATATCTGAAAAGAATTAATGAACCGGATAAAAAGAGTCATGAGAAAAAATATCTGCTGCACGGACTTGCACTTGTAGGTGTGAGAAGTGTTCTGGGTATTGAAAATATAACAGGTTCACCGTTTAATGTGCAGAGAAGTTTCCATATACCGAACCTGACACTTCCTGAAGTCGGGGGGATGTTCAGGTGGTATGAAAAAGAGAGCGGACAGGAGATTCATCAGGATGTTATTGAACGGTTATACAATGAAACCAACGGACAGCCTGGGCTTACCTGCTGGTTTGGGGAATTATTAACCGAGGGTTATGAAAATCATTTGCCGGAAAAAGATAAACCTTTTACTATGAAGCATTTTGAAACTGTCTATGCTTATGCATCCGATGTTCTTCCTAATAATAATATTTTAAATATTATCAGCAAAGTAAATAAAGCACCTTATAAAAATATTGTCATGGAAATGTTTCAGACAAATGAAAAAATACCTTTCAGATATGATAATAAAGAGATCAGCTATTTATACATGAACGGTGTCATTGATATGGAACAGGCAGATGAAACAAGGTTTTATATCAGATTTTCATCTCCTTTTGTTCAGAAAAGGCTCTTTAATTATTTTTCCAATGAACTTTTCAGATATATGGGCAGGCTTACGGATCCGTTTGAAAATCTTTCTGATATTATCACTGAAGAACGCCTGAATATAACAAATCTGATGAAACGGTATGAGAATTATCTGAAAAAAAACAGGGACTGGCTGTTAAAAGATGCTCCGAGACGGAAGGATTTGCGAATTTACGAAGCAGTATTTCATTTTAATCTTTATATGTATCTGTTTTATTTCCTTTATGCCAAATTGGGGCATGTATATCCTGAATTTCCGACAGGAAACGGAAAAATAGACCTGATTATAAAATACAGAGAAAAAATTTATGGCATTGAAGTAAAAACTTATACAGATGAAACAGGATACAAAGATGCTTTAAATCAGGCAGCCCAATATGGGAAGCAGCTCGGTCTGCCGGAAATTTTTCTGGTTTTCTTTGTGGAATACATAGATGATGAGAACAGGAAAAAATATGAGGTAAATCACTTTGACAAAACAACCGGTATAATGGTAATAGCGGTTTTTGTTGAAATGGGGATGTAAAAATCAGATATAAAGAGAATGGAGAAAATTCAGAGTGAAAATATGTTTCAGCAGACATGCCAAAAGGTAGATGAAATGGAGAAAAATTTCTGAAAAAGAAGTTGAAGATACTCTCCTTTCACCGGAAAAAACAGAAGATTCGATAAAAGATCGTAAAAATGCGTTCAGACATATTGGTAAAAAATGGCTTAAAGTAACATTTATACAGGAAACTGATAAAATAGTCATTGTTACCGTCATTGATAAAACAAAACCGGAGGCAAAATGAAAATAGAATATGACAAGGAAACAGATTCACTTTATATCAGGATACAGGAAAAAGAAATTTCATACACCAAAGAAATAGAAGAAGGAATTAATGCCGATATAGATGAAGAAGGAAAACTTGTCGGTTTTGAGATTATAGGAGTAACTGAACAGTATAATCTGAAAGACATTTTCAACATTTCAATAGAAACATTGATTCCTGATATGTCGCGGATATAAACTCGCAAAGCTGCAATGGATAAAAATTTAAGATAAATTTCATACTATTGCGTTGTATAACTTGTCAGGTTCTCAAAAAAACAGGGGTTTTTATGCCACAGATGATGGTTGATATATCAGTGGACAATGTAGCGAAAATTATTCAGTCTATGAGTTCAGAAGAAATTGAAACGCTGTATCTGCTGCTGACAAAAGAAGGTAAAGAACTGCTGAAACGAAAAAAAGATTTTGACCTCAAAAGAGTCAAGTTTCTCAATCGGGATGAAGCATTTGATATATAAAGACGAATACCACCCCCAAGTTAAGAAGGATTTGAAAAAACTCCATCCTTTTTTGAAAGAGACTATTAAAACGGAATATATTCAAGAAATTTTGTCAGCACCTCAAAATGGAGAAATGCCGTCTGGAGATATGAACGGCATACATTCATATCATTTCGTTTTCAGCAGGCAGGAATATCGGATTGCCTTATATTGTTGATGAAGAGACAAAAACCGTTTATATTCTGATGATAGGTAAAAGAGGGGAATTTTATAAGCTGTTAAAAAAGAGAAGTAAAACTTGCCAGTTTTGAGATTCCGGCTTTTTTATTTCCGATAAAATCCTGTAAATTCGGAGGATATATGATTGTAACAACCATGAACAATCCATTTTTGTTTGAAGAGATTGATGACAAAGAGATTTTAGACAGCATAGAGTCATTGCCTACCGAGAATGATTTGCCTTATGATGACGGAGCGCCAATGGAAACATCGCGGCACAGGGATCAGATGAATCTTCTTATAGATTCTCTGAAAGCATACTGGAAAGAGAGCAGAAAATATTATGTCGGCGGAAATATGTTTCTGCATTTTGACATCTTAAACAGAAGAAAATTCAGAGGTCCTGATTTTTTCATTGTTACGGATGTTGATAACAGAGAGAGAAAATCATGGGTAGTATGGCAGGAAGAGATGCGATTTCCTGATCTGATTATCGAGCTTCTTTCTGACACAACACGGAAAACTGACAAAGGGGAGAAAAAAGAGCTTTACAGCCGGATATTCAGGACTTCCGAATATTATATTTATGACCCGTTTTCTCAGGAATTCGGAGGTTACAGGCTGTCAGAAAATTCTTACAGAGATGTACTGCCTGATATGGAAAACAGGATTTATTCTTCTGTAACAGGGCTTTATCTTGTCATAAAAGAGAACTGGCTCAGATGGATGACAAATGACGGATATATATTGCCGTCGCATGAGGAATTATTTGAGCGTGAGAAACAGCGGGCAGAGCAGGAGAAACAGCGTGCCGATCAAGCTGAAAAATGTCTGAATGAGACTGTCCGCAAAATGCTTGCGAAAGGTTATTCTTTATCTGAAATTGCTGAACTGACAGGGATTTCCCATGATAAAATAACCGCACTGTCTGCACTGTAGAATAATGCTATATTTCTGTTACAGGGTGATTGTTAATAACATGTAAAACAAGATTTGACAACTTTTGAAAAATGCTTAAATATTAAAGGAAAATATAAGATGATTCAATTAAGAGAATTTCTGGCTGAAAAGATAAAATATGTTCCTGATGACAGGTTGCAAGATATTATTGATTTTATTGATTTTATACATTGGAAAAAAGAAAAAAAATATCTCACCTGCTTTCGCTTTCAGGTTCACTACAATTCGTCAGCTTTTAGCCAGTCCGCGGTAAATGCAGAAATCCGAGACTTGTGAGATTGAAATCCCTGTACGGCAGGACAGATTTAATCCAATGATTGGCAGGTTGTCTGAAGTGTAAAATAATGGATAACTCTATAACAATAGAAAAAGACTTAATAAAACTTTCAATATCTGCCGGAGCAGATGACAAAGGCGGATTGACAAAAGCGGGACGGGCATTGCAAAAACATGGTTCCCGACTCGGAAGTTCTTTCCTTCAGGCAAAGGGAAATCCTTCGGATATTAACAGACAAGCTCAGAATATTGTTGATAACATTCTTAACAATCCTGACAGTAAGATAACACGGCGTCATCATCCTCGTTTCGGAGATATTATTGAAATAAAAAGTTCCGATGGACATGGTATAAGATATGATGGATATGGCAATTTTATAGGATTTTTAGAACCATGAATAATAATTTTACAGTCGAAATAGCAAGTGTGCCTGACAGAGAATCTTTGGTAGCAGAAATATGGCTTGATGATATTATGGTTGCTGAACTTTCAAATCGCAACGGTAAAGCGATTCTTGAGATATATCCGAATAACAGAGGCGACCGTTGGAATGTTGAATGTGAAGAATTCATCAAGGTTTTACTGCTGGCTGAAAGAAAACTTACTAACCGCATTTAAGCAGGCATAACAATTTATATGGCTGACATGATTATCAATCACGTTAATCATATAAATCATAGTTAGGACAATTATGATATTTAGAATCGAAAAAAACAAAATCTTCCAAGTTGTTTTAATTTTTTCAGGTTTAGTTGTCTTTTACTCATCAACATTCAGCGGTACAATGATTAGCGGAGATAACCAGACACAGTTTGATCAGACTTTGCAGATATTGGAAAAAGGGCAAATTGGATTTGATGAACCATTAAATCATCCTGTTTTCAGAACAAGAGATCGCTATAAACAAGGACAGAACGGTCTTTTTTATCAATGTTACGGTATCGGACATTCACTTCTTACATTGCCGGGTACAGCACTTGCTTATTTCATGTCGCCTTCTTCATATCAGCATAGAAAAGGTTTGATTATGAAAGCGTGGCTTTTTCATTCTGTCTTTTTCTCAGCAGTTACAGTTACCTGCTATTGGATTATTGTCGTGTTATGTTAAGTCCGCTGATAGCTTTAATTCTGACAGTTTCGTTGGCAGCAGCCTCTCCGATTTGGCTTTTCAGCGATCAATGCTGGAATAATCTGAGTGTTACCATGTGTCTAATGGTAGCAACAACAATTCTTGTTTCATCAGTTATACAACAGAATATTAAGACTGAATATTGGGCTGTTGCAGGTATATTTGCAGGAATGGCATTCATTGTCAGACCATTTGCCATAACGGTTTTGCCGGCATTTATATTTATGCTGTGTTATGCTCAGAAATTTAAATTCCAACTATTGAAATCAAAGATTACTTTTAGTTTTATGTTGCCAATCATTGTTTTTGCAATTTTTATGATAGCATTCAATCTTTATCGCTTTGGTTCCGTTTCTGATTTCGGTTATAATGGGCATATCAGATTTTTAGGATCCTGGTATGAAGGTATGACAGGAAATCTTTTAGAACCCGCAAAAAGTCCGTTATATTTTGCACCTGTTACGATATTAACACTTCCTGCTCTTCTGATATTAGTTTTTCGTCAGCAATGTTTTGTTATATATTCAATATTATATCTTTTACCTTATTTCGTTCTGAAACCCAAATTTAATACTTGGTACAGCGGGAGTGAAATGTTTTCAAGGTATTGGCTTCCGATGATTCCTATTATTTATGTAGTTGCAGCTGTTTCATTGGGTTATATTCATTCAAAACTTTGGAAAAAAATTTTTATATCAACTGTTATAATTCTATCTTTGCTTGGAATACGCCATGAATTTTTCAGCGTAACAACAAATGACAGAGAAGTACATGCAAGTGCTGAAATAAAAAGCGGAATTAAAATTCCTACGGGACTTTCTTTTGGTAAAGAAAAGTTTTTAAATCTTATTCTCGGCAAAACAAGTGTAGCAGATGCCCAAAAAGAACTCCTGAAAAACAATCCGAAAACATCTGCCATATTGCCTTCGGTTTCAAATCCTTATATAATATCTCTTTCAGGCGGATTTTTTTTACTACTTTGTATAATTTTCAGCATATTGTTGGAAAAAAAAGATAATATTCTTCAGTATGAACAAAAAACATAAATTGAGATTCCGAAGAGACGGGACATACTTAATCCAATCACAGTCTTTTTAAGTTAAAAGTATAGGATAGTTCAATATAAAATGAATCATATAGAAATCAGTCAAATACATAAAGCAGTAACGCAAGTCTTGCATAATCACCGTGTCGGTATTATGATAATGAATTGTAATTCCAAAAAATCCGCAGAGGAAGTTTTAAGACGTATTCCTATTGAAATTTCGGATTCCTGTGCTGAAATATATTTTATCGACAATTTTTCTTCCGATCATCTTTATGAAACTGCTATTCAGGAAGGAAAAAAACTCCATCTGAAAAATTTTCGTGTATTCCATACACCGATAAACAGAGGATATGGAGCTATTCAAAAAATCGGATATACTTATGCAATAAAACAAGAGTTTGATTTTATAATATTATTGCACGGTAATGGTCAGTATCTTCCTGAATATCTTCCATATATGATTGCTCCCTTTGTAGATTGTGACATTGATGCAGTACTTGGTTCCCGAATACTTAAACCATTTCAGGCTCTGAAGGATGGTATGCCTATCTATAAATGGTTTGGAAATCAAATATTGACATGGTTTCAGAACAGTATGCTCGGATCGGATATTTCCGAATTTCATAGCGGCTACCGTGCATTCCGAGTTGAAAAACTTAGTCGTATTCCATTCGGTTTTAACAGTGATGATCTTCATTTTGATACAGAAATTTTAATTCAGTTTTTATCGGCAAATTGTAAAATCGCTGAAATTCCTATTCCTACTTGCTATGGCACTGAAATTCGTCCTATCAAGGGATTCAAATATTCGTGGAACTGTATTAAAGCTGTTTTGAAATATCAGCTTTTTCAAATGTGTCTCTTCTATGATCCGCTGTTGGATTTTAATCTGGGTGAACAGGATATTTATTTTTTCAAAAAGTCACCGAATTCCCTTCACCAATATGTATTACAGCATAATTTTTCCCATGAAATTGTTGCTGATTTGGGAGCAGGAAGGGGTTATATAAGCTCTGAAGTGGCAAAGTCTGCTGACAAAGTTTTATCGGTAGATTATAAATGTCCTCCGAAAAGAAGCGAAAATATGGAAATATTGGCTTTAAACCTGAATACGGATTTTGATACTCATCTTGGTTTCAATAGATTTGATACGGTTTTAGCTCTTGATATTATTGAACATCTTGAAGACCCGGAAGCAGCAGTTCAAAAAATAGCGCGTATTCTGAAACCAGGGGGAAGAATATTTGCAAGTACTGGAAATATATCTTTTTTTATTATGAGAATCATGTTGTTGTCAGGTTTTTTCAATTACGGAAAACGCGGTATTCTGGATATCACTCACAAACGACTCTTTGCAATTTATTCATTCAAAAAACTCTTTCAGACATACGGTTTCAAGGTTGAAAAGATAAGAGGATTTGGTCCTCCAATTCGGGATATTATTTCTTCTCAACATCCATACTCATGGATAGACACAGTGCTCTCCTTCCTTGCCAAAATTATGCCTGAATTTTTTTCTTACAGCTTTCTTATAATAGCTGAAAGATTACCTTCTCTGGATGAAGTTTATAAGGCTACAATCGAATCTGAGAATAAACAAGATTAATTTTTTTATCTGCTGTATCAAAAATATATTGATTAAGGAATTAAAATTATGAAAAAAAATGTTCTTTTAAAAGGCACCCTGCTTATTATTGGCAGTGTATTTATTCTGTTATCTTTTTTTAGCCATCCGGTATTAGATGATTTCTCTTTTGCTGAAGGAACGCTTAGGCTTGGATTTATAAAAGCCCAGATTTTCTGGTATAATAATCTTACAGCCCGTTATTTTCCAAGTGCTATTCTTAGTCTCTATACAATAATAACAAGCTCTTTTGGAATATTTTTTGAATGTTATAAAATAATGCCGATATTTCATTTCGTATTATTTTTTCTTTCAATGTATTTTTTTATAAAATCTCTTGTATCTGATAAATTATCCGACAAAGAAATTTTCTGGGGAGCTTTTATTTTTTTTATTATATATATTACACGTATGCCTTCAACTTCACAGGTTTTTTATTGGTTCGCAGGTGCGGTAACTTATCTGTTGGGCAATATTATGTTCTCTTTTTTTGCTGTCTTTATTATTAAACTCTCATAATTTTGATTCATTTACAAAATCAGGAAAATCTTTATGTGCTATAGGATGCTGTTTGCTTGTATTAGCTGCTGTTGGGAGTAATGAAACCATTATGTTAATTATATTAGTTGTTTTAGCAATAGGCACATTTATAACTGTATATATGAAACATCCGGCATCTCTTTTATGGAAAATTGTTCTGGTTACAGGTATTATAGGAGCAGTCATTGTAATAATAGCTCCGGGAAATACAGTGCGTGCAAGCGATTCAACTGACAACCATTTATTTTTACAGTCTTTATTTAATTCCATAATTTGGACATCACGATATTTGTTTACATGGACATTAGATGTTGGGCTTTTGAGCGCGAGCCTGCTTTTTTTCCGATAGCCATATCGTTGAACAATCATTCTGATTTTTATAGATTCCATAAAAAACATTTTTTCTTATTTCTGATAGTCTGGTTAAGTCTTATTATTTTAACATTTTTTCCCTGTTTTTGGGCTCTCGGCAGAATGGGTGGATTAAGAATTACTGATACAGCTTATCTTATTTTTTTAATTGGATGGTTTTTAAGTATTTTTCTTTTCGTAAATATTTTTATAAAAGATACAAAGCCTGATGTTGTCATCCACAAATATGTTCTTGTCGCAGCAGAAATTATTTTGATACTCGGACTGCTGGGACGGGGAAATTTCCGTCCTGCTTTACAGGATTTGATATTTCATGCACCTTCATACAGTCATCAGCTTAATGAGCGATATAGCATTATTAAACAATCTCTTGAACAAAAAATAACTCATATTGAAGTTCCGGCATTGAAGGGGTGCATTCCGGAAACAATTGTTTATATAAGACCGGAGACAACTGAAAATATCTCTAATGATCCGAATGACTGGAGAAATCAATCTTTTGCCGGTTTTTTCAATGCTGAATCAATCATAGCTGTATTTCCGGAGAAACAGGAAAAAGCTTTACAGGGAGATAAAAAATGAGCATAACACATTCAGAATCAGAGGTATATGATGATATACCGGATATAAATCAGATTGTTACTGAGGATGATGAGCCTGTGGACAACATATTTTCTGAAAAGCAGCAGCGGCTGCTTGCGGAGTCCCTGAACAGTTCATGGAGACCCGGAAGAGATTTCATTGCCGCGTCCAACGTGGGAATTTTCTATGATCTGCGTAAACCTCCTATAGTGCCTGATACTTTTGTAAGCCTTGATGTGAAATTTGCCGAAGATATATGGAAGAAAAAGAACCGCTCCTATTTTATACAGGAATTCGGAAAACCCCCGGAAATCGCGGTTGAAATTGTATCAAACAGAAAAGGCGGTGAGAATGACGCCAAATTCGGCATATACGCTGAGGCATCCGTCAGATATTACATTATTCTTGATCCCCTGCTTCAGATTCAGGATGAAATGCTGAGAATATATGAACTGTCCGCAGGCGGAGTGTATGTCGGAAAAACCGGAGATTTTCTTGACGGAACAGGTTCGGAGTCATGATATGGGACGGAATTTTTGAAGGAAAATACGAATCATGGCTCCGGTGGCTTGATGAGGAAGGAAAAATGATTCTCACCGGCTTTGAACGCTCCTGTATAGAACGGAGAACGTGCGGAGCAGGAGAGACAGAGGGCTGAAAATGAAAAGCAGCGCGCTGAAAAAGCTGAAAATCGGCTGTCCGTAACTGTACAAAAAATGCTTTCCGGCGGATATACCGTATCTGAAATAGCTGAACTTACAGGTCTTTCCGATGATGAAATAGCCCGGCTGTCAGAGGAGAAACAGATATGAACATAATACATTCAGAATCAGAGGTATATGATGATATACCGGATATAAATCAGATTGTTACTGAGGATGATGAGCCTGTGGACAACATATTTTCTGAAAAGCAGCAGCGGCTGCTTGCGGAGTCCCTGAACAGTTCATGGAGACCCGGAAGAGATTTCATTGCCGCGTCCAACGTGGGAATTTTCTATGATCTGCGTAAACCTCCTATAGTGCCTGATACTTTTGTAAGCCTTGATGTGAAATTTGCCGAAGATATATGGAAGAAAAAGAACCGCTCCTATTTTATACAGGAATTCGGAAAGCCTCCGGAAATCGCGGTTGAGATTGTCTCAAACAGAAAGGGCGGGGAGAATGACGCCAAATTCGGCATATACGCTGAGGCATCCGTCAGATATTACATTATTCTTGATCCCCTGCTTCAGATTCAGGATGAAATGCTGAGAATATATGAACTGTCCGCAGGCGGAGTGTATGTCGGAAAAACCGGAGATTTTCTTGACGGAACAGGTCTCGGAGTCATGATATGGGACGGAATTTTTGAAGGGAGATACGAATCATGGCTCCGGTGGCTTGATGAGGAAGGAAAAATGATTCTCACCGGCTTTGAACGCTCCTGTATAGAACGGAGACGTGCGGAGCAGGAAAGACAGAGAGCCGAAAAAGAAAAACAGCGTGCTGAAAAAGAAAAACAGCGTGCTGAAAAAGAAAAACAGCGTGCTGAAAAAGCTGAAAACCGGCTGTCCGTAACTGTACGGAAAATGCTTTCCGGCGGATATAGTCTCTCTGAAATAGCTGAACTTACAGGTCTTTCCGATGATGAAATAGCAGGACTGTCAGAGGAGAAATAAATATGAGCATAATACAGCCCGGATCACAGATATATGATGATATACCGGATATAAATCAGATTGTTACTGAGGATGATGAGCCTGTGGACAACATATTTTCCGAAAAACAGCAGCGTCTGCTTGCCGAATCGCTGAACAGTTCATGGAGACCCGGAAGGGATTTTATTGCCGCGTCCAATGTGGGAATATTCTATGATCTGCGAAAACCGCCTGTAGTGCCTGATATGTTCGTAAGTCTTGATGTGAAATTTGCCGAGGATATCTGGAAGAAAAAAAACCGCTCCTATTTTATACAGGAATTCGGAAAACCCCCGGAAATCGCGGTTGAAATTGTATCAAACAGAAAGGGCGGGGAGAATGACGCGAAATTCGGCATATACGCGGAAGCATCCGTCAGATATTACATTATTCTTGATCCCCTTCTTCAGATTCAGGATGAAATGCTCGGAATATACGAATTATCAGCAGGCGGAGTGTATATCAGGAAAAACGGAGATTTTCTTGACGGAACAGGTCTCGGAGTCATGATATGGGACGGAATTTTTGAAGGAAAATACGAATCATGGCTTCGCTGGCACGATGAAGACGGAAAAATGATTCTCACCGGCTTTGAACATTCCTGTATTGAACGGAGACGTGCGGAGCAGGAAAGACAGAGAGCCGAAAAGGCTGAAAACAGATTATCCGGAACCGTCCTGAAAATGCTCGAAAGAGGATATAATCTCTCTGAAATCACTGAACTTACAGGTCTTTCCGATGATGAAATAGCAGGACTGTCAGAGGAGAAATAAATATGAGCATAATACTGATCGGATCACAGGTATATGATGATATACCGGATATAAATCAGATTATTACCGAGGATAATGAGCCTGTGGACAACATATTTTCCGAAAAACAGCAGCGTCTGCTTGCCGAATCCCTGAACAGTTCATGGAGACCCGGAAGAGATTTCATAGCCGCGTCAAATGTGGGAATTTTCTACGATCTCCGCAGACCGCCGATAGTGCCTGATATGTTTGTAAGTCTGGATGTGAAAGTTGCAGACGATATATGGAAAAAAAAGAACCGCTCCTATTTTATACAGGAATTCGGAAAACCCCCGGAAATCGCGGTTGAAATTGTATCAAACAGAAAAGGCGGTGAGAATGACGCCAAATTCGGCATATATGCGGATGCCGCCGTCCGTTATTAAGCACCTCATCAAAAGTTTTGTGCCGGGAAGAAAAATATGATATAGCCTCCGGTAAAAATAGAACATATCAGTAAGGAGGCTGTAAAAATGAAATATATTTCAGATATTACTGAAGCAGAGCTGAAAACATCGGAAGCTGCTCATAAAAATCATCGGACTGCCGGGCAGGAACCGTGCGAATGTTATAATTCTGAGTTACAAAGGCTTCGGGATGCGGCAGACAGCTGAAATATGCGGTATCCCGTGTGACAGACAGTCGGGAAAAATTCGGAATAAGAGGACTGTATGATGCTCCCCACCGGGCGGACCCGGTATCCTGACACCCGGAGATGAGGAGTCTGTTCATGAAACAGCTGAAGAGGAACCCCGTCCGGCAAAAAAAATTATTGTCACCCTTGAAGATCGGAGAGGAAAAACGGTCAGCGATTCAACGGTCAGGCTGGTAATAAAAAAAAGCGTGTCCGGAAACGCATCCGGAAACCGCTGAAAAACAGACGGAATGAGGAAGAATTCCGGAAAAAGCGGGAAGAAATCAGGGAATCGGAGAAACGGCGGGAAAAGGGTGAAACTGATGTCCGGTATTCCGACGGTGCCGGTTTCAGTCAGACACCGTGTGTTCCGTATGCTTGTCAGCCGAAAGGCGGATATATTGAAATCGCTCCGGCAAAAGGACAAACTCTGAATGTTCCCGGATTTATGGACAGGGATAACGACTTCACCCCTTATGTGTCTGAATGCACAATTGATACTGACGCAGTGGCTGCCTGCTCCGGAAATTTTACCGGGAAAACTGATCAGGAGACACATGTTATTACGGATAACGCACCTGTCCATAAAAGTGACAGGTTTCTGTCATGCCTGCCTGAACGGGAAGAAAAAGGGCTGCATGCTGTCTTTCCGTCAGCATACTCTCCTGAACTTAATCTGACTGAAATTCCACGGCAGAAGATAAAATATGGGTAGTGGTTCAAAATTGACTTGAAACTATTATTATAATCCTTATTAATTTAGGATATTATAATAAAATATCAGTCTGGATTGACCCACTACCAAAATATGAACGGCTGCCTTCTGCTGCCTGCGTATCATTTCAGGCACCGGCGGAATGTGCCGAAGATATTCCGATCAATTTCGGCCCGCAATACACTATTGAGTCTGAATAACCGGTACATAACTTTTGATGAGGTACTTAAGACCTGACCTAACCCCCGACCCCTTCCCAAAGGGAAGGGGAGACCTCAATTCCCCCTTCCCATTGGGAAGGGGGCAGGGGGTCAGGTTTGTTTATACCTTAACTTAATGGCATTGCGGGTTAGCGCAGCGTAACCCGACTTTCAGCAGATCGGAAATTTGTAAAAGTTTGCAGTACCGCCTTTAGGCGGTCAGTGTGAAATCAGACGGTTATTGCAACACGCCAAACCGCCTGAAGGCGGTACTACAAACTTTATTGCAGCGAGCCGAACCGCCTGAAGGCGGTACTACAAACTTTATTGCAGCACGCCGAACCGCCTGAAGGCGGTACTGCAAACTTTTTTGATCTACTGACTTTGATTTTAAGATAAAATTATGGATAAACTTCTTAAACTTGGCATCAGCAGTTGCCTGACAGGAAAAAAAGTCCGTTATAACGGCGGAGATAAAGCTGATCCGTTTCTTATTGAAACACTTGGAAAATATGTTGAATATATTCCGGTATGCCCGGAAACAGAGTGCGGAATGGGTGTTCCGAGGGAGACGCTGCATTTGACAGGCGACCCGGATAATCCCCGTCTTGTTACAACTCATACCGGAAAAGATTATACTGAGCAGATGGCTCAGTGGGCGGCTAAACGGGCAGCAGAACTGGAAAAAGAGAATCTCTGCGGATTTATATTTAAAAAAGATTCTCCGAGCTGCGGTATGGAATGTGTCAAAGTCTTTAACGAAAAAGGGGAGCTTGTAAAAAAAGGGATAGGAGTTTTTGCCAGGGTATTTATGGTGCATTTTCCACTCCTGCCTGCGGAGGATGAATCGCATCTTTATGATCCTGTTATTCGTGAAAATTTTATAGAGCGTATTTTTGTATTCAAACGCTGGCAGGAGCTTTTATCGCAGGATAAAACCATAAAAGTTTGTAGTACCGCCTTTAGGCGGTCCTGCGGCTGAGATAACCATCTGATTTTACATGAACCGCCTAAAGGCGGTACTACAAACTTTTTAAGTTTTTTTAAAAATCCTTTAGGGGTAAGCCTATATGCTTACCCGCTGCAAACAGGGCAACCACAGGGGGTTGCCCCTACATTTAAAATCAAAAATAATCTCATTCATAAACATATATAATTATTTGGTAGCGGGTCAAATCTGTTGAAAAATTGCAGAGATGGGTCGCCGACCCGTCTCTGCGGAAGACTACTAACGTTAAGGCATCTTTTCAGGTTCAGATTTCACATCCGCGGGTTTCTCATCAGGTTCAGATTTCACATCCTCAGGTTTCTCATCAGATTCAGATTTCAAATCCGCGGGCTTTTCATCAGGTTCAGATTTCACATCCGCGGGTTTCTCATCAGATTCAGATTTCAAATCAGCAGGCTCTTTATCAGGCTCAGATTTCACATCCGCAGGTTTCTCATCAGATTCAGATTTCACATCCGCAGGCTTTTTATCAGGTTCAGATTTCACATCCGCAGGCTCTTTATCAGGCTCGGTTTTCACATCCGCAGGCTTTTCATCAGATTCAGATTTCACATCCTCAGACTTTTTATCCGGCTTGGTTTGCTGAGGCTGAATATTTATATTGGACGGCACAACCCCGCCTGACTTTTTAATAAGCTTCTGGACCGCCCCTTCCAGAGAGGCATCCATTGTAACAGATATACCGTCACTGATGATAATTTGCAAAAGTTTCGGAATCTTAGGTTCTGTAGCCGGTATCAGATAAATAGGCTGGATATAAAAAATAGAATTATTAATCGGCAAAATAACCATTTTACCCTGTTTTACATGGGAACCATGCTGATCCCACAGAGTAAGCTCCTGAGAAATAACAGGATCAGAATTTATCTTTGCCATGATCTGAGAAGGCCCGTTGATAACCTGATCCCCTCGTGAAAAGCTGTAAACAATAACTTTTCCATAATTTTCTCCGTCACATCTTGCAATGGCAAGCGCGCGCATATTCTCCCTTCCTTCGGGCTTCATCGGACTGATCAGAAGAAATTCATATTTGCTCCGCTCAAACAGATCAAGGGTCATGTAATAGGATTTCACGGTATCACGGCTTACCTGAGCAAATTCCCATTTATCCTCCTGGCTATAGAAAGAATCAGGATTTGTCTGATTATACCTGGCATAAATTGCCATCTGAGCATCAAAAAGCATCTTGGGATACCGGATATGCTCCCGGAGTTCCGGATCCATCTGATCCATATCCCTGAGTAATCCCCGGAACTTCTGGAAAGCGGGATAAATCCTTTTATATGCCTGAATAATCAGATCATTCGGATCCGAAATATAATAAGTAACGTCCCCGTTATACGCATTCACAACAACCTTGACTGAGTTTCGGATATAATTGAACTTGTTATCGTATAATTCCGCATTGGGATAACGGTCAGACGTGGTATAAGCATCCTGAATCCAGAAAAGTCCTTTGGATGTTACCACAATATACGGATCATCATCTAACATAAAAAAAGGAGTAATCTGCTGAATACATTTTGCTATATTTCTGCGGAAAAGAAGACGGCTCTCATCAGTTGTCTCCATTGTCATCAGAATATTTCTGCTTTTATGAAAATTAAAATATACTGAAAAGAGCAGCTTCCGGAAAAAAGCAAAAGAAGGAATCGGCACGCCCCCCTTTCCTTTATAGTCTGTCTGAATATTCTCTTTTTCTCCGGGGTAATCAATCTCGTTAATCTTATTCGGAACAATGGCATAATCATAATTTTCAAGCCCGTAATAAATGCCAGGCTGTTTAATATCAAATCCATATTCAGATGTCAGAGGCATATTATGAATATACCAGTCTTTTCCATCTCCGATATGGGAAGCAGGCGTCATCACCACCCCATATCCGTGAGTATATTTTAAATGTCTGTTTTGCCAGTTATCTCGCGGGGAACCGTTAAAAACATTCAGGTTCAGTTCCCGTGCAGCCATATAAACCTGCTGATAAACCCCCTTGACTGTATAGCGATCAACATCCACACCGGAAAAAGAGTAATAATCCTGAGGCGCCTGCAATTCTGTATAAACCTCATCCAGTAAATCTCTGTCCCATAAAGGAATGTTTCTGAAACTCTGCTGCATATCTGTTTCATTGAATAGATCGGTTCTTCTTTCAATTTTATAGTCCCTGGTCTCTATCTTATTCAGATTAAAGGCGGCTGATGTTGACTTGATGCTCCTTTCAATATACGGTTTTTCAAGCCTTGCTTCATTCGGTTTCACCCAGATATCATTCAGCATTCTTGGTAAAATTCCGCCTATAGCAAGCAAAAAACATATACCGGACATATAAAAGATCATCTTCCAGATATTTTTTCTGCTGTAAATAAATAAACCGAGTGACAGGAATGTCAGCACAGAGAGGATAATGTTGATTTTGATGAGATATTCACCGATATTTTTAGGTAACAGAGGGGTACTCCTGATTCCGAGAACCAGCAGAAAACATGAGCCGAAAAAAAAGAGCATCATCTCCCATGTTCTTTTTCGTGCATAAAGTTCTAAGAGAATTGCTGAAAGAGCAGTTCCGGTAAAAAAGATGATTATGAGACAGAGGCTCCAGTAATCAAAAACACCCTCCATCCACCCCGGACCGGAAAAAAGAGGATGATGATTATTTGTATAAAGCAGGGCATGTATTTGAAGAACATATCCCCACACCTGAATCAGGCAGATAATCAGTGCGAGGATAGTGAGATGCGTCTTTGCCCCGCGTGATAACCGCCTGCTTTCTTTGGGCAGCAACCGGACTTCACGAATGTAAAGCAATGCTATCCCCAGAAAAAGAAGGATAAATGTGATCAGCAGCTCCTTCTGAATCAGAGTAAAGACAGGATAAGAGAAAATATAATAGCTTATATCTTTACCATAAGATAAATCCCGGATTCCGGCATCGGGTCCGAAGATAAAAAGCAGAAATGTTTCCCATTGACGAAAAAGAGGAATAGCAATCAGAATAGCTAAAAGAACCGAGACCGGGGTATAAACTTTCAGCGACCCCTGCTGAAACATCTTTATCAGATTCCGATATTTCTGCCTTTTTTTTGCCTCTGTTTTTTCGGCTGATAAAACAGTTGTGCCTAAAAATCTTGATGCTATCCAGAAATTCAGAAAAAAGATAAGAGAGAAGATAAACGCCACCCCTCCGAAGACCAGATAGCGGTAGATCAGCCTCATCAAGAAATAATGTTCATAACCAAGGGAGCGGAACCAGAGCATATCTATATGAAAGTCCAACAATACTGTAAGACTGAGCGCAACATAGATTCCCCCGAAAAGAATAATCAAAACAAACAGGTGTTTCAGTTTTTGTCCCCAACTCTTCTGCTTTTGCATCTTTTTGTTCACTCCTCTTTTTCATATAAATTAGGAGTTACGCAGTTGATTTTTAACTATTTGATTTTACATGAACCGATTTGTGCAGTGCAAAATTTGCGTCTATAAAAATCAATATCTTAAAATTCAACCGCGTAAGTCCTATAAATATCAGAATCCAGGTTTTTTCAAAAAACATGGATTCTTAGTCTTTGCAACAATCTGAGTCAATTTTGACTCCCAGATAAGAGCAAAGTTTGGTAATTACCTTCTGCTCACTCAAAGAACAGGCATTAACATCAGATTTGGCAATTCTGGCGGCAAGCTGTAAGACAGGCAATGCTTCAGGTTTGTCTTTCAGAGAAGATATTTCTATCAAAGCATCCAGCGCGGTATCCTTGGGATCATCTATAAATTTTTTGCACCATTTCCGATATTCTTTGGTTAATTTTTCTTTATCAAATTTTTCAAAGAATTCAAATTCTTTTATGAACTTCTCAGTTTCGGCAACTTCGCTATCTTTGATCTCTCCGTCAATGGAGCTTATCCACGCTGCCACGACCATTGAAGCGGTTGCAATCTGGTCATTGATAAAGAAATTGCTTATCTTTTCCCTGCTGAACTCAAGAACATCCATTGTTTTTCTCATAAATGCGTCAAAAATTTCCATCTTTTTCCTCCTTTTTGTTTTCGGTAAAATTATTCATTATATCTTATGAGTTACGCCGTTGATATTTTATTTAACCGCAAAGATCGAAAAGTTACGCAAAGATATATTTTAAAACTTCGCGCCCTTTGCGGTTCATTTTTCCGATATAAAAATTTCAAATGCGTAACTCCTAATATCTCTTCATGCGGCGGGTGTGAATGCGGTACTACGAACCGTATCTTGTCAGCTAAATCAGGTAAATCATGATTATCAGCGGTTCAGACAATGTTCATTGTCAGACCTGCGGGGTTTTGAAAACCCCGCAGGTCTCTGAAAAGAATCCTTTTCTTAACAGTAATCCCTGTAGATGCAGACAAAAAAGTCCGTAGTACCGCATTTATGAGGTTACTGTTAAATCAAATAGTTATCTCAGTACGCCGTACCGCCTGAAGGCGGCACTACGAACTTTTTCGATCTACTGAAGGTATTTTATTCCTTTCTTTAAATAATGTGAGGTCATTAATGTTTTATCAAATAATTATAGCGAATCAGGATAAAAATTTTTATCAAGGATTTGCTCAGAAGAATACGGACAGGTTTGCGGAAAATCAGATTCCGGGATACCTGTCTCGGAAGATGAATATTCAACAGCATCTGCATAAGATTCTGCTATTTTTTCATCAATATGACGCTTCAGACTGGGACTTATTTTGAACAGCTTTTTTATCTGCTGTCTCTGCTCGACAATACTCCCTTTCCAACTGCCTGAACGATTATCAGGCTGAAACTGCCATTTAAGAAGATGAATTAAGAGAACTTCAAGCCTGCTGATTAATTCACGCTGCTGACTTTTGCTCATACCGTCAAGTTCCTCCGCGATGTTTTCAACATCAATTTCAGACAGCCTGCCCTGTCTGAGCAGTTCCACATTCTTACAGAGCCATGAATAGAAATCCTCTTCATAATGAACTGTCAGATTATTCATAAAGACCTCTCTGTCACGACAATAAATTGCCGTGCTAAATCCGTGCAATCCGATAAATCCGCGATTCAAATCCTTTTCTTAAACGCAATCCCTGTAGATACAGGCTGTAGATGCAGACATGGCAGGTTACGATGTCGCTTCACCCGCCCTACGAACTATCTTTTAATCACCTGTTTTTTTTATCACAGGAGACTTATTATTGTCAAATCTATTTATAAAAACCCTAAGGGGTTTCAGAAACCCTTAGGGTTTTATCTGTTATTACTGAACCACTCCGGTTTTAGGATTATGGCTTGCGTTCTCATTAACATCCAATGATTTTAAAATCTTTTCCAAACCTTTGAAAAACGGCTCTGTGAATTTTGTCCTGATGATTATATCCTTGAAGACTGTATTACCTTCAAGCCTCATTGTACCAAGCAGATAATCAAACTGACTAACCGCATCAGATACTTTCCTGCTAACCGCCTCCCCTTTATTTAACATTGGAATAAATGCTGAAAAATTCTTGACAGCATAAAAAGTTTCAGCCGCATTAAGATAAAATACTCCCGCGTCTGCTTTTAACGCATTAACCAGTTCTTTATCCTGCATATTTGAGATAAACCCGGAGCCTGCGTCCCCGCTTATTGCTTTTTCAAACATAGGCTTACCAACAGATATAATCAGATTCTTATCTTTCACTCCCACATAAATCTGGGTAATTCCCAATGACAGGGCGTAAGCATCTGTATCCCCTATCTTTGTTCTGATAACCATAGATTGCTGCTCCGGCGGCAGTTTGGAGAAAATTTTTGCCAGCACGCTGTTCATCATTGCTTCATCTTTGACGCTTATAGTCAGCAATGTATTATAATTGGTCATATTGATACTCACACCGTCATATATGCCCAGATTGGAATTCCCGGCAAGATTTGCAATGATCTCTTTTTCCGGATCAACTCCGTATTTCATCTTTATCTCTTCAAGATTTGCTTTAAACTCCTTCATCTTCTCCTCTGTCAGAGCATCCAGAATCATCTTGTAATATTCCTGCACATTTATTGCAAAAGATAGGAGTAAAGCGGGATTCTCCTTTAATCCAAGAAGCATATTCCGGTTATAAGAGACATCCTTTAACATATTCAATGCTTTTGAATTCGGAGCAATATTCGCGGCAATATTTGCGGTAAAATCTTTATTTTCAATATCAGCAGAAATGCCGACTCCTTCATATTCCTTCATATATTGCAGATTTCTGCTTATGTTTATAATCTCATTTTCCGCTGATCTTTTTGAAAGCGTTCTGATTGCTTCCAGATTTTTCTCTGCTATCTTCTGAAGATTGAGATAAGCAAATATCTCCTGTTTGGAATCAACTTTGGATACAACATCTTTATATTGTTTTGTATTCATCAGGGATGAAGTCCCCGCGGACACAGACTCCATAAATGCTTTTGCGTCTGCTTCAGGATTCATGCCTACAAAGATATAGTTATCTTTTTCAAAAAGATATACCTTATTGCCATCCTCTTCAAACAGAGTTATATTCCCCTGTTTGCTGATTTTCAGGGTTGAATTCTCTTCATCTTTAAAAAACCGCTCAACAGCGATTACTGCTTTTTTTGAGTCTGTTACCGGCACAAAAATCAGTCCGTTAAAAGCAGGCTCTTCTGTATCTTCATCTTTTTCAGATGTTTTATCTTTGATCTGCAACTGAAAATCACTGATAATAAATCCGATCTCTTTATCCGTGTCAAATCCGTTCTCTTTCAACTCATTGATTGCAAAGGGATTAAAACCGAAATGCTTTTTGATTTCATCCAGATCATCCTTATCAAACGGCTCACCCAGAAGTGTATCTGCTGTTACAGAAAAATGATCGTAAATAGTTCCGATTGAACAGATTTTAATCATGAACTCTGTGCTTTCAGGAAGATATTCTGTAATATCAGGCGGTTTTACCGCCTCTTTTTTTCTCTGCTCCTGAGCTTTTGCAGGTTCCTCTTCTTTCTCTTTAGTGCATGAGCTTGTTGAACAACTGATCGAGAAGAGCATCAGTATTACCATACCAAGTCTAAGAATTCTTTTCATTTTCCCTCCGATTAAAGTTTTTTGTTAAAATAAATTCTTTTCTTTACTTATATGAAGATGATATATTTTTCAAGAATTAATCTGATAATTCTAAAGGCATGTTTAACACATTTTTGTAATTTCTCTTTAATCTTTTGATAAACAGGCTTTTTGCTGATGCCGTGAATAATAAAATCAAATTGTAAACCGACAATAAGGAAAGCAAATGACTGACATTAAAAATCTTTTTTCAAATATTCCTGCCAACCGTATTTCGGAAGAATTTTTTGAAGATATTCTTAATACAGAACATTTCAGGATTGAGAAAATTGTCTCTGACGGAGATTCATCACCGGAAGGCTTCTGGTATGATCAGAATACTGATGAATGGGTAATTCTGATTCAGGGGAGTGCCGGGTTACTCTTTGAAGGATCAGATGAGACTGTCATTCTGAAACCGGGTGATTATCTGAATATTCCGGCACATACCCGTCACCGGGTGGAGTGGACTGATCCTGACCAGAAAAGCGTCTGGATAGCCGTGCATTATAAGAATTGGGAATGGAGAATTAGATTGGAGTCCCGTAGATTGGGTATGTTGCCCGAAATATGGCGTACATGAAGGAACTCACAGAATCATGGGCAATATCTACAAGGATTTATTATAAGAAAGGATTTGTTATAGTCAGGAAAAATCTTTTCTTATACACAATCCTTGTAGATACTGTCTGTCAGGGATTTTGTTTAAATCTTTATTCAAATTGAACCGCTGATAATCAGGATTTTGCTGATGAAAAAGGAGAGGACGCGAAGCGTCCTCTCCTGTGTTCCCATGCAAAGCGTGGGAACAAGACAAACACCAAATTCAGTGGCTGGGTGTCAGCCCGTCCATTGGCAATAAGGGGTTATGCCCTTTTGGTTTTATGCAATGGGCTATGGAATGTACATTATATCAGTGTCGAATAAATAATTGTTTGTCTCATTGCTTTCAGCCACTTCGTTTCTGTCATCTATCCACAATCCCATATAATAGTACCCTGAAGGTACCCAATCACCCCACGCATCTTCATATATATTGAAATATGCAGGATTGGATGAATTCCGATATACTGTCCCGCCATGATTAAGGGAATGATCGGCATCCTCGTAAAAAATGAATTATAGTAATCACCTGAAATTTTATAATAAAAACATGCTCTGTCAAAAGCAAGTCTTGCTATAAAATTTTCTCCGGTGTTATAGAGATAATCTACAATATATTCCCATATAGAAATATCTGATTTTTCTTTTATGATTTCAAGCTGTTTACCTATTATTTTAATATCATCAAATATATTAAAAAGTTCAAGAGATTTTTCTTTATTTTCTGATGAAAACCAAAGGATATATCCCTTATAAAGCGATAAATATAACAAAGGTTTAACAATAATACCATTTTCTCCGCTCATATTATTTTGTTGCAAACAATTATCTATTAGAACACATGCATATAATCCTTGTTCAGCTATTCTCATAGCATCATCAAATCTTCCAAGCTCAATTAATGCATGAGTTAACCTATATGCTTTATATAAATAATACTGACATTCCTGAGTAATTTTTTTTCTTTGCTGTATCCCTTTTGTAGCTTCTGAAATGATACGTTTTACATTATCTGGCGTTGAGAACATTCCATGATGACCAAATTCATAATTGATGTACTTTTCAAATTCGTAGTCTAAATAATAAGCAAATGATTTCGTTTCAGGTTTGGGAAAAGTTTTGGTGATAGTATAAGAGACAATTGAACATCCTGAAACATAAAAGATAATAATCAAAAAGCAGGCAAACATTAGGTTCTGTTGACATTTGGTCAGATAATAAAATAATTCAGATAATTGCAAAGATATAAAAAAATGTCTCTGTTCCTGACAAATCTCTGTAATCAAAACGGTCTGCCGAATTTCCAAAAATGAAATGTCAACAGAACCTAGCATTTTTGGTTTCATCAGGGTATTCAACTCCTTTTTTATCTATTTTTATAACCCAAGTTGCTACCTATAAATCTATGAACATTATATAAAACAGTAAGTTATAAAAAATGATGGTATTTTTGCCCAAAAATCGCTTCCTGATATTATTAGATTTTCTCATAGGTGGCAACTTGGGTTATTTTTATACATTTGTCATTTTTTTGTATATAAATGAATTCCATAACATACGGGGATGTGATCACGATTTTTCTGTACGTTATCATACAGAAACATTTTGAACTCAGAGTTATCCAGGATTATGCCCGTGATCACTTATCTGTTATGAACTGCCTTAACCGGCTTTCCAATGTTTTTAAAGTACTTACATAGCGAATAATATTAAATTCTTTTACATTGTCTGAACTATGATTTTAATGATGAAATGAATACCATGATTATGATATAATTAAGAAATAATCACAGTCCGTCATTTAATCATTAAATCATAGTTCAAAACGATGAAATGTAAAAAAATTTTCTTGACAATCCACTAAGTTTCTTTAAGAAACTTAGCTTCATTCCTAATTCCGCCCTATTGGTTCCCGAATCCGTTCTGCTCCCCGCATTCAGGGCATTGCCATGTAATACCGTTGCACGACATCCCCCAGAAATTCTCATTCATACAATTCTGACAAATGCTGAATCCGCATCGGCAGCGCCAGCAGAAAGGGGGAGACGCTCCGCAGCACTGACAGCCGATTGATTTTGCCTTTTTGCGTTTTTCTCTGTATGATAATTTATTTTTTGCAGAGTCTTGCATGTTCCACCTTTATACAGCGATTCATAACCACATCCACACCTGATTCTGTCAGCAATTTAGCGGCTTCATGATGTTCAATCCCCAATTGCATCCAGAAAACCTTTGGTTTCAGACGAATCGCCTCTTCTACATGGGTCATAATCTGTTCAGAACTTCTGAACACATCAATAATATCAATATTTTTTTCTTTTATATCATCAAGAGAAGGATATGCTTTTTCCCCAAGTATCTCTTTTTGTGCCGGACGGACAGGAATGATCTTATATTCATGTTCTTTAAGATACTTAGCTACTTTATAAGAGTCCCGATCCGCTTTGGGACTTAATCCCAGCACGGCAACAGTTTTATGCTTCAGAAGAATATCTCTGATTTCAATATCTTCAGTAATAATTTTGCCTGAATTCAAATTAGGTTCCTTTTTACAGTCTTGTCATTTTTTTGTGTTAGTAGTATAGAGACTGGTTTTAAGTTTCAGGTGTTAAGTTTTAAGTCAAAATTATAAGGATTTATTAAAATTTAACACCTGAATTCCGAATTTAATACAGGAGGCTGAAAATGTCAACTGACCAGGGCATAACACGGGATGAAGCATTGGAGCTTTTAAAAGAAAATTTAAAAAATGAGAAACTTATTGAGCATTGCGTTGCTTCCGAAGCAATTATGAGGGCTTTGGCTGTCAGATTAAATGAAGATCCTGAAGTATGGGGAATTGCCGGTTTACTTCATGATCTTGATTATGAACCTATCCCAGTATTCAAAAAAATACCGGATAGAGTATGATGAAAATTTTTTACATCTGTATTTTGTAGTCTGAAATAATACTGGGATAGGTTCTGTAAGATGACAGGGGAAGATTCTTCATCACACTTTAAATCCCACAATTGGAAGCTAAAATTTTTGAACATGCCCTGACCTGTGCTGAGACAATCACCTTTAAATCCCACAATTGGAAGCTAAAACTTTTTCATCCAGTATCTCTTTTGTTAGGTGTTAAGTTTTAAGTAAAAATTATCCGGATTTACTTAACACCTAAAACTTAAAACCTAAATTCTAAATTTAATACAGGAGGCTGAAAATGTCAAGGCATTAAGCCGAAATCTGTTGTAAAACGTATGAAAACCAGCCATTTTGCGAGGGCGGTCAGCCGTGAACGAATCAAGGAATATGAAAAGATCGGGGTTCCGCTGAATGAATTTGTTAAGCTCAGTCTTGAAGCTATGACAAAAATTGCTGATAAAATAAGGCTCTTAAAGTTGGCTGAGGTCTGAGACTTGAGCCAGCAAAGATTCCAGGTACTCTTCTGATGTACTTTTTTTACAGAAGTATCAAAGAGATAATAAAAATATAGGGGTTAAAAAAAATCTATATTGACAGTCTGCTAAATAGTTATTAAACAGAAAGATATTAAAATTTTTTAAGTTTAACCAAACAATAATAAGAGGGCATTTATATGACTGAACAAAATCAGAAAACAGAGGAGAGAGAGCTTCAGACAGAGTTATCATCTGTCATTCATGTGGCACCGTCGCCGCATCTGTCTGACACAGCATTGACCACACGCGGAATGATGCTTGATGTGCTTATTGCACTTGCACCTGTGGTTATTATGTCGTTTTATGTTTTTCAATGGTATGCTGTCAAGCAGATCGTTATTTGTGTGGCAACCTGTCTGGCTGCGGAGGCTATTTTTACAAAGATGCGGGATAAATCCTTAACACTTAACGACTATTCTGCTTCAGTAACCGGCGTTATTCTTGCATTGTCGCTTCCGGGTACTGCGCCCTGGTTTGTGGGTGTAATAGCATCTTTTGTGGCAATCGGGATCGGTAAAATCGTTTTTGGCGGGCTTGGTATGAATATCTTTAACCCTGCAATGGTCGGAAGAGCATTTGTTATGATTGCATTTGCAGGCATTATGGGAGCATCGGGATATGAAGATGTCAGAAGTGCGGTTGATGCTGTTACTCAGGCAACGCCGATGAATGCTTTTAAACAGGCTGGCGTGGTAACATCACTTTCCGATCTCTTCTGGGGCTTAACAAACGGTTCACTCGGAGAAACCAGCGCAATAGCCTGTATTATCGGCGGGCTTTATTTATGTATCCGAAGAACAGCATCATGGGAGATTCCCGCAGGTGTTATAGCGGCTGTTGTGGTAATTGGCGGAATTGACAATATGGTACATTCTCAGTCCGCTTGGACAGTCCTTCATCATTTGTTCGGAGGTGCGCTTCTCTTTGGAGCATTCTTTATTGCAACTGATCCTGTAACAAGTCCATTAACCCCGAAAGGCAAATTTATTTTTGGCATCGGCGTCGGGGCATTTATCATGCTTCTGCGTCTTTTCAGCGGCTATCCTGAAGGAGTGATGTTTGCAGTTCTCTTTATGAACGGTATTACCCCGCTGATCAATCGCTGTACTATTCCACGACCATTGGGAATGGAGGTTGCCAAAGGGGGGGCTTAGCATAAATGTCGGGTTAGGCTATCGCTAACCCAATCTGTAAGTCTGATTTATTTTTACCGCAAAGAACTCAAAGAAGGCTCAAAGATCACAAATATATACGCCTGTTTTCTTTGTGTCCTTTGCGGTTAAAGATTGATAAAATAAAATGAGATCAACATATTTCCGTCAGAAAAACCAATAAATCTTGAGAAAAGAGAGAATCACAATGAAATGGGAAGAGATACCTGATAAAAGGTTATCCTGTTGTTGCCCATACACTTCCTTTCGGAACATATGTAAACGGATTGCCGGGAATGGATTTTCTTGCACAATTTGAAATTGACATAAAGCCATTTTCAGGCGAAATTATCGCAAAATTCGATAAATAGATTAAATAACTGAAAGAATAAATGCCATACAGCAACTTTACTCTGAAAAAGGTAAAAGAAGAATTCGGGCTGGAGATTGTTGAGAACAGAGATTTGTTTTCAACAGTCAAAGAAGTTGAAGTCAGCGATTATCTGAAGATGACGCTTGATTATAATGTTCCTCTGGCTCTTGCAATCAGTACGGAAAAATCGCGTTCCGAGCTGATTATTTCCAATGTGCTGCTGGAACTGAAAAAACTTATGAAATTCCAACACTGAATTTGTTATTAGACAACTTAATAAAGGAATTGATAATGAATGAAATTTTTTCCAATGAAATAATGAATGAAAAACATTCCAAATGGAAAAAAGCGATAGATAGAATAAGAGGCTTATATCATAGAAATAATGAGATAAGAAGTCCATTTGCAAGAGATTATAATCGAATATTGCACTCTACAGCATACAGAAGACTAAAGCATAAAACTCAAGTATTTTTTGCAACTACTCACGATCATATTTGTACTAGGATAGAGCATGTTAATCATGTAACTTCAGTTAGTTATACTATTGCAAAATATTTAGGCTTAAACACAGAATTAACAAATGCAATTGCAATCGGTCATGATCTTGGACATCCCCCTTTTGGTCATGTTGGTGAGACTATTTTGTCAAAAATTGCGGAAGAAAAGTTAAGAATCAAATTTTGGCATGAAAAAAACAGTTTGAGAATTATTGATCAAACTGAAACATTAGAAGACCCTCGTGGCTATCAACGAAATTTAAACTTAACTTATGCCGTAAGAGATGGAATAGTATGTCACTGCGGTGAAGTTGATGAAAATGCGATTTTTCCTCGCGAAAATTACATTGATTTGAATTCAATAACAAAAACAAATCAGGTTGCACCATATACTTGGGAAGGTTGCATTGTCAAAATAGCAGATAAAATATCATATCTTGGCAGAGATATTGAAGACGCATTAACACTTAAAATATTAAATCGGGATCAGCTTAAGCAACTGCATGAAATAATTAAAGAGTCTGGTAGAAGTAATAAAATTAAAGAAATCAATAATACTATATTAATGCATGATTTTATAGCTGATCTATGTAAAAACAGCTCACCTGAAGAAGGTATAAAAATATCAGATTCAAGTCTTTTTATTATGAATTCGTTAAAAAAATTTAACTATGAAAACATATACTTCCATGATCGTCTTGATACTTATAAAAAGTATGCTGACTTAATAATAAATTCTATATTTAAGACACTTGAATCATTTTATAATAAAGAAAAAACCCTTGATGTTATCCGTTCACAAAAGGATATTTATCCTCTATTATCAAGTATTTTTATTGATTGGCTACAAAAATTCGGCAAACCAAATGAACGTGATAAAGCCATTAACAGATTAAAAAATGAGGTTATATATGATACTTATAATTATAACGACTATATTTTAGCAGTGATTGATTATATATCTGGAATGACAGATTCATTTGCTATAAAAGTTTTCAATGAATTAACAATGTTTTAGTTGCTTAACTCTGCGTGACAAAGTGTTCCCGGTTTATTGTTCATCCTGCCTTTGCACTAGGTGAAATTAGTATTAGGCATCAACTCTTTAATAATAGGATAAAAATGAACGCAAACGAAACTAAAGTTGAAGATTTTTTATCATCAAATAAAAAAGACATAAGAGAACCCAAGTTGCCACCTATGCTCCTGCCGGACTTCGGCGTGAGACTTCGGCGTGAGCTCAGTCGAACTCTCAGTCGAACGATTGACAAATCCGGCAGGGGTTCGGATTTGTCAATCTTCCACCGCGCCGATGGAGGCTATTGTTTCAACAGTCCGCAACTTGGGTTAAGAGATGTCAGGCAATAGCAGCTTTTTTACTGATATTTATTTGGATTGAGACTTAAAATCAGGACAGGCATTTTGTCTGCCCGTTGAAAATTGGAGCAGTGATGTGAATCATTTAACCCTTGACCGGCATATTGAAGAAAATCCTGAAATACGGAATGGTCAGCCTCATATCTGTCAGGCAGTCGTATTTTTCGCCGGTTAGCTTGGCGTTAACCGCAAAAATTAGGATACAAAATGTCATATTGGAATTACAGAATCATAAAAAAGGAATTCCCGGAACATAATGAAAACGCATATCAAATCCACGAAGTTTATTATGGAGACGATGGGAAAATAGAGGGGTGGAACACAAGATCCAATATCGCCTTATGGGAACACACCGGAAGAGTTACGCGAGGATATCCGGTATCAATTGAATGCTTTCAGAAAACCTATTCTGAAAGAGAATAAAGAGGACAATGCGTTAATATCCGATGAAGAAGAACCGGAAATAAATAACGGTCACTATTTTGAAGCCTTGGATCGTGCTTCAGTAGCGATTGACTATATTTATCAATTTGTCGGTTCTCATCCGGTATTGAAGAAACATAAAAAAGCAAAAGAAATATACGATCAGGCAGAGGAAAAACTTGGGGAGTTGTATCAAGAGCTTGGTAAATTGGAATTTGACCATGAAAAAAGATAGTTGTATCTGTATATCAATCTGATGGCTATTAACTGGTGTAGTTCCATTTACATTTGTAATTAATGCACCGGGGAGGAAATAATTTATGTCAACAGCGATAGATATTACATTGTCAGAATTTCAGTTTTTTTTAAATCACCTTGAACTGCCGTCAGAAACAAGGTTGAGGATTATCTTTGAAGATAATACTGCCGGCAGAAATGCTTAAACGGAAAAGGGCAGTTGAATCAATGAAAAAACTCAGAGGTTCCGGGAACGGCAATCTTATTAATGCTCTTTTGAAAGAACGGGAAAAAGATAAACTGAAATGAGTGAGTATGTTTTCGATACATCTGCTCTTCTGACATATATTGAGAATGAAGAAGGGGCTGAGACGGTTGAAAATCTTCTGATTAAGGCTATCAATAAGGAAGAGAGAATTTTTATCTCAACTGTTGCAATAATAGAACTTTTTTATATCTCCATGCAGGAACAAGGCAGAACAATCGCTGAAGAACGTCTCAGCCTCATTGAAAATCTGCCGCTGATACAGGAATCTTTGACACCTACTCTATCTAAAATAATCGGAGAAATTAAAGCTGTCAAGTCCATGTCCTTGCCGACTGATGCATAGCAGGATTATCAAAAAGCAAATCTGCGGTATTGGTGCATAAAGACCCGGAGTTTGAACAGATTGAAGATGAAATAAAGCAGCTGAAATTGCCTTATAAGAAAAAAATGAAAAACTGAAAGGACAGGACAGCTAATAGTCAATCAGGCGGACACGGCTATCGCCGAGCCGCTGAATTTGGTGTTAGGCGGTTCTGCATACATCGGAACAGCGCCGCCTAACCCGGCGATCAAGCGGACGGCTTACGCTGCCGCTTAACTTGTCGTTATATTTTTTTCAAAGAGTAGGGTATGGAGAGAGAGAAAGGAACACTTATAAGTTGGAATAATGACAAAGGATATGGGTTTATTCGTTCACATAACGGGAAAAAAGATATTTTTCTACATTTAAAATCGTTACCCCATTATCAACGTCGCCCTATAATTGATGATATTTTGACCTATGAAGTTGGCGTTGATGAAAAACAGCAACTTTATGCACGTTATGCGAGAATCAAAGGGATTGCATGGTCTCCTTTTACCATATTCTGGTTCGGTTTAACACTTATCTTCGGAATCTATGTGTATTTTGTCATCCGGCAAACATTCCCTTTTCATCCGCTTGCGCTCTATGTAGCAATGAGTCTCCTAACGATACGGGCATATAGCAGAGATAAAAGTGCCGCACAATCAGGAAAATACCGCATTCCCGAACGCAGGTTACATCTTTTCGAGATATTGGGCGGTTGGCCTGGCGCTTTACTCGCTCAAGTATATTATCGTCACAAATCTCGGAAGATATCGTATCAGATACTTTTTTGGATGATTGTTGCCAGCCATTGTTTTCTGTGGTATCATATACTGACTCATCGAGAGATGTACCGACATTACCAACAGGTTATAACAGAAAATGTCCGCTCATTTGTAAATCAGTCCACGGAACAAATCCTGTATCTTTCAGAGAGGATAAATTCACAAGACGCGTTGACCGATTATGACCATGCAAAAATGACTGAACAGGTAGAAAAAGGCCGTTGGCCTATAATTCCATCCGACAGACAATTAATTAAACAAGATAAAGCTGATCGCCGGTCAATAATAATTCCCGACAAGCAACTCCGTGTTGTTAAAGGAGTTGTGAAAGAAATTCGTCCACGAGAAGGGGTCATCGTATCATTACAATTAGGAACAGAAGCCAAAGGAATTATTTATAAATCCACGCTCGCCGACAATTTTTCCACACGTTTTACGCCGGAAGAGCTTATTCAGGTGGCTATTCATACGATTAGGATGGAAGGAAACAGGAGACTTATTGAGTTGATACTCGTCGAAAAATAATGAAACTTTAAAATATAACCAGTCATTGCACTGGACGGGGCTAGCGCCCATATACATCAAGCTAAGAAAATAATATACTGATTTCGTTATACAGTAATATCAGTCGGATGGGAAGATGTAAGACGGATCCACGGCTGTTTTATCCACATAGATATTATAAACGGCAAAGTGTGGATACAGAGAGACGGAACCAAAGAGGGAATTGCTGTGGAACTTGAGCAGGCGGGAATACCGAAAGATCATATTGTTTTAGGCTTTCATGAACCTGATGCCCGTAAATATACGGATTATGCCGCAGCGTAATCTGCATATCTTTCTGCATTATAACTACAGGGATTGCTTATAAGAAAGGATAAAATAATCCCTGCTTATAAACAATCCCTGTAGTTGCAGTAATAACTACATAGATTGCTTATAAGAAAGGATAAAATAATCCCTGCTTATAAACAATCCCTGTAGTTGCAGTAATAACTACATAGATTGCTTATAAGAAAGGATAAAATAATCCCTGCTTATAAACAATCCCTGTAGTTGCAGTAATAACTACATAGATTGCTTATAAAAAAGGATAAAACAATCACAGAAAAGATAAATAATAAACAAACGGCTTGCTTAATATCTTAAAACAGCCGTTAAAAATAGAAAGGATAAGAAAAATATGATGGAACCTATTAAACCCATGGAGCCTATGGCTCCGGATACCATGAAACGCCTGAAGGATAACAACATTATACAGGCGTGGCTGGTGCTTGTGTTGTCCGTGTTTTTCAGTGCATCTCTGTCATGGGTTCAGTTGACGCTTGGACCTGCTATTGAAGAGAACAAGATAAATGAAACCCGTCAGAAAGTGCCTGAACTGGTATTGGGAAAAGCAGAGGCTCAGGCAATGACAGAATCCCTGAATATTGAACCTCATTCTGTCGGGGTTGAAAAAAACGGCAGAAAAGTATTCTACAGTGTTTATGAGGCAAAATATGCAGACGGAAAATCTGCGGGGTGGGTGGCAAAGACTGCGGGACAGGGATATGCCGACAAAATAGAACTGCTTGTAGGTCTTGATCCAAATGCCGAAAAGATTACCGGACTCTTTGTTCTGGATCAGAAAGAGACACCGGGTCTTGGCAATAAAATTATAACTGATAAATGGCGCAGTCAGTTTATAAAAAAAGATACCGGTCAACCAATTGTTGTGGTGAAAGGGGGAGCAAAAGCAGATCTGAATCAGATTGATGCTGTAGCCGGTGCCACAATCTCCTCAAGGAGTGTCGCCGGTATTATTAACACCGCAGTAAAAGACCTGAAGAGTCCTCTTACTGCTGATCCGTCAAACAAATAAGAGGTATAAAAAATGGCTGAATTACCAACAAGTTATGAAAGATTTATTCAGGGCATATTGCCGGAAAATCCGGTATTTCGTCAGGTACTGGGGACATGCCCGACATTGGCTGTAACCAATAGCATGAAGGCTGCTATGACAATGGCAGGTGCAGTTTTGTTTGTTCTTTTTTTTGCCAATGTCATCACAAGTCTGATGCGGAACCTGCTCAAGCCGCATTTGCGGATAGTGATTTTTGTTTTGACTATAGCGACTTTTGTTACCATTGCAGACCGGTTTCTGGCTGCTTATATGTATCAGATGAGTAAAACACTCGGACCTTATATCCCGCTGATTATTGTCAACTGCATTATCATTTGCCGTTGTGAGGTCTGCGCTTCCAAGCAGTCTGTTGTTACCGCTGCATCAGATGCAGTCGGTCAGTCAATAGGATTTGCTCTTGCCCTTGCAAGCATTGCCGCAATCCGTGAAATACTCGGAACCGGCATGTTTTTTGAAATCCGCGTATTGCCGACAGCATGGCAGGACTGGGGAATTATGGTTCTTCCTCCGGGTGCATTTATTACATTCGGGCTGCTCATTGCTGTATTCAACAGGTTCAGTTCCAAAAAGTCTTAAAAGAGCTGATCCTTTAGGTAAGTTACTATAAAAATAAAGGGAATTTTTTTATGCCTGAAATTGAATATCTGATTAATGAGGATGGTCAGCGGAGAGCTGTTGTGATTCCCATAGAACTGTGGAACAAACTTCTTCCAAAAAAAGAAACATCTTTTGATGAAATATCAGAAGGCTTGGAAGATTATTGTATGAACAGGGCTATGGATGAAGGTCAGAATACTCCTTTATTGAATCGTGACGACGCTTTGGCATATTTAAGGGAAGAGGCAGATTGAAAATCAGCTATCGCAAGGCTTTTTTAAAAGACCTTAAAAAGTTGAAAAAAGAGCTTGTTTATGATGATATATTTGAGTTGGCATTTACAATGCTGCCAAAGATCGAAACATTGAGAGAAATACCATCTGTCAAAGCAATGTCAAGCTGTTCAAATCGCTATCGTATCAGAATCGGCGACTATCGTATCGGCATAGAACTGAACGGAGATATGCTTGAATTGGTACGAGTTTTACATCGGCGTGAATTTTATCGCTACTTTCCTTAGTAAAAGATATTTTAGCAAACAAAAAAATATCTCTTTACTATATTTTTTTTGTTGCTTAACGTGAACAACACAATAACTTAATTTGAGGTAAAACAATGAATTATCTTATAGATATTATTCTTATAGCATTCGGTGCGGCATTACTCAACAATTTTGTGCTGTACTATTTTGTAGGTATCTGCTCGTTTATCGGCGTATCCAAGCGGGTAGATATGGCGTTTGGAATGGGCTGCGCTGTAACCTTTGTCATCTCTATTGCAGCAATCATCAGTTGGGCAGTTACCGCTCTTATCTTAATTCCCTGCGCTCCATTGTCAAGATGGATTGCCGGATTCTTTATACCGCCTGAAGCTGCTGCTCAGATTGATATGACTATTTTAGGCTATACTGTTTATATCTTTGCAATTGCTGCGTCAGTTCAATTTGTTGAAATGTATATAAAGAAATTTTTTCCGCTGCTTTATAAATCTTTCGGAATCTTTCTTCCTCTTATCAGCACAAACTGTGCGATATTATTTGCCTGTCTGAAGATCATGACCAATATTGTCGGGGTGGACAATCCCGCAGATGCCTGGGATTTGGGGAGATCTTTGACGTTGGCGGTATTTGGCGGTGTCGGCTATACAATTGCCATTGTTATTATGGCAGGTATCAATGAGGAGATGGATCTCTGCGATATTCCCAAACCGTTCAAGGGACCGGCTATCACTCTGATAGTCGCCGGTATTCTGGCAATGGCATTTATGGGATTTACAGGCGTGGATTCAGGTTTGAAAAAGGCGATGACGCCAACACCAACTTCCATAGAGATAGGAATAAAGAATTAGGAATTGATTTTGAAACCATTAGGGTTTTAAAAACCCTAATGGTTTTTTGAAGGGGGAAATATATGAACTTGATAACAATAGGACTCTCCGCCGGAACTTTGCTGGTTATGGCGGTTATTTTGACATATATACTTGGCTGGGCAGATAAGGCATTTCACGTTGAGGTTGACCCGCGCGTAGAGGCTGCTCTTGCCGCACTTCCCGGAGCAAACTGCGGAGGATGCGGTTTTGTCGGATGCGGTGACTATGCTGAAGCAGTGGTTTCCGCTAAAGCTCCGGTGAATAAATGCACCGTAGGAGGGGCAAACTGTGCTGCTGCAATTGCTGATATTATGGGAGTTGAAGTAGATACAAGATTCCCGTACCGCCCGATTGTTCACTGCGGCGCGCATTATGATGACAGATTACAGCGGAGCGAATATTTCGGAGAACAGACTTGTGCTGCGGCTAATCTGGTGGCAGGAGTTCAAGGATGCACTTACGGATGTCTTGGAATCGGAGACTGTACCAGAGCCTGTAATTTCGATGCAATTCATGTAATCAACGGTCTTGCCGCTGTTGATTATGAAAGATGCGTGGGGTGCGGCGCATGCGCTGATGTTTGCCCAAGACATATTATCACCATCACGCCTTTTAAAGCAGAACAGATGCTTGCAGTAACCTGTTCAAATAAAGACGGGGGCAAGGAAGTCAAATTTGTCTGTAAAGTCGGGTGTCTCGGCTGCGGTGCATGTTCACGCACATCAAAGCTGTTCAAAATGGATGAGAATCTTTCAGTTATAAATTATGATGATTATAATCCTGACTGTCTGCTTGAAGATGAAGTATTAAAGGCATGTCAGAAGTGTCCGAGACACAGACTCGTGCTTGTCGGCAAACCCTCTGAAAAAGATCTTGCGGCTGTTTCAGATAAAGAGCTTCCTGAAGTGGTTAAACCGGATTTCAAAACAACGGTTGATGATACTGAATGGCGAGGTTGATTTAGTATCATTAACCCAAGTTGCCACCTATGCTTCCGGCGGGATTGACAAATCCCGCCGTGCGGTTCGGATTTGTCAATCTTCCACCGAGCCGATGGAGTGGTTATTTTTTTGAGAAAAAAATAACCCGTTATTGAAGCTGATTGCTTATGCAACCGCTTAATGCCGCGTTATGTGCCAAAAAATAAACTCTGAAATTGAGGTTATCCAATCCGATTTCTTTATAAGGAGAAAGCAGTGAAAAACGTAAAAATGCTTATTCAGGCATGGGTTTTGACAATGATAATATCATTTTCTTCACAGGCTGATATTATCATTTTTAAAGACGGAAAAAAAGTAAAAACTTCGCAGTCATGGGAAGAAGGTGATCATATAAAATGTGACAGGTTCGGCGGAATTGTCGGCTATCCGAAAGATACGGTGGAACAGATTATAAAAGAAGAAACAGAACCTGTGCCGCAGGAAAAACCTGTTGATTCCGGTGAAAAAAACAAAAGCAATGTTACAGATTTGCAGAAACAGCTGTCAGAAAAACTGCCTCCGAAAAACAGAATCGAAGAGGCAGGTAACGGAACGGTTACTGTAAAAACAGTATTGGGAAGCGGTTCAGGCTTCTTTATTCACGGCGATGGATATATACTTACCAACAGACATGTTGTGGAAGTTGATCGGAAAAGCATTGAAAAAATCGAAAAATATCTGGAAAAAGAAAAAATATGGTTAGATAATATGAAAGAACGGATTGAAAAAGAAAAAGAATTAAAAAACAGACCGCCGGGAATGACAGAACGTCTTCAGAAAGAATTTGATGACAGACAAAAGGAGTATTATACATTGAGTTCTCTCAGAGGAGAAGTATATTTAAACGGCATCAGAATTTCACTTGCAGATGATACGGAACTGAGTGTATCTGTTGTGTCATTAAGTGATAAATATGATCTTGCGCTGCTCAAGCTGGACGGATATAAAACTCCTTTTATCGAATATACCGGAGACAAAATTCCTCAGGGCGATTCTCTCTATGCTATCGGAAGCCCTCTGAATCTCAGCCGTTCTGTTACATCAGGGATATGTTCAGGTTACAGAGACGGCTATATTCAGACAAATATTCAGCTTAATCCGGGAAACAGCGGCGGTCCTGTAGTTACCAAAGACGGAAAAGTGATAGGAATCAGCACATGGAAAATAGTGGGAGTTGATATTGAAGGGCTAAGTTTTGCAATCCCTATTGAAACTGCAATAGAAGAATTTAAAGAATTAAAAGATTTGCTCAAGTAGGTCATCCCGTTTACAGGTTCATTGAAATATGCTCCGTCTCAATCACTCTGAAAGTCAATAATCCGGCTATCCTGAAAGGATAGCGGCTTGCAGGAGCCTTGTTGATTAGTCTCAGTTCCTGGAAATCAGGAACTGCGTTACCCGCAAATACATAGGCACTCCGGGATGTCTGCCCAAGTCCCGGACTCTGCGGCCGGTGATTAAACAGTTCTGACGGACAGGAACAGTGTTGCCGGCATCAAACTGCGGGATAACTCTGACGATGGGTACTTTACGGGTTCGGCAGTTCCCGGACAGTTATATATTAACTGTCGCAAAAACTGCCTATCTTTCAAACCGAATAAGAAAGGAGAAGGCAATTCATCCCCTACCCTGAAGGGATAAGGGTTTCCTTGCCACATTTTATGAAATGTCAACAGAACCAGATAACTACTCAAAAGCACATAATCCGTCATTCCAGCGGACAGGCTGATGCTCCGCCACTGAATTCGGTGTTATATGCTCCTGGCGTGACAAATTCCGCCGGGCTGTTTGGATTTGTCAATATTCCAACAATCTTACGGAAGTTATCTTCCCAACAGTTTGAAACTTGGGTTTTTGATAATAAGCCAAGTTTTTTATAAAAACTTAGTTTCTTATATTTTTCAGAAATCAGATTGACAAGAAATCAGGTTTTTTGATAAGTTGGATTTCTTTCTTACTAAAACAAAATTAACCGGAGAGAGGATTTTATGCGATGGGGTTACAGTTGATGTAAAAACAAATATCCGGACAAGAATATTCCCTTTTATAACAGATAAAAGCTCATATCCTGTATAAGAAAATACAGGCATATTTGAGCTTTTTCTTTTTTCAGAATAAGGGAAAAGAGATATAAAACAATATGTTGTCGGTTTAAAGCGTTTTACGGAGATAAAGGAGAATTAAAAAGAGATGTATGTTCCAAGATATATGTTTTTCACAAAGGGGGTCGGAATTTACAGAGAGAAATTAGCCTCATTTGAGAATGCCCTGCGCAATGCACGGATTGCTCATCTGAATCTGGTAATGGTCTCATCTATATTTCCGCCTGATTGTAAAATCGTTGATATTGACAAAGGAATATCAATGCTTCAGGCAGGTGAAATTACTCATTGTGTTATGGCACGAGAGCAGATTAAAGAGCCTGGCAGAAGAATCGTTGCGAGCATCGGGCTTGCATTGCCTTCGGAAGAGAGCCGTTACGGTTATCTATCTGAACATCATGGGTTTGGTCAGACTGAGATCGAAGCGGGAGAATATGCTGAAGATCTCGCTGCTTCCATGCTGGCAAATACACTTGGCATAGAATTTGACCCTGAAAAAGATTATGATGAAAGACGGGAAGTCTATCAGATGTCCGGAAAAATTGTTCAATCTCAAAATATCAGTCAGGCGGCTCTCGGAGCCGAGGGCGGATTGTGGACAACAGTACTGGCAGCAGCCGTATTTGTCAAATAATAAAGGAGGAGCAATGAATGGCTAGAAAAAAATATTTAAGGGCAGAGAGGGAAAAAGCTGTGGAGGTAAAAGGGCAAGCGGTAAGAGAGGAGAGAGAAAAAGCTGACGTGATCTCCCTCTGCCCCTTGCCTGAAACATTTACACCATTTGGAGGATCTGAAATTCAGACTCCTATAGAAAAGGCTAAAATTGCAGTATTGCCGCTCTGTTATGAAAAAGAACCTGCATGCGGAAGAAACGGTGCCCATAGAGGACCCTTTTATCTTCTGGATGCTTCACTTACAATAGAGAGTGTTGACGAGGAGACATTTCTTGACTGGGGTTCTTTCGGGATTCATACTGCTGATCCGTTTGTTCCTATGGGAACTCCGCATGATTCTGTTATGCAGATGAAGCAGGCGGCAGAGAAAATTCTGGATATGAACAAATCCCTTTTGTCCATAGGCGGAGATCATGCCATATCTCTGGGACCTATTATGGCAGTTGCAGAGCGGCACCCTGATGTGGGTGTTCTTCAGGTGGATGCACATCTTGATCTGAGAGATCATTGGAACGGAAACAGATACAGCCATGCGTGTGTTATGCGGAGAGTGGCAGATGATATAAAACTTCCGATAACACAGGTGGGGATACGTTCATTTTCAGGAGAGGAGGTTGCTTATATCAGAAACAGAAATTTTAAACCGTTTTACGCTTATGAAATAAATCCCTGGGATAACTCATGGATAGACCGGGTTGTAGATGCTCTGCCTGAAAAGGTTTATATGAGCATAGACCTTGACGGTCTTGATCCTTCAGTTGTTCCCGGGGTAAGTACACCGGAGCCGGGGGGACTGTCGTACTGGCAGCTTGTCCATCTTATAAAAGCAGTGGGAGAGAAAAGGAGAGTTGTCGCGGCAGATATTAATGAACTTGTTAAAATAAAAGGAACTCATGTGTCTGAAGTTACTGCGGCAAAAATCGCCACAAAGATATTTGTCTATTGCTATAATAATCACACATCTTAAACTATCCTTTAAATAAGGGGGTTGAGGCGTTATGCCCATCCCCCTGTCTATTTCTGAAAGCAGATAATAATGCAAAAGCATCTTGAATTAAAAAAAAGTTTATGATAATAAATAGAAAATATAATTCAAATAAAAAATTAAGATTTTGGAGGAAAAATGGCTAAGAAAAAAATTTCACGAAAAGAGCTTCTTAAAAAAGAGGATGAATTTCTTACCTTTTCAGCAAGAGTGCTGAAATTTGTATTGGAGCATAAAGTTCAGATTGCTTCTATAGCAGGCTTATTTATCGGGCTTGGACTGCTTGTTTCAACAATTCAGTATTTTTCAAATAAATCTGAAAATAAATCTTTTGCTTTGATGAAAGAGGGACTCTTTAAATATGAAGAGGCATTAAAGGATAAAGAGCCTAAAGAGGCATATCTTGGCGTAAAGCCGGATTTTGAGCAGATTATGAATGAATATGCCGGAAAACAGGGAGGAAAACTTGCAAGAATTGTATATGCCAATATCAGTTATAACGGAGGAGAAGCTGATACAGCAATAGATTTGTATGAAAAGGCACTGAATGACTTCGGCGATAATCTCTCTTTAAGAAATTTTATCCTGAGCGGTCTCGGATATGCTTATGAGGCAAAGAAAGATTACGCAAAAGCTATAGAATATTTTAAAAGAATTGATGCGAGTTCAAATCCGACATTGAAGGATGAAGCACTTTTTAATCTGGGCAGGCTGTATGCCGAAACAGGTGAAAAAGATAAGAGCAGAGAGGCTTATAAGAAGCTGATTGCCGATTATGCTGATTCTATGTATATTGAGATTGCAAAAGAGAGAGTTGCGGGATAAAAACAGTCATAAATCCTAAGGGTTTTAAAAACACTTAGGATTTGATTTCATTCAGACTTTATATGTCTATAAAAATTCTTTTGGCAGATGATCATAAGATTATGCGGGATGGTCTCAGAGCATTGCTTCAGATGCAGTCTGATATGGATGTTGTTGCCGAGGCAGATACAGGACGCACTGCTGTTATATTGGCTCAGAAAATTCAACCGGATGTTGTAATTATGGATATTAACATGCCTGATCTGAACGGCATGGATGCATCACGCCAGATTATCGAACAGGCATCAGGTGTTATAAAAATACTTGCTCTTTCAATGCACTCTGACAAGCGTTTTGTGCTTGGTATGCTGAAAGCAGGAGTTTCAGGTTATCTCCTGAAGGACTGTGCCTTTGAAGAGTTGGCGATTGCCATCCGCGCAGTATTTTCCGATCAGATTTATCTGAGTCCGAAAATAGCCGGTACAGTTTTAAAAGACTATATTAATCAAATCTCTAAAAATGACAACTCAGGAGCATACATACTGACAGGAAGGGAACGGGAAGTGCTTCAGTTAATCTCAGAGGGAAAAAGCACCAAAGAGATTGCTTTTCATCTTAATCTTAGTGTAAAGACAATTGAAACACACAGACGCCAGATCATGAACAAGTTAAACCTTTACAGCACAGCAGAACTCACCAAATTTGCCCTTAGAGAAGGGCTGACCTGCCTTGAATAAGCACCATATCAGGATCTTAAAGCTGCAAGCCTGAATATCCTCTCAGGTATTTTGAAGTTCAAAATCAGGAATCCCCTTATTGAATCTTTTCTCAAAGTGACATATTTATCATTTATCTGAAATATATTTATATTTTTAAACAGAGAACTTCGTACCATCAACAGCAAAGGAGAATATCTATGGCGTCAAATTTTAAAATATTCAGACAGATTAACCGGGATAATCTTCACCTGAAATTGGAGGGTTTATTCTTGGCAATGTTCTCTGAATATTTTAATTATCAAGCAAGGACCTTCAAGGATACAGAAATCCTGAAGGTCTTAAAAATGTAAAATCATAAATTATAGTTTTTGATATTTTTCACATAATTTTCAAAGTCATATTCCATAAGAAAACGTGAGATCATTTCACCAACTTTATCAGCAGTATCAACCCGATACCCTCCTTTTTCATTACGCCCGACAATCTTTTTGACATTTGCAACAATTGCTTCCAGTGAAGCAGTTGTTAAATCAACATTGACATGAACTGTTATGCTGTCTTTTGATGTTGTCATCTTAATTTTTCTCTCCTTATATTATATAACTCACCTTACGCATAAAATTTAACAGGTGCATAAGGTGAATGCAACTGATTTTTCATCTAAATATCATATACGAAATATAAATCAAGTTTAAACTCATAAAAAACCATTAGGGTTTAAGAATGCACAAAATCCTTGTATTTCAAATAAAAATAGGCTATATTCAGAAAATGTTTTGATGAAAAAATCTAAGGATTTTTAAAACCCTTAGGGTTTATATCTTTTTTTGGTAGTGGGTCAATCCAGACTGATATTTTATTATAATATCCTAAATTAATAAGGATTATAATAATAGTTTCAAGTCAATTTTGAACCACTGCCCTTTTTTTTATATATAATTCTTGCAGATATTTATAGGAGAATAATGCGGAATGCGGAAATCAAGTAATGAAACAAGGCTTAGTATTCTGATTTTGCTGATATTGGGCGTCATCGGAACAGGCATCTTTTTTACTCAGTTCCGGTATAATCCGGCTCTTTTTCCGGTTACTGAAAATCTAAGGGGAGGAGAAAACGCAGCTTTCTCACCGCCTAAAGGCGGAACTACGAACTTTGTCGGAACTGACGGAATTACCCCCATGACGCCAGCGGAGATTTTCGGAACTGAAAATCTGTCAGATAAAATTGACGGAAAAGCGGAATTATATCTCTCCGCAGGATTTTTACGCCTTCAAAGCCGGCGTTTTTCTCTTTCCGCCCAAAACAGAGAGAATCTCCAGCACCCTGTATGGACAGAACTCTTTATCTATGATATGGGAAACCCGTCAAATGCGTTTTCCGTCTTCAGTATGCAGCGCAGGGAAAACGCTGTTCCTACAGAACTGACACAGTTTTCATACCGGACAGAGAATGCGATTTTTCTGACTCACGGTCGCTATTATCTTGAAATCATTGGTTCAGAACCCTCAGAAAGCATATTTGTCAGCATGAGATATGTTGCGGAGCATTTTATCCGTGATAATCCGTTGGAAAAAAATGCTGAAGAAAAAAAATCTCTGTCTGATCAGGAGCTTTTCCCTGAAACCGGGCTGGATAAAGAGAGCATAACCCTGATCTCCGCCAATGTATTCGGATATGACAAACTGGATCAGGTTCTTACAGCATCCTACAATATAGAAGATACTGAACTGACAGCTTTTCTTTCCCATCGGAAAAATCCCGGAAAGGCTGAATCTCTGGCAGCCGAATATTCTCAGTTTCTGATTAATTTTGGCGGTTCTGACCTGCCATCGGAGATACAGATTAAAAATATAAAAATAATTGAGATAATGGATACTTACGAAATAATTTTTACATATAGCGATTTTCTTGCAGGAATTCACGGGGCAGAGAATAAAGAAACTGCTGAAAAACTGGCTGATATGCTGTATCAGCGGCTGAATGAGGTATTCCATGAATAATAATGAAAATAACAGTATAAACAGACGGAATTTTCTGATCCGCTCTGCAAAAGCAGGCGTATCAATTGCGACAGCATGCGCCGCAGGATACTGGTTTTATGATCCAGTGGGCCCGGCAGAGTAATTCAGCCTGAAGAAGAGAATCGGATTCTTATTCCTGATTTTTCTGTTCCTGGGCAAAAAGGAAAAATGTGTATTGCAAGGGGATCAGATCGGATAAAAACCCTTAATCTTGGATTAAAAGCACTCGGAGGGATTGAGACCTTTATTAAAAAAGGAGACGGGGTTCTTTTAAAGGTGAATGCGGCATTTGCATCTCCGCCCTCTCTCTCTGCAACAACTCATCCGGTGATTGTGGCGGAAGTTGCAAATTTATGTTTAAAAGCAGGAGCGTCAAAGGTTATTGTAACAGATAATCCGATTAATGATCCTGCCAGTTGCTTTGCTCTTACGGGTATTGAAGAAGCCGCCCGTTCAGTCGGATCGCAGCTGATACTCCCCGGAGATAATCTCTTCAAAGCAATAACAGTTCCGAATGCAAAACTGATAAAGGATTGGCAAATCCTTTACGAGCCGTTAAAGGGCGTGAATAAAGTGATAGGGATTGCCCCGGTAAAGGATCATCACAGAAGCGGCGCATCCATGAGCATGAAAAACTGGTACGGTCTTTTAGGGGGGAGAAGAAATATTTTTCATCAGGATATTCACAATATTATCAAAGAATTAGCAATGATGATAACCCCTTCTCTTGTGATTCTGGACGGAACTTTCACTATGATGACAAACGGACCAACAGGCGGTTCTCTTTCAGACTTGAAGCCGACTAATACCATGATTATCAGTACGGATCAGGTGGCAGCAGATGCCTTTGGTGCCACTCTTTTGGATAAGCCTTTGTCAGCACTTCCCCATATTGCCAAAGCAGAAGCCGCCGGGGCAGGAACTTCGGATTATGCTTCTTTGAAGCTGATAACGGCAAATCTGTAAGAAAAGAGGGATTAGTCAAATCATGACGGAAGCTATATGCTGAATGACGTACTCAGACTTATGGATGATTATAAAATTTTTGAATTTCTCGGAAAAGATAAGACAGGTTCAAAATCCATTGACAACTGTTGACAGGTTTATAAAACTGTTTCCCGCAATCGGTACAGCACGACTTTTGCCCGTCGCCAGCCTGCGGTGGATACGCTGTTACAGATTGCCAGAGCATTGGAGATGGATTCAGGCTTTTTTTTAAGAGAGCAGGAGTCAAATCTGGCAAAGCGTGTTCAGGCATACACGACGCAGACAGAGAATTATGCATATCTATCAGACCCTGACGCCGGGAGCCGAAAACAGGAACCTCAGAGCTTTCCGCATAACGGTTGTGATCCTATGCAGGATCATAAAGGGGTGGGGTACCTGCATGAAGGGGAAGAGTTTGTATATGTATTATCCGGCAAGATTGAAGTAACTGTCGGAGAGCATCTGAATATTTTAAATAAAGATGAATCCCTTTATTTTAATTCAGGAATCAGGCATCACATGAGAAATACGGGTCAGGAGAGTGCGGTGCTGCTGGTTGTTATTTACGGACCATAATGGAGAATTAGCGGCAAATCCGAATCTGAGGAATGATTACAAACCACTCTTCAGTAATTTTCCCTGTAATTTTGTCAATTCCGATATGATGAAAAATACTTTGAACTGTTACTTCTCCGGGCTGAAACTGAAACTGACCGGGAATAATCCCTTTTTTTATTAAATCACTATCCGCTTTTTTTGATAATTTTCCGATTTCTTCTCCGTCAGATGTCAGAATTATCCACCCGTTTCCATATCTGCTGACGCACATCTGAAGCGGATCCCCTTCATGCAGATTTCTGATGATCTGCTGAGATTTTTTTGTTGCATTATAACCTAAATGCACATCTTTCGGAGTCATTTCAAGATAAAGCATTTTACCGGCTAATGAAATATTCTCTTTTGACAAATCAATATTCACGCTGCTGACGCCGCTCTCTTTGACAAAGCGGTGAGGCTTTTTGACAGAGCATAAAACAAGTTCATCTTTTGCCCGTGTCATGGCAACATAAAAGAGCCGCCGCTCTGATTCTGTCTCTTTTTGTGTGATTCTGAACCCGTTGCTTAATAAAATTACTTTCTGAAATTCAAGTCCTTTTGCACTATGACAACTTGTTACAAGAACCGCATTCTCCTCTGTAAATACATCCCCGGTTTCATTAAATTCAAATAAAGATGTGAGGATTTCATCAGTACTGATCGGCGTTGCCATATATTCAGAGCCGTATCCCCTTTCTCTGTCAAGATCATCTGCTATTTTAAGGAGAGTCCTGACAGTCGGCTCATTGGGATTGCGGTTCCATTGATGGATAAAAAGATCATAAAACCTTTCTTCAACAGATTCTTCAGAAGAAAAAATCCCGGGGAACGCTGCAATGTTTCAATCAGTTGACAGACAACGCTGTTTCTTACAAGTTTTATGTCATTTCTTTTTAGTGCATAAGTCGGAATTTCAATTTTTTCCAAAAGGGAACGTACCGGAGATAATGTATCCCACTGCCGTGCCATTACAGCGATATGATTTGCAGGAATCCCTGATTTTATACATTCCTGAATCTTACGGCTCACATAACTTGCCTGAACAGCTATATTTTCAAAAATCAGAGACTGAACCGGATCGCCGCTATCATCTTTGCGAGCCTGATTTATAACAATCTGCTCTTCAGGATTCTTTTTGCACCGTTCTGAATTATGCTGAATAAGATGATTTGCCGCCGTTATAATAGCCTGAGCTGATCGGTAATTTTCTGTTAAAAGAAAGCGTTTTGCTTTGTATTCCTCTTCAAACTGAATAATATATTTCGGAGCAGTTCCTTTAAATTCATAGATATTCTGATCATCATCCCCGATTACGCAAAGATTTATCTGCACAGAGCGGGATTTGTCATCAGAAGCCCCAAGTCCGGCAACCAACTGAATCAGGCGGTATTCATCTTCAGCAACATCCTGATATTCATCAACAAAGATATGCTCTATATTTCCAAGCAGTTCAATCCGTCTGACCTGAGAATCATATTCATCATCCGATTCATTCCCATGCTTCAGCAGATCACACGCCTCTTTTAATATCTTTTCAAAATCTGTATTCTGTAAAATCTTATTATTTGAATTGACGGTTCTTCCGAGAATTGAAAGAGCAAGCCCATGAAATGTATAAACTTTAATCCATGATGCAAAATGCCCCAGCAAACCCTGTAACCGGATACGAAGCTCCCGGACTGCGTTACGGTTATATGCAAGCGCAAGAATCCGGTTCGGAAGCACCCGCCCCACTTTGACAAGATAAGCAATCCTGTGAACAATAGTCCGGGTCTTGCCTGAACCGGGTACCGCTATAACTGCAATTGCAGGATCATCAGCGCGGACAATTGTTTTCTGAGTATCATCAAGCGGCTCTATTATAAGACGCTCTTCAGATTTGTCATCGCAAAGCTCAGGATATGTCTGACAAAATTCATCCTTCGGCAGATTAAAATAATCATTTATCAGGTTGCGGCACGAAGATTCATCCGCCAACTGACCATATTTCAGCATAATATGGGTGCGCCGGAACTGTTCATCATAATATCCTTTTAATACAGGATAATGCTTTTTAGTATTTATACTGCTGATTGCAGCTCCTTTTATCACACGGAGCTTTAAAGCCTGATAAACAAAATTTAATCCGTCTGTAATTCTGATGATTTTACGCTGATGAAGCCAGAGAATCATTGCTTTTAAATCTTCTTCTATCCATGTAAAAGGGCGAGTCTTTTTATTGATATGGGCAAGCAGTTGATTCTGGTCAAATGTAACCCTAAGCCTTGCTCCGTTTTCATCAGAGAGCTTTTCATATAATACTGAAATCAGAGCATTTGACAATTTTCTGTGCTGTGAAATATTCTCCTGAACCTTTATATTGCTGAGACGCACCATATCCCGGCTGACATACATAAGACGGATCCAGTTTTGAGAAGCCCACCCTTCTATAATATCCGCCAGATCAGCCACGCGTATTTTCTGATCCGCCTCAGGATCAAGAGATGTTGCCAACGCCCTCAGATTCACATGAAACGCATTAAGACCTGCGGAGTCTTCCAAACCATTGATAACCTCAAGGATTCTTTCCCACAGCTTCTTCTCCTGTTCCCGGATACGATCATGATAATTACGGGCATCTCCTCTGACACCTTTGTTTAAAAGAAATGTCAGGGGAAGCTCAAAAGTACAAACACCTGCTTTCTGAAGTTCACGGATTCGGGAGTTTATCTCCTTTTCACTGATTCCTGATCTGTCGCTCAGATTATCAAGGGGAAACGTATCATCCAGCATAGAAGGAGGTCGGTTTTTTGACAAATACATCTCGTGTATAAGCCGTCTGAACTGCCCGATCTGACTTTTTGACAACTGATTTGCCTCTGCATAAGATTCAAATACTTTTATAGCTTCATGTTCAGTTGAATGAACCAGTTCAAACCGGATCAGGGCAGAAAGATTTTCAGCACGTTCCACCATGCCGAATCTTTCCAGATGATACAGAGCAACTTTTATTTTTATATCAATCTGCTCTTTATCATAAGCAAAATCATGCGTCAGATCGCTGAACCGGAAAATCTCATTGATGGTCAGCCAGAACCATTCTTCAGATGCTTCATTAAAAATTCTGTTACGATGTTCCCTTATAGAGAGAAATATATTTTCAAGGTCTGTTTTTGAAAGGTGGTTAAAAGATTGCAGAAAAAAGATCATATCCGCGTCATCTTTGTCAAACAGCAGGGTACAGGTTGCTGATTTGCCGTCTCTTCCTGCTCTTCCGGTCTCCTGAATATATCCTTCAGGGTTTGCGCTCATGGTGTGATGAATCACAGCCCGGACATCCTGACGGTTAATCCCCATGCCAAAGGCGCATGTTGCTGTTATTACATTCAGTTCACCTTTTTTAAATTCACTTAAAACCTCTTCTTTTTCTGCTCCTGAAAGCCTGCCGTGATAATAAGCGGCTCTGATATTTGCCTGATTCAGCATTGTTGCCAGATTTTCAGCATTATTTCTTGTAGTTGTATAAATCAGAATTGCTCCGCCTGAGGGAAGAATCTTTTTTACCTCATGAAGCAGAACCTGATTTTTATTTGTATTAACCTGAATAACTTCATAAAAAAGATTATCCCTGATGCTGTCGGAAATCTGTTCGCATTTGATATAAATCCCTTCATCAGCAAATAAACGCTTTATATCATCCCGGAATGTAGAACGCGCCGTGGCTGTCATAAATACCAAAAGAGGAAATGGGTTTTCTGCATAAAGCTCTCTGATAAACTTGGGAATATAACGGTAATCAGGTCTGAAATCATGCCCCCAGTGGCTGATGCAATGCGCTTCATCAACCACCCATAGCGCAGGAGGGCGTTCTTTTAACAATTCACGGATACTGACAGATCTCAGTTGCTCAGGGCTGGTATAAAGCAGACCTTTTTTTCCTTCACGTATCTGCTTTAATCTCTGAAAACGCTCCTCGGCGCTCAGAGTTCCGTTGATAAATGTTGCAAAATAAATACCTTTTGCTTCCAAATCAGCAATCTGATCCGCCATAAGAGCCTGAAGCGGAGATATAACAATTGTGAGTGATTTTTTTCTTTCAAAAAGCATTAAAGCAGGTATCTGATAACATAAAGATTTTCCGCTTCCTGTCGGCATGATAATCAGAGGGGACTGACGGTCTAAGATTGCCTGAATCGCCCCTTCCTGCAACGGTCTGAATTTCTGAACACTGAACCGTTCAAGATAATCACGCGGAGAAGGAAGCGGGGCAAGATTTTCCAATATTTGCCAAAAGCCGGGAATATGTGCAAGCCACCCTGAAAAGATACTCTCTGATGATGATTTATGCCGCTGATAATTCCATGCAATCAGCGCCGCAAGAGAGAAACGGGTGTCAAAATCTTTTTCCCGCAGATTTTTCCATAAAGATTTCAGATAATCCGCATTAAAATCCTTTATCCCATCTTCAGGAATCTCAGATTGTTCCGGGTTTATATTCAGTATATTGAAAAAAGATTTATATGCCTTATCAGCATCATCATCTCCGCAGGTTAAAAGCATGGAATAAGTACCCTGAATCGCCGAAGGAAGCTCAAAGATTGCATCTGTAATCTTATGAAGCAGTATTCTTGTTGCCCGTGCATCTTCAAGGGGATTATTTTTAGCGTAATCAGTAGGTTTATATTCTTTATCCAGTTTATGTGAAGGCTGAAGCGGAAATGCAAGAACAGATAATTCCAGAGTGTCAATCACAAGCCAGGGGTGCAAATCTGAATTTTCTCTTATCAGATAGGGATAATCAAACCGCCGGAAATTATGCCCGCAGATTGACAACCCCTGATTCTTTAAATGGATAAGTTGCTGATATGCTTCTGTAAGATTCTCCTTTGAAAGATATGATTCAAAAAGACAAGGAGATGAGAATCCTATATGATATATATTTTCATCGGCATCTATCTCCAAATCTATGTAAATATATGATGAATCAAGGTCAGCTTTAATCTGTTCAGTGCTTTTCTGCGCTGTCGGCTCAAATCTGAGACTTGAACCAACGCTTATTTCTTCAATAAAGCATACAGCACCGATATTTCTGAATATTTCCTGTGCTTTTTTACAGGTTTCCAAATCTTCAGATGATGTTCTGATAACATATTTTTTCCCTGAAAAGAGTTTTTCTGTTTCTGTAATATCCTGCTTTAAAAGAGAAGCAACGCCTTGTCGGACTTTCTCCGGCTCTTCTCCTTCTGCTGTATCTCCTCTGAAGATCACTCTGTATTTTTTATTCTGAGACATTCTTTATGAATTTTTCTGATGATATACTGTGAACGGCTGAAAAATTGACAAATTTTTGGTAGTCGTTCAATATTGACTGATTTTTTAAATTATTAAAACAATAATTTATTTAAAATCATGCTGATTATTGTAAAGATGTATCTTTTAAATATCTGTATTTATCTGATATATAAAATTTTACTCATTATAAATAATATTTAATAATTTAAGATGGTTAATTTGATAAAGTTTTTATAACACCACTACCAAATTTTTTAGCAGTCATATCATAGTTCTCATAAGATTAAAAATAAAATCTTGATTCAGATACCGGAACACTTGACAAAACAATCAATAACATAAAGAATAGTTTATGATTCCCTCCGTAAATATTTAAATAAAATGCCTGACTTTCCTAAAAAATCAGTCATTTTTAAATCAATCAATAAAAAAATACGTTCGGACTCTCTAAAATATTAAAACGGAAAAAGGAGAAATGACAATGCAGGCATTGAAAATAAAAAAACAGATAGATTCAGAAATATTATATCTGTCTGAATTTAAAAATATGATCGAAAAAAAGGCTTTATTAACTGTTAAGGATTTGCTGACAGATACCGCCTTTTGCATAATATTGCCGGATTTTTCATTTTTTTTCTGTAAAATATTGACTGAAAAATTTTTTCAGTGTATATTTGTTAGAGTTTTGTCCGCCCGGATATACAAAATTTGCCTCTGAATCTTCACATAAGCCGCTTATTTCCCAGCCTGTAGCATATGGTCAACAACCCCTACCCTAAAGGGATAGGGGCTTGCAAAAGCCCGGTTGACTAGACTGAGTATTAAGTTACTACGTTATTCAGGTCATAACACCTGCGGATGTCTATCCTGGTTTGCAGCTCTGTTATCTATTATTAAACAGTCCTGCGGGTACGGGACAGTGTGACAGATGTAAAAAGCCTAGATAACATTGTCTAAGGATAATAACTCTGAAAGGGGAACGTAACTTGAGAGTATACGTTAAAAACCAAAGAAATCAACCATTGATGCCTACGACACCACGAAAAGCAAGATTATTGCTCAAACAAGGTATGGCAATAGTAGCGAAGAGAACGCCATTTACAATACAGTTGTTATGTGCAACGGGAGAAACAAAACAAGATATAACACTGGGTGTTGACGCAGGAAGTAAAACAATTGGTTTGTCCGCTACAACAGATAAGCAAGAAGTATTTTCAGCTGAGATTGCACTAAGGAACGATATAGTAGATTTACTGGCAACAAGGCTACAAAATCGAAGGACAAGACGGAACAGACTAAGATATAGACCCGCAAGATTCTTAAACAGGGTTTCAACTAAAAAAGAAGGTTGGTTAGCTCCATCAATACAAAACAGAGTTGACACACATTTGAAAATTATAGAAAAGATTTGCGAAATACTTCCAATAACTCAAATCATTGTTGAAGCGGCATCATTTGATATTCAGAAGATTAAGAATCCTGACATACAGGGAAAAGAATATCAGCAAGGTGAACAATTGAACTTCTGGAACACAAGAGAGTATGTTTTATTCAGAGATGAACATCAGTGCAAAGGTAAAAAGGGATGTAAAAATAAGATTCTCAATGTACATCACATAGAATCAAGGAAAATTGGTGGAGATAGTCCTAGTAATTTAATTACACTTTGTGAAGATTGCCACAATAATTATCATTCAGGGAAACTAAAACTAAACCTGAAACGTGGTCAATCATTTAGAGATGCTATATTTATGGGTATTATGCGATGGTCATTCTATAATAGGCTAAAGGAATTGTATTCCAATGTAAGTCTAACTTATGGCTATATCACAAAAAATACTAGAATAACCAATAATTTACCCAGGGAACATAGGATGGACGCACTGTGTATATCTGGCAATCCAATGGTAAAACAGTTAGATAATTACTATTTTATCAAGCAGGTAAGAAAGCACAACAGACAGATTCACAAGGCTAACATTCTAAAGGGTGGCGTAAAGAAATTGAATCAAGCACCATATATTGTAAAGGGATTCAGGTTATTTGACAAGGTGATGTTTGAGGACAAGGAATGTTTTATATTTGGTAGACGTAGTACAGGTTATTTTGATTTAAGGACATTAGATGGACAAAAAATACATGCAAGTGCAGGTGTAAAGAATTTGGAGTTATCAGAAAAAGGTAGAAGTTTATTATGGGAAAGGAGAAAGCAGGTCTTTGGAGTGTGAGTGAGCATTCCTCCACTAGCCTAAAGGCGTATTGATTTCCTGCTAAGTTTTTATGAATCTTAACATAAAACTGTCGCTTTTAGAACATATTTACAAAGTATATGAAGAATTTGCGGAGCATCTGAATGTGGCGTGCAGACGATACTGCTCTTTATGCTGCACCCGGAATGTAACTCTGACTACACTTGAAGGATATAAAATAATTGAATATCTGACTGCAAATAATAAGTCATATCTGCTTGAAAAGATAAAAGCTGAATCCCATAAAAATCGGTTTCAGCCTCGGATCACTATCAATCGGCTGGCTGAAATGTGTATGCAGGATGAGGATATTCCAGAAGAGGAGAGTCTTGCTGAATGGGGAAAATGCCCGTTTTTACAGGATAATGAATGTCCTCTTTATCCGGTAAGACCTTTCGGATGCAGATGTTTTGTTTCAAAACAGATTTGCGGAGAAAAGGGAGAAGCGGTTGCCGAGCCGTTTGTGATTACGGTAAACAATCTTTTTTTACAATATATTGAACATATTGATATACAAGGATATTTCGGTAATATGACTGATATTACGCTTTTCCTTGAATCTGAATCAAATTGTAATGATTACCGGAACGGAATTTTAAAGGATCATTTCAAAAGTTTAATTATCAATCAACCCGCAAAAATTCTTATGATTCCGCCGGAACACAGGGAAAGAATAAAACCGGTTCTGAAAGCAATACAGAATTAAAAAAGCAGTTTTTTCAAGTATGTATCCTGTTATGCCTATTTCCGCCTTCAGGCGAAAAAATGCCCGCTATTTGTAGTTCTTCTTTAATAATTGTATTAAATAAAAAATGTGATTTATAACTTTTAATCTGTAAATAATATTGAGAATACCGTTTTTTATTCCCAGTTAAAAAAAAGTAATATACCGTTTTTTATAGTTATATATTTTTAGTAATTATTACTGATAATACTTGCATATTTTTATAAAATGTGTATGATTCATTTTATGATTAAAATTTATGAATCCGGTTTGACAATTAAAAAAATAATCTAAAGAAATTAAGAATTTCAGATAACCTTTAAAATATAAATAAGGAGGATACAGCAGCATGGCAAGTTTAAAAGGTACAAAAACTGAGAAAAATCTTTTAATCTCTTTTGCAGGTGAATCACAGGCTCGGAACCGTTATACTTATTTTGCCGGAAAGGCAAGAAAAGAGGAATATGTCCAGATTGCAGATATTTTTGAAGAGACTGCAAATCAGGAGAAAGAACACGCCAAAAGGTTTTTTAATTTTCTTGAAGGTGGAGAGATTGAAATATCAGGCGCGTTTCCGGCAGGCGTTATCGGAACCACCCTTGAAAATCTGAAAGCCGCGGCAGCAGGGGAAGAGCATGAGCATACGGTAATGTATCCCGGCTTTGCCAAAGTTGCCCGTCAGGAAGGCTTTGAAGCAATTGCTATAGTCTTTGAAAAGATTTCTGTTGCTGAAAAACAGCATGAAAAAAGATACCGTGATTTGGCAGCAAATATTGAAGCGGGTCGTGTATTTAAGCGGAATAAAAAGGTAACATGGCGATGCCGTAACTGCGGTTATCTTCATGAAGGAGAAGAAGCTCCGGGGCAATGTCCTGCTTGCGCTCATCCGCAGGCTCATTTTGAATTGCTTGGAGAAAACTGGTAATAATGAATTAGGAATCGGGAATTTACTAACTTGAAGATTTTGGAAACCTTAAAGTTATGAAACATCATGAAAGGAGATAAAGAGAAAAATGGCGGAAAGATTAGAGATTTATAAATGCAATGTATGCGGAAATATAGTTGAAGTACTTCATGGCGGAAAAGGTGAACTGGTCTGCTGCGGCAAACCTATGGCACTGCTGGTTGAGAATACTGTTGATGCGGCAAAAGAGAAGCATATTCCTGTTATGGAAAAAATTTCAGGCGGTGTAAAGGTGAAAGTCGGAAGTGTTGCCCATCCCATGGAAGAGAAGCATTATATTGAATGGATTGAAGTTATTGCTGACGGAAAGGCTTACATACAGTTCCTTAAACCCGGAGAAGCTCCTCAGGCAGTCTTCAATGTTGAAGCAAAGCAGATAACTGTCCGTGAATATTGCAACATTCATGGCGTCTGGAAAGCATAACATCAATTAGGAATTAGGAATTGAGAATTGAGAATTAGGAATCAGGAATCAGGAATTAACAGAAAAGTAGGGCGGGTGAAGCGCAGCGTAACCCGCCGATTGGTGGGTTGTCCTCACCCTACTAAACTGCGACCTGCTCCCTGCAACCTGCAACTGACAAAAGGAGGGGATTATGTCAAGTTGGAAATGTCAAAATTGCGGATATACATTAGAAGCTCCTAAACCGCCGAAAGAATGTCCGTCATGTAAGAAGAAATGCGATTTTATGGATAACAGTTGTTATACGCCGGACTGTCCAGCCGGAGGAATTGATAAACGTATCAAGTAAAAGAGAAAAACATGGCAAAAGTACTTATTGTTTATGCTACAAGAGCCGAAGAAACAAAAGCTATCAGTGATCTGATTGCTGAAGGTATCCGTTTTTCCGGCGCAGAAGTGAAAATAGTAAATGTCAATGACATTAAGAAAGAGACTGAACTTCAAGGGTATGATGCACTGGTACTTGGTTCTGCCACCTATCACGGTGAAATGATGCAAAAGATGAAGACTCTTCTCTTTATGGCTGAAAAAGCAAACCTTGAAGGAAAAGTCGGCGGAGCATTCGGAGCATTCGGATGGAGCGGAGAAGCTCCGGATCGTATTTTTGACACCATGAAGAACATCTTTAAAATGAATATGGTGAGCGGTTCTCTGAGACTGAAATCCAGCATAATCGAAGGCGGTATGAAGATAGCTCAGGATTACGGCAGAGAAATTGCTAAAAAAATAGGAACTTAGAAGTATATTTGCAGCATGAATTATCTATAAATCCTAACCCTAACCACAAAGGAGGCTTATCATGACCACACCGAAACATTGTCCAGGATTTGAACAACTTAAAAACCTTAAATCATTTAAGTGTAAATGTCCTTCGTGCGGAAAAGAAAAAGAGATATTTTCCGATGAATTTAACAAAACACATAAATGCTCTAAATGTGGCAAGGAGATAGACTTTACACAGTGCAAGCTGGATGGAGGCATCTAATTAACAAAGACCTGCGGGGACTTCGGTGAGCTCAGTCGAACCGTTTCCAAAACCCCGCAGGTCTTTAAATAAGGAGAGTCTGATGGATATTGTTCTGCTTTCACGGCTGCAATTTGCAGCAGCCACAATGTTTCACTTTCTCTTTGTTCCCCTGACCCTCGGATTGTCTATTCTGCTGGCATATATGGAGACCCGGTATGTTAAAACAGGGGATAAAACCTATCTTTCAATGACTAAATTCTGGGGCAAATTATTCCTGATTAACTTTGCACTTGGTGTTGTTACAGGAATTACCCTTGAATTTCAGTTCGGAACCAACTGGTCCCGCTATTCAGCCTTTGTCGGAGATATTTTCGGTTCTCTTCTTGCAATTGAAGCTACCGTAGCATTTTTTTTGGAATCCACTCTTATCGGCGTATGGATTTTCGGCTGGAAAAAGCTCTCTCCAAAGGCTCATGCCACAGTCATGTGGCTGATTGCAGGAGCAAGCACCCTCTCCGGTATCTGGATTCTTATTGCAAACGGCTGGATGCAGCATCCGGTGGGATACGTGATCAAAAACGGAAGAGCAGAATTAGCTGATTTTTTTGCTGTTCTTTTTAATAAATTTGCAATCTTTGAATTTCTCCACACAGTCAGCGCCGCGTATGTGTTAAGTGCATTTTTTGTGATGGGAATTAGCGCATATCATCTTTTAAAAAAACAGCACATTGAATTTTTTACCCGTTCCTTTAAGATTGCTCTGGTATTCGGACTTGTCTTTACAATTTTTGTTGCAATTAACGGCGATATGCACGGTGTTCATGTAACAAAGGTTCAGCCTGCCAAACTTGCGGCAATGGAGTCTCATTGGGAAACAACTAAGCGCGCTCCGCTTCATATATTTGCTATTCCTGATGAAAAAAATGAAAGAAATCTGATTGAAATCGGTTCTATACCTGGGCTGCTCAGTCTGCTTGGACATCATGATATTAATGCAGAAGTAAAAGGATTGAAAGATTTTCCAAAAGAAGAGAGACCTCCGGTACTGCTCACTTTGTTTGCATTCAGAACTATGGTAGGTTTGGGAACTTTATTTCCTCTTTTAATGATTATCGGCTGGTTTTTGAGAAATCGGCTGGTTGAAAATCCGTTATATCTGAGAGTTATGTTATTTGCAATTCCGCTCCCCTATATTGCTATTGAAATGGGGTGGGTTCTGGCAGAAGTCGGGCGTCAGCCCTGGATTGTTTATGGATTGATGAAAACATCCGATGCAGTCTCTCCGGTTGCATCATCTCAGGTATTTGTGTCATTGATTTCATTTATCGGTGTTTACGGTCTTCTTGGCGCAACAGGGTTTTATCTGATTGCAAAACATGCTAAAACAGTGAACAGTAATCAGTGAACTGACAACTGATAACTGATTAGGAGGTGAATAATGGTTTTACAGACAATATGGTTTTTCCTTTGGGGATTGCTCTGGGCAATTTTCTTTATGACAAGCGGATTTGATTTGGGAATCGGTACACTTTTTCCTTTTCTCGGAAGAGATGATAATGAAAAACGGATTATGCTTAATTCTATGGGACCGCTGTGGGATGGGAACGAAGTCTGGCTGATCACAGCCGGAGGGGTTACATTTGCAGCGTTTCCGCTGGTCTATTCTGTTATGTTCTCCTCATTGTATTCTGCATTGATGCTGATTCTTTTCTGCCTGATTCTTCGCGGAGTTGCAATTGAATTCCGCAGCAAAGTTGATGATTCAGGTTGGCGTCAGTTGTGGGATGTCTGCATTTTTGCAGGCAGCTTTGGTCCCGCTGTATTATTCGGCATTGCATTTGCAAATATTTTCAAAGGAATTCCGATTGATGGAAACGGGATTTATCACGGAAATCTTTTTACGCTTCTGAATTATTACGGATTGCTCGGCGGACTTCTTTTTCTGCTTCTTTTTCTGGTGCATGGGTCGTTGTGGCTTGCTATCAGAACTGAGGGAGAGCTTCATAACAGAGCAGTATCAACGGCAGACAGGATATGGTGGCTGCTGCTGATTGTCGCCGTAGTCTTTCTTGTGGTAACAAAATTTGAAACCCGGTTGTATGATAATTATATAGAAGTTCCGTTGCTGTTTCTCTTTATCATCCTGAATGTGGCTGCGCTGTTGGGGATCAAATTTTATCTCGCAAAACAGAGTTATTTCAAGGCATGGTTTGCGTCTGCTCTGACTATTTTTTTATGTACTTTTTTCGGTATTATCGGGATATTCCCTGCTCTTTTCCCATCCAGCATAAGCACGGAATTCAGCCTGACAGCTTATAACGCCTCTTCAAGCCCTCTTACATTGAAGATTATGCTTGGAGTTGTGATTATCTTTGTTCCGATTGTGATTTCGTATCAGACATGGGTGTATAATCTTTTTAAGGATAAAGTTACAAAAGAAGATTTGCTTTATGATGAATCTTATTGATTTTTAAATCTACGGGGTTTCAGAAACCCCGTAGATCTGGTATTGAAGGGTTATCCCGCAGATATTCAGATCAGAATCTTTCATGACTGAGAAATTCTTCTATTTCAGGTTTTCCCATATATTTGGGATGACGTTTGTTATGAAGCAGGATATATCTTTTTATCTGTGAAAGGTATGCCTCTTCAGTTCTTACGGAATAATGTTTTATTTTAAAAAAATCATGATAATTATTTTAATAAAAAATAATCGGATGATCTGCTGATAATTGAAATAATTGAAAATTATATCTTTATGAGTTCAGGGAAAAATTTTTATGATCATTGACATGCACAACCACACAAATATTTCTTCTCCCTGTAGTGTGCTTTATCCTGAAGAACTGATAGCAAACGCCAGAAGCATGGAGTTAGATGGCATTTGTGTTACCGAACATCTGACCATTGAAGGAGCAACCGTTGCTCAGGAGATCGGAAGGAAAATGAATTTTCCTGTATTCCGGGGAATTGAAGCCCGTTCTGATTTAGGGGATATGCTGGTCTTCGGATATTACAAAGATATTCCTGACAGAATTGTTCTGAAAGAGTTATGCGACTCTGTTCATAAAGCCGGAGGGGTTGTTTTTGCAGCACATCCGTATTCATCAGGCGGATGGAATCTTTATAATGCAATGCAGGAGCTTGATTTGGATTTAGATTCAGACCGTGATCAGATTCGTGGGATACGGGAATTGGACGGAATAGAGATTATCAACGGAAGTCTCTCTGACAAGACAAATAAAATGGCACAAGAGCTGACGGAGCAGATGAATATTTACGGCATCGGCGGAAGTGATGCGCATAGTCTTGATATGATAGCAAGAGCCGCTACACTCTTTAAAATACCGATCCGAACGGATGAGGAGCTTGTCAATGCTTTGAAAACAGGAGATTATGATGCGGTATATTTCAGGTAATATGAAAACGTATATTTCACTTATATTTTTAATCTTTTTTATGCTGATATTTTCAGCATGTTCATCTGAAAAGAATAATACTTTTCAGGGATATGCTGAAGGAGATTTTCTTTATCTCTCTTCTCCGCTTGGCGGATCCCTTGAAAATCTTACTGTTAAAAAGGGGCAGACTGTTCAGAAAGGGGATATGCTCTTTTCTTTGGAGCAGGAATTTGAAAAAGCAGGTGCCCATGATGCAACCGAAATATTCAAACAGGCAAATAACAGACTTGCCAATCTTCAAAAAGGTCTCAGACCCTCTGAAATTGATGCGATAAAGGCACGATTAAAACAGGCGGAGTTGTCCCTTCAGCTTGCTGAGGCTGAATATAAACACCACGCACTCCTATTTAAAAAACAGAATATTTCGGAAGAAGAGCGTGATAAATATCACAAAGCTTATGAACAGGAGCAGCAGCAGGTAAGACAGATTGAAGCAGAGCTTAAAACAGCGCAGTTGGGAGCAAGAGAAGATGAAATTTTTGCCGCAGAAGCTCAGGCAGAATCTGCAAAAGCTAAACTGGATCAGGCAAACTGGAATTTGGCGCAGAAAACTCTTACTGCCCCTGATACCGGCTTGATTTTTGATACTTTTTACCGTCAGGGGGAATATGTTGCAGGAGGACGCCCTGTACTTGCACTTTTACCGCCGGGTAATATAAAAGTCCGTTTTTTTGTTCCTGAAACTCTGGTCAGCCAGTTCAAAATCGGTGAATCTGTTAAGATTTCTTTTGACGGTACTCAAACTCCGGTTAATGCCCATATCAGCTTTATATCCCCTCAGTCAGAATATACGCCGCCGATTATTTATTCAAGCAAGAGCCGTGCAAAGCTGGTATTTATGCTGGAGGCTTTACCGGATGATCTTAAATCCGCTCTTATTCTTCATCCGGGGCAGCCGGTGGATGTGAGAAGGGATAGAGGGGTAAAGGATTAGAGGGATATTCTCGTTACGAAGGCAGAGCCTCAATGCCATTAAGTTAAGAAAAAAATCCGAACCTGACCCCCCTGCCCCCCCTTTCCTGAAGGGAAGGGGGGAGCGGATCGGGATATATCTCCCCTTCCATTCAGGGAAGGGGTTAGGTTTGGTCTTAACTTAATGGCATTGAGGCAGAGCCTAGTGTGGGTCAAATCCGTTGATAATTTTCTGTAGAAACGTATAGCCTGCCGTTCAAGATGACGGCTTAACAGTGCCGTTTAAATGAGGTTTAAACAGATGTTTCTATCCAATATTCAATTTGGTAAAAAACTGAATAGAAGTAAAGAGTTTTATGAAGACCTGATTGCAGACTACTTGGGTTCTTTATGACGACTATCATCAATGTGAATGGACGGATCACACCGGCCAGGGACGCGGTCGTCCCGGCGCTGGACCATGGGTTCCTGTACGGCGAAGGCATCTACGAGGTTGTCAGGACCTACAACCACAAGCCGTTCCTGTTCGATCGCCACATGGCGCGCCTTCGGCGATCGGCCGCGAGCATCTCGCTCGTCCTGCCGTTCGACGACGATGGGTTCGCAACGCGTATCCGCGAGACGGCGAACGTGTTCTTCAGGCAGGCCGACGCGACCGAGGACGTGTACGTCCGGCTGCTGGTCACGCGCGGCGTCGGCGAGATGAACTACAATCCGGCCTTCTGCCTGACACCGACGGTGGTGGTGATCGTCAAGGCGTTCACGCGCCTCGATGATGAGGTCTACACGAAGGGCGTGTGCGCGGCCCTCGTGCCCGTGATGCGTTTGTGGGAAAGTTTCTTGATATCTCGTCGGCTGGAGTCATAAGGTGGATCTCGCTGTGGTAGGAAGCTTTTGTTGAAACCTCTTAGAAGCTGGAGTATACGAAGCGTATGCGGTGCCCACTTCGACATACGGAGCACACAATATATAGTAAAAATATATAGATTATCAATTTCGAGGACATATTCATCCCAGCCCTCTATTTTGTAGCACCTACTAGCAGCTGAATGTAGAGCCTT
>CAWEAR010000027.1:0-7964 GCA_963806835.1 uncultured delta proteobacterium
CGTTAGGCGGTTCTGCATACATCAGAACACAGCGCCTAACCCGGCGCTCAAGCGGACGGCTTACGCCGCCGCTTAGCTTGCCGTTAGCCACTTTAGCAAATTAAAGTAAAAAGGAGGAAAAGATGTCTATAGGTGAATTGAGGTTATTTATAAACAAATATAGTGCCGAGATTAAAATATCTGTAATAATAGCGGTAATATCAACGGTAATTAGTATTGTTTCAAGTGCATTACTTCAATCATCCAATGCTCGATTAATTACAGATATTACAATTGGATGTATAATTATTTTATTCTTATTTGCAATATTATTCAACATAAAAAGATTACTTACAAATCTAATAGTAAATGCGCCTTTGCTAAAATTGAAAATTGATGACTTATATAGAGAAGATAAATATTGGGAGCGATTAAGACATTTTACAAAGGAGAAAGATTTGCTTGCCAAAGTTTTGGTAGAAACGACACTACCAAAAGTTATAGAAACAATTTGCAGAGAAAATTCAGAAATAAAAACGTTGAATATCATTTTGGATTCAGGAACAACAATAACCCCAATTTTTAAGGAATTAATTTATAGAGGGATTCAATTTCAAAAAAAAGATTTAACATATATAATTTACACAAATAATCTTGCTGGCATAGAAGAGGTGCATCGAATAAATCCAGCAATATGTAAAATTGGAGAGAGAGGGTTTAATCTTATTGGAGGAAAACCCTTAAATGCATATAGAGCAACAACAGGTGAGCTAACTCAAGATTTTCTAAACACGTTATGGAAAAAACAGGATATAGATAAAGGGAAAATGATAACTTTAAGTATACTCACTGCAAATTGGTTTACATGTGGAGTAGATTTTAAAAAAATTGCATTGTGTGCCAAAGGAGAAGGACATTTTAAATTTAAAGAAGATATTACTATACATTGTCACTATATAATAATAATATCACCATTGGGAAAACTTCTTCCACTTGATGACTTTACTTTTCTTAATAAACTCGTTCCAAAAGACCCTGAACAAGAGTATAAGGCATTTACCATTCCACAAGACAAGAGGGATAAAACTTATTTATTAACATCTTTAAGATCAGAAGAAACCTTATCTCCTATTGTAAGTACATCGATTCGCCTTAAAAATCTTAAAGAAGAAAACAGGGAAACTAATTATATCTTATGTGATGAATGCCCGGTGTATAATCCAGAAGGTGATAAAATTGCAGTTGTTGTAACTGAGGTTCCACACCAATACATACGTGATAATTTCCCCAAAGTATTTCATTGTAAGCTATGAATATAATACTGGCTGACCAGCCCGTAGGTTGGGGTGAGGCACGAACCCCAACACCCCATCGGAAACCCCAACAAAAAAGGTGTTCCGTAATTTTGAATAATTTCCCTTCGTTCCCACGCAAAGCATGGGAACGAGATGAAAAGGAGTAAAAAAATTATGTTTAATCATCGTCCGCATTTTCATCCCCGTGAATGGAAATATCTTTGTATAGCGTGTGGAGCAGAATGGCATTCGCAAATCAAACCTAATATCTTTTTTCCCGATCAGATTACTATAACAGTCTGTGAGTCATGTATAAAAAAAGAGGTAATGAAGGAACCAATTGAACAGAAAGGAAAGCGGGAAGAAATAATAGAGAAAATTTTTAGACGGGAAAGGCTGTTGTATCCAGAACTTGACTTTGAAGACTTAGTGCATCTTATTAAAATAAAAAATAAACCAAAGTTTTTATTGAACAGCCCGTAGCCCGTAGCCCGTAGGTTGGGGTGAGCGGAGCGAACCCCAACATCTGTATCTGATATATCTGATTGTTGGGGTTCGTACCTCACCCCAACCTACCCGCTGGCTTTGTTGTCAGATTTATGAGGAATTTTAAACAGAATGCCTGCAAGAGATATTTTTCACAATGCTGTGAAAAACGCCTTGATGAAAAAAGCACGTAGGTTGGGGTGAGGCACGAACCCCAACACCCCATCGGAAACCCCAACAAAAAAGGTGTTCCGTAATTTTGAATAATTTCCCCTCGTTCCCACGCTTCGCATGGGAACGCAAGCATATAAGGTGAGTGAAGCCGATAGCGTAACTCAATCTACATGGTTTTGTCTCAGAACCCAAAGCGTATCTACTGTTTCTTGTACTAAGCTAACCCGACCTGCTAACCATGTAAGTAACTAATTAGAAGTTTTCGTATATAAAGACCTGCGGGGTTTCAAAAACCCCGCAGGTCTTACCATTGTATGAACCACTGATAATCATGATTTACCTGATTGCACTGATAAGATATGATTCATCATGGTCATCATAAGAATCAGGATTATCAGCGGTTCAAAGGTGAATCCCAAAAAAGACCTTGAAGGTTTGCCAAAAAACTTCAAGGTTAAAAAATTCCTTTCTTATCCCAAATCCTTGCAGTTCACATCCTGAACCCATCCTGACTGGCAAATCCGCTATAATGGTCTGCAATAAAAGTACCTTATTTTGATTGACAATCCTTACTCATTCAGTTATATTTTATTTATTTTGAAATCGCATAAGTAAAGTAATAACACGATAATTTTGATTTTTTCATAAAATTTTACCGGGAAAGAATACATGATGTCTATAGTTACTTCAAAATATCAGATTACCATACCTCCGGAAATCCGAAAAAAACTCGGAATAGTTCCCGGAACCAATGCGGAGATTATACTGGAAGGAGATAAATACGTGCTGGTTGTTAATCCTATTAATGAAATAAAAAAGAGATGGCAGGGAAAATTCAGAAACTCCGTAAGTAGTGATGATTATATGAATGAAATCAGGGGAAAAGCAGAGTGAAAGTTTGTGTGGATACCACAGTTCTGATTGATGTGTTAAAAGATGAATTCAGAGATTATCAGGAAAAGTTGTACACGGCGATGGCAAAAAAAGAGACTCTTGTGACACCGACAGTTGTATTTGCAGAACTTATGCCTCAGTTTAAGGGGAACACAAAATTTTTGCATTTGTTTCTCAAAGATCACAGAATCATGCTGAAGCCTTTGGATACCGGGTCTGTTATCAAATCAGGAGAGCGTTGGATGAAATACCTGCGGGGAAAAACAACGGAAAAATGTCCTGAGTGCGGTTATACATTAAAATTTAAGGAGCATTTTCTGTCTGATTTTTATATCGGAGGATTTGCTCTGACAAAGTGCGATATGATTCTTACCAGAGACAGAGGCATATATCTCAAGTATTTCCCGGAACTTCAAGGATATGAAAATTGTCTGAAAAAATAAAATTATAAAATCAAAAATCTTGAAGGTTTCCGAAACCTTCAAACCCGTAGGTTGGGGTGAACGGAGTGAACCCCGACACTTTGGCTCACAGGTTGCAATGCCATTAAGTTAAGGAAACGGAGGAGTGGCAAACTTTCAGTTTGGCATTCCCCGCCGCAGGGGCAAATAATTATTTGCCCCTGCGGATCAGCCATTCTCCGCTTAACTTAATGGTATTGACGCTTCGCGTGGGAACGCAGCATTGACGATTTGTAAATTAAACCCTAAGGGTCTTTAAGACCCTTAGGGTTTTAACCTACGCGAAGCGTCCTGAACTTGTGTTCCCACGCAAAGCGTGGGAACAAGTCAGTTAGGTTTGTAATTTAATCACAGCAATTTTCTGTTGAAATATATTTTCAAAAGTGATAAGAGATTTCCAATATTAAGCCACGAAGGCTTTTTTCTGACCATGAAGGGCGGAGAAGTCTTGTGGCTTTTTTATTTTTTTAAGGAGAATTTACAGATGATTAAGAATAATATCCTGTTTTTTATTTTCTTTTTTTCATTATACATCCAGTACGGATATGCAGAAACACAACCGTCTGAATTGCAGAAAAAAATAGAGAAAACCATAGAATCAGGACAGGCATCTCAGGCAGAAGCAGATTCATGGACAAGGGAAAGAGAATCTTATCTGAATGAAATCCGGGAATTAAAAAACCGGAAACGCTGGCTTACCCATCAGAAAGGGAAACATGAAACTTATCTCAAAAAGCAGCGTGAGATTATTTCAGAATTATTAGAGGAAAAAAGATACTGAAAAGATAAAAATATCTCTGGAGCCTTCTTTGGATGAATGGCTCATGCGGCTGGAGGAGTTTGTTAAAAAAGACCTTCCTTTTTTGCCTGAAGAGCGGGAGAGAAGACTCAAATTTTTGAAAGATTCTCTGAATGATTATCATCTTGGGCTTGATGAAAAGACAAGACGTTTGCTTGAATCTCTTCAGGCAGAAGCCGGATATGGCGGAACCGTGGAGAAGAGTGAGGGGAGTATTCAGTTGAAAGCGGTTCGGCGAGGTGAATATTTTCCGGTTAGGACGTGTGGCTCTTTTTTATCTTTCTTTGGACGGAAAAGAGAGCGGCTGGTTTAATCCGAAAACAGGAGCATGGGAAGCTCTGCCTGATAAATATAACCGTGTGATCTCAGCCGCTATGGAGATTGCTGAAAAAAAACGGACTCCCGAGCTTTTGGAGCTTCCCATAGGAAAAATCAGATAATGACAAAAATATTTTCTATACTGATATTCTCAGTAATTATATCTGTATATCAGAACAGTTACGCCGCTACATGGCTCAGGTGGTTGCGCAGGATAGATCAGGATATAAAAGAGACGCGGGATGATATTGAAGAGACACGCAATATTATTCAAGGCGAACAGGCTCGAGTTAAAAAAAGAGCTTTCCGCACTCAGCGAAGAGGTCTCTCAGGATGAAAAATCTCTTCAGGCATCAAAAGATGAGTTTGAATCGCTTATTCAGGCTGAAGAGAAGCTCAGAGAAGAGGTCGGAGGAGCAGAGGAGAGTATCAAGGCTCTGGAGGAGATACTGAAAACCGCTGCCAAAGATGTGATTGAACTTGTTAATACCAGTCTGATAACTTATGAAAATCCTTTAAAAAAAGAATTGCTTGCTCCTTTTCTGAAGCCTGACAGATTTCCGAATATGGATGATATTGAATATCTGGTAAAAATTCTTTTTGAAGAGATTGAAAAGAGCGGAGAAATCCGAAAATGGAACGGAGCTTTTATCAATTCTCAGGGAACAGAATCTGCCGGGACTATTCTGAGAATCGGAAAATTTACAGCATGTTATCAGCAGGGGGATGAAACCGGGTATCTTAAAGCAGTAAAGATATGTCAAAGCCGGTTGTTATTCCGGGAAATCTGCCACGAAGCATTACAAAGTCTGTTAAAAAATATTTTGCAGGAGAAAATGATGCTTTTCCTCTGGATCTCTCAGGCGGGGTGATTATGGAACAGGTCAGCCGGAATCAGGATATTTGGGAGTGGATAAGAGCGGGCGGGCTTCTGATGTATCCGCTTTTTATGATTGCCGTGGCATCAGTTCTTCTTACTTTAGAGAGGCTTTATTCTCTGGGGCGTATTTCTGCTAAAACAGATAATCTCATGGATCGACTGCGGGATATGATCTCTAAAGGGGATTTAAAAGCGGGCAAAGAGCTTTGTGAAAAAAATAAAAAAATCCCGACCTGCAATGTACTGAAAGCAGGGTTACAACATGCCTGTAATACTAAAGAGGTTCTGGAGAACGCAATAGAAGAGGCGATTTTAAGAGAGCTTCCGCGTCTGGATCGGTTTCTTACCACGCTTGCTATGCTGGCGGCAATTGCTCCGCTGCTTGGGCTTTTGGGAACCGTTAGCGGTATGATTCACACATTTGAAGGGATTACTATCTTCGGAACAAGCGATCCCCGTATGATGTTCCGGCGGAATTTCAGAAGCATTGATAACAACGGAAGTCGGATTGTCTATAGCAATTCCGATCATGATTGTTCATCATTTTTTTGACCGCCGTGTAGAGAAGATTATCGCTGATATGGAAGAGAAAGGAACATCATTGATAACCTGTGTTATCAAATGTGAATCAGAAATGTCAATTAGGAATTGAGAATCAGGAATTTCTGCCTCGTAATAAGAAGCTAAGTTTTTTGAAAAAACTTAGCTTCTTATCTGATAGGATTTAATCATCGTCAAAATTCTTTTTCAATGGGCGGGAATGCGTTCTTCATCAAAGACTTTTCCCCATAGAGTTAAGATTCCTTCAAAATGTGCCGGAGTCACAACTGTTTTTCTGCATGAGTAAATTTTCGGCAACTTTTACAACTGAAAGTCTTATTGGCATAGGCAGCCCTGTCCAGACACGTATCATAATGTTGGCAAAGATAATTTCTTACGGGTGAATTTATATCGGTCTCCAGAAATTTATCCGCATCTGAAGAAGTAACCCAGAATGTCCTGTCTATTTTAGTTGCGTGCAATGTTCCTTTGTTTATATGATTTTTAAGAATTTTGACGCTTATATCCAATTCATTGCTCAGTTCATTTAATGTATATCGGTTCATGACATGCCCTCCTCTTTTTTTATATCTTTTATTCAGTTCCCCTCACCCTGTTGATTTATTAATGACATAAAAAAAATAATAAATCAATAGTTTGAAAAGTGTATTCACCGTGAGAAATATAATGTATTTACATGGTAGGAATATACTACCTGTCAGGGATGTAAATATTGTATTTAAAACCTTGAAAAATACATAACAATAATGCTAAAATAATTATTTTAATGATCCGGAAATCTGAAATTTATTATGGGAGGGAATGAAGAGAATGAAGAATATTGAAGCATTGTTGAATAACCCGGAAATTCAGAGCGTAATCAGCAATATCAATCAGGAATTGACGGAGAGGCAAAAATATTCTCCGCCGATATGTGATGTTTTTTCAAGTTTATATACATACTTAGAAACAGATGACAGATACAGATTTAATATTGACAGGGAGGCTCAAAAAAAATTACCTGATATTATTAATAATAAAGTACAGAAGATTGTCAGCACGGATTCCCCTGATGAATTTTTAAAAGCGGAATACAGCAGAAAACGGAATATCGGAATTGTCTTTTCAGGGGGACCTGCTTCCCGGAGGGCATAATGTTATTGCAGGGCTTTTTGATGCAGCAAAAAAAGCAAATCCTGAAAACAGGATTTACGGTTTTATTCTTGGACCTGACGGAATTATTGAAAACGAGGCAATTGAACTGACCAGGAGTTATATCGATAAATACCGGAATATGGGCGGTTTCAGTATGATAAAAACCGGCAGAACCAAGATAGACAACAGGAGAAAAGATGAATTTCTCCAGAGAAACCTGTAAATCTCTTGGTTTAAATGCTCTTGTTGTTGTAGGCGGTGATGATTCAAATACAAATGCCGCGTTTCTGGCTCAGGAGATGTATAATGACGGAATTCAGGTAATCGGCGTTCCCAAAACCATTGACGGCGATATTCAGGTTAAAGACGCTGACGGAAAAGTATTATGTCACGTGTCATTCGGTTTTCATTCTGCGGCAAGAGCATTTGCCAATTCTGTCAGTAATTTATGCACAGACGCCTGATCTGATGTCAAATACTGGCATATCTGCAAAGTCATGGGAAGGGTGGCAAGTCATCTGGCGTTGGAGGTAGCGTTGCAGACTCATGCCAATATGACCTTTATAGGAGAAGATTTGGCGGATTATGTGGATAAAGAGCGGCTTGAAAAAGCTCAGAATGAAGGAACTACGGATTATACTGCTTACGGCATGACCCTCCGCCATCTTTCCCGTGTGATCTGTGACGGGATTATCCGCCGGGCGGCTGTCGGAAAAAATTACGGCGTGATTGTCATTCCTGAAGGAATACTTGAATTTATCAATGAGATACAGCTTTTTATTCTCAAGCTGAATACAATTATCGCGGATTAGCATCGTACGCGTGATGTTGGATTTCATGAAGCATTCCCGACTCTTGAAGAAAAACTTGAATATCTGCGCCGTCTTGCAGCGCTTACCGGGAAGGGGTGTTTTCTGTATGGAATCCGCGCGATAATAATGTTTTCATGATATTCCTGAATTTTTTCAGGAGGGTCTGCTTAT
>CAWEAR010000028.1:0-89309 GCA_963806835.1 uncultured delta proteobacterium
ATTTAATCCAAAAATGCACTTCAGTCTTCCTCATGCATGCAGGTGTGAAACAAAAGCTCTTTAACGCAGGATTTGTATATGTTCAAGTATCTTTAGCCGTCATTCCCGCGAAGGCGGGAATCCAGCTCTTTGTTCTTAAGGTCAATCGATTTCCGATTATTCTCCTCGGGAATGACAAGATGGATTTTCTCAAAAGATTGTTATGTCAATGTATTTATACCGCATTACGCTTGAAGTCTTTCAGCAGGTCAGATGCAAGGCTGCGATGACCACCCGGCCCCTTCCGCCTTCGCCGGTCTTCGACTGAAGCTTGTTGAACAGATCAACCGCCTCACCTGTCCTTACCGCATAGACCTTAATCCCTTTTGATTCAAGATGAGCCACTATCTACCTCGGGACTCTCATCACTCCGTAGTCGCCCGTGCCTATCACAAGAATGTTGGGCTGATGTGAAAATGCCTGCAACAGGCAAAGAATTTGATCAGGGAATAGCAATTCATCATCTTGAGCGGTTTCTCGGAGATATGGGGATAGGAGTCAGGAGTCAAAAGTCAGGAGTCAGAATTCAGAAACTAACATTGCCATTATCGGCCGTGCTCGCAGGGCTTTAGCCGCTTATTTTTTGTCCATGTTAGGATATAGATGCGATATTTTTGAGGCAAAAAGCGAACCGGGGATTATTGCGATGGGGAATTCCCTGTTACCGCCTGCCGGATGATGTATTAAAGCATGAAATTGATCGGATTTTCCGTCAAGGTGTTCAGATTTATTGCAATTATCCGGTAACAGAAGATTTTCTTAATGAGGCAAGGGATAAATATGATGCGATCTTTATGGGGTGCGGGCATGGCAAATCTCTGAAAATGAATATCCCCGGAGAAGAGCTGACGTATGACGGACTTCTATTCTTTATCATATCCGAAAAGAGCTTGAAGATGTTGGAAATCTTCAAGCTCTTACAATAGCGGTTATCGGCGGAGGAAATACAGCAATTGATGTAGCCCGTTCTTTAATAAGATTTGGCGCAAAGCCGATTTTAATCTACCGCAGGCGCAGAGAGGATATGCCTGCTTTTTCACATGAAGTTGATATGGCATTAAAAGAAGGGGTTGAATTCCGTGAACTGCTTTCACCTGTCAGTATTGAAGAGAAAAAGGAAAATATATTCTCATATTACAGAAGATGAAACCGCTCGATCAATCCGCTTCTGATGACAGCAAAACCCGTGTTGTTCCAGACGGTGAAAGAGGAGAAACTCTTGAAGTTCAGAAGATATTTACAGCAATCGGCAAGGAGCATGAAGAAGCATGGCATCTGCCTACCTCCGTAACAAATAAAATCTTATCACTAGCCATTGCCAGACATCCTGCTTCAATCCGGGGATAACAGACTCTTTCCAATGATCTTCGGAGGAGATTTAACCAATCCGGTAAAGAGCGTTACAGATGCAATTGCACTAGGCAAACAGGCGGCTATGGCATTGGATACATTCTTTAAAACAGGACTGGAAAGCATTGAAACCAGACTTGCATCCTGCCGCGTTGGAAACGGAAACGCTCTTTCAATGGAAATTTACACCAACGGAGAACGTAAAAAGAGAAATCCGCATACGGTTTTATTTAATGAAATCAATGCTGATTATTTTCAGTCCTTATCCAGATCAATCCCTGATTCACTTGCTCCATTTGAGAGCAGTATCTCCTTTTCAGAAATTGAGAAAAGCTATTCAGAAGATTCAGCAATTGAAGAATCCAAAAGATGTTTTAACTGCGGTATCTGCAATGACTGTGATAATTGCCGTCTCTTCTGCCCTGATATTTCCGTTCAAGTCAGCAGTAACGGAGCAAATATATCATTGTATCCCCTAACTTACCGCTTTATCAATCTTGATTACTGTAAAGGATGCGGTATCTGTGTGGTAGAATGTCCCGGAATGCCATCTCTTTAAAGGAGGAGAGAATATGAAAGAGGTTTTGGAAGGGAGTCATGCGGTTTCCGAGGCTGTAAGACTGGCAAGGGTTAAGGTGATTTCCGCATATCCTATCACGCCCCAGACCCATATTGTTGAGGCTTTATCAGAATTTTGTGCAGACGGTACAATGGACGCCCGTTTTATCTGTGTGGAGAGTGAACATTCTGCAATGGCGTCAATCATAGGCGCATCAACAGGCGGAGTCAGAACCTTTACAGCAACATCTTCTCACGGACTTGCCTTAATGCACGAGCTTTTACATTGGGCATCCGGAGCAAGACTTCCGATTGTTATGGCTGAGGTAAACCGCGCACTTGCTCCGGGTTGGAATATCTGGATGGATCAGACTGACAGCCTTGCTCAAAGAGATACAGGATGGATACAGCTCTATTGTGAAGATGGTCAGGAGGTTCTGGATACCACGCTTCAGGCATTCCGGTTAGCAGAAATAGTTAATTTGCCGGTCATGGTTGTATTGGATGCTTTTTTTCTTTCACATACTTATGAGCCGATTGATGTGCCTGATCAGGAGAGTGCGGATCGGTTTTTGCCCCCTTTTCTCCGCGTATTCAGATTGATACCAAAAATCCGATTTCTATCGGACAGATGGCGCCACCCGGTTTTTACATGGAGATGCGTCATAATATTCAAATGGCAATGGAACAGGTAGAGAGCCGGTTTATACAGGTAGAAGAAGAATTTTTTTCAATATTCGGCAGAAAATACGGACGGATTGATGCTATTGAATGTGATGATGCCGATATTGTCCTGATTATGGCTGGAACCGCTGCAAGCACCTGCCGTCAGGTGATTGCTGATCTCCGCTCACACGGTGAAAAGGTCGGATTGATCAAACTGAAAATGTTCCGTCCTTTTCCCAAAAAGCTGATAAGACAGGTTCTGGAAACTGCTCAAAAAGTGGCTGTGGTTGATCGGAATTTCTCATTCGGGGCAAGCGGAATTTTTGCTCAGGAGATTAGGGCGGCGCTGTGCAATCATGATAAGCATCCAAAAGTATTCGGTTATATTACAGGGCTTGGCGGACGGGATGTTACTCCTGAAATTCTTAAAGAGATTTATTATTTAACCAAAGATACGCCGTTGCCTGAAGATGAGAGCGTTTGGGTAGGACTAACGATAAGAAACTAAGTTTCTTTACTAATGGTTTTCAGGATGAATTAAGTAGGACTAACAACAAGGTCCGTGGCGGGGCGGTTCATCCGCCCTGTCCACTGCTGAAATGCGGGGCATAATACTGCGACCTCTATCAATTCTTCATGATCTGTCAGACCACAAAATTTGCATGGCATAGTCTTTTTCTCCTTGACAGATATTATACAATATACTAAAAACATTGTAAATGGGTTTTTAGGATACACAGCAATTCTAATTCTGGAGAAAATTATTACTAAATTCTACTGATTTTTAAAAAGGAAGGTGCTGAAATGAAAGAGAAAGGAAAAAAAGATAAAGGAAAACGGGAAGAACAGAAAAAAGAGAAGCTCACACTAAAGGAGAAACGAAAGCAGAAGCAAGAGAAGAAAGATTGATTTAATGCGCACAACTTTTTATAATTTACTGATTTTAAAAAAAGCCAGGTTTCTTAAAGAAACCTGGCTTTTTTAAATATGCCTGTATTATCAGAGACTCAAAAAATTAAAGTTGCGTATAGCGTTATTTTCTGAAAATCAAAAAAACTCTTGACTGTTTTAAATATACCTTGTATAATATCACATATTATGTGATTGGAATCTGCTTTCTTATTGAACCGCAAAGTCCGCAAAGTCCGCAAAGTCCGCAAAGTCCGCAAAGTCCGCAAAGTCCGCAAAGTCCGCAAAGTCCGCAAAGTCCGCAAAGTCCGCAAAGATATATTTTTAAATCTGCGATCTTGACGATTCAGGTTACATTGCAGACTGTTCAATGAAAAGCAATTAATTATATGGAAAAACGGAGCGGAAAATTATGGAATATAAATACGATAAACAGAAAATACAATTTTTTATAGAAATTTTTGATAATATACTGTGTTCGATTCGTGAACCATTGGTGGTGCTTGATTCTGATTTGAAGGTTTTGAAGGCCAATCATTCCTTTTATCGGACATTCGGCGTCAAGCCTGATGAGACAGAGGGGATATTGATATATGATCTTGGCAACCGGCAATGGAACATCCCCGGTCTTAAAGAATTGCTTGAAAATATCCTTCCTAAGAATTCCATATTTAATGACTTTGAGGTGGAGCATAACTTTGAGACCATAGGCAAAAAGATAATGCATCTGAATGCCGGATGGATATACAGAGAGGCAAACCGGACCCATCTGATTCTGCTGGCAATCGAGGATGTTACTGATCGTGAATATTACAAAAGACATCTTGAGGAGATTGTTGAAAAACGGACGTCCGAACTCAGTGCGGCAATGGAAGCAGCGGAAAAAAGCAAAGTTCTGGCTGAAGCATCCCTCTGTGAAATAAGGAAGTTAAAAAAACAGCTTGAGGCTGAGAAAGCCTATCTTAAAGAAGAAATCAGACTGGAATACAACCATGAGAATATTGTCGGTCAGAGTGATGCAATCAGTTATGTGTTTTACAAGATCGAACAGATTGCCGGCACTGATACAAATATCCTGATTCTCGGCGAAACCGGAACCGGCAAAGAGCTGGTGGCGCGGGCTATTCACAGCCTAAGCTCACGTAAGGATCAGGCATTGGTTAAAATGAATTGCGCCGTACTCCCTTCCAACCTTATTGAAAGCGAACTCTTCGGACATGAGAAAGGTGCCTTTACCGGCGCTCATTCCAGACGGCTGGGGCGATTTGAGGTCGCCAACGGCGCTACCCTTTTTCTGGATGAAATCGGCGAATTGCCGTTGGAATTGCAGCCAAAGCTGCTCAGCGTGATCCAGGATGGCGAGTTTGAAAGGGTAGGCAGCTCCCAGACCATCAAAGTAAATGTACGGATTATTGCCGCCACAAACCGTAATCTGGAAGAGGAAGTCCGCAATAGTCGTTTCCGGGAGGATCTTTGGTACAGGCTTAATATTTTTCCGATTACCATGCCGCCGCTCCGGGATCGCAAGGATGATATACCGCTTCTTACGGATTTTTATGTCGGAAAGATTGCCAGGCGGCTGGGTAAGACCATTGAAATCATTCCGGAGAATGTAATGGATGCTTTACAAAATTATACATGGCCCGGAAATGTCCGGGAATTGCAAAACGTCCTTGAACGTGCGGTGATCAACTCGTCGGGTCCCAAGCTGCGTCTGGCTGATGAACTCAGGAAGCCGTTCAGGGATTTAATTGAAAGCCGGAAAACTTTGGAATCGGTTGAGCGTGAATATATTATCCGGATGCTTGAGCAGACCCATTGGAAAGTAAGCGGAAGAGACAGTGCGGCTGAAATTCTCGGACTCAACCGCAGCACCCTGCGCGCCCGTATGCGTAAGCTCAATATCCAAAAATCATAACTCACCTTACGCACATAAGTAACCGTTTACAAATTTTGTTATATAAAGACCTGCGGGGTTTCTGAAACCCCGCAGGTCTGATATTTGAAAATTTATGAACGGTTACTTATCAATAAACCATAAGGGTTTTAAAAATCCTTATGGTTTATTTATATATGCGTAAGATGAGATCATAACGCGAAATTCCTGATTCTCAATTCTTAATTCTTAAAAAGGGTCATATATTATCTTAGGTAATATATGACCTTTTTTTTATGGCTGTCAATGACCGCAATAAAAGTGCTTTTCAAAGTGATTATTCTTAAAAATCAGAATGATGTATTATACAACCCTGAGTATTGGAAAAAGGGTGATTAAAAGTGTCAGATGAAACTTGTTTCAGAATATAACCATCTGAAATTAGAGATGTGAATATCTGATAACTATAAAAAACAGATATTTTAAATTGCACTTCTTGAAAACTTGGCACAGAAATTGAATATATTAAGGTAACGGATAAATAAACCGCCCGGAAAAAGTATCCGGGCAACCACAAAAAAAATTATAACAAAGAAAGGGAAAAAGTAGCATGAAAAAAGCAATTTATCGCCTGACACTTGCAGTAACTGCGGCATCTTTGTGCCTGATCAGTGTCAATCTGTTCGCATCCGAGACTGATGATCGCATTGAATCATCCGTAAAAAAGTCTTATGTATTCAAAACCTTCATCAACGGAGATGACATTAAAATCAAGTCCGAGGATGGTGTTGTTACTCTGACCGGGACAGTTTCCGAAGAATTCTGCAAATCATTGGCATTTGAGACTGTTGTGGGCATACCAGGCGTTAAAAGTGTGGATAACAGGCTGAAAGTAAAAGGTGAAATTCCTGTTGTTCATACAGATGCGTGGCTCATCACCAGAGTGAAATCAGCACTTTTGTTCCATAGAAGCGTGAATGCATCCAGAACTGAGGTTTTCGCAGAAGATGGGACAGTTACGTTGCGCGGTGAAGCCACCAGCAAGGCACAAAAGGATCTGGCGACTGAATACGCCAATGATGTGGAAGGCGTCAAAGACGTTAAAAATGAGATGACAGTGTTGTTCCTGCAACAAAGCCGGGCGAAAAAACAATAGGTGAAAAAGTGAGTGACGTAGGCGAATGGATTGATGACGCATCCATCACCGCATTAGTTAAGATAACATTGATGTATCATCGCTCGACCAGCGGACTCACCACCGCTATTGAGACAAAAGAAGGCGTGGTCACTTTGAACGGCAAAGTCGCGAATGAGGCTGAAAAAGAACTTGCCACTAAATTCGCAAGCGACGTTAACGGCGTAAAGAGTGTGATAAACAACATGATTATCAAGGGTTGATTCCAAGACCAACTAAGCAGATGAAATCTTAAATACGCCGCTTTCTGACAAATTAGCGGAGTGTAAACAGCGGCGTATTTATGAAAACCTGTCGTTGCAGACAGTTTCAGCAGAGCAGTTTTCAATATTATATTTAAAAAAGGAGAAATTATGAATAAAACAAATTTTATCAGGAGTCTTTTTACAGGACTTGTCTTGGTTGCGTTCATTGCCGGATGTGCAGGAACCATGCATCGGGAAAGCACCGGGGAGTATATTGATGATTCTGTCATTACATCCAAGGTTAAGACGGAAATATTTAATGATCCGATGCTCAAGAGTTTACAGATTGAAGTCGAATCTTTCAAGAATGTCGTGCAGTTGAGCGGTTTCGTGGATTCCGCACAGGCATCTGCCAGGGCCGTGGAGATAGCAAAAGCAGTTAAGGGCGTCAAATCTGTTAAAAACAGCCTTATCGTGAAATGAAACGGCTGAAACTGATCTGTTTTGAGTTACAACACACTTTATGCGAATTAAGGGTTGAATCAGGATTTGTAAAATCAAAGCCTTATAAACGGACTTTGAATTATAAAAAAATTAACATTCTGTTTTTATTCATTCCGAAGATTTTAACCCTTAATTAACAGGAGAACAAAAAATGTCAATAGGAACAATTATACTCGTACTTCTGGTACTGGCACTTTTGGGAATAATACCAGTATGGTCTCACAGCAAATCTTGGGGATATGGACCGGGTGGCGGAGTCGGGCTGATAGTGATTATCCTTGTGGTTCTGCTATTATCAGGCAGAATATAGTGCTTTGTCAAAATTGAATTTGTGAGTAAAATCTTTGCGATCTTTGCGGTTAAACTCACAAAATCAAATTTAACTGAGTACTACTCAATTCCTGAAAACCTGTCATCGGTAGTCCGTGAAATGCCACGTCTTGCAGCAAACCATTTAATATGCCAATCAGGAATTAAGAATTAACGCATGAAAACATCTCATGCGGGGTATGGAAAAGACACGGACTGCCTTTTAACAAGGCTTTAACTTTTTATGAGGTGTAAACTGTGGAAATAAACAATAGAACAGTTGATAAAAACGGAGAAACAGCGGCAAAGTTTCAAGGTTCTGACAAGTCAGCAGGCTTAGGGAATGTCAAAAATATTATTGCTGATAATTTGCATAATGCTGCTGAGTTTCTGCAAGAAAAAGCATCGGATCAGGAGGACGCACAACCCGCCATAGCTCAGTACGGAAAGCAGGCGTCCCGATGGTTAGATCAATCAGCCGGGTACGTTCGGCAATTCGACTATGAGCAGGCAGATGAGAGTGTCCGGGAATATGTCGGGCAGAACCCGTGGCGCAGCCTCCTGATAGCAGGAGGATTCGGTCTGATTGTCGGAGCTGTTTTAAGACGCAGATAAGGAGGCTGTTTTCCCAATGAGCAACAAAGTGATAAACAAAGACCCTGCAACACAACGCGAATCTCTCACCGAACTTTTGGGACAGCTTGCCAACAATTCAGCCGCAGTGGTTCGTGATGAAATTGATCTCGTAATCCAGAGAATTCGTGAAAATGTGAGGGAAGTCCGCAGCGGAGTCTTAACAGTCGCGATAGGAGCGGTCATCTGTTTTGCCGCATTCATGTCTCTTTGTGCTGCATTGATCATTGAACTCACTTTTTATATGTCCCCTGTCATTGCAGCGGTTGTCACCGGAGCGGGGCTTGCTCTGATCGGTGCCGTCATTGCCTTCATCGGCTACAGGCAATTGAATAAACCGATCATTAAAACATAGAAGAGAATGCAGAGACTGAAAAGGAGGATAAATAATGGCTGAAAGAGAGTATTTAAGTAATTCAAAAGAAACAGACGCAGAGCGCAGCAGCCAGGATATACGGCGGGATATAGCCAAAGGCGAAAAGAACATTTCCAATACAGTCGGGCAAATCAGCGATCGCTTCAAAGAGAAGCTGGATTGGCGCGAATATGTGAAGGACTTTCCATACTGGGCCATAGGGGCAGCCGCGGGAATCGGTTATCTTGCCTCGGGGATGTTTATAAAAAAGACCACTCCCATGGAGCGAATCATGGGTTATGTTGCCGATGAAGTTCGCGATTCAATCGGCGGAATTGTCGGACGACCCGGCATAATCAAGGTAACTCTGTTAAGTATTGCAACAAAGGCTGCCGCCAGCCTGATAAAAGGTGCAGTCCCGACAGAGGAGACGCATAGCATTGAGAATAAAGAGGATGCGGTTCAGCATCAGCCCGGAAGCGGATATGCTAAAAACTTTTAAAATTATGAAATAACATTTAATCTTTCTTAGGAGGATAACATGGATACCGAAAACAGAAAAAACGAATCATCTAAAAATCAAATAGCAGGAAAATCAGGCTCAGAAGTTTACGGGCATAACACGGATACCGAAAACAAAAAAAATGAGTCATCCAAGACAGGAAAATCTGCCGGTGATATTGCTGCTGCACAGAGCGCCACGGAACTCAGTTCAGAAGTTTACGGACGTAACATGGATGTTGAAAACAAAAAAAACGGGACATCCAAACATCAGGCAGCGGGAAAACCCGACAGTGACAGTGCTGCTGCCCAGATCGCTATGGAACGCGGTGCCGAGGTTATCGGGAAAGCGGAGCATGCGGTAAGTGATGCTTATGATAAAACATCTCAGGTAGTAAGCGATGCTTATGATAAAACATCTCAGGTGGTAAGTGATGCTTATGATAAAACATCCCATGCGGTAACTGAAACTTATGAAAATGCCAAGAGTTACAGCAGTGAAAATCCGGGCAAGACAATACTTATCGCATTAGGGATAGGAGTAGGACTCTGGATTCTTCTGGGTGAAAGGTCACCGCCGCTCACGTACAGGGCGGTTTGCCCGACCCGTAGTCAATGCGATCTCTGACATTGCTCTGGAGTTTTTCCATTAAACCGTTCTGTTACAGAAAAAAGCATCCTTCATTTTCCATTCAGCAATTGTACAGTCTCCGGAGTGCCAAACTGAAAGTTTGACTCCGGTAAAAGAGTAAACTGCTTTTGCGGCAAAATAAAGGATGCCAAAAAAATCAGAACAAGTTCCAAGTCTGAAAGAAATGGAGGTTGCTATGCTTAACAAAGAAGAAGGGAAGATGGCATTAAAAGCTGTAGATGAAGATTGCACCGACAAGGTTGACACACATAACTCTGAAAAAGGTAAGGTGGGTTGGATTTTACTTTGGGCTGTAGGTGTCCCGATCCCGATCCTGGTTGCACTATTTCTCATGCGTGGTTGCACCTAATGTGATCAAAGCCCAATATGAATAAAGAGATAAAAACAGAGAAAAACTTGAATCTATAATAGTCCGGATCATCGGAAAAAAGGTTATATATGCCGTCAGGCAAATATAACCTTTTTTATATAAGTAACCATTCATAAATTTTTAAATGTCAGACCTACGGGGTTTTTAAAACCCCGTAGGTCTTTATATACGAAAGATTTTGATTGGTTGTTTAGCCTTCAATGACTGATCTGCAAATGCTTTTTTACTGATTATTCTTAAAAATCATAATTATATAACATGCCTCCGGTTTCAGAAACATGGCAAAAAGAGTGCAAAATTATAAAAGGAAAAAAAATGATGAGCAATAATAAGATTGAAAGTGCATCACCGTATGTCTTAACGTCCCTGCCTTACGAGGATAACGTGCTGTCGCCCGTAATCTCCTCAAATACGATTGGCTTCCACTACGGCAAGCATCACCAGGGATATGTTGATAACCTCAACAAACTGGTATCAGGAACAGTGTTTGCGGACATGCCGTTGGAGAAAATCATCACCATGACAGCCGGAAAGGCTGAAAATACCGCGATTTTCAATAATGCGGCACAAATATGGAACCATACATTTTACTGGAGCAGTCTGAAGCCCAAAGGCGGCGGTGAACCACCCGCAGTGTTGAAGCAAAAAATTGAGGATTCCTTCGGCAGTATGGATGCATGCAGGAAGGAATTGGCAACTGCGGCAATAGCACAGTTTGGCAGCGGGTGGATATGGCTCGTGCTGGATGGCAGCAAGTTGAAGGTGGTCAAGACCGGCAATGCAGATGTACCTATGACCAACGGCATGAAACCGTTATTGACTATAGACGTTTGGGAACACGCCTACTATCTTGATTACCAGAACCGGCGTGCAGATTATGTCAACGCAGTGCTGAATAAATTGATTAATTGGGATTTTGCGGCAGAGAATCTTGTCTGATAAGTAACCATTCAAAAATTTTCCTTCATAAAGACCTACGGGGTTTTTAAAAACCCCGCAGGTCTTATATAAGTAGCCGTTCACAAGTTAAATTCTGAAACCCTAAGGGTCTTTAAGACCCTTAGGGTTTTTATCAGGTGCAAAACTGAACGTAACTTATAAATTAAATTAACTGAGTACTACTGTTTATGCTTTAATGTTGTTTTCCGGAGTTTTAAAGTAATACAAAGATGCTATTAATTCTGCTCCGAACATAATAGTTATCCCGCAACAATACAGCCACAAAAGAAGTACAATTATACCTCCAAGGCTTCCGTAAGAGCGTGTATAGTTTCCGAAATTATTGATGTAAATCGAAAAGATTTGAGATATTGACATCCATGCACAGGTAGAAAATACTGCTCCGGGTAATATTTTTTTAAAACCTATCCTTTCCGCAGGCATATAATTATAAATTATCATAAATAAAATGAATATTGTCAGTATCGGTATCACAATCCTTGATATATTCCAAAGATCAATCATTAAAGGCGGTAATCTGAAAAAAATAAAAATCTTATTTGCAATTAACCCTCCGAAAACTATCATAACCAAAGAAAAGATGTAAACAAGAGACAGGGCAGCGGTGAATAAAAAAGATAAGAACTTAATCTTCCAAAATGACCTGGTTTCCTGAAAATCATACGCGTTGTTTATACCGGTAATCAGTACTTTAACAGCATTTGAAGCAGCCCAGAAGGTTCCAATAACACCAAAGGAAAGAAGAGTTGTACTTGTTGAGTTTACTGTTTCATTAACAACACTTAAAACAGTTTGATAAACATCCGCAGGAAGATAGGCGGACAGACTCCCCAGAATATCTTCACTTGTTATCCGGGTATGACTTAAAAGAGCAATCAGGAATATCAGGAAGGGAAAGAATGAAAGAATAAAGTAAAAGCTCATCTGAGCTCCCAAACCTGTTATATTATCCTCAAAGCTTCTGATAAAGACATTTTTTAACAACCTTGCTGTTTTTCCGTAAAAAACTGTCAATTTTCTTTTCATAATCAATATGATCCAATTACCACTAAGTTGTAGGGCGGACTAAGCGCAGCGTGTCCGCCTTTTTATAACCCGAAGCGTATTTACTGTTCTCGTGTACTTAGTGTCTTTGCGTCTTTGTGGTAAAAAATAAATTATAAGTCTTTATTTTAAATAATTTGAAAAAATTGCATATCACGTAATTTCACGTTTTTATATGATATATAAGCACAAAAAAACGATTTATGCAAAGAAATATTTTAAAATTGCTGAGTTATGCTATAACTTTTTTAAAATCTCAAAACTTTGACAAAGTTATTACAGAAAATCATGTTCACCTGTTTATCAGTTTCATCAAAAGTTAAAACCAGACATATTTTCAATTGTCACAAGTAACAATAAAGAGACCGGGAAAAAGGTCATATTTAATCATAGGTAAAATATGACCTTTTTTATATGGCTGACAATGCAGGTGCCGTAAATATTTTTTAATCAATTATTCCTAAAAAATCAATATGATAAATGACTTAATTCTGAATATCGTAAACATGGCACAAAGATTGCTTTATAAGTATAGTAACAGCAAATGCAGTAATGACATTCATACGGAAGAAATTCAATCCAAAAGGAGAAAATATTATGTTCAATAAAAGCGAATTATGTAAAAAGATCAGATCAATGTATCCGGATATCGGCGAATGCGGCATTGATGTCAATGTTGATTATGATGATACTGAAAAAGCCTGGGTGGTGGATCTGAAGAAGGACAATCATAACTTGAAAACATATTTGGAAACTAAAGATGCTGATATGTGTATGAGCGGTAAACAATGTATAGGACTGGGAATGCAGATATCTCAACTTCGTTCAAATATTGATCTGATGTAAACAGGAATCAGCCTTTTAAGTAAAGTTGCTTCAAATGCATCAATTTCTTATGCAGTGGGTCATTGCTGAGCCAAAATTACTCAGCATGCAAATGGCGTTGCAGAGTTAAATGATAAAGCGGAATCCACTGCATTGGTTACAACTCAAGCGATGTTAATGAAAGGAGCAGAACTTCAAATGAATGAAATAGATAAAAACAGAGAGAAACTTGAATCCATGCTCGTCAACTGGATCGCTGATTTTGACAAACTGGATGCCCGGATCAGAAATGAGGTCGCAGATCCGAATGGCGACTATGACGAGGTAATAGCAGCGTTGCGGCAGCATCGTTATAATGTAAGTGCCGAACCGGGTTAGAAGACACAGTTTTTAAGTAAGCGGTCATAAATTTTTACGTACAGATTTCCGAAACTTCGGAGATTTTCATACTGAAAAACTTATGAACGGGTACTTACGCCGTGTTTTGAATAAATCATATACAGATTCAGGTAAAATTAACTTAAACCGGAATCATACAGGAGAAAAATCATGAAATCAGGCACAAGAGACCAGGCAGAAGGCATGATGCATCAGGCAAAAGGTGTAATTAAGGAAACCGCCGGGAAAATAGTCGGGAATAAAGACCTTGAATCCGAAGGCAAAGTTGAAAAAATAGAAGGAAAAATTCAGGAAAAAGTCGGTGATGTCAAGAAAGTTGTCGGCAAATAGATTTGAAATCATCATAAAATAACTCAAACCAAAATTATACAGGAGAAACATCATGAAATCAGGCACAAGAGACCAGGCAGAAGGCAAGATGCATCAGGCAAAAGGTGTAATCAAGGAAACCGCCGGGAAAATAGTCGGGAATAAAGACCTTGAATCCGAGGGCAAAATTGAAAAAATAGAAGGAAAAATTCAGGAAAAAATCGGTGATGTAAAAAAAGTTGTCGGCAAATAGATTTGAAATCATCATAAAATAACTTAAACAGAAATCAGACAGGAGAAATATCATGAAATCAGGTACAAGAGACCAGGCAGAAGGCATGATGCATCAGGCAAAAGGCGTTATCAAGGAAACCGCCGGGAAAATGGTTGGTAATAAAGACCTTGAATCCGAAGGCAAAGTCGAAAAGATAGAAGGAAAAATTCAGGAAAAAATCGGTGATGTCAAAAAAGTTGTTGGCAAATAGAAGGGGTTTTTAAGTATCAGATCACACTGTCGAATGGTTCGGAGTTTTGCCAGCCGACAGCGGATCTGAAGCAAACTGAAAGGAGAATCATTATGTTGTGGACAATTACTGTAATACTGTTAGTCATGTGGCTGCTCGGACTTGTGAGCAGCTACACTATGGGAGGGTTCATTCATGTCCTGCTGGTGATTGCCGTTATCGTAGTGCTGCTGAATGTCATACAGGGGCGGAGAATCACGTAGTGCAGAATATCATAAACCGGATTGACAATATTAAAGATAACCCAAATTGCTGCCTATAAGAAAATTGAATAATATCAGAAATCAGATTTATTGGTAAAAATATGTGCATATTATATCATTACTAATTTTATCAGTAATTTAATTCTTCACGGGTAACAACTTGGGTTAAAGACAGGAACAAAAATGAAAAAGTTACTTTTTGTACTATTGCTTTTATCGCTGGTACTTGTATTTCCTATTCCAACGATGGCAGGAGCAGTCAGAGGTGATCGCATTTCTTTCCCTCCACCCATCATGTTTGCCGAACCACCGGCGTTGATAGTGCTGCCTGAGACATATATCTATGTTGTCCCTGATATAGACGTGGACATCTTTTTCTACAATGGCTGGTGGTGGCGTCCTTGGGAAGAACATTGGTACCGCTCGCGTAACTATAATTCGGGTTGGAATTACTATCAATATGTTCCATCTTTTTATAGAGATGTCCCCTCGGATTGGAGGAATAACTATAGAGAGGGTCGTTGGAGAGGGCATCAATGGAACATTCAACCAATACATCACCAGCAAGTTCAGAAAAACTGGAGAGGCTGGAAAAAGAATAGGCATTGGGAGAAACAACAAACTTGGGGTGTCCAAGGTTTGCAGCCCCGAACGCGATCACAGCAACGGGAGCATTCTTCAGAGTACTTAAAGCAGCAGGAGCATTCAAGGCAGCAACGGGAGCATTCAGAGTACTTAAAGCAGCAGGAGCGTTCAAAGCAGCAGCAGGAGAATTCAGAGTACTTAAAGCAGCAGGAGCGTTCAAAACAGCAACGGGAGCATTCAGAGTACTTAAAGCAGCAGGAGCGTTCAAAGCAGCAACGGGAAAACCATAAAACAGAGCAATCAGAAAAATGGGATAGAAGGTAAGTAACCAATTAGAAGTTTTCATATATAAAGACCTGCGGGGTTTCTGAAACCCCGCAGTCTGCCGTTGAAAAATTTATGAATGGTTACTTAGTGCTTTAAATATAAACCCTAAGGGTTTCAACTCAAAATTCAAGTTTGACAAAGTAGTAGTAAGTAACCAGTCATAAGTTTTCGTATATAAAGACCTGCGGGGTTTTGGAAACCCCGCAGGTCTCCATTGAAAAATTTATGAATGGTTACTTACAAACAGATTCTGCGGGTTTGCCGTGGAGATTTGTTTGAAAAGAGAATCATTATGTTGTGGACAATTACTGTAATACTGTTAATCATGTGGCTGCTTGGATTTGTAAGCAGTTACACAATGGGAGGGTTCATCCATATCCTGCTGGTGATTGCCGTTATAGTAGTGCTGGCAAATCTCATACAGGGGCGGAGAACTACATAGTCAACAGAATATCACAAACCGGATTGACAAAAAAGGCAGGTCAAAATGAGAATAATCACAATTATTGCCATCATACTTATTGCTACAGGGATTGTGGCATTCGGGTATCAGGGAATCAGCTACACAACCAGAGAAAAGGTAGTTGATCTTGGTCCGCTGGAAATGACGGCGGAGAAAACCAGAACGCTTCCGCTTCCGCCAATCGTCGGAGGTATTGCACTCGTAGGCGGCATCGTGCTGCTGGCCATGGGAAGAAGAAAAGACTGAACATATTAGTCAGGCAGATCAAAGGCAAAATGTCACACTATGACAGATCGGACTGGTAAAGAAAGCCTAAAAGATACTGAATTTATTAACATTAAGGAGAGTGTCATGAGGACGAAAGAAGCTTACAGACAGAAGATAGAGGCAGAGTTGGATCTGGCACAAGCCAAATTAGCAGAGTTAAAGGCACAGGCAAAGAATTCCGCAGCAGACGCCAATATAAAATATGCTGAACAGGTTGAAGAGCTTGAGCGGGGAGTTGATGCCACAAAGGCAAGGCTGAATGAAACGAGAGACGGCGATGACAAATGGGAGCGGTTTAAGGAGGGTGTGGGGAGTGTCTGGGGTACAGTAAGTGATACTTTCCGGGATACCACCGCCAAGTTTAAAAATTGAACATGCCTGAACGGATTATTAGGTGTATGATCACAGAATTGAAGACTTCCGAAGTTTTCAAAACTTCAGAAGTCTGAATACTGTCCGATAAGCCGGATGCAGGCAGCCGCACCTGATTCACAATGTTCGGCGGGATATGCGTGCCGGACGTAACAAAAGGAAAAAGCAATGATAAATATTTCCAGGAAAATAAGTCAGATTTTGTATGAACAAACAGTATCTGAAATAAAGTACAAATTATTTGTTCTATCAGTAGCAGCGGTATTTTCCGCATTTATTTACCCTCATCCGGTATCTGCCACGCCAATACTGGGTTCGGCCCAGAGCTTTGCAGTACTGGCGCATGAAACAGTGACCAACGGACACAGCGACCTCCCGACTACTCAAATTTACGGGAATTTGGGACTGACGCCGGGAACTTCGGTCACCGGCTTTTATGCTGATGGAACCGTGAACGGAGGAACGATACACATAAATGATGATGTAGCTCAACTTGCTATGGCGGATGCAACAACTGCATACAATACGCTGGCAGGCTTGCCGTCCGTTTATGACTATACAGGTTTTGTACTGGGATCAGCGGGATACAACATACTCACGCCGGGTGTCTATCATTTTGACTCGTCGGCTCAGTTGACAGGATTACTCACTCTTGATTTTCTGGAAGACCCTGATTCGGAATTTATTTTCCAGATAGGGAGTACGCTTACGACAGCAAGCAACTCTTCTGTTAATCTCATCAATGGGAATTCATTCAGCGGTGTGTATTGGCAGGTCGGAAGTTCTGCTACTCTGGGTACAGACAGTGTATTCGCAGGAAATATTCTTGCTCTTGCGAGTATCGGACTTGATCCTGAAGCACAGATTCTGTGCGGAAGAGCCTTTGCCCTGACCGGGGCAGTGACGTTGACAGATAATCTTATCTCCAACAATAACACTGCCGAAGATTTCGGCAGCGGCAGATCCGATTTCGGCAGTTACGGCTTCAGCGGAGGCGCTCCGACCCGGAACCGGCAACCATGCTCCTCTTAGGCATAGGCATAGCCGGACTGGGATGCGCCAGAATGAAAAGAAAGAAAAAATAGTCAACAAAAAATACAGGCATGTTTAAGAAACTAATGCTTTATCATTAATCTGAAATTGCAAGTTTTTTTCTTTGTGACTTTATGACTTTGGCGTAAAGTAACTCGACATCTTTTGAAATACTCATCATTATTCCATCTGAAACAAAGCACCAGGTTTCTTTTAAACATCACGCAATATAAAGGCAGGTACAAATGAAAATAACCACATTTCTTGCCATCATACTTGTTGCTGTAGGGATCATGGCATCTAACCTGGGCGGCTACGGCTTCAACGGCAGCGCAGTCCCTGAACCGGTCACCATGCTCATCTTCGGCACCGGCATAAACGGCTTGGCATGCGCCATAATAAAAAAAAAGAAAAATAGTCAGATATAAAAGCATGATATGTCTGACCTGTTTTTTCAACATTAATTAGCATAACCGAATAACAGCATTGAGGCTCAGCAGTTCTGAGCGTCAGGTTCATTGGCAACGCGGCTTATGGCGGAGTCAGCGGATCGAAAAAGTTCGTAGTTCCGCCTTCAGGCGGTACCTGCGTGCTGAAAAAGTTCGTAGTTCCGCCTTCAGGCGGATATTCACGCCACACCGCCTAAAGGCGGTACTACGGACTTTCGGCAGAAAGGAGATTAGTCATGGATCTTGTACAGTTTGCTTTAGTTTTAATTGTAATCGGAGTTCTGTTGTGGATGGTGAACAATTTCATTCCAATGGATAGAAAAATCAGGCAGATTCTGAACATTGTTGTTGTCATCTCAGTTATTTTATGGGTGCTTAATCTGTTCGGATTGTTCAGTTCTCTACATGGAATTCGCATCGGCAGGTGATCCGTTGCAGAGGTTTATTTTATGACGGTATTAACGGTTTCAGAACAGTTGAGAAGATCGGGGAAGGGCTGAAAATCAGCGGGATTAACCCTGATCAGTCTTATATATTTCACGAAGACTTCCCATGTTTCCAAAACTTCGGAAATCTGATTTCTGAAAGAACCGTCGGATGGCAAAGACAAAAAGGATATAAACAATGAACATAATCAGAACAATCATGAAGGTGCTTCCTGAAAAGCAGAAAGAGATTTTTCAGACACTTCTTTCATTGATTGAGCTGCCAAGAAAGGAGAAAGGATGTCTGAGCTATGGTATCTTATGTGATATCAGAGATAAAAATATTTTTAATCTGATTTCGGAATGGAAAACCCGTCAGGATATGGACAATTATATAAGGTCACACGGATTCAGCGTTTTGCTTGGAACAAAGAGCCTTTTATGCGAACCGTTGAAAGTCAGAATTTTTACGGGATCATATTCTGAAGGAATCGAAGATGTCAATTTCGTAAGAAAAAAAAATTGAACATAACATAAAGGAGGAGTAAAATGAAAGAAACAACATGGGATTTTTTGCGTATAATACTGTCCCTGATAATTCCGCCGGTAGGAGTCTTTCTTCAGGTAGGTTTGGGTCTGCATTTCTGGCTCAATATTTTACTGACATTATTAGGCTATATTCCGGGTCTGATTCATGCTATCTGGGTTATTACAAGAAAGGAGATATGATGAAGAAAATCCGGAATATAACGGATGGGAACGGGTGGCGAATTTTTTTAAAAATCAGCTCATGGCAAAGCGTCTGAAAGGATAATACCAACATGAACTTAGGACGCAGCAAAGCATGGAAGCCTGATTTATATATTTCAGTTTATTCCGTGTGTTCTGTGGTCTGAAATAACAGAAAGGAGATGCGATGAAATCCGAAACTAAACATTACGAGGGAATCAACTCGGTCGCCGTAATCGGCAATTATGTGCCGCGCCAATGCGGTATTGCGACATTCACCACGGATCTGGTTGAAGGTTTATCCGCGGCAGCCCCGGACATAAACTGCTGGGCAGTGGCAATGAACGACAAAACAGAGGGATATGCATATCCTGAAAAAGTGCGATTTGAGATCAATCAGAACAAATTATCCGATTACGGTGTCGCTTCTCAATTTCTCAATATCAGCCAGACGGATATTGTCTGCGTGCAGCATGAATACGGTCTTTTCGGCGGTCCTGCGGGCAGCCATCTGCTGAAACTGCTGAGTGATCTGCGCATGCCCGTTGTGACGACTTTACACACGGTTTTAAAGGATCCCGCACCGGAATACCGTGAAGTCATGTGCAAGCTGTCTGATTTGTCCGACAAGCTGGTCGTGATGAGCCGTAAGGCATCTGAATTTCTCAAGGATATCTATGCAGTGCCCGAGGAGAAAATTGCCTTTATCCATCACGGCATCCCGGATACGCCCTTTATTGATACCAGCTTTCATAAAGATAAGTTCGGAGTGGAAGGCAAAACAGTACTGCTCACGTTCGGTCTGCTTTCCCAAAATAAGGGGATTGAAAATGTATTGTATGCGCTTCCCGCGGTTATCAAAAAACACCCTGATGTAACCTATATTATACTGGGTGCAACACATCCGCATATCTTGAAATTTCAAGGGGATGCATACCGTATCATGCTCCAGCAGCTCGTTCGCAGGCTCAATATCAGCGAGCATGTCATTTTTCAGAACCGTTTTGTTGAACTCAAAGAATTATGCGAGTTTCTCGGCATCGCTGATATTTATGTAACACCCTATCCTGAAGAGGCACAGATTACATCCGGAACCCTTGCCTATGCCATGGGCACAGGCAAAGCCATTATTTCAACACCGTACTGGTATGCCACCGAAATGCTTGCCGAAGGCCGGGGACGGATCGTGCCGTTCCACGATCCGGATGCCATAGCGAAACAGATCATCGACCTTCTGGACAACGATGTCGAGCGGCACGCCATGCGCAAAAAAGCCTATATATTCAGCCGCAGTGCAGTCTGGAATGAGGTATCCCGAAAATATCTTCAGGTTTTCAGTGAGGTGCAGCAAAACCGTACCCTGAATCCGCGTCCCCGGCATTCCTATATTGAAAATATCAAGGCCATCACAAATTTTGAACTCCCGGAGATCAAGCTCGATCATATGAAAGCCTTTACCGATGATACCGGCATCCTGCAACATGCCAATTATACGATTCCTGATCGCGACACATGGCTACTGCACTGATGATAATGCCAGAGCACTGCTGGTTGCGGCCATGGGTCAGAAATATCTGCCGCCAAACGGCTGGGGATTTGATTATCTCAACGGTCATTATCTTGGATTTCTTTTGTATGCCTATAATGAAAAAGAAGGGCGATTTCGCAATTTCATGAACTATTCGCGGCAGTGGACTGAGGAGATCGGGTCAGAGGATGCACATGGCAGAGCGATCTGGTGTCTTGGCAAAGCCGGGGCTTTTCTTGACGATCCCGGGCATCTCGCCATAAGCACAACCCTTTTCAACAAGGCACTGAGAGCCGTTGAAAATTTTCATTCGCCCCGGGCCATTGCTTTCAGTCTGGTGGGCATGCATGCCTACCTGGATAAATTTTCCGGCGACAGTGATGTTCGCAGAATCCGGACAGTTCTTGCAGACAGGCTTTTCGATCAGTTTAAAGACAATAAAACAGAGGATTGGCCCTGGACTGAGAACGCTTTGAACTATGCCAACGGCAGACTGCCTCATGCCCTGCTGCTGTCCGGACATTGGATGCAGCGCAGCGATATGATCGATATGGGGCTGCTGTCACTCAAGTGGCTGCTCACAATCCAAACCGAAGACGGTCACTTTGTGCCAATCGGCAGCAACGGATGGTATGAAAGAGGCGGCTCCAGAGCCCGTTTTGACCAGCAGCCCGTAGAGGCAAATGCCATGATTGAAGCCTGTGTCGAAGCGTTTAATATCACCCGGGATAAATCATGGTTTGATAATGCAGTCATGTGTTTTAACTGGTTTCTAGGGCAAAACGACCTGAATATGCCGATCTATGATCCTAAGACCGGCGGCTGCAGGGATGGGCTGATGGCGAACGGTATCAACCAGAATCAGGGCGCTGAATCATCACTTGCATGGCTGCTTTCGCTGATGACGCTTCAGAAACTTTACACAGACGAGCTTTTAAAGCAGACGTCATCACCGCAAATTGATCCATAAAAAGAAATCTGTCATGCAAATTGCTATTGCAATCCTAAATGAATTGCGGAAGTAAACCCTAATGGTTTTTCAAGGAAACGATATATGCACACACAAAAAAAACAAACGCTGAGAGTCAAAAGAAAAACAAATAAAATCGTAGGGGATGCGTCACGGGTAATCACCCGTCTTCATCTTCCCGATAAGAAATACCGCATTCCTAAAATAGTTCAGCGGATAATGAGCTTATCGGATACTGCGTTTGCCGATCTGATTTCACAGATAATGGCCGACTTTTCCGGACGGCACGAAAACATCAGGCATATTTTTGATCGGCATCTGAAAGTAGTGAAGGGTTATCTTCCGGTGAATACAGTACTCAACGATGTTCATGGAGCGCTCATCGGAGCGTACTTTACAAAAGAGTACTCTATTGAATCAGCCGCGCTTTTCAATCCTTCCATTGTTGCCCATCCTGATCAGAGTCATCTGAAAAACGACAGCATGCGATTTATCATGAGTCTGCGTGCAACCGGCGAAGGACATATTTCATCCATTGTATTCCGCAGCGGAATTCTTGACTGGCGCAACAGGTTCATTTTCGATCCGATCAGTGATTTTGTGGAAACGCCGGATACTCAATTAGACCCGGTTTACAAACGGAGTCCTTTTCAGTTCAAACTGAACGAGATGGGAGTCAGCAATGAGATAACTGCCTATATTCTTAACCAGATGCCGGAGGATTTTACTTACAATGAATTAATAGCAGAAATCAGAATACTTCGTGCAAAACCGAAATATTCGGAACAGATACAGAACAGAACCTTTGAGGTCATGTACTGGCTTGCGGATTCCAATTATGAGGTAAGTTTTCATCCTAATCACCGCATATCTGAACGGGTGATCTTTCCTGTTTCAAAAAACGAAAGCAGAGGGATTGAAGATGCCCGTTTTGTTCAGTTTTTCAATGACAACGGTGAATTTGTCTATTACGCAACTTATACAGCATATAACGGCATTACGATTTTACCTCAGTTGATTGAAACAAAGGATTTTATCAGATTCAATGTGCTGACGCTCAACGGCAACGCAGTACAAAACAAAGGTATGGCGCTTTTTCCGCGGAAAATCGGAGGACGCTATGCCATGCTTTCGAGGCAGGACGGTGAGAACAATCATATCATGTTCTCGGATAATATCCATTTCTGGCAGAAGTCTCAAATCATTCAGGAACCTGAACATCCCTGGGAATTTATTCAGGTCGGCAACTGCGGTTCACCTCTGGAGACTGATAAAGGCTGGATTGTGCTTACTCATGGCGTCGGTCCCATGCGTCAGTATTGCATCGGCGCCATACTGCTTGATCTTGAAAATCCGGCAAAAATCATCGCAAGACTGGATGAACCGCTGATTACCCCGCATGAGGAAGAGCGTGAGGGATATGTTCCCAATGTTGTTTATTCCTGCGGGTCAATCATTCATAACAATGAGCTGGTGATTCCTTATGCCATGTCCGATAACAATTCCGGCATAGCAACCGTTGTCGTCAGTGATTTGCTTAACCGTATGCGCAGGGTAGAATGATTGTTCGTAAAGGATGCAAACAATGAAGCGTTTTTTAATCCTGACAGCATTGATGATGGTCATGCTCACTGTGTTCCTCATACCACGGGACTGACAGAAGGTGGGCATCAGAACCCGTAAAATGGCTTTATGGGGACCCAAGGGTGTTTTATGTGGCAGAAGAGCGTGAAACCCAGTCCGGCAAGGCACAGGCGGCGTTACAGAAAATTCTGGGACACATGGGCATTATCGTTGAGAAGGTGCTGACTTTTTTCAGTATCCTCACTGTCAGCAATTTTCACATCCTTTATTAAACTGTATTCTTATAAAATTCAAGATTCCTAACAGATTTAATTACACCCGCTTACCCCCTACATTATGATATTCTACTTTTCTGGCATGAAAATTGCATTACTTTATAGAAACTAACTAAGTACATGAAACGGTAAATACGCTTCGTGACTTTGTGTCTTTGTGTTTTAATCATCTTTTACCGCCAAGACACAAAGACTCAAAGACACAAAAAACCCGGTGCGAATTCAGTGTTTCGTGTACTAAGTTTTAGTTTTTTGAAAAAACTTGGTTTCTTTACAAATGGTTTTCAGGATGAATTGAAAATGGCTGAATTTACACATATTGATCAGGATGGGCGGGTTCGGATGGTTGATGTTTCTGATAAAACTCCGACTCTCCGCATTGCTGTTGCCGGCGGTACGGTATTGATGAAGCCGGAAACATTTGAAAAAATACGTCATCAGAATATAAAAAAAGGGAATGTGCTTGAAACTGCCCGGATTGCCGGGATTATGGCAGCAAAAAAGACCTCTGATTTAATTCCAATGTGCCACCCGCTCAATATTACCCATGCACAGGTTGATTTTTTTCCTAATGATACAAATAACACAATTCGGATTGAAGCGACTGTCCGTATTATCGGACAGACCGGCGTTGAATTGGAGGCGCTGACTGCTGTATCAGTGGCGGCTTTGACTATTTATGATATGTGCAAATCTTATGACAGAGAAATGACAATCTCTGATATATCGGTGCTTGAAAAATCCGGGGGGAAAAGCGGAAGATTTGTAAGAACAAAAAAATAAATAAAGAAACTAAGTTTTTTCAAAAAACTTAGTTTCTGAATTATTACTGAGTTATCTTCTTCAAAGCAGTCTCCATATTCCGCCTTGCATTTTCAAGCTCAGGCTTAATCTTCAATGCCTCAGTATAATGCTGAACTGCCTCTTTGAAATTCCCTTTGTTTGCAAGAAGAAGCCCGATGTTATAGTGGGCGTCAGCATCAGGACTGATTTGTATTACCCTTTTATAATGCTCAATTGCTTCATCAGTTTTTCCCTCTCTTGCAAGAATAACGCCGAGATTATAATGTGCGTCTGCAAAATCAGGCTTGATCCGCAATGCCTCTGAATAATGCTTAACCGCCTCATCTGTTTTTCCATTCCCTGCCATTGCCACACCAAGATTATAATGTGCATCCGCAAATTCAGGATTTACTTTTAACGCCTGAGAATAGCTTTCTATTGCTTCATTCATCTTTCCCAAGCCTGCCAGAGCATTACCAAGATTGTTATGCGCCTCTGCATAATCAGGTTTTATTTTTTTTGCCTTGGTAAAATGACTTACCGCTTCATTAAGATTTCCGGTCTTTGCCAAAGCAAGCCCCATATTATAATGCGCTTCCGCAAATTCAGGATTAAGCCGGATTGCTTCAGAATAATAACGGATTGCATCTCTGTTTTTTTCCTGATCTGCAAAAACAAGTCCGAGATTATTATGCGTCTCTGCAAAATCAGGATTGATTTTCAATGATTCGGAATAATGATAAATTGCTTCATCATGTTTCTTCAGATGCAGCAGCACAGCCCCCAGCCCGTTATGTGCTTTTTCATGGTCAGGCATTACCATAAGCACATTGGAATAATGTTTAGCCGCCTCCTCATATTTCTCCTGTTTTGAAAGAGCATTTGCCAAATTGTAATTTGCATCCACATATCCGGGAATTATCTGAATTGCTTTCAAATAATAAGGAATTGCCTCTTCTGTTTTACCCTGAAGCGCCAAAGCATATCCAAGATTATTATGGGCATAAGCATAATCAGGCTTAATCTGAATCGCCTGTTTAAAATAATTCATAGCCTCTTCAATCTTCCCCTGAGCTGACAGGGAAATCCCCAGATTATTATAAGGACGGACATTTTTCGGAGATTTTTCAACGCAGTCTTTCCAAAGACTGAAATCACTGCTCCAGACACCGTTTCTCTCATGAGTCCAGAAAGATAAGATTATTGCTATAACGGATATTAAAATATATCCTGGTATTTTCTCTGAAACCCTAATGGTCTTGAAGACCCTTAGGGTTTGGTTTTTTAAAACCCTTATAATCTCATTAACCCCTATCAGACATACCAGCATGGATGGCAGATAATTCCGGTGTTCAAATATAAGCTCAAGTCCGATAACAGAAGATTCAATTACCAGATTTCCGAAATACCAGATAATACAGAATGAAATCAGTCGCTCTTTTTTCGCCAGATAAACCGCCAGCCCAATCAGCCCGGCAATAATTAATATTGAAAATAATGTATTAATCGGATCAAACAGAGAATAAGAAAGCGGAAAATCATGAGTCAGATTTAGCCGGGAAGGGTGCGGAAATATTATCAGGCTGATATAAAAGATAATCACCCGGAATTCAGTCAATACTCTCTGGGACATGGTAAAATCACGTTGCTGATATGCCTGCAATATTTTATCTAAGGGATTGGTTCCCATATAAATCAAAGCAAAGATAATAAGAAAAAAGAGTATGCCGCCGAAGATGAAAAGATAACGCTTTATCCATTCCCGGTTTAAATCCTGAAAAAAATACCATTCATACAGAAAGATAAAAAAAGGGAGAGAACCGGCAATCTCTTTGGAAGCAAGAGCAGAAACTCCTGCAATAAGAGAACCGGCAAATAATAACGGTTTTTTGATTCCCCCCTTTGCAAGCCGGGCATGGACATAAAATAAAAACGACATGATATAAAACATCGCCGCCATGCTGTTCATCCGCTGGACAATATAAGATACCGACTGGGTTTGAAGCGGATGCACAAGCCAGATAAGGGATGAAAGAAAAGGGATTAAAAAGTGAGAAGTGGGAAGTGAGAAGTGAGAAGTATTCTGGCTGTCGGCTGTTGTCGGTGAGACTTCGGTGAGCTCAGTCGAACCGCTCAGTCGAACCGTTGGCTGCTGGCTGCTGTCTTCTGACTTCTGACTCCTGACTCCTTCTATCCCCATTGTTATCTTTATAAAAAAATAAAGCAGAATTCCGGTAATAATATGAATCAGGATATTAACCACGTGATACCCTTTCATATTATATTGATGAAAATAATAATTTAATGCAAAACTGATATTCGGTATAGGGCGATTCGGGGCATGGCTTTTAAATGCCGCATCTTTTACGGCGTTAAAACTTATCTCTTTGATACGGATATAACGGTTGTCCCGGATATTCTGTTCATCATCAAAGACAAGTGGTCCCTTGAGGTTATTTGAATAAATCAGGAAAACAGAAATCCCAATTAAAAGCAGAGATACGATTTCCCGTATTCGCTCTGACAGACTTGTTTCAGAAATATTTTCAGATAGCTCATCCGAAGACGTTGAATCAGCGTTATTTTTGGACGAACTGACCAATGATTTTTTTATTATCTCTCTTTTTTTTCTTGCCATTTTTTATAACTTCTTAAACCGAAAACCCCTATCCCTTTAGGGTAGCGGTAGTTCACTTTCTGTCAAAACTCATTACAGTTTCAATCTGCTCTTTTGACAATCCTATAATCTTCATGATCTCAAAGTCAAGTTTATCCTGAACATCTTTTCCTTCTATTGCCTGCTCAACCAGTGAAATAATTATACTCTGCTCTTCATTCTTAATTATCGGAAAAGGGAGTTTTTCCAAATCACCCCTTAGCACTTTATGTGTGTTAAACTTTTTAGAATATATAAATCTGTAGAGCCTTGAATTCAGCAATCCGAGCAGAATCTTTATCGGATAATTATCTGATTTCGGCAACAGCACGTTAGCACTGTTAAGCGTTAAAGATTTATTTCTGTCATAGGCAAAAACAAGTTTGTCTGATATGAATTTATAGATTAATTTTTCCGGCGCTCTGTATTTGTATTCCGGCGCTGCCTGCTGAAACAGTTCAGGTTTATATTCAATATAAAAATTCGGCTCAGAAAGCCGGTACGGCAATACATTGCTCCCTTTGTATATCGGCTCTGCTCCGTTGATTTTTTTATCAGAGATATATTTTTTATTGTCACCTGTTACGATTCCCAAAGCCCAGTCAGAATTTCCTTTTAGTGTCAGATGAGGCTTTTCATACAGCAATGACAATATCTTAAATTCATCATCTGACAGGTTCACATCAAATATAAAGTTGTCATTATTATTAAATCTTGATTGAGGTATCTGATATTTCTTTCTGTTTTTTAGCTCAACATCAAGAATCCATCCGTCAGGAGCTTTATCATTTATCAGATCAAGCCTGATAACAGATGTAAAAACGCCTTTAAAAATTCTTCCGAGAGAATAAACAGCTTTAATCGCAGTATTTTTAAGGATATGTTTTCTAATATCTGAATGTGTTTTTATATTGAGAACAGATTCAGGAAGAATAAATGAAATATATCCTTTTTTTTCTGTTAAATCAATACATTCAGATAAAAAATACGAAAAAGATTCTCCTGAAGTTATATGCGGATACAGAGAACTGTAATTATTGCTGTCATCCGAATTTATAGCAAATTCCCAGGGAGGGTTTGTAGCAATCAGATGAAAAGTATTTTTCAAATCATCTGTTTTACAAAAGAGCAGATCCGCAGCAATATCTTTAAGTATATCAGCTTTATAAATTCTCGGTGAAAACTCTTTTTCACGAAAGGCAAGAAGCAGATTAATCCGGGCAATCCTTACAGCCAAGCCGTCAATATCATATCCATACAGCAATTCAGAATTGCAATATCCTGAACGGGCTGCACCGATAAGAAACTGACCTGTTCCGCAGCATGGATCAAGAAATTTGCCTTTATCTCCGCGATATTCTCTGAATATTGCATCAACAACTGATTTGGGCGTGTAATATGATCCCTGTTTTGATTTGCTGCCTTCCGGCAATAATGACTGATATATAATTCCAACTGTGTCATTCTGCGATATGTCTGTTAATGCGTTGTATATTTTTATATAACCCTCTGTGTATAATTCTTCATTAATCTCTGATTCCCTGCTCCATGAAATAATCTCATCTTTAACACAGTCTCTTCTCCAGCAGGAATAAGTTTTAATTTTCAGTATATTTGATGTGTTCTCCTGAACAACCTCTCCTGAAAGAACCAGTTGTTTCAGTATCAGCACAAATAAAGTAATCTCTGTATTGAGATGATTACTTATAAATATATTTCTTATCTTCTCTGTTTCACTGATAAAAGTTATATTACCAGGATACTCCGGCACAAATAAGTTGCCTGAATTTCTCTTGTTAGCACGTTTTCTGAGTCTTTCTATCTCACCGCACTTTATTTTTTCTTTTAAATCTTTAACGTCTGTATCTATGAATTTGTTTTTTGTGCCTTCAGCATGTTTCAGATAACCGTGCCTGACCCAATTAAGTACAGTGGCTTCTGACACATCCAGTATTTCAGATGCCTGTTTTGCTGTGATAATCGTCAATTTATTTCATCCTGATCTTTAAGGCATAACAATATAAGCCCAAACCGCTGATAATCATAATAAAACTGATGACTGTGATATATCAGCGGTTCAGAATGGGTTACACTATCGCTAACCCACCCTATGGGCTGAAAATACAGACAATACCTTCCTGCAAACTACCTCTTAAATTTTCTTGAGGACAAAGTATTCCCTTGTTTAGACTTTTTAGGATTCAGTGCGGAAGCAGTATTCCCTTGTTTAGACTTCCCTTTATTCATTGCAGATATGACAACCTCTTTTTTACACTTCTCAGTATCCAGTTCAGATAAGAAAATCTCCTGATTATACTTATCAGGATTCAGTTTTAACCATGCAATCCCCATATATTCATGGATCGCTCTTTCCGCTTTAATTATTCCGTCGGCAGATGGAAATATCTCACCGCTCCACCATTTCTGAGATTCTGATATCCGGTGTTCAGTAGGTGCCGGAATCGGATTCATCCCCTGTTTTCTGAATAATTCCATAGAGCGGGGCATGTGTATAGCTGAAGTTACAAGAATAAATTTTTTATCTCCTATGATATTTCTCAGTTGTACAGCCTGTTCTATAGTATTATCAGATTCTTTTTCAAGGATGATCTGATTTTGATCTGTTCCGAGAAAAAGAGCTATCTTAGCCATTGTCTCTGCTTCAGTAACCGACCCGCGCCCTTGCCTGATAAGATTAGCCTGCTGTCGGGTATTGTACGGTGTATCCGGATTCCCTCAATCAGCCGTGTCAAAGAAGGGCTGGAAATCTGAGAGGTAGTCGGGATATTCGGGTCTGTCACATGCCCCCCTGCCAGCACAACAACAAATGACGGAGGTGATTCAGAATCATTATTCACCTGATCATAGGATGGATACTGATATTCAAGAATTTTCAGGATATTGTCTGATAGTCCGTATCCAAGTATGCTGATAATAAATACTCCTATCGTGACCAGAATCTTTCCGATCTTCTGCTTTGATGTAAACCAGAGCATGAATAGCCCGGTCATCAGCATCAGCAGAGAAATAGGCAGTGGATAAAAAAAGGGTGCTACAACTGTTTTCAAAAAAAGCATTATTTGTATCCTTCATCTTATAAAGTAGGCAGACAAAGTGCAGTCTGTCCGCCAAATTTCGCCTGTTATGATTCAGCTTTTATTTAAATGCTTTGCTTTGGTACAAAAGTTCAGACGTTTTGCGTATATTTGATAAGAAGCCAAATCTCTTGAAGATTCTTGGCTTCTGGCAATGCATCCCGGCTGCGTTTCCATGCAAAGCATAGGAACAAGAAGGAATTTATTTTCTGTTTTTATTCATATTTTTACCTCACTTTCAACTGTGATGTAAATTATATCATATTATTTTTACCTTATCAAGTCGAACCGCTGATAATCATGATAAGAGTGATGACTCTGATATATCAGCGTTATCATATTCATCATGGTTATCAGCGGTTCAGGCTCTTGCCAATTCAGATTTATAATCAATTCGGATGTCAGATTCTGTATATAAACGCATCATCAATATAGTTACCGTCAATAACATTCTTAGATAATCTGATTCCGGAAATATTTTTTTCAGTCTGTATCATCTTACGCATCAAAGGGAGCAGATGATGAGACACATCAATAACATAAATGTCCCGAAGCTCAGGTTTCGGCGTACCTTCCGGAAGTTTTTTTAAAGCTTTCAGTATATTCTGATATGCTTTTCTTGGTCCCTCTTTGTTTACATTTGGTGAAGCAAATATCAGTCGCCACTGATTCTCATCAGGAGAATAAAACCAGAAAGATGCAGTAACATCCCAATTTATCTCATCAAGTTTGCCGGTAATCTCAGCACCTGATCTGATCATGGCGTCAACTTAAAAATTCTTTTACCAACAGTTCTTCAGCCATGATAACACTCCTTTCTCTTTATCGGTAATTGCCTCAATAATATCCTTTGCTTTCTGTTTTTCAATCTGTGTCGTATAACGATCTTTTTCTGACCAGTCTTTGACAACAGCCCAGTTCAGAGAAAAGTCCGAATCTTCCGATTTCTTACGGTGTTCTTCACGAAGTCCTGATAAACCTAATAATTTGTCCAAATTATGTGTATAACTCTCTGTAATAAAATTCCGATCAGGAAAATCATGTTCTCTGATTTGTTTGGAAATACAGGCTTTTAAGGCACATTCTATTGCATATCCGGCAAGATAGTACGCTCCTTCATAAAAGCCGTTTTCAAACAGGAATTTTGTTTCTCTGATTCTTATTTCCGAGAGTTTTTGAAAATCTGTACGATTCACTTTATCTTATCCAAACTATTTGAAAATTTTAAATTTTTAACTCAATTGTTTATAGAGTGTGTTACGCTCCGCTTCACCCTGCATATCTTGTGTTCCCGCGCAAAGCGTGAGAACAATACCGAACCGCTGATAATCATGATAAGAGTGATGACTCTGATATATCAGCGTTATCATATTCATCATGGTTATCAGCGGTTCAGGATCAGGGGCGGCGGGTTACGCTCCGCTTCACCCACCCTACAGATTACTTCATCCGCTTCACCATTTCCTGAGCAAACTCCGAGCATTTAACCTCTTTTGCCCCTTGTATCTGACGGGCAAGATCATACGTTACAACACCCGCATGAATTGCATCCCCAAGAGATTTACGAATCAGATCCGCTGCCTCTTTCAACCCATATAATCAAACATCATTGCCCCGGACAAAATCAGAGAACCCGGATTCACTTTATCAAGCCAGCAATCTCCTGCTCTGTGATTCTCTCGTTCCCGCGCAAAGCGTGGAAACAAGACCCAAGTGTTACAGCAGGAATCACGGCACAAGGATAAAACCCATTGCCGCAAAATGGTGATCCGCTGTAAAACAATGAGATAATCCAAGTTCCTGCATAACAGCAAAAGATGTGCAATCCGTGAACGAAAATTTTTTATCTGTATATCGTTCAAATATTTTCCATGCTTTTGCCTCATGCGCCTCGGTAACCCGGATTAACTCTACAAGTCCTGTATCAATTAACCGCTGAGTCATATTCCAGAATCGGACAGCTATCTCATGATACAATTTATACCGGATAAGTGTTACACTCTCACTTAGAACATAATTTGTTGTTACAAAAAAATATCCGTCATCTAAAAGTTTCGTATTGGCGGCTTCGGCGAGGGTATGATCATTGTCGCTTTTATCAACCATAGCATACCATGCCCAGTTATCTGTAAAAATTTTATTCATATACTTTTTGAATATATATAAAAATCGTGGTTACGGGCAGTATCATGCGGAGAGCTTCCTTCTGCCAGACCTTTACCTAATTCACGCATGAGAATACGGGCTTCTTCAAAATCTGTTTTCTCTTTTGCATCTCCATCTGTCTGATTACAGGTATTAATGTAAAATTCCAATGCCGCCTGTATTATGCCTGAAAGAGTCTCACCCTGTTTTTCAGCTATTTTCTGCGCCTGAATCTGCAATTCGCATGGAACTTTTACAGTCATTTCAGTAAAAGATAATTCGTTCATTTTATTTTTCTCCTTTGATAATAATGATAAAACATGATGACTGTGATATATCAGCGTTATCATGTTCATCATGATTATCAGCGGTTCGGAATCAGGATCAGTGGATTATGCTCTTGCTGACCTTCCATGAACAACTACAAGGATTTATTATAAAAAAAGGATTGTAACCGTATCCTGAAAAATCAGCTTCTTATATCAAATCCCTGTAGTTCAAATAACTACAAGGATTTATGATAAGAAAAGGATAATAACCGTATTCTGAAAAATCCTTTTCTTATATAAAATCCCTGTAGTTTATCGGTGGGTTACGCTCAGCTTCACCCACTCTGCAAACTAATTCCAATTTCTTATTGGGTCTAATACAATTTGTATGAACTCATCTAAAACTTCGGAATGGTTTACCTGCACAAACATTTTTGATCTGACAGGAACTGTCCATCCGATTTCTTTTAAAGAACCTGCAAAAACTGAATTTATTTCTAAAGATGAAGCCATATCATACATCAACACAGCCTCTTTACTCCAGTTGGGTTGTACCTCATTAAAAAGGCTGCGAGGACAAATTAAGTCTTCATCTGTGATCAGACAGGAAATAATATGAATACCCTGATTTTTTACAAATTCAGCAATCGGAAGCGGATCAGCCATCCGTCGGCGCACCATCTGAAATGATAAAGAATACTGGTATTGTATCATTAGATGTTTTTGCACGTTCTTTTTCAAAACGCTTTTTAATCAACTCTAATGTCCCTCTCATCGGTGTTTTACCGTAAATAAAGGGTTCAATCTTGCTCAATTCTTTTTCTTCTGTTTCAAGCAGATCAGCAATATCTTCCAATGGCATTAACATTTCGCCATATTTTTCCAATTCTTCTTTTATACTTTGACCGAATTGCTCTTCACCAATTTCGCGAATAATAATCTCTATAATATCGCTATCAGAAGACGCACTTGCTAATTCTTTTGCTAAAGCCTTTGCTTTTGTTAATTTTTCTTTATCTTCACGATATCCAATATTATATAAAGGTATATATCTACTAATTTCTTGTTTAAATACTTCCCATATATTTCTAGGGAGTAATCTTACAATATGCTTTGCAATACTGGGATATTGATCCAATACACTTACCAAACGACTTGCTTCATCCCTGTTTAAGACATCTTGAATCCACCTTTTAAAACCCGGAATATCTTGAATACCATTTTTTCGTGCAATATTAGTCAGTTCACTATATGGATCAATGTATCGGTTAATATTCAAATCGGATTTTTTTGCGCTCTCCTGACGAAAATGAATCAAAGAGAGAAAATCACAGTTTGGAAAAAAGCGCAAACCAAATGTATATGCAAAGACATCAATAGAAGCCTTGAATCCTAATTTTCTACAGTCATTTATTTTTTCTCTTGTTTCATGAGATAATTTTCTTAAAGCATTTTTAAAACTTTCAAAACGATTCACATCTTTTCTGCTCTCATTACGGATGCTTTGTTTCATTGATCCTGATACATCTACAGCAAAGCCGACAAGCATACGTTTTTCTCTTGTATCATTCATTATCTTATTTTCCTTATTTATAATTATGTAGGTGGACATTAATATATAGCCAATATCATCTCAGAAATCTTGTTAGTTTTATCCAAGTTTTGCCTTAATTTTTGAATAATTCCGACATGCCTCTAAAAAACCGCCATACCAAACTGCTAATGGATAATTTGGATTTTTTGAAATTTCAAACTCTCTATTATTTATAATATCTGGAATATAAGGTGCTGATTTACCTTTATCAGTACCCATTTCATTATAATTAAAAAATGGCATTGTTTTCAGATTGTATGACCAAGTGTCAGACCTAATTTGCAATGGGGATGGGGGGTGTTTCTTATCAGCGTAATCAATAACAACAACAGGTTTTTTAAAATTGCCTTTTCTAATACTATAAAAACAATTGTTTAAATGCAAGTCATTAAACCCATAGCCTAAAAATAAAACTGCTTTGAGCTTTCAACTATCTTATCAAGCTGTGCATAATAAGTCTGAACGGAACTCTTTGTATTTGATTAGTTTTTCCATAACCAACAACAATTACGGAAGTAAGCATCTCTAAGCCTTCAGAAGTATTTTGTGTATTTCTACCTAATGAATTCCCGCTGAAAGTAGAATTTAGATCAGAATTCCATTTAATTGCGTGTATATCTGATTCTGATTCATCTTCATCTCCTCGCATATCAAAGTGAACAGAGCCATGAAGGTGATACAGAATAAGCCCCACTTTCTCCTTTTATAAACACTTGACGGAACAAAATTTCCAGAAGCATCAAAACCTGTAAACAGTCCGGGACAGGCTTGCGTGATTAGGTTGTCGTAATTTATTGAAATAAATGCGACATCATAATCAGAGGTAAGCTGCTCAATAAAACACTTAAAGCATTTAAATTCATCTGTTTTTGATGATTTTACGCCTTTGCATCGGTTTCTGATTTCTTTAAGTAATTCATCAATTAAGAAAGAACAAAGTTTCCATAGATTATCGCCATCAACATTTTTTTCATCATGAGATGAAATTATTTTAGGTAAACTATTAATTATATTCAAAAAAGCATTCATTGGATATTTGTAATATTTATGACTGCGGTCACCAAGCATAGCAGACAACTGTAAAATGACATATAATATCTCTTCAAAATTTGTTTCTTTTATTGATTCAGATAAAGAATAGTATCGTTTTACCTCATTGCGTATATAGCCATACAAGCTTTCTTAGACTTATCATTAGCCAACCCATACTGTTTTAATGACCATTTATTGAATAAATCATCTATATCATTGACAGATGGCATACCTAATTCTACTGATGCCCCGGTACCCAATACGACCATCAATTTTTTCTTTCTTCTCATAGAAAAGATTTCCTTAATAAATTTATTTTCGTTCCCACGCTTTGCGTGGGAACGCAGCATGGACGCTTCCGTGTCCAGTGATGTAGAGGACGCAAAGCGTCCTATCTTGTGTTCCCACGCAAAGCGTGGGAACAAGAACGAATAAAACCGATCCAAACCAATAAAACCGAATTACTTCATCCGCCTCCGCCTCACCATCTCCTGAGCAAATTCCGAGCATTTCACTTCTTTTGCCCCCTGCAATCTGACGGGCAAGATCATACGTTACGATATTCGCCTGAATAACATCCGCAAGGGATTTACGAATCAAGTCCGCCGCCTCTTTCCAGCCCATGTAATCAAACATCATTGCCCCGGAAAGAATCAGAGAACCGGGATTTACCTTATCCAATCCCGCATATTTCGGCGCGGTGCCGTGAGTTGCTTCAAACACAGCGCATTCATCGCCGATATTTGCCCCGGGCGCCATGCCTAAGCCCCCGACCTGAGCTGCCAGCGCATCCGAAATATAATCGCCGTTCAGATTCGGGGTTGCGATTACGCTGTATTCTTCAGGTCGTAGAAGCACCTGCTGAAACATCATATCCGCAATCCGGTCTTTGATAATGATTTTCCCTTTGGAACGCCTTTGTATTTTCAGCAAGTTCCTGCTCGGTGATGGTTTTATCCCCGAATTTTTCTTTGGCAACTTCATAGCCCCATTTGCCAAACGCGCCTTCGGTGAATTTCATGATGTTGCCCTTGTGCATCAGCGTAACACTCGGCAAGCCCTGTTCAATGGCGTATAAGATTGCACTTGCGACCAGCCGCTTTGTATTTTTTTCGTCGATCGGCTTGATTCCGATGCCTGAACCGGCATCAATTCCGCGCCCATCTTTTCTTTTAAAAAAGAGATAACCTGCTGAACCTTATCGCTCCCGGATTCCCATTCAATACCCGTGTATAAGTCTTCTGTATTCTCCCGAAAAACAACCATATCCACTTTTTCAGGATTTTTCATTGGATTCTGTACCCCGTCAATATATTTCACAGGTCGGACACACGCATAAAGGTCTAATACCTGCCGGATTGTAACATTCAGGCTCCGGATACCTTTACCAACCGGCGTTGTCAAAGGTCCTTTGATAGCAACAACATATTCTCTGACAGCTTCAAGCGTCTTTTCAGGAAGCCATTCACCTGTCTTCTCATAAGATTTTTCACCCGCATAAATTTCAAGCCATGAGATTTTTCTCTTTCCTTTATAGGCAATCTCAACAGCATTATCCATGACTATTTTGGCAGCCCGCCATATATCAGGACCGTTTCCGTCCCCTTCAATAAAGGGGATAATCGGAACATTAGGAACATTTAATGTTCCGTCATTATTCTTTGTTATTTTAGATGCTTTTTCCATATAACCTTTCGTAAGGAGTCAGTAGCCAAGTCAGTAAATAAAAAATTCCTAATTCACGTGATGTGCAATTTTTTGTAATTTACTGATTAAAAGAAGCTAAGTTTCTTAAAGAAACTTAGCTTCTTAAACATGCCTGTACATAAAAATTCCTAATTCTCAATTCTCAATTCCTAATTCTCTTACCCGTTTTTCTGCATTTTTGCGATAATCTCTTTCAGAACCTTTTGCCAGTCTTCAGTCGGAACCTGGCATGTGCCGACCCGTTCATGTCCGCCGCCGCCGTATTGAAGCATCAGATTCCCTACATTGGTGTTGCTTGTGCGGTTCAGGATACTGTGACCGCAGGTAAAAACAACATTCTGTTTATCTTTTCCCCACATCACCCGGACTTCTATATTCTGCTCAGGAAAGAGTGCATAAACCATAAAGCGGTTTCCGCTGTAAATTGTCTCTTCATTCAGCAGATCCGTAAGAATCACATTTCCGTGAACTTTACAGCATTTTTCAAGCATTTCTTTGAACTGCTCATGCTGTTTAAAATAACGATCTTCTCTCTCCTTCACATCCTGAATCTGCAAAATCTCTTCAACATTCTTTGTCCGGCAGTATTGAATAAGCTCCTCCATAAGCTGATAATTGCTGATCCGGTAATCTTTGAATCTGCCAAGCCCTGTCCGGGGATCCATGATAAATGAGAGGAGTATCCAGCCTTTTGGATTTAAAATCTCTTCACGGGTCAAGTTGCCTGAATCACTCCTGTTGACTGCTTCCAGAAGAGGTAAAAAATGCTTTCCAAATGTTTTTTCACCGCCGTAATAATCCCATATCACCTGAGCCGCACTTGGCGCAGGACGGCAATCACCTTCAAAGGTAAGATTATCAAGCTCCAGCCGTTCACTTTCACTGGCATGGTGATCAAACCAGAGTCCGCTGCCGGGTGTATAAGGAATATTTGCCAATACATCCTGATGTGTAACTTCTATCAGACCGTCCTGAACATCTTTCGGGTGAACAAATTTGTATTCATTCACAATCCCTTTTTCTACAAGCAGCACCGCACATGCCAGACCGTCAAAATCCGAACTGTGTTAAAAGTCTCATGGGATTCCCTCCTTAATTTAAAATGATTTCTGATTATAAAACCCTAATGGTTTCAGAAACCGTTAGGGTTTTAATTTTTGAATCTTCTTTATTTAATTCAGAAAGATACGCTTATCCTGCTCTCCTTTTCTGCGGCGGATAATAACTTTTGTTGTAAAAGCCTGCGCCTGCTGCATTTGAATTCGTCCTGATCCTTGTTCACTGAGTTCAATCATTTCTCTTAGTTTTTCTTCCAATTCTCTTTTTTCTCTTCTTTCATTTTTCTCTTTTTTTCCTTTTTTTCTGTTCCCATGCAAAGCATTAGGAACAGGATATAAATATATTTTCTGCCTATTTTTTAAGAGCATTGATAAATGCTCTTCCTGTTTCATAAGATTCGTCAAGATATTCCGGATACTTTTGAACATCACCTTCAAAATCAAGACTCCGGTATAAAAGGGATTTCCAAAGCTCCATATCCAGAACATCAAAAAAATATTTAATTGTCAGAAGTACTCCGTCAAAGAGCTTTTTCCCTTTTGTCGCTCCTACGGAGATAAAAAGCCCTTTTCGTTTATGCTCTGTTTTTCCAAACGGAGTTTTTTCAATCCAGTATTTTTTGACCCATAAAGACTGACAACGATCCATGAGAATTTTTGTATGGGCGCTGACAGTATAAAAAAAGATCGGGGATGCAAGCATTAAACCGTCAGATGCCATAAGTTTATCATAAATATTCTGAAAATCATCTTTGATAACACATCGCCCGGTCTTTTTGCATCCGTATATTTCAAGGCATGGAGAGAGCTTCAAATCCCTGAGAACAATCTCTTCAACCTCTGCGCCCTGCATCTCTTGCCCCTTAACAGCCTGCTTTAAAAGGGTTGCAGTATTCCCCTCACGTCTCGGACTTCCATAAATGGCTATAATTTGTGTCATTCCAATTCCCAATCAATTAAAAGAAACTAAGTTTCTTAAAGAAACTTAGTTTCTCAATTCCTAATTTTCATCAGTCCTTCCCTTGCATGAAAACGGACTACCTCAGATTCATCATTCAAGGCATTGATAAGAAATCCTGATACATCATGGGATTCTATTTCGCTTATCGCCTGAACAGCGGCTGCGCGAAGCGATTCATCTTTATCTTTAAGTACATAAATCAGAGCCTGAAAAGATTCACCATCAGGTTTTGTATCAATTGTACTTGCCAGTTTTCCCAGTGCAAAAACCGCATCGGTTCTGCAACATCCTTTTTCATCACGCACTATCTGAACAAGGGGCTTCACAGAACGAATATCAATGGTATTTCCTCCCAACCCCCATGCAGCAGCAGATCGGATATAATCCGGTTCATTTTTATTTTGAAGAATGATGATAAGCGGCTCGATAATCCGGGGATCATTTATTTCCAGTAAAAGATGAAGTGTTTTCAGGCGTTTTATCTGATTCTCATGACTTGATAATGATTCAAGCATATAATTTATATTCGGAGGTCTGTTTGCCAAATAAATGAGAAGGGTAATTCCCGTAAAGATGAAAATCGCAAAAAAAATAAGGATATATTTGTCAGACGGATATTCCTGAATAATTTTTAAAATAGAAGCAATGCCGCTTATTCCGCATAAAATGCTACAGACAGGAAAAATAACTGACAGACTGAAAAGCATTATCACCCATGCAGGACTTCCCACAGTTGAACCGGCAATCTTTTCAAGGATAAATACAAGTCCCAGTGTCAACAGTATTCCTGTACAGCCAATGATGGCAATCTTTTGGAATCTGACCGCAGAAAAAACTGTCAGCAGACTTCCTGCACTCAGAAAAACAGAAAAATACCCTTTTATAAGATAGAAAAAGTCATCAAAATTGAATTTTGCATTCTTAGGTAGGTTTAAAACAATACAAGCCATTATAAAAAGGGTAATTCCGGTAAGTAAAAATATTCCTCTGAATTTGCCGGGCATTTTATTTGAAAGGTAAATCCTGCATTTCGGATAACTATGACAGAAATGATTTTAAATTTTATATGATTTGAATTTATTTTAAAACAAAACAAGGAGATGAGAATTTCTTATCCTGAAGACTTCGCAGGTTTCCAAAACTTGGGAATTATGGAATCTGAACAGAAGTTCGGAACACAAATTATAAACAGTTCTATTTTAGAAAAGAATTTTAAGACCTATATTTGATAATGTCAATAAAAAAATTCAATAACAGCTATTTTATAAAAAAACTCAGACCTTGAAGGTCTCAAAAACCTTCAAGGTCTTGCAATACACAATAACGCTACTCCACAATCACTGCATCAAATTTGCATGATTCAAAACATGCTCCGCACTTGATACATTTTGCTGTATCAAGAATATGCGGCTCTTTTTTCTCTCCGGTAATTGCTTCAGCCGGACAGACACGGGCGCACGACGGCATCCTGTACATGCCTTGGGATCAATAGAATATGTGATCAATTCCTTGCAAACCCCGGCAGGACATCTCTTATCCCTGATATGCGACTCATACTCATTTCGGAAATACTTGAGTGTTGTCAATACCGGATTTGGCGCAGATCCGCCCAATGCACATAATGACCCGTCCTTAATTGCCGCTCCCATCCATTCCAGCGTGGCAATATCAGATTCTTCACCTTTCCCTTCAGTAATTCGATCCAGAATCCGGCGCATCTGAAGAATCCCTTCCCTGCATGGCGTACATTTTCCGCAGGATTCCTCTTCAAGAAATTTCAGAAAATAACGGGCGACGTCAACCATACAGTTCCGGTCATCCATGACAATCATACCGCCGGAACCCATCATAGAACCGATTTTGGTCAGTTCATCAAAATCAACCGCCATATCAAGATACTGCTCTGAAATACAGCCGCCTGAAGGACCGCCTGTCTGAACTGCCTTGAATTTTCTTCCTTTGGGGATTCCGCCGCCAATATCATAAATAATCTCTCTTAAAGTCATGCCCATCGGCACTTCAACAAGACCTGTATTATTGATCTTTCCGACCAGAGAAAAAATCTTTGTCCCTTTGCTCTTTTCTGTACCGATGCTGCAATACCAGTCTGCGCCTTTGTTGATAATCAGCGGCACATTTGCCCATGTTTCAACATTGTTCAGAGTGGTCGGCTTGTCCCAGAGTCCCTTGTCTGTAGCATGAACATATTTGGCACGTGGTTCTCCTGTGCGCCCTTCAATTGAGGCAAACAATGCCGATGATTCCCCGCAGACAAATGCCCCTCCGCCCCGGTTAATCGTTATATCAAAATTAAAGCCTGATCCGAGAATATCATCTCCCAGCAATCCGATTTCACGGGCTTTTTCAATTGCAATTGTTACATTTTTCACTGCAAGGGGATATTCATTTCTCACATACATATAACCCTGAGTTGATCCGATTGCATACACGCCGATAATCATCCCCTCCAATACCGAATGAGGGCTTCCTTCAAGCAACGCCCGATCCATAAAGGCGCCGGGATCCCCTTCATCTGCATTACAGATAACATATTTCGGATTCCCCTCAGCCTTTCTTGTGGAATCCCATTTTGATCCGGTAGGAAAACCGCCGCCGCCTCTTCCACGAAGCTTTGAGTTGATCACTTCCTTTATAATCCCTTCCGGGTTCATAGAAGAGAGTGCCTTTGCCAAGGCTGAATATCCGCCGACAGCAAGATAATCCTCAAGACTTCTCGGATCAACATGAATATTATTCCCGATAAGAGAGCGCATCTGCTTTTTATAAAAAGGAATCTCCGATTCTTTTATGATCTTCTCTTTTGTATTAGGATCCGTATAAACCAGACGGTCAATAATCTCTTTGTTTATCAGGGTCTTTGAAATAATCTCAGGTACATCTTTATTGCTTACACGCAGATAGCAGGTCTCTTCAGGATAAATTACAACAATCGGGCCCTTTTCACAAAAACCGGGGCACCCGGTCTCTTTTAAATCTACTTTATCCTGTAAACCGTTTTTCACAAGCTCTTCTTTAAAAAGAGTGATAATTTTATCTGATCCCAGAGCAAGACACCCTGTTCCCGCACATATAGCAATGCACGGTTTCTTAGGATCTCTTTGAGCCAGAATCGCTTTTCTGATATTCTCCAGTTCCAGTGGTGATTTAATCTTCTTCGTCATCAGTATCTACCTTCTTTCCCAAATTTTTAAGAATTTTATTTGTCTTTGAGATGGTTATCTGTCCATGATACTCTTCATTCACAACCAGAATAGGACCAAGGGCACATGCTCCAAGACAGTTGACCGTCTCAAATGTAAACTCCAGATCAGGGGATGTTTCGCCTGCCTTTAAATTCAATACACGCTCAATATGGTTATGCACAAGCGGCACGCGTCTGACATGGCACGCAGTTCCCAGGCAGAGACTTAACTGATACCGTCCTCTTGGCTTCAGGCTGAATGCTTTGTAAAAAGTGGCAACTTCATATATCCGGCTGATGGGAATATCAAGTTCATAGCTTACTGCATTCAATGCCTCTTTGGGAAGGTAATTCAGTTCTTTCTGAACATCCTGGAGAATCGGGACAAGAAAGCTCTTATCCGAATTATACTTTTCTATAATCTTTTTTACTTTTGCTTTCATAAAATTTCCTCATTAATTTTCCCAATTCGGGATTATTATCAGTTATGGATTATCTGTCAGATTTACACTATCTTGTGATATGAATCAATATATTATCCTGCATAATTTTATTATTTTTATAATATACTGAAGTTACAAAGAATTAATTTGAAGAATGATCATATTTCAGATATAATACCAAATCTCCATTGAAAACATGCTTCTGAAAAAACAAATTTCTGTAATCAATCAGAAAAAAATGACAGCATTGTATAGAATGGGGGTCAGGCTGGTTTATACCTTAACTTAATGGCATTGCGGGTTACGCTCTGCTAACCCCTGAATGCATCATTCAGTATCTGCTCAATTGCCTCAGCAAAAGATAATCCGGTTTGTTCAACAGCCGCCGCAAATCCTGCATCCGGGGACAGACAGGGATTGGTGTTGATCTCCAGAATCCAAGGTTGTCCATCAGCATCCACCCGGAAATCAACACGGACATATCCTTTTAATCCAAAGACATGCCAGCATTGAACGGCAATTTTTTTCAGAGTTTGCAGAAGCGGAGCATCCTCCGGCGAAAAATCAAAACTCCTGATTGTATGCTGATATTCAAATGAATCGGTCGCCCATTTCGCGCGGTAATCCACAATGCGCGGTTTTCCCGCTTCATACCCTTCAAAGCGGATCTCGGCAGGCGGCAAAGTCCGGGGAGAATCTGAATCTCCAAGAAGCGACAGATTGAATTCCCGCCCTTCTATATAAGATTCTGCAAACCATGCCCCACCGAATTTAGCTGCCCGTTTTTTTAATATATCTTCAATCTCCGGGATATGCTCTGTCATCACAAGTCCGTCATCATCCAACCCGATAGAAGCATGTTCCCAGAGGGATTTGATAATCCATTGTGTAATTTTTTTTCCGGGTTCTGAATCTTTATATCTGTTAAAAGACGGAATATCTTCAGGATAAGGACCAAGACACTGGCGCGGTAGGCAGATTTGCAATCACCATCCGCTCTTTTGCCATTATTTTATGAGAGGTCATAAAGACTGCTTCAGCGCATGAGCCGGTATAGGGGATTCCCATTGCATCAAGAAGAGTCGGAAAAAGATGAATCAGGCGACCGGATCCGTCTAAAGATTCCACAAGATTAAAGACTATATCCGGCTTTAATTCTTTTATCTGACGCTGAACTGTCTGAAGATCAAGGGTACATGGGAGTGAAAACGGTTTATGCCCCAGTTCTGCCAGCGCATCTGCGACAGCCTGAGTCTGAACAAGCACATCCTGTTCATCAGGAGCGCTTTCATCATTGACCGCGTTATGAGCAATAAGAATATCCATCAGGAGATTTCCTTTTTGATATTTGATCTTGTTCCCGCGCTTGCGCGGGAACAAGAAACGGCGGATTACTGAGCTTTTATGATAAAAAACTAAGTTTCTTGAAGAAACTTAGTTTTTCTCAAATCGTCTCTTCGGCGTTCCCACACGGAGCGTGAAAACGAGTATCTGTTTTATTCCGCCGAAGGTTCTGCTTGTGCTGTCTTTGGTTTACGGACAATCATAACAGAACAGGGAGCTTTATGAGCCACTCGCTTTGCCACGCTTCCGAAGACAACAAGCCCCATGCCTGTCAGTCCGTAAGACCCCATTACTGCAACATCTATATGATTCTCTTCAAGATATTTAATCAGTTCTGTTGAAACATGCCCGTCCAGAACAACAAATTTGCACTCAACTTTTTCGCCGATTTTTGCAGCATACTCCTGATGCATACGATCTTCGATTTTCAGGATCAGAGACTGATTCGGTTCATCCGGTGTTCCCCATTCAGTATCTGTTATCAGAGGATTTACAAACGGCGGAACAACATGAATAACAAAAAGTTTGGCATTATATTTTTCAGCCATATCAAGCGCGGCTTCAAATGCTGTTTCAGCATTTTCCGAAAAATCTGTGCAACATACAATTTTTTTTATGGACATTGTTTTTTCTCCTTATTTGGACATGAGCGTTTTTAAAATATCCTCTTTTCCGACAATTCCGACCAGCTTCTCTTCATCCACCACCGGAAGTGTGTGAAAATTTTTATCCACCATCAGGGCTGCCACATCATTGATACTTGTATCAGGATGGACAACTACCGGATTCAGGGTCATGGCGTCAGCAACAGTTGCGGCCGCAATCTTCTGAACCTCTTTTTCAAGACGGTTCATAGATGTGAGTGAAATATATCCGTCCAGAAAAGTAAAAAAAGAGGGAATCGGAATCTTTTTCTGCTGAACAATCAAATCGCTTTGACAAAGGATTCCCACGATATTTCCTGCTTCATTTACAACAGGAACCCCGTTTATACGTTTTTCCAAAAGGAGCTTCGTAGCCTGAGTAATCTCCATTTCCGGCGAAGCTGTGATCACCTCTTTTGTCATAATATCTTTTACGGTCAGCATGGCACCTCCTTGTCGGTTTAATGTTTAAACATTTCCGTAGGGGCAAATAATTATTTGCCCCTGCTTAAATAAACCTTTTTAGCTAATTTTCTGATTTTCTGTCAAGCCTGTTTATTTTAATAATATGTTATCTTTCTTGCTTGAAGATGAATATTCTTTTATTTTTAAATAAATTATAATTATATATTCCTGTACATAAATTCTCAGATTAATACTCCCGAAGTTTAAGAAACTTCGAAAGTCTTTTTCTGAAAAATATCAGTTAAACGTTTTATTGTTAAAAATCCCTTGTATTGTTCATAATTATATGGTTAAATATATTTTATAATCAAAATGGAACAACAGGAGTATTTTAATTCTGAACAGGAAAAGTAAATGCAGCCGTTTGATGAAAATATCATATCACCATCTGTGTTGGTAGTGGATGACGATCCGTCTGTCCTGTTGTGTATTACCATGCAGCTTAAAGATCAGAAATACAAAATTATTACAGCCAAAGACGGTACAGAAGGCTGGAATTTACTTGAAAAATCACCTAAAAAATATGACGTGGTGATACTGGATCGGAGAATGCCGGGGATGAGCGGGATGGATGTTCTTACCAGAATGAAGAATCATGATATTCTGAAGATGATCCCGGTGATTTTCCAAACTTCTATGGCTGCTGAAAATGATATTCTTGAAGGTCTTCAGGCCGGTGTTGATTATTACCTCATCAAGCCATGCAAAAAAGAGATGCTTCTTGCAGTGATAAAGACTGCTCTTTCAGGATATTTCGGTTATAAATCTATGCAGAAAGAGGTGCTTCTTATTACAGATGCACTCGGATTTATAAAAGAAGGTGTTTTTGAATTTCAGACCTTAGAGCAGGGAAAAAGATTGGCTACACTGTTAGCCAGTATCTGTCCTGATCCTGAAAAAGCAGTCATGGGATTGTGGGAACTGTTTCTCAATGCCGTAGAACACGGTAATCTCGGAATAACTTATAAAAAAAAATCCCAACTGATTGAGAATGATGAATGGCTTGCCGAAGTGGAGCATCTCATTTCTTTGGCAGAGAACATATTAAAACGGGTTAAGGTTCAGGTTAAGAACTTAAAGTATGAAATCCGTTTTTTTATTCAGGATCAGGGAAACGGATTTGAGTGGCAGTCATTTCTGGAGCTGAGTCCTGATCGGGCGTTTGATGCACATGGAAGGGGGATTGCTGTTGCTAAGAAGCTGAGTTTTAACAGAATAAAATATCTTGGGAAAGGGAACAAAGTATTGGCTGTTATCCGTAAATGATTAATAATATTTTTGAAATTGAAAATCTTACCCATTATTTTTCAGAGGGTGTAACAGGGATAGACGGGATAACATTGAATATCCGAGAAGGTTCGTTTGTGGTAATTGCAGGCAGGAACGGTTCAGGAAAAACTACTTTTCTCAGACACTTAAACGGGCTGCTGTTACCGACATCAGGAATTGTACGACTTAACGGAATTTCTGTATCTCAGAATCTGAAACAGTCAAGGCAGATGGTAGGGATGATCTTTCAGGATGCAGATAGTCAGATTGTCGCTGAAACCGTTTATGATGATGTGTCGTTCGGACCTGAAAATCTCTCTCTGGATCACCGGGAGATAAAAACAAGGGTGTTTTCAGCTTTAGAGGCTGTGGGATTAACAGAATTTGCAAATCAAAGCCCTCATATTCTTTCAGGCGGAGAGAAACGCAGGCTTGCAATTGCCGGAATTCTTGCCATGAATCCAAGTATAATGGTATTTGATGAACCTTTTTCAAACCTTGATTATCCGGGTGTAAAACAGGTTCTCAGACAGATTCTTCTCCTTCATAAGAACGGACATACAATTATTATCACCACTCATGATCTTGAAAAAGTGATTTGCCATGCAGATCAGCTTGATTATTATGGAAAAAGGGAGAATTGTAAAGAACGGGGTACCTGGGGAGATAATTTCAGAGGTTGAGAAATTCGGGGTAAGAATCCCTTGTGCATACCGATGGGGTATGAAGCCTGTGTCATGGATAGATGAAAGTATAATGTCGGGTTACGCTCCGCTAACCCGACACGCTGCTGAATGAGTGAAAAGCGAATTGTATCACAAAAGCACTTTTGTTTCTGAATATCATTCATCAGCATCTCCCTGAGCCTGTAACTCAGCTCCAGCTGAATCCCTTTTTCTGATTCTTCCTTTATTGCATATATTTCCGGGATGCGTTCCCGCCATTCTATCTGTCGGAGGCATAACATGAAAATCTGCTGATTTCAGATTTATTTCCAATTTTCTACAGAGAAGTGAAGCAGTTCCGCCGATCATGAGAAATTCTCTGTTTTTATTTTTAACGCCGTGAATAGCAACAACCTTATCAGAATGACGGACTGCATTCATGGCTACAGGTTCATCAAAATGATGGCTTGTCAGATGAAGCAGGCGGTTCTCTTTTTTCTTTATCCCTCTGAAAACATAATATGAAAAAATGTCTCCGGCAATCAGTTCAGCCAATGTCCCGGTATAAGGTTCAATCCTTCCGCCGTGAGGAGCCATGACAAGGATTGCTGAATTTCTGAATATATATCTGATTTCAAAATCTTCCCCTTCTTTTTCATAAAGGGAAAGCTCCTGAAAATTTTTGTATTTATCTGTATGTGTCAATTCTTTTTCACCATAATCAGTAGATTGGGAAAGTTTGTAGTACCGCCTTTAGGCTGTTTGTGTTAAATCAGACAGTTAAGTTGAAACAAGAGACCGCCTAAAGGCGGTACTGCAAACTTTCCCGGATTTTCAATCTACTGAATCTGGAAACTCTTTTTTCCATCAGCATATTATATTATCCATTTGTTCTTGCTTTTATAACATATATTATGTTAAAAGTATTTAAAATAAAAAATCTCACGCAAAGCCGCAAAGTCGCAAAAAATAAAACCTTATAAATAAAACTTAATATCCTATGAAAATATACAAAAACAGGCAGCAGAAAAATTACAGCAAAACAGAGACGGTTTAATATCCTTGTTTTTAAAAGGAAAAGAGATAAATTTCCTAAAGAAACATAGCAGGATATTGGACGATTATTTTCAGGAGAGTGATAAAGAGAGCTGTATCGGAGCGCATATCGCCGCAGAGATGAATCCGTATGCCATTATTGCGTTAGGCGGTTACGGCAAAGAAGAGCAGTGCATCCATTCAGACGCGGATGTTCTTTTTCTTTTTCAGAAAGCGGTTCCGGATGAGGCTGAAGAGCTTATCCGGGAGATTATTTATCCTCTCTGGGATATTGGGTATAATGTTGGACATGCTACCAGATCTCTTGATGAATGTGTTGATATTTCTGATAAAGATGTTGAAGTGCTGACATCTCTGCTGGATGCCCGTTTTATATGTGGAGAAGAACCGCTGTATTCTGAATTTATGAAAAGATTCAGAGAAAAGATCATCTTTCCCCAGTCAGATAAACTGATTCACCGGCTTATTGACACAAATAAAAACCGGCATATTCATTTCGGAGATTCCACTTATCTGCTTGAACCGAATCTGAAAGAGGGGCAGGGCGGATTAAGAGATTATCACACCATTCTGTGGATTGCCCGGATAAAATCAGATATAAAAAAGTCAAGAGAGCTTGAATATTACGGTTATCTTTCCCATTATGAATTTCATGAGCTGACTGAATCCCTGAATTTTATCTGGCATGTAAGAAACTGGCTGCATCATCTGACAGGAAAAAAATATGATCAGCTCCATTTCAGGCATCAGGAGAAGATGGCAGATATTCTTAATTTTAAAGAAAAAGACGGTCAGCAGCCTGTAGAGATATTTTTAGGCAGGCTTCATAGCAGGATGGATTTTTTAAAACAGCAGTATCTGATGTTTGTGTATGAGCTTGAAACCCATAAAAAAATTATTCCCGAAAATCAGTTTATGAATCAGGATAAACAGACTGATGTAAAAGGTCTTGAGGTACAGAGATGCGGGCTGAAATTTATATCTCCTGAAGCCATTCTTCAATATCCTATACTTCTGATAAAGATATTTGAAGAAAGCTCAAGGCTTCAATATCTGTTGAGTGTTGAAGCAAAGCGGCTGATTAAAGATTTTCTTTATCTGGTTGATGATAAATTCAGAACTGATCATTCGGCGATAATATCCTTTGAACGGATTTTAGCCACTCCGAGCTTTGAATTCAGTGTTCTCGGCGAAATGCTTAATACAGGATTTTTATTAAAATTCATTCCTGAAATGAATGAAATTGTCAACCGTATTCAATATGATGAATATCATCTTTATCCTGTGGATAAACACTCTCTGCATACAGTGCAGACAATAAAGCGTTTCGGAACATTTAAAGATACGACACAAGACAGTTTCTGCGGAAATCTGTATCATGGGCTTTCAAATAAGAATCTGCTGCTGTGGGCGGCTCTGCTTCATGATATTGGCAAAGGAAAACCCGGCGGGAATCATTCTGAAAAAGGTGTTCCGATTGCACGTCAGATTCTTGCGGAAAAAGGTTACTCTCCTGAAGATATTGAAACAGCCTTATTTCTTGTATCGGAACATCTTTTTCTGATAAAGATTGCCACTCGCAGGGATATTCAGGATGAAGAGACAGCGATCATCTGCGCCAACAAGATAAGAGATATAGAGAGGCTTAAAATGCTCTATCTTCTGACTGTTGCAGATTCAATATCCACAGGTCCAAAGGCATGGAGCAACTGGATTTCATCTCTTTTAAAAGAGCTTTTTGTCAAGGTATCAAGTACTCTGAAGAGCGGTGAATTAGTTACTCATGAGGCTGTTGAATCTGTTGAAAAGAAAAAAGCTGAAATTTCAGATTCTTTAAATATCCCTGATGAAAAAGAGTATATGGAATCTCTTTTTAATGTCATGTCACCGCGTTATCTGCTTTATACATCCGCCGGTGATATTACGGAGCATGTCAGCCTTTATAAGCGTCTCGGAAATGCCCATGCAGTATGGGAAGTAAGAAAAATTCCCGGTTTAAATACCAGAAAAGTCACGATATGTGCCAAAGATAAGCCGGGGTTATTTTCAAAAATTGCAGGAGTTTTTACTTTGAACAATATTGATATTCTTGATGCTCAGGTTTATACATGGCGGAATCATATTGCCCTGGATGTATTCAAAGTCAAACCCCCGCCTGATCCGATATTTGAAGATGAAAAATGGGATCGTACTCTTAAACATCTTATATCAGCCCTTTCAGAAGATATTGATCTTTCAATGGCTCTCAGTAAAAAGATAGCGGCAAGTTCCAAATGGGGATATATTCCGAAGTCTCCTTTCAGAATTCCGGGAGTGCCGAGACCGCATCATATTCTTATAGATAATGACAGCTCAAGTTTCTTTACTATTATTGAGGTAACAACTTATGATGCTCCGGGATTACTTTTTAAAATAACAGATTCGCTCTTCAGGCTGAATCTGGATGTATGGCTTTCTAAAATTGCCACCAATGCGGATCAGGTGGTTGATGTCTTTTATGTAAGAGACCTTGACGGACAAAAAGCAGATTCACCTGAGCAGGTATCGCTAATAAAGAAGACTATAGAGAAAGTGCTGCCGGGGTAAATTCCATAAAAAAAGCCAAGTTTCTTAAAGAAACTTACAGACCAATGCAAATAAATTGATACTTGAAAAACAACTTTGAATATGAAAATGTTCATGAATTGGACTAAAATTGGTACCAATTCATTTGCATACATCTGTAGTTTGTAATACTCTACCCTGCATTATTCAGAACAGAGAGAATATTCCATGAATGAAGATATAATAAAAAAATTAAAGGTAGGCTACTATATAGATCTGCTGATAAGACATCGCTGGCTTATCATGATGATATTTTGTATTTCTATAGTAATAGGAATTATTTTTTCTATGAGAGAACCGATGATTTATCAGGCAACTACCTTTATAAAAGTGATTCCCAGAAGCGTGCCTGAAGATTATGTTCCGAGTGTTATGGAAGAGGATGTCGGAGAGCGGATCAATACAATTTCTCTTGAGATAAAGAGCCGTACCAATATTGAAAAAATTATAGGAAAATATGAACTTTTCAAAGAAGAAAAACATAAGAGCATGTATAAGGAGGATATGATTGAATCAGTCCGCAGAAATATTTCGGTCAATGTGACCAAATCGCGAAAAGGTGTTGATTCATTTACACTTTCATATAAAGGTGATAATCCTGAAAAGGTGATGAATGTTGTCAATTCTCTGGCAGAATCTTTTATAAATGAAAGCATCGAAATAATCGGTGAAGAAGTTCGAGGAACAAAAGATTTTCTTGAAGGTGAGCTTGATGACAAGGCAAAACGGCTTGATGAAAAGCATGAAGGGATAAAAAAATTTCGTGAAGAGCATCTCGGGGAGCTTCCTGAACAATTAGATTCAAATCTGAAAAATCTTCAGAGACTTCAGGAAAAACAGATTTCAAAATCAGAGGGGCTGAGGGATGCCAAAGATACACTGATTCAACTTGAGAAAGATATGACAGAAGTATTAAAAGAACAAAACAAACTTGAAAAAAGAATCAGCAGAGATTCAGGAACGACAGAAGCGTATGGCTGAGGCTGAAGCTGAGGCTGAAGCAAATGTTACTCCTGAATCAGAAGATCAGTTGAAGTTAAAAGAACTACAGCAGCAATATGTTCTTTTTTCAAGCAAATATACTGATAAACATCCTGAAATGCTTAAACTGAAAGATTTTATAGAGCAGCTTAAAATAAAAATCGCGGAGACCAAAGAAAAGGATATAAAAAAAGCAGAGACTGATATTTCAAAAAGCAGAAAAACGCAGTTGAGCGATGAACAAATTCAGATTAAAGAGCTTGAAGAAGATATTATAGGAATAAAAAAACAGTTTGCGGAGATGGAAAAGCAGAAAAATGAGCTGTTAAGGGATATACAGATTAATCAGATAGATATACAGAATATAATGAAGCAGATAGCATTATATGAAAAATGGGTGGAAAATACCCCGAAAGTGGAATTAACGCTCAAGGCTATGGAGCGTGATTTAAAGCCGATTCAGAAATCTTACGATTCACTTCTGGAAAAAAAAGAAGATGCTGTTATTGCGGTAAAAATGGAAAAAGAGCAGAAAGGACAGAAATTTCGTATTATTGATATTGCAAAGAAACCTGAAAAACCTATATCGCCTGATATGAAAAAATTATTTGCTCTTTTTGTCGGCGGCGGGCTGGTTATCGGGATTGGAATTACAGTTTTGTCGGATTTTCTTGACACCTCTGTAAGAAGAACGGAAGATATTGAAAAAAGCCTGGGCATTCCTTTGCTTGTTACGATTCCTAAGATATATCAGCCAAAAGAGAGGTTAATGAAAAAAATCAGAATGGTTCTGACTTTTTTTTATCTTATGATAACATTTACCCTGCTTGCCGAGTTTGCCGCACTCTCTTTTTTGGGGCTGGATAGAACATTGAAGTATATGAAAAAATTTGTTCCTTTTCTGCCTATATAAAAAACCCCTAAGGGTTTCTGAAATCATCAGGGTTTATTTCGGGTTAAGCAATTACTGAAGGTGGTGATGGGTAAAATATTTTCATTAAAAAAATTACTGAAATCAAAAAATTCTGATTTATCCCGCAAAGATTCTGAAATAATGCAGGAAGATAAAACAGAAAAAAATGAACCGCAGACAGAAGAACCGGATTCATACGACGTTGGGAAAATAAACAGAAATCTGGTAACACTTCTGAAGCCGCAATCATTTGAAGCAGAGCAGTTTAAGATTTTAAGAACAAGGCTTTTATTTCCGACAGCCGGTGAAAAAGCGCCAAGTTCAATAATGGTGACCAGTGCTGTTTCCCATGAAGGAAAATCTTTTGTTGCTGCCAATCTGGCTGTCAGTATTGCTCAAACCAATGACAGATATGTAATGCTCATGGATTGCGATCTGCGTTCCCCGTCTATTCATAAAATTTTCGGATTTCCCGAATCTTCCGGGTTAAGCGAATATCTTTCGGATGATACATCGCTCTCCTCTCTGCTTATTAAAACAGAGATCAGGGGGTTGAGCATTCTGCCGGGGGGCAAACCGCCCTTTAATCCCTCTGAACTCTTATCTTCAGAAAAAATGTCAGGATTGCTCAAAGAGATTAAGGCAAGATACAGCGACCGCTATATTATTATAGATTCACCGCCTCCTCTGCTTATGGCGGGAACCGCTGTTATTGCAAGGCAGGTTGACGGTGTTATCATTGTTGTAAAATACGGAAAAACACGGCAGGACATGATCAGTGAACTGATAGATGCTGTGGAAAAAGAAAAAGTACTTGGTATTGTTCTTAACGATTCCACTTATCCGGGACATGGCAAACGCGGAAAATACGGAAAACTTTTTTCCAGAATCATGAAATGAGAGGCTTGAATAAGATTAAAATATGCTAAGAATATTCAGACAATATTATCCTATAAGGAATATTTTTTTTGTTATCGGTGAAAGTCTGGTCATCTGTATATCGGTACTTGCTGCCAATTGGATACTCTCAGGCAAAGAACCGATTCATTTTGATCACTGGCTGTGCCTTAAAATCATTCTGATGGCTCTGGTTTGTCAGGCATCACTTTATTACAATGATCTTTATGAGTTGAAGGTAACTGACAATTTCCGGAAACTTGGCATACGCCTGATTCAATCTCTTGGAGCAGCGGCCATTCTTCTTGCAGGGATTTACCTTCTCTTTCCCGGAACTGTTATCAGGGAGGGAATCTTTGCTGTCAGTGTCAGTTTTATCACAATCTTTATTATATCATGGCGTTTCTGTTATACAATAATTCTTAGCCGAGGTATGTTCAATCAGAATATTTTACTGCTTGGATCCGGCAAACTGGCACAGAGTATAGCTGTTGAGATAATTCAAAGAAAAGACTGCGGATGTACAGTAGCGGGTATCGGGCAGGAAGATCGTGAGGATGATGATTTAAAGATAAAAAAACTTTTTACAGATATAAATCCGCTGATAATCTGTAAAGAAGATTACAGCAATTTGCCTGAAACAGCAAAAAGACTGAAGATCAGAAAGATTGTAGTTGCTTTTACAGAAAAAAGAAGGATATTTCCTACAGAGGCGCTTTTAACATGCCGTGTTGAGAATGGTATAGAGATTCTTGAAGGGAATACATTTTATGAAATGCTTACAGGTAAGCTGCTTGTAGAATATATCAATCCTTCATGGTTTATATTTTCAGACGGCTTTCAGAAAAGCCGGGGCAGGCGTTTTATAAAACGTGTTACAGACATTATTTTATCTTCTGTGATCCTGATAATCTTTTTACCCGTAACCATTTTGTTCATTATTCTTATCAGAATAGATTCAAAAGGTTCTCCCTTTTATTCTCAGGAGAGAGTCGGGATGAGAAAAAAAATATATAATATTTATAAGCTCCGTTCAATGTTTATTTCTGAGGAAGAACTTCCCGAAGAGGCTCAGACCGGCAGCAGGGATTCGCGGATAACGCGGGTCGGAAAAATAATAAGGATTTGGCATATTGATGAGATTCCTCAGATATGGAATGTGCTGAAGGGTGATATGAGCATTGTGGGACCCCGTCCTGAGCAGAAAAAGTTTACAGATGAATTTGAACATGAAATCCCATATTACAGAGAGCGATTCACTGTTAAACCGGGTATAACCGGCTGGGCTCAGATAAATTACGGTTACGGTGCCGGGGTTGAAGGTGCAGGAGAAAAACTTAAATATGATCTTTTTTATATCAAGAATATCTCATTTTTCATGGATTTAATGATAATTTTGCGTACTGTAAAGAAAGTTATTTCAGGAGAAGGGGGTACAACTGGTTCAAGTCTCAGATTTGAACCAACAGAGAGAGACTCGAACCAACGGAGAAAATAATCATGATAAAAAAAATTTTGCTTCTTTTTTTCAGTTTTTTTCTTATAGTGACTATAGCATCCTGTTCCCTGAAATGGAAATCAAAAACAGAAAAAATATCCGTTCCGGAAGAGGTTGAGCAGGATAATAATGAAGAAAAAAATATTTACAAAATCCGCCGGGGTGATATTCTGGAAGTGATTACATGGAAAGAACCTGATTTTTCAAGAGAACTTCCCGTCAGAATTGACGGTAAAATATCATTTCCTCTCTTAAATGATATTCAGGCGGAAGGTCGTACCACATCAGAAATAAAAGAAGAGATTGAAACCGGATTAAAAGAGTTTATCAAAAATCCTGTGGTCAGTCTTTCCGTTAAGAGTTATGGAAGTCAGAAATTCTATGTTCTGGGGGAAGTAAGCAAAACAGGGGAGTACGATCTGGTTAAAAATTTAACAGTATTACAGGCATTTGCTCTTGCAGGAGGCTTTACAGAATGGGCATCCAAAAAAGAGATTATTCTTATCCGCCGTGAAAATGATGAAGATATAATTATACGGATTAATTATAAAGATATTGTAAAAGGAGAAGGGCTGGAGCAGAATATTCTGATAAAATCTGATGATACGATTATTGTTCCTTAGTACATGAAACGGTAAATACGCTTCGGGTTCTGAGAACAGATAAAAAAATTAGCTTCTTGCCGGATGTGAAATTTGAAGGAGGATAAAGCCATGAGAAAAAAAGTCAGTTTGAGAATCAATATATTATTTTTTGTTTTCGGAATATTTACATTATGTTCTGTTCATGTTTCAGGAGCAGTCGTAGCAGATATTGACGGTTCCGGCACTGTTGAGTTGAAAGATGCGGTTGCCGCACTTCAGGTGTGTGCGGGAATGGAACCGTCTGTAAAAATCAACGCTGATGTCAGCGGGGATGGCAAAATCGGATTGGAAGAGGCGGTTTTTGTGTTGCAGGCGGTGACAAACATTATTGATTCCACTACAATGTACGGAAAATTTATAGCCGGTTATCAGGGATGGTTTTCCTGCCCCGGCGACAGTTCAAAGATTTCAGATACATGGGGACACTGGTTCAATTGGAATACCGCTCCGGACGCCGTCAATTTAAAAGTTGATATGTGGCCCGATATAAGTGAACTTGACGAAGACGAACTCTTTTCTACAAATATGAAAATGTCTGACGGAACCCGGCAAAACTGTTTTCCGCTTATAAAGAGAAAACCGTGCTGCGTCATTTCAGATGGATGCAGGAATACGGTATTGACGGCGTTTTTTTACAGCGGTTTGTTATCGGACTTTATGATCAGGGCACCGGACTTTATTATGATGAGAATTCGCCGGTCTTTGATTTCAGCAGACAGGTGATGCAGAATGTCCGCAACGGAGCCGAATCTTACGGCAGAATATTTGCAGTCGAATATGACACGACCTCGGCGGATTCTGCTCTGCTGGTCAGTACCGTACAGAAAGACTGGATGTATCTTGTTGACACAATGCAGATCACTCAGAGCCGGCAATATCTGAGACACAGAGGAAAACCCGTAGTGGTGGTATGGGGTTTGGGCTACAGCGATGATAACCATAAATCATTCACTCCTGAACAGGCTATGGAATTAATCAGGTGGTTTAAAACTACAGAGGAAAAATATCAGGCAACTCTGGTCGGCGGTGTTCCTTCACGCTGGCGCACATGCAGAGACGATTCTCTTCCTGATCCTGATACCGGTGTAAGATGGTCGGATGTTTACAGAAGCTACGATGTTATCCTTCCCTGGACAGTGGGACGGTATTCTGACTTGACGGGTGCCGATTCATGGAAACAGGACATGATCAAGCCTGATCTGGCTGAAGCAATATCTAAAGGAATTGACTATATGCCGGTGGTTTTTCCCGGGTTTTCTTTTTATAATATGAACAGACATCCGCTGCATCCCGAAGATGAGACTCCGCCTTTGAATGAGATAAAACGTGATGGAGGAAAATTTTACTGGAGGCAGATATTCAATGCAGTTTCAGCATTCAGAGAGGCGTCAGCCGGATATGCAATGATAAAAGCGGCTATGTTTGATGAGGTTGATGAAGGAACAGCAATATTCAAGACCGCGCCGACCAAAAATGACATACCTGTCGGAGCCGAGTTTGTGACGCTTGATATTGACGGTTATAATCTGCCAAGCGACTGGTATTTAAGTTTAACAGGCAAGGCATCAACTATATTGCGAGATGAAACTCCTTTGACTTCAGAAATTCCGATGACACCTTTTATAAAACACTGAGGGTTTTGAATACTATCCGGTTTTAGCCGGTAAAAATCAGATGCATCTTTGTACTTAGGAGACTTAGTACACTAAACGTTAAATTCGGATCCGGTAAGAAGCTAAGTTTCTTAAAGAAACTTAGCTTCTTACCTGTTTCAGAACCCGAAGCGTATTTACTGTTTCGTGTTACTGCGGACAGGGCTATCGTCCTGCCTGTCAGCTTGTTATCAGGATTAGAGAGATAGAAGATTTGAAGAATAGAAAACAGCAGACAACATCTTTACTCCATTATTATTTTTATATCCTCTTATCCCTTTACCCCTTATCTTCTGCTGAAGCAGGGTATCAGATCAGCCTGACGCCGAAAATTTCCACCAGCTTTGAATATACAGATAATCTGTTTTTATCAAATGATAAAACAGATGATGTGATTACGCTCTTTTCTCCGGGTGTTATTGCCCGGATACTTGGAAAAACAGGCGAGGCAAATCTTTTGTATGATATGGGATACAGTTTTTATGAAAGATTTCCCGATAACAATGCGTTCCGTCATAATGCCAATTTATCCGGCTGGTATGGATATTCAAGACATACTCGGCTTGATTTTCAAAATAAATTCCTGATGACAGAAGAGCCGGGTGAGCAGATTGAATCGCCTGTTGAAGAGCATGTTGCGGAAAAAGAGACTGTCCGAAGAGAAAGAGAATCATTTTATACAGATACAGCAAATATCAGTTTTACCCATCAATTTGGAAAAAATGATATATTTAATGCAAAATATATTTATTATATCCTTAAAAATAAAGATGTTACCGTTGAAGACAAAATAAATCATAAACCATCGTTTACTTTGAATTATTGGCTGATTCCTCAGAAGATAAATTTAAAAGCAGGTCTCTCATACACAAAGGATGAATTTTCAGGTACATCAGAAGAACCGGAATCATCATGGGAAGAGAGCATAACCCCTTCTGTCGGCATGATTTACTGGTTTATCCCCAACCAGATTGGGATTGATACCGGTTTTTCATACACAAAGGGTAAATTTTCAGATATGCCGGAGGAATCTGATAATTGGTATGAAAATATAACACCTTCAATTAAAATAATTTCTGACTCATTACCCTATAATATGGGGATTGAAACCGATTTTTCATATAACAGAGGCGTAGCATCTGCAAATGGAGAATCTTCAGGCGTTGGAGGTGATTTTGAAGAGTGGTCCGGCAGCATCAGTCTGACTAAGCAGTTTACAAAACATTTTGGAGGCTTTCTCCGGTATTCTCATACGATTATGGATTTTAAAAACAGTGAAGAAGAGGATTACCGGCTTTTTGAACCGACCATTGGCATCAGCTATATGGTTGCAGAGGATATTCCGCTATCTTTCAGCGTAGGTTATCTCACGCGGGATCAGAAAGAGAGCGGAAGCGAGTCTGAAATATCTTTAAACGGCGATCTTGGAAAAACATGGAAATTCAGCAGATATGGTTCTTTGGATATGGATATATCCAGCGGTTATGATCATTCTTATCTGGGAACCAGAAAACTCGGTTTCGGGGTTTTTTATGATGCAAAATGCAATGTAAAATATGCTTTTTCAAAAGAGATACAAGGAGATATTTACGCTCTTTATAAAAGAGACAAATACACAGACCTTGATAATAAACGAAATGACAGAACCAAAGAAGGAGGAGCAAATTTGACATTTCAGATAAATAAAAGCCGGTTTTTTATAAAACTCGGCTATTTATACCGTGATGTCAGTTCAACTCTGGAAGAAGACAGCTACAGGGAGAATAAGCTCCGTCTGGAGATTACATTAGCGCCGCCCCGTCCATTTCGGACTGTCAGATAACCTAAAGACTTTCGTAGGGGCAAATAATTATTTGACCCCTACGTCTGGATCGGAGTAAAAAATGTCATTCAAACACACATTTACCGCGTCAGGCATCATGATTCTGACTATGATTTTACTTTATTTTATCAGCCACGTGGAAAATATCCACCCCAATAAACCCTTTTCAGGTTTTCCAAAACAGATTAATGAATGGAACGGAAAAGAAGAATATTTTGATAAACAAATCCTTGATGTTCTGGGGGTTGACGATTACATTATATGTAATTACAGCTCACCGGACGGGCGTCTGATTCAATTATATGTGGGATTTTATCAGAGCCAACACGAAGGTGATTTAATTCATTCTCCTAAGAACTGTATGCCCGGCGGGATGGAATATTACTCAGACTGCAATTGAAGATATAGATATTCCCAATGCCAATCCTGATAAAATCAAAGCAATAAAACTGATTACTCAGAAAGATATGCAGAAACAGATTGTTCTCTACTGGTTTCAATCAGGCGGCAGAATTATTGCTTCTGAATATATGCAGAAAATATGGATGGTTACAGATTCAATAACCCGTCACAGAACAGACGGTTCTTTTATCAGGCTGACCGCTCCGGTTGTCAATGACGAACAGGCATCATTGAATCAGTTAAAAGAGTTTATCCGGCATCTTATGCCGATATTGCAGGAGTATATTCCATCGTAACAAGAGACTACGTGGGTTATCAAGAAAGTTTCTTTTTTACCGCAAAGAACGCAAAGAAGGCGCAAAGGTCGCAAAGATTCTCTTTTCTCTGCGTTCTTTGCATAAGCCTTTGCGACCTTTGCGGTTAAAACAATTGCATGGTGTTCATCAGAGTTTATCAAAAAATACGGTATTACAACGCCGTTTCCAAAGGCACCGGAAATCTGTATTGAAATTATCTCACCATACAATACTTCCGAAGAGATGAGAGAGAAAAGAAGATTATATTTTAAAGCAGATGCAAAAGAGGTTTGGGTTTGCAATGAAGCCGGAAATATAACATTTTATAATCAGAACAAAAAATTAAGGAAATCAGAGCTAATCCCTGAATTTCCTAAACAGATTGAGGTGTAATATGGAAAAACGAATATCGTCTCTTTATTTTCAGATGTTTATACTGACTACATCTTTTTTTATTCTTTTTAATCACACGATTATCAAATTAATAAAAGACTGGTCTGTTGATGACAATTATTCACACGGATTTCTTATCCCTTTTATCACCGGCTACATGATTTGGCAGAAAAAAGAAGAATTATCAGAATATACGATTCAGCCAAATTACTGGGGACTGCTCTTTATTATTATGGGGATGATTCTGCATATTCTGGGAAATATAGGTGCGGAGCTTTTTACCATGAGATTTTCAATTATTATGACTATATTCGGGTTGTCGTTATATCTTTTTGGAAAACAGATCACCGCAAAAATTCTTGTTCCGATTGTTTATTTAATCTTCATGGTTCCTATACCTGCAATCATCTGGAATAAACTGGCGTTTCCCCTTCAATTGTTTGCAGCAGATTTAACCGCGCAAGTTATTGAATTTATCGGTATCCCTATTTTGCGAGAGGGGAATGTTTTACACCTCTCAACCACAACCCTTGAAGTGGTTGACGCATGTTCGGGGCTTCGCTCTCTGACATCTTTGCTGGCATTAAGCGGCGCATTTGCGTATATTGTTCCGATGCAAAATTTAAGCAAATGGATTCTCTTTTTTTCAGCAATTCCGATTGCCGTGTTTGTGAATATTATCCGTTTAACTTCAACTGCATTCATGGCTCAATGGATCGGCGCAAAAGCCGCGGAGGGTTTTCTGCATGAAATGTCAGGGATGCTGGTCTTTGTGATTGCGTTTATCCTTATTTTTTTTATTTATAAGGGGCTTGGAATGATTGAAGAAAAAATGGCAGATCGAAAACTTTTGTCGAGGAAGTGAACTTCTATGTTATTTTGTCTTGTTCACAAGATTCGCGTGAGAACACCGGTAGCATGGCGTTTCTACGGCACCCTGATATTGTGAACCGCTTCTGGTGGACGCAAAGCGTCCATGCGCGGCATTCACACACAAAGGAAGATTGATTGTGAACTGGTCTGGACTTTTGAGCAGATATAAGGATAACATATTAAAATTATTAATAGCTAAATTACATCACCTGTTTTTTTTAAGATTTATAATATCAATTGGTTATAAAAAGTCTGGACCAGTTCTATGTTATATATTTTTGAAAAACGAACGCATGAATTAAATGAGGGGTCGGGGAGTTTCTTAAATTCCCTGACTCCTCAAATAATTATTGGTTCTTCAATCTTTTTTGTGGATCGCGTTATTACTGTAAGGGCAACCCCCTGTAGTTGCCCGCAAAAGAACGGGCAGCCTCTATGAATATTGAGGATTTACCTGCCGGAATCGGCGGAGAGCTGATAGAAAAAAATAATGAAAAGGTTTTAAAACTTCCGTATTTCAAAGGATTTATCTTTATCGGAAAAGGGGCTGTATCCAAAGATGACTGAGAACCCCTGAACCGCTGGGTTATTTATAATCATACAGCTCAGGGCGGAACCAGGATGCCGGTCGGAAAATGGAAAGGGCTTGAAGGATTTCCTAATACCATCTCCAAGATAAAATCTATGAAATCTCATGTTGAAGAGCCTTTGTCAGAGCGGTATTCAGGACATATAAAAGACTTAAAATCAGCTTCCTCTCTCTTGGCGGAACAGATATGACCGGAAAGATTGAATCTATTATGTTTTTAAGTGAAAGGCTTAAACAGCTTTTGGAAATCAGGAATTGAGAATGTCAGTAGATCGGAAATTTGTAAAAGTTTGCAGTACCGCCTTTAGGCGGTCAGTGTGAAATCAGACGGTTACCGCAGCACGCCGGACCGCCTAAAGGCGGTACTACGAACTTTTTCGATCTACTGAATGTATATAAAAAACCAGGTTTCTTGTAACTCGATAATCAAGTTTTTTTGAAAGCTCCGTAGGAGTGGAATATTTGTAGATGGCAGGTTGCAGTCCGAGATTTTAAAGCTCCGTAGGAGCGTTATATTTTGTTTTTTCCTTCATAGCGGCAATTCGGGTTAAATATACCGCTCCTACAGAGCTTTAAAACCGGGGGCTGGATTCTGCTACTACTACAAATATACCGCTCCTATGGAGCTTTTAAAAAAACTTGATTATTGAGTGTAAGTTTCTTATCAAAGGAGAAACATTTATGGAGAAAGAGACGCCGAATATTGAAGATCAGATTTCAGTGTTATTAAAAAAGAAAAATAAAGATTATCTTACAATTACGCAAATCCGAAATAGCCTTGCCGCCTCTGTATTAAAGCATCTCGGTATCACAAAACAAAGATCATCCGTCAGTGAAGTGCTAAAAAAACTGAAGCCTTATATCGGAACCTGTATGTGGGAATACAGAGGGTCAAAAACCGTTTACATCGGCTTCCGCAAGTCGTTTGAAGATATTATTCTTAATAAAATCAGCCGACAGCCCAATATATCTTCAAAGAACCTGGGTAAAGATTTGCCCATGCCCAGAAAAGATTTTATTTCAACATTGAATAAACTTTTAGAATCAGGTAAGATAGTCTGTACATTGAATGAAGAGCATACAATATTTCTGAAAATTTCTGATTTCCCTGTTCCTACGCAGAGTCAGGGAATGAAAAAAAAAAGCCGGAAAAGTGATTCAAATGACATAGCCATATTCAAATCTGCCTATGAAAGCGTGAGGAACGGAGGCGGAGTTGTCCGTATTCACCGCATCCGTGAATATCTGAACTGGTCTAAAGAGCAGTTTGACAAAACCCTGAAAAGATTAATGGCAGATTATACAATTGAACTTCATGGCGGAGACCCTTCTATTATGACAGAAAAAGAGATAAAAAATTCTTTTACAGATGAAAATGGCATACTTTACATTAACTTAACATGGTGGGGAGAAAAATAATGAATAAGGATGAAAAACTGAATATATTAAAGAGGGAAAATCCCTTTACATCCTCAAGTGTCGGCGATCCATGGGAAGAGAGATACCCTGACGTCGAATCTGTCAATAAACTTGCTTTTGAACAGATTACGCAACTGATTGATCAGAAAACTGAAAATCCTGCACATCCCTGCACCGGACTCGTATTCGGAGAGGTCGGCAGCGGTAAGACGCATCTTATCAGCAGGATTCTCAAATACGGCAGGCAGGCAAAGTTTCCGTTTTCTTTTGCATATATCCAGCCGATTGAAGACCCTGAGCAGACCTATCGCTATTTTTTGCGCGAAGTTATGATTAATCTTTGTTATCCGATTGATAAATCATCCAATACAAATCAGTTGGATATTATTCTGGAAAAAAGTTTTAAGGAGGTGATTGAAAAATTTTATCCGAAAACTCCTGTGAGAAAAGCAGATCAGTTTCTTTTTGAATTCCGAAGAGATCCGTTTCATTTTTTCAGACAAAAGAAGATTAATCTTGGATTATTCAGGGATTTAGGGAAAATGGTCAAGGAGATTATCCAATCCAAAAAGATTGAAAAAAAGGTGATTGAATCAATGCGGGTAAAATTTTCTGATCTTCCCAAAGAATTTTTAAGGGTTTTATTTCAATATCAGTATCCGGAAAAACGGACTGCTGCAATGGAATGGCTGAAAGGTGTTACGATTGACGAAGAGGATGCCGCGCTGCTCAAAGTCGTAAATCGCCTGAATGATTCTCCTGCTATGCTTGAGCAGAAATCACGCAATATTTTAAGCTATATGGGGACTTTATTGGCATATTACAAACTCCCCCTGGTGATCTGCTTTGACAGGCTTGAAAATTATGATACAGACGCAAAAATCCGTTCTATGGGAAAGATCATTGAATTTCTGGTAGATAAAGCAAAAGCTATGCTGCCGGTGGTCTTTGTCAGGGGACAGCAATGGGATGAAAAGATCATCAAAAAGCTGAATCAGCAGGTTATCACCCGGCTGAAAACCAATGAATTCAAGTTAAAAGGATGTGATTGCGATCAGTCTCCGGAGATAATCCGAACGCGGCTCGCTTCTGTGCTGGGAGAAGATAACAGCGATCCGTTCTTTCCGTTTGACAAAGAGGAACTGACCAATATCTTTAAAACACGCCTTCACAGTCCAAGACAGGTAATTATTCTGGCAAATCAGCGGCTCAAACAGATTCTGTATCCTGACAGAACGCCAAAACCTGTTCGTGCTGAAAGCGTACATGCTCCTATTGCAAGTATCCCTGAAGCAGATGCTCCGGTTCCTCTTGAAAGCGTCCAATATCTCTCTGATGTTGAAACGCAAAGTTCCCATGCTGTTGAAGTGCAAGATTCCTCTGCTGTTGGTGTACAAGATTCCCATGCTGTTGATAAGTTGCAGGAAGAATTTGAAAAACAGCTTCATATTATTTCCAATGATTTTAACCGCTATCAGCCCGACCGCAGCCGGTTAAATCGCTCATTGGAGCTTTATCTGAATCATGCCTTGCCTGAAAGCAGTTCGGTTCATATAGAATCTTTAATTCATCCGGAAGATAAGTATCTTGATTTTGAATGTAAACTCAGGTATCCGAACGCTGATTCTTCTGTTCAGGCGATCTTTATCATAGATATTGAATCAAACAGTCCTGCTATCAGAGCCAGTATCAGCAGGGGCGTTGATTTTTTGGAAAAATTCCCGGATGGCAAAGTGATTTATATCCGTGATTCACGGTATGCAATTCCTCCGCCCCCTCAGTGGAAAGCAACCAATGATATGCTCGGAAGTCTCAGAGAGCTTGGCGGCAATATTATCTTTCTGAATGAAGAACAAGCTGCTCAGTGGTATGCGTTGGCATTGCTCAATTATGCAGTCAAAGAAGGGGATATAACAATGATTGATGCGGATAATACCCGATCTTTATCTTCTGAAGAGCTTGCTCTTTTTGTAAAAGAGAAAATTCGTGATTATGAAGGGTTTCAGGTGTTAGGTTTTAAAACTCAGCAGATCGGAAATTTGTAAAAGTTTGTAGTACCGCCTTTAGGCGGTGAGTGTGAAATCAGACGGTTATCGCAGCACGCCAAACCGCCTGAAGGCGGTACTACGAACTTCTTCGATCTGCTGAAACTTAGCTTCTTATCAAAAAAGACATCCGAAGTTTCAGAAACTTCGGATGTCTTTACAATTACACCAATAAAGAGTTACAAATTTTCTCCTGCTCATCCAGAATCTCACTGAGAATATTCATATTTGTCATGGGATTCATCAGCACAGCACGCAGCACAACTGTATCCTGACAGCCCCTCCTTTTCAGTGTGGTTCTTGATACAAAACTTTTACCAGCCTCTCTCTGAAACCGCTGAACATGGATATTAATCTGATTTACTTTTTCAGTCAGTAATTTCCGTTTCTGAAGATCAGCTTTTTCCCATTCCTGCTTTATAGCCCTTGGAAAGAGCCTGTAAGTAAGAATATTCAGTTCAGGCGAAGTAACCAGTTCAAACATTTCCCTTTTCTGAATTTCATCCGCAAAAGCCTTTGCAATCTCAATCCCATGATCAATAAGCAGAGCATAACCTTTGCTTCCCATTATCTCCAATGCACTTCCTAATATCAGAGAGACTGCGGCTCTTGACCCTGCAACAGAACGGATACCCAAATCAACAGAACCCGGGCGGACAATATAAGCGGCATAATACGCAATTGCATTCATATCAACCGGATTTTTAAAATAAATCATGCCGCAGCTCATAGGCATGTAAAGCTGCTTGTGTCCGTCAATTGTAACAGAATCTGCCTGACTGATACCTGAAAGAAGAGAACGGTATTTATCTGACAACAGAGTAGGTCCCCCCCATGCGGCATCAACATGAAAATGAATATGATTCTCAGCACATATTTCAGCAATCTCAGGCAACGGATCAACGGTTCCGGTTTCAGTTGCTCCGGCAATTCCTACCATTGCAAGTATCTTTGTTTTCTGATGATCATTTTTAATAGCATGAATAGTATCTTTTAACCTGTCAATATTCATTCTGCTGTTACGATCAACATCAACAGGAATCATATTTTTATTCCCGATCCCCAGTATGCCCGCGGACTTTTGCAGAGAATAATGCGCCAGTTGAGAGACTAAGACCACACACCGATCAACCCCGTAAGTCTTATATGCGGCTGCAATCCCTTCTTTTTCAACGCCGTCAAAACCGGGTACAGGTTTAAAAAAAAGATTCCTGGCAACCCACAGCGCAGTAAGATTTGCTATGGTTCCGTCCTCTACAAATCCGCCCAGAGTACTGTCAGGAAGCTGAATATGCTCATTATAAAATTCCCCGCTGAAATCATAGATTTTCCGGTGTATCTTTGCAAGAAGCTGTTTTTCATAAACAGAAAGCACTTTTGATGTTTCAATCTTGACCGGATTCTGATTCAAAGCCGCCACAATAGTTGCAAGATGAACCATAAAAAAAGGGATTGCAGAGGTCATGTGTCCGATAAAATAAGGAGATGAGATATTTACCGCATGAGGAGCAATATCTTTGATAATCCCCTCAATCACATCTGCAAATTTTTTGGAAGGATGTTCATTTATCCGGCTCTCCCGAAAACAGTCTGAAATATCTTTCAGGCTTGCCTCTTTTGTTATCCCGACATGCTTTTTCAGAAAATCATGCAGACCGAAGAGGATACGATCCATGTACTTGACCAGAGCAATTTTGGCTGATTCATTCTCAGGTCGTAGAAATACACGCTGTAAAGTTTCCCAATTTGCTACAAGTTCTGTTTTTTCAGGTGAAGGGAATTCTGTTGTCATTATTTATCCTGCTGTAAAACCCTTAGGGTTTATTGATAATGTCCTTTTATAAGAAACTTGATTTCTTGTATATACGATTCAGTCTATTATCAGAAAACAGCTAAAAATCAATATTTAATTTTGATTTTTTTAAGATTCCGGTTATATTTGCTTTTTATCGGTATCTTTTTTGCTTCTTCAAGAATTTTTTCGGAAAAGTAGGGGTAAGCCACTGTGCTTACCCGTATGTTCAGGGCAGCCACAGGGGGGTGCCCTACAGTAAACACATATAAAAAGACTTTCAATTTATCATAGAATATGATAGTAATCTGTTTTATATTAAATAATAAGGATATTGCCAAATGAATACTTCTTTTTACCTGAAGAATCAAATTTCTATTCATATTGTATAGAAACAATGGTACTGAACAAATGTAACAAGCCTGAGTCTATAGTTGAATTTGGTTCCGGATGCGGAAGACCTGTGGTTGATGCTCTTTTAAGAACCGAGTTTGAAGGTTTTATTCATGGATTTGAAATAAACAGCTCAGGATATGAATTTGCAGATGAGTTAATCAGAAAAAACAGTCTTTCCGAAAAGTACAAAATCAGCAATTTATCTTTTTTTGAACAAATCAGAAAATCTGACGCCGAGTATCTGATTGCTAATCCGCCTTATGTTCCGGTTCAGGACGGAGGATGCAAAGATATTTACCGCTCTGATTCATACGGCGGCGCTGACGGTACGATGATTATAAAAAAACTTTTATCATCAGATTATAACAATATTTTATTGATGTTTTCCAGTTGTTCAAATCTTGAAGGTATTGTCCGATATGCCTTGAATTTGGATTACCATATTACAGATTTCTTATTAAAACCAAGAAAATACGGCAATTATACATCTCAGCCGTTTATAAAAAATACGATTTCAGATTCTCAAAAAAAATAATATGGCATTTTGTTCTGAAAATATTTATATGCTGGCAGGTGTTTTCTTTCAAAAAAAACATATTGCCTCTGTAAATCTGACATCAGAATTTATTAAAATCATTAAGTCTTTATAGAACTTAACCCCCATTCGGCTGAGCTCATGTCGAAGCCTGCCCCCCTCAATGCCATTAAGTTAAGGTATAAACCAGCCTGACCCCCATTCGGCTGAGCGTTCGACTGAGCTCACGCCGAAGTCTCATGCCGAAGCCTGCCCCCCTTCCCGAAGGGAAGGGGGGAATAAAGCGGAATGAGGTCTCCCCTTCCCTTCGGGAAGGGGTCGGGGGTCAGGTCAGGTCTTAACTTAACGGACCCCCTTCCCTGAAGGGAAGGGGGCAGGCTTCGACATGAGACTTCGGCGTGAGCTCAGTCGAACGCTAGCCGAATGGGGGTTAGGTCAGTAAAAGGATAAAATAAGATGACAAACACATCTCATGGCGGTAAACTGGTAAATCTGATTGTATCTCCCGAACGGTCTCAGGATCTGAAAAAACTCTCCAGAGACCTTCACAGCATCACCCTGAATAATCGGCAATTATCTGATCTTGAACTGATCATGAACGGAGCATTTTCTCCGCTCAGGGGATTTATGACAAAACCGGAATATGATTCTGTCATAGAAAATATGCGTCTGCCGGACGGGACACTCTGGTCGCTTCCGATCTGTCTTGACATCTCCCGATCAGAAGCTGATTCCTTAAAAACAGGGCAGATGGCAGCTCTCAGAGACAGCGAAGGATTTATGGTTGCGGTAATGGCTGTTGAAGATATATGGGAAGCTGATAAATCTCTTGAAGCTGAAAAGATTTACAGTACTCAGGATATCGCCCACCCGGGTGTTGATTATCTTTTTAATCATACCGGAACCCATTATATCGGCGGAACAATTGAAGGGATTCAGTTTCCTCTTCATTTTGCTTTCAGAAGACTCAGACACACGCCTGAAGAGATTCGTGCCTTGTATAAAAAATTAGGCTGGCGGCGTATTGTCGGTTTTCATACCCGTAATCCTTTGCACCGCGCCCAGTTTGAAATGACCCTGAGAGCTATGGCTCAAGCCGGAGCTAACCTGCTGCTGCATCCGGTAGTGCGCCGGGTGCGACCTGGAGATATTGACACTTATACCCGGATCCGCTGCTATCTGAAGATCAGTACAAAATACCCGCCAAATATGATGATGCTGAGTCTCCTGCCGCTTTCCATGCGTATGGCAGGACCAAGAGAAGCATTATTACATGCTATTATAAGGAAAAACTACGGATGTACACATTTTATTATCGGGCGAAATCATGCCTGTCCGGCATCTTATACAGAAAAATGTGCATTTTATGAACAGGATGCTTCAAAGAATCTGGTACAGTCCTTCAGTGATGAGTTGGGAATTGCTATTGTACCATTTGATAAGATAGTGTATGCTATGGAACAGGATTCTTATATGCCTGAAAATGAAGTTCCGGCTGGTAATACAGTTCATTCTCTTTCCGATGATGAATTTCATGTCAGGCTGAGAACCGGCAAACGGATTCCTGAATGGTTTACATTTCCTGAAGTTATTGAAGTGCTTCAGCAGGGATACCCGCCAAGACATAAACAGGGGTTTACACTCTTTTTTACAGGGCTTTCAGGCTCGGGCAAATCCACAATTGCAAGGGTGTTGTATGCCCGTTTTCTTGAAATGGGCGGGCGTCCTGTAACTCTTTTGGACGGCGATATTGTCCGTCAGAATCTCTCCAGTGAACTCGGATTCTCCAAAGAGCATCGGGATATAAATGTACGGCGTATAGGATTTGTTGCAAGTGAAATCACAAAAAACCGGGGGATTGCAATCTGCGCTCCTATTGCACCTTACAGAGATACCCGGCGGCAGATTCGTCAGTCAATTGAAAATTACGGAGGATTTGTTGAAGTTTATATAGCTACACCTCTTGAAGTCTGTGAAGGGCGTGATCGCAAAGGCTTGTATGCAAAAGCACGGGCGGGTATTCTAAAAGGATTTACCGGAATTGATGATCCTTATGAAGCTCCTGAAAAACCTGAAGTATTTATTGATACAACAGATATGACTCCTGATGAGGCGGCTCAGGAGGTTCTGCTGTATCTGGAAAGGGCGGGGTATATAAAATAAGGGATTTTAAGTTTAAAATCTGTAGGTCGGGTTAGCGTAGCGTAACCCGACATTATAATCCCAGTGGTTAGCCGCTAAAATAAGAATTCATTCAATAACCCAATTTGCGACCTGTTGAAAAATAGCATCCCCGGCTCTGTGGAAGATTGGCAAATCCGGCACGAGCATAGGCGGCAACTTGGATTTCTATATGAGGTAAAGTAATTATGAATCTTAGTCCGACAATAAATTTTAATAAATTGAAATTATTGATAAATCAGTGCGGAATTGAGGAAAAAACGGAAATTATCCGGATGCTGGAAAAAGAGACCTTCCCGCTTCGTTTTAATCAGTTTCTGAATAAAATCAGAAGAGATGATCTGACTTTGGAAGAAATTACCGCTGAAGTGGAAAACGTCCGGGAAAAAAGATACAGTGCAAAAAAGCAATAATATCAGAGTAGTGATAGATACAAACATATGGATCGGTTTTTTAATCGGAAAAATTCTTTCCGGTCTGTCCGAAGCCATAATAAATAATAAAATCAGAATATTGTTCAGCGAAGAACTTTTTGACGAACTTGTCGAAGTTCTGCAACAGCCCAAATTTAAAAAATATTTTTCTCAGAATGATATAGCAGAAATGATTTCCCTAATTCATTTAAAAACAGATCGCATTGAAATTAAAGAACAGTTTGAAGAGTGCCGTGATCCGAAAGATAATTTTCTTCTGGATTTGTGCATATCCGGCAAAGCTGACTATCTGATCACAGGCGACAATGATCTGTTAGTCATGAATCCGTTTCATGGTGTAGAAATAGTCAATTATCGGCAGTTCCGGGAGATTTTACAAAAAATTTCGTAAAAAGATAAAGGCGGCTAACCCGGCGTTGCAGTGGAAGGGCTATTGCCGTCGCTGAATTCGGTGTTATGGAAAAAATATTAGCCATTGATGATGAAGAGAGTTCGCTGCTTTATATCACAGCATTATTGGAAAAATATATTTCTGACTGTAAGGTGATTAAAGCATCTTCAGGGAATGAAGGAATAAAAAAAGCATCGGATGAACAGCCGGATACGATTCTGCTGGATATAAATATGCCGGAAATAGACGGCTTTGAAGTCTGTAATATATTAAAAACAAAGGCAGAAACAAAACATATTCCTGTTATTATTCTCACAGGTATGCAGCCTGATTCTGAAAGCCGTATAAAAGGATTAAACATCGGGGCAGATGCTTTTCTGAGCAAGCCGATCAAAGGCGCGGAGTTGGTAAGTCAGGTCAATGTTATGCTGAGGATAAAAAGAACCGAAGACCTGCTGCGTAAAGAAAAAAGGCTTTTGGAGAATACATTGCATGAGAAAAGTCAGCGGCTATTCTGGGAAGCATCTGTGAATCAGGCGATTGCAGAACTATCCGGCGTTCTGATCTCCTCTTCATCCATTGATGTTATCTCTTCTCTTATTCTTGAAAAAGCAGAGTATCTGACAGGGAGCAGATACGGTTTTATCACTTATACGGATCCGTCAGCAGGCTATTTAATATCTGCTGTAACTAAGGGTATCAGAACGATTTGTCAGGTACCTGAGAAACAGATTATTCTTAAAGAATTAAAAGGTATGTGCGGATGGGTGTTAAAAAATAAAAAGTCGTTATTCATCAATGAGCCGGAAAAAGACGCACGTTCGACTGGAATCCCTATTGGTCATATTCCGATTCGCTCTTTTTTATCTGCTCCTGCAATGATCAATGAAAAACTGGTAGGGCAGATTTCTCTTGCAAATTCAATCTGGAATTATACTGAAAGGGATCTGATGACAGTTGAACGGTTGGCAACTCTTTATGCAATTGCAGTTCAACATCATTGGCAGGATGCAGAACTTATAAAAGCAAGAAAAACAGCTGAGTCAGCCAATAAGTTAAAGAGTGAATTTCTTGCAAATATGAGTCATGAAATAAGAACCCCTATGAACGGCGTTATGGGACTTATGGATCTGCTGACGGATACCAGTCTGACGCCTCAGCAGAAAGAATATCTTGATCTTGCAAAATATTCAGCAGATACTCTTTTGAATCTGCTGAATGATATTCTTGATTTTTCAAAAATCGAAGCCGGCAAGCTGGATATGGAAACGATCAGCTTCAGTCTGAATTCTGTCATAACATCTGCTATTGCTCAGTTAAAATTCCGGGCAAAAGAAAAAGGACTTGAAATTTTCTGTCATATTTCAGAAGATGTTCCAGATTTTTTTGTGGGTGACCCCGGCAGACTCAGACAGGTTATTGTCAATCTTCTGAGAAATGCTGTTAAATTTACTGAATATGGTGAAATTCAGATACAGGTTGGCATGGAGCAGGAGTCAGAAGTCAGAAGTCGGAAGCGAATCTGAACCGGTGAAACTGATATTTTCTGTAAAAGATACAGGAATAGGGATTCCGGCAGATAAACATGAGGCGATTTTTAACGCATTTGTTCAGGGTGACGGCTCAATGAGGCGCAGATACGGGGGTGCAGGATTGGGACTGAATATCGCCAAAAAGATTGTCGAGATGATGGGAGGGACATATCTGGATGGAAAGTCAGGTAAATAAAGGAAGTATATTTTATTTTACAGCGGTTTTCACTCATTCCCCCTCAGTACCTGATAATCCTGCGACCTGCGACCTGCCTTCCGCAACCTGCCTCCTGCCTTTTGCGACCTGCAACCTGCACCCTGCGACCGATCACAAAATCCTTCTGGTTGAAGATGATCCGATATGCCAGAAAGTCTGCAAATGCGCTCTTGAGAATAAAGGATACAACATTACCATTGTTCCAAACGGTAAATCAGCTTTAGAAACTATTGAAAAAAATGATTTTTCTCTGATTCTGATGGACATAAGAATGCCGGAAATGGATGGGCTGGAAGCAACCAAACTCATCAGAAATCAGGGAAGCGATATTCCTATTGTTGCTATGACAGCTCACGCCTTTAAACATGAAAAAGAAGAATGCCTGAATGTCGGCATGAATGATTATATTTCCAAGCCGGTAAACAGGAAAGAACTGATTAAAAAGGTTGAAAAATTTCTTTATCCATCAGAAAACGGCTCTTCCGTTCCAGAACAAATCCTGCCTGATTTTCATGTTGAAAATAGGAACGGAACAGAGGCTTTATTCAAAGAAGGTTTGGATATTTTTGCTGTTTTGAATAAATTCAACGGTGATGCCGAATTATTAAGAAAAAAGATGAATCAGTTTCTTGAAAAAGCAGATAATGAAATTCAGCAGATGAAGAGAGCAGTTTCAGAAAAAAAAGAGAATCTTCTGGAATCTCATGCTCATACTCTGAAAAGCATATCTTCTGATATAGGTGCGTGTAAAATTTCAGATGAATCTTTCAGACTCAAACTTGCTGCAAGAAAAGGGGATATGATAAAATCCGATCTTTTACTGAAACAGATTGAAAAAGCATTTGATGATCTGAGGTCGTTCATACTTGGCTTTGAATGGGAGAAATTTTATCAGAGGAGGAATAATAATGAGAGTACTGATTGTAGAAGATGAATTCAGCGCGCGTAGAATATTAAAAGAGATATTATCACCTTACGGTGACTGTGATATTGTTGTGGATGGCGAGGAGGCTGTTGAAGCTTTCAGAATGGCTCTGGAGGAAAAAGCCCCTTATGATCTGATCTGTATGGATATTATGATGCCGAATATGGATGGTCTTGAGGCTCTCAAGCTTATACGTCAGACAGAAAAAGATTCAGGAATAAGCGGTTCAGCAGAGGTTAAGGTGATTATGATCACAGCCCTTGATAATCCAAAGACTGTTTTTGAAGCATTTTACAAGGGGGGGGGCGACCTCTTATATTGTTAAGCCTATAAATAAAATAAAAGTGCTTGATGAAGTCCGATCTTTCGGGTTGACAGATAAATTATAAGAAACTAAGTTTTTCTAAGAAACTTAGTTTCCTGATATTAATTTTATAAGGAAACAGACAAATATGGCACGTATTCTTATTATTGATGATGATCTTCAAGATCCGGGAGATGATGGAGCAGATGCTTCAGAAAGAAGGGTATGAAACAATCAGCGCATCCGACGGTCAAATTGCAATGAAACTTTGTCGGGAGAACCCTGCGGATGTTGTTATCACGGATATTATTATGCCTGAAAAAGAAGGGATTGAAACTATTGTAGAACTTAAACGGGAATTTCCGGGAATAAAGATTATAGCCATGTCCGGCGGAGGGCGGATCGGAACCGGAACATTATCTTAAAATGGCAAAAGGGCTTGGAGCATCACGTACTTTTACCAAGCCTGTTAAACGGGAAGATATTTTGAAAGCAATTAAGGAATTATTAATGTGAAAACTCACTCTCTTATCTTTGAGATAACCGCCTTTTGAACTATGATTAAAGTGTAATGAATCCTATAGTCAGAAAGAGAAACCACAGTACCTTTGCGGTAATGGAATATGCGAATGCGGAGAGTTTTGCCGAATATTCCGAAAAAATATCTCCCCTTATTTTAAAATCCTCCGCAAATGCGAAAATGGGATCAGGCAGAGCTTTATGCCCGGTTTGACTGTATTTATAGACAAAAGGCATATTTTTCTCAAAATCTTCAAATGTTCCGTTCCACTGTGCCATTAACATTTTTACATATTCATGACTGCCCATCAGACCGACCAGACTGATTACTCCAAGTGCTTCTTTATAAGTACAGGAAGCAAACACTTCATCCATCTGTTTTGCAAGTTCTTTTCTGTTTATTTTTTTCCCTTCGGAGAGAGCTTTTATTTGCGGACCGATCATGTTGATTCTGTATCCGCTTTCCAAATTTTTGAGAGACAGGCTTAGAACCTCTTTATCTCCGGTTACGATATATTTATTCAAATATTTTAAACCGTTCAGATTTACATTCAGCCATTCTCTTTCAAGCCGCACTATGACAGGAATGACATTTTCTGCATAAATAATATACGTCCCTGCAAATACAAGAAGCAGAGATAATGCAAACGGCAGGAGAATGATTGCGGTAATATTTTATCTGGCCGAGCCTGTCAGATAAAATATTATTTTTTTTAAAAGATTCTGATTCTTAATCATACTTCCTCCTGATGTTGAATGTTATTCAGCCCTGCTGTTTTCTCTTATTTTAATCATAGTCATCACAGCAATCATAGTTCAGTATCACTACACGACTGCTTATATCATCGAACACGGATCCACATCCACCACCACTTTCACCCCCTTCTCATTCAATAAATAGGGATTTTCAGCGAGCATCTGCCGGACAAAAGCATGGAGTATATTTGAATTATTCCCTTTTAAAAGAAGCTGCCAGCGGTAATGCTCCGCAATTTTTCCAAGAGGCGACTCCACAGGTTCCGAGTATATTCAGATTTTTTGAATATAATTCAGAACTTTTTCGCAATCCATTTGCCGCCTCCCCAACAGATAAAGCAGTCTGCCGTGTATCTCTCTTATCTTTTCCTGAAATCCTGAATTGAATAAGCCTTGAATATGGCGGATAATTCAATGCTTTCCGGAATGTAATCTCTTTTTCGTAAAATGCTCTGAAATCCTGATCCTTGGCTGTCTCAATACTGAAATGATTCGGATTGTATGTCTGAAGAATAACCTTGCCCGGTGCGTCCCCTCTTCCGGCTCTTCCTGCTACCTGTGCAAGAATCTGAAATGTACGCTCTCCTGCCCGGAAATCAGGAAAACTTAGGGACAAATCAGCGCAGATAATCCCAACCAGCGTAATATTCGGAAAATCATGCCCCTTTGCAACCATTTGAGTTCCGATCAGAATGTCAATGGTCTGATTTTTTAATCCTTTAAGAATATTAAAGATTTCCCCTTTTTTACTTGTGGTATCCCTGTCCATCCTGCGGATATTGGCGTCAGGAAAAAGAGACTTCATTATCCCCTCTATCTTTTCAGTTCCGAATCCAAGATTTTTTACCCCCGAAGAGCCGCAGATAAGACATCCTGATGCAGCCGGACGGGTAAATCCGCAGTAATGGCATTTGTACGCATTATCTTTGCGATGAAACGTAAGAGTTATATCGCAGTTCTTACATACCAGCGGCTCATTACATGCGGCACAAACCGGAAAATTCGCAAATCCCCTGCGGTTCAGAAATATAAGCACCTGTTCATGACGACTTAATGTTCCTGCATTCCTTTGTAAAGCTCCGGGGTAATAATCCTCCATATACCGTCAGTATCACGCTGTTTTTTCAAATCAATAACTGTTATATCCGGCAGAGGGCGTTCGTCAATCCGTGTATGCAGATTTACCTCAGCTGATTTGCCTGTTCTTGCATTGTAATAAGACTGAACAGAAGGGGTTGCAGAGCCTAACAGCACACTATGCCCGGATAATTTTGCACGGATAACAGCAAGGTCTCTGGCATTGTAAAGCAGATTATTCTCCTGTTTATAAGATGTATCATGCTCCTCATCAACAATAATCAAGCCGATATTTTCAAAAGGAGCAAATATCGCAGACCTTGCTCCCACAACAACAGAAACCTCTTTATTAAGAACCTTCACCCATTGATCATACCGCTCCCCCTGAGAAAGCCCGCTGTGAAGCACTGCAACAGATTCTCCGAATCTTGCTCTGAACCGCCTCTCCATCTGAGATATAAGAGCAATTTCAGGAACCAGCACTATTACAGAATATCCCCGCTTAATCACCTCTGCTGACAGGTGCATATAAACCTCTGTTTTTCCGCTTCCGGTCACCCCTGCCAAAAGATATGTGGAGAATCCTTTTTCCAGAGAAGCAATGATTTCTGTTACAACATTATTCTGTTCAGGGGTAAGCGATAACGGAGATTTAAGAGGAATAATATCGCCAAAAGGATCCCGATAGACTCTTTTCTGAGTAACTGAAATATATCCCGCGTCCTGCAAACCCTTTATTAATCTGGAAGCTGCGGGACCTCTTTTTTCAAATTCTTGACAGAGATTTCACCTTTTGAATTAAGGATTTGAATAATCTCTTTTTTTGAATCAGAAAGTTTATCGGGTGATGGTAAATCATCATTATTTTTGACTAAAGAAACATACCGCTCTGTCAGATGCTTTGTTTCTCCCCCTTTGCTCTTCCGCTCCTGAATAACCAGCCCGAACGAACCATACTCATGAATCAGAGAAACCGGAATCTCTTTTCCCATGACTTTACAAAGATTTTTAACAGACCAGTCACTTTTTTCTTCCAATATCTTTAAAATATCCTGTTTCAACGGCGTAAGATTATTTTCAGAAAGGGCTTTTGTTCCGGCTTCTGTGATGGTAACTGTAGCAATATCATAAAGATTCAGACCCTTGGGCAGTGCATCATGAATCACGTGCCCCAGAGGATAAATATAATAATCTGCAAATCCACCTGAAAAACGGTATCATGGACCGCGGAAAGAGCGGATTTTCATCAAGAATATCCATAACCCTTTTTATCTTTTTCTTTCTCCCCTCCTGCCCAGTCCCCAGTATATATCCTGTTATCATCCTCTGTCCAAAGGTTGTTTCTTGGTTTCCCAAAAGGAATAAGTACCCGTTTTCCCACAGATATAAAGGATAAAAGATTATCAGGTACAGCATAAGTAAAAGTGTTATTAATCGGCAAAGGAATAGCCACTTCAATATGAGTTAATTTTGTTGTCATTTTTTTTGCTTGATGATATATAATATCTAATTAAAAATTAGAAATTAAGAATTAGGCATCTGGAATTGGAAATCTCAATTAAGAATTAAAATTGATTTTATAAAATCAGTATATTATAATCATGACCGGTATTCAGCAGATTTATAAAGAATTCCCAATTCTTAATTGGCATTAAAGGAGGTGTTATGTGAATAAAATCATCAACAAATCTGACACGTTTTATGATTGCTGTCCTGCTCTTTACTATCTGTTCTTCACCTGTATTGGCTCAGGGAAAGTCCGGCAGTGATGATAAAGAAAAGTTGCGGACCAATGCTGTTTGATTTATTACTGATCAGACCGGTGGGTGTTGCTGCAACCGTCATCGGTTCTGCCTTTATTTGTCGTGTCTCTCCCTTTTTCAGCTATAGGCGGAAATACAAAACCTGCTTATGAAAAAATGGTCAAAGAACCTGCCAAATATACATTTACCAGACCATTAGGGGATTATTGATGCAAATTAGGAATTTGGGAATCAGGAATTGACAGCAGATTGATAACATGCTGTTCATTCCTGATTCCTGAGTCTTAATCTGTATTTTTCATCTATCCTGAGAATCAGTTTTATCCTGAAAAAAAAATTTGATCAACTCATGTTTTAGAATCAGGAATTAATAATGCTTTTATAAATATGCTGAATATCAGTCCGGATTATTCTGAATCAGACTTCCGAAGTTTCTGAAACTTAGGAAGTCTTTATAACAACTGATGTGTCGGGTGTTTTTGTAACCCGCCATTTTTTTTAAGCAAACATTTTTTTAAAAAGGAGTGTATGGGAATGAAAGCTTTCTTTTTCGTGTGATTTCGGTTATTTTTGTATGTATCTTTTCTCTGTCTTTTTCTACAGGATTTGCTGCGGATAAAAAGAAATATCCGACGGCACCGCTGTCAAAAATATCTAAAAAATGGCGCATTGGATATTTTGAATCAGGCTCATTTAAAAATTATCAGGAGTACTCTATTGCAACAGTAAAAGGACTTGCAGACCTGGGATGGATTGAAAAGACTGACATTCCGGTTCAGGAGAATAACAAGGATACAGATAAATTATGGGCATGGCTGGCTACGGATGTTAAGAGTAAATATCTTTGAATTTATAGCAGATGCTTATTATTCAGATAACTGGGATAAAAACATCAGGGAAAAAACAAAGAATCTGTTAATTCAAAGGCTGAAAGAAAAAGGATATTGACCTGATGATTACAATGGGAACATGGGCAGGTCAGGATTTGGCAAATGATGGACATTCAGTTCCTACATTAGTCTGTTCTGTTTCTGATGCACTTGCTTCTAAAATTGTGAACAGCGCGGAAGACTTCAGGCTATGATCACGTTCATGCACGTATTGATCCCAGCCGTAATGAAAGACAGATCGAGATCGTTTCATGATGTCATCGGGTTTAAAAAGCTGGGAGTAGCTTTTGAAGATACTGTTGTCGGCAGAAGCTATGCGGCAATAAGCGATATTGAAAAAGTTGCCAAAGATCGGAATTTCGGAATAATAACCTGTCATGCAGAAGAAGACACACGGACAGGAATAAAGCTGAAGCCGATATAATAAAATGCAGGCTGAACTTGCACCTAAAATAGATGCTTATTATATAACTTTAAGCAGAGCAGCGATAAGCCCCGTGTTTTACCCAAAGTTCTTGAAATTATGAAGCAATATAATATTCCTACCTTTGCACAGTCAGGATCCGATGAGGTGAAACGTGGAGTCCTTTTGAGCGTCTCTTTTAAGGATTTTAAGCCTATCGGAGATTTTCATGCTGAAGTAATTACCAAGATTATTAACGGCGCAAAGCCCCGTGATCTGGAACAGATATTTGAAACTCCTGTTAAAATCGCTTTTAACAAAGCAACGGCAAAAAAGATTGATTTGAGAGATGATATATATAAGCTGATTCTGAATGTGGCGGAATGAAATCTATGAAAACGTTGAAACCGGAAAATAGACTAATTCTCAGTTAATTTAATTCTGACATATGAAGACCTGCGGGGTTTCCGAAACCCGCAGGTCTCCGTTATATTTTATCATTCAGAATTAAATTAACTTAGTACTAATCGATTTCGGCAAAACCGCCTAAAGGCGGTACTACGAACTTTTCAGTATTCTCAATACTACTGATAATAAAAATTTTTAAGCAGACATTTTTTAGGAGGATTTTATCAAAATGAAAACATTTTCCCGTTTAATTCTGTTCAGTGTTATATGTATTTTTTTTCTGTCGTTTTCTGCGGGGTTTGCTGCGGATAAAAAAGAATATTCCACAGCCCCGCCTGCAAAAACAGCTAAAAAATGGCGGATCGGGTATCTTGAGGGGGGAGCGTACAAAGATTACCAGAGTGTTATTATTGCAACTGTTAAAGGGCTTGCAGAATCTGGGATGGATTGAAAAAACTGATATTCCGGCTCAGGAGAATAATGAAGATACAGGTAAATTATGGGAATGGCTGGCAACAAATATAAAGAGCAGTTATCTTGAGTTTGCAGCAGACGCTTATTACTCCAACAACTGGAACAAAGAACTCCGTGAAAAAACAAAAACGCTTTTGCTTCAGAGACTGAAAGAAAAACATGATATTGACCTTATGCTTGCTCTTGGAACATGGGCAGGTCAGGATTTGGCAAATAATGAACATTCAGTTCCCACATTAGTCTGTTCTGTTTCTGATGCAATTGCTTCTAAAATTGTGAACAGCCCTGAAGACTCAGGCTATGATCACATTCATGCACGTATTGATCCCAGCCGTCATGAAAGACAGATCAGATCGTTTCATGATGTCATCGGGTTTAAAAAGCTGGGTGTTGCTTTTGAAGATACTGTTGTCGGCAGAAGTTATGCTGCAATAAGCGATATTGAAAAAGTTTCCGAAGATCGGAATTTTGAAATAATAACCTGTTACATGAAAGAGGATATTCCTGACAGAAAAGAGGCGGAAGAAGGCGCTGTTAAATGCGCCGCTGAACTTGCACCCAAGATAGATGCTTTTTATATGACTCCCGGCAATGCAATGATAAGCAAATCAAGTTTTCCGAGAATTCTTGATATTATGAATACCCATAAGGTTCCGACCTTTGCACAATCAGGATTCTGCCGAAGTCGGCCGCGAAGTGTTGTTAAGTATTTCCAACAGAAATTTCAGCTACTTGGGAAAATTTCATTCAGAGACTATCGGAAAAATCATTAATGGCGCAAAACCCCGTGATTTGGATCAGGTATTTGAAGCCCCTGTTAAGATTGCTTTTAACAAAGCGGCAGCAGAAAAGATTAATCTTAATTATGAAACATATAACCTGATTTTAAAAGTAGCGGATGAAATCTATGAAACCGTTGAAACCGGAAAATAGCTTAATGACTTCCTAAGTTTTGAAAACAAAGGCATGTTTAAGAAGTTAAGCTTCTTTTAAAATCGGCAAATTATAAAAAGTCAACAGATCGAAAATTTGTAAAAGTTTGTAGTACCGCCTTTAGGCGGTTCGTTTAAAATCCGGTGATTATCGCAGCACGCCCAACCGCCTAAAGGCGGCACTACGAACTTTCTCGATCTGCTGAGGATAGTAGATATGCTTCGGGTTTAGGTATATAAGAAGCCAAATTTTTTCAAAAAACTTGGCTTCCTGTCAAAATCCGGTTTCTCAGGAGTTATAAAAAAAGCATGAAGTTAAGTTCTAGAAATAAATTTCTGATCCCCACCATAACAATAATTATTTCAGGTTTGGGGATTTCAATTATTCTGTCGTATTTTATCTCTAAAAGTATCATTGAAAATATCATCAGGACACAAATAGTTCAGGTCTCTGATCTGAATGAAAAAAATCTTTCATTATGGATTAAAATCAACGAGATGGATATTTCACGGTGGAGTGAACAGAATTATTTTAAAATGGCAGTCCGTGATACATTTATGGGACAGGCATCACGAAAAGCGGCAAGCCAGCAGTTGGAAGAAGGGAAAAAGAAGAATGTATCTTATGAATCGGTGAATGTGGCAAATGAAAAGGGCGAAGTGATTTCTTCATCAGAACCTGATGAAAAATTTAAAAATTTAAATGTGTCTGATCAGCAGTATTTTCAGGAGGCAATCAAAGGAAACGCATTTATATCAGATATTTTCAGCAGCAGTTTCACAGAAAAGCCGGTTTTTACAATCTCTTATCCGATCATTGATAAAGATATTATTGTCGGTGTATTATTCGGAGTTGTCTCTCTTGAATATTTCAGTAAAAATTATATTGATTCAATAAAAATAGGGAAAGAGGGATATGCTTATATTATCAATAAAAAAGGCTTAATCGTTGCCCATCCCGACAGAACCGCTATTATGAAACTTGATGCAAAAGAGTTTGATTTCGGCAGAGAGATGATGAAAGATAAGAGCGGTATGTTGTTTTATACCTTCAGGGGCGTAAAAAAAATAGGCGCTTTTAAAAAAAATCCTGAAACCGGATGGATATCAGTCGTTGCTGCCAATATTTCAGATATTATGGCTCCTGTGAGGTTTCACGGCAAGGTAAACCTTTTTATTGCATTCTTTATTTTAACTACTTGTAACAATTGTCATATTTTTAATAATCCGCTCTGTTGTAAAACCGCTTAACCGGGTCATCAGAGGGCTTGACAATGTTTCAAATCAGGTTGCTTCCAGCTCAACTCAGGTATTATCCGCAAGTCAGAAACTGGCTCAGACTTCATCTCAGCAGGCAGCGTCTGTTCAAGCAGACATCTTCATCTCTGTATGAAGTCTCATCTATGATCAGACAGAATGCAGATAATGCAGTAAACGCAGACTCTCTTATGAATGAGACCAACACAATTGTCGGGAATGCTTCCGGTTCTATGCTGAAACTGACCGCTTCTATGAATGAAATAGCCAAATCAGGGGAAGATACTTCCAAGATTATCAAAGCCATTGATGAAATTGCATTTCAGACGAATATTTTATCCTTAAACGCTGCTATTGAAGCGGCAAGAGCCGGGAGTGCAGGAGCAGGATTTGCTGTTGTTGCTGAAGAAGTCCGTAACCTTGCAATACGCTCCGCCGCTTCTGCCAAAAATACTGCCGCGCTTGTAGAAGATACAAACAGAAAGGTAAAAGATGGGACTGAAATTGTTAATAATGCAAACCTGACTTTCTCAAAGGTCGCTGAAAGCACATCTAAAGTAGGAAAACTGCTCGGAATGATTACTGTTGCTTCAAATCAGCAGGCTCAGGAGATCGCAGCGGTCAGTAATTCGGGTCGTGAATTGGGAGATGTAATTCAGCAGTATGCATCTGCTGCCGAAGAGACTGCCGCTGTTTCCGAAGAAATGAATTCATTGGCTGAACAGATGGGATCCTTTGTTAATGAGCTTGTAAAGATTCTCAAAGGAGATAAATGACAGGATGGTGCGCCCGGCTGGATTCGGACCAGCGGCTTTCAGCTCCGGAGGCTGACGCTCTATCCCCTGAGCTACGGGCACGTGTTAAACAGAGGCGATTTAGAAAAGATATATATTAGCTTCTGAACAGCAATCTGTCAAGCACTAAAAAATACTTTTACTTGATGTAAGAAACCAAGTTTTTCCAAAAAACTTGGAAAGTCTTTTTATAAATTGGGCGTAAAACCCCTGTCCCTTTAGGATAGCGGTAGTTCACTCTCTAAGCTGAAAAGAACGATACCCTTTTTTTTCAAGCTCTTCTTTTGCTTCACCCACTACATACAGGGAACCGGCAATACAGATCACATCTTCTTCAGACGCTGTTTCAAAAGCATGATTTACAGCCTTACCCACATCAGGAATAAGCGTAATATTCTTAATAAGTTTTTCAGCAACCGGATAAAGTCTCTCTACAGGAAGAGCGCGTTCAGTCTTTGCACGGGTCAGGATAACTTTGTTACAGACCGGAAGCAGATAGCGGAGCATAGGTGCATAAGGCTTATCATCAAGAATTCCTATAATAAGAGTTATTTTCCGATCTGCAAAATTTTCTGACAGAAATTTTGTCAGATTTCTTGCAGCAGACAGATTATGAGCGCCGTCCATAAGAATAAAAGGAGATTCAGAGACAACTTCTAATCTCCCTGACCATCGGTTCTGCTCAAGCCCGTCCCGGATTTTCTGAAACGGAAGCAAATCTCTTTTTTTATTGAGTATTTCACATCCAGCAAGGACAAGAGCCGCATTATCAACCTGATAACTGCCGGATAAACCTGTACGCATGTTATGCCATATATTATCTATACCGAAATAATTAAAACTTCCGTCTCTGTTTCTTTTAACCCGGAATGAATCCCCAAGACGATACATGGGGAGCAGATTTTTCTTCGGCAATCCCTTCAATGACTGAAATAGCACTCTTCTGTTTAACGCCGGTAACAACAGGAATCCCATTTTTTATGATCCCCCCTTTTTCTCCGGTAATCTTAGGAATGGTATTTCCCAGATACATTTTATGCTCTAAAGAGATATTTGTTATAACAGAGAGTTCAGGCTGTATGATATTTGTTGCATCCAACCGCCCGCCCATACCGGTTTCAATAACCGCCCAGTCCACCTTATGTTTTGCAAATTCATAAAACGCCATTGCAGTCGAATATTCAAAAAAAGTCGGTTCTCTTTCTCCGGGATTCACCTGTTTCACTGCTTCATAAGATTCAATCACATCTTCATCAGAAATCTGACGATTGTTGATGCAAATCCGTTCGTTAAACCTGACCAGATGAGGTGATGTATAAAGCCCTACCTTGTATCCGGCTAAATACAGAACAGATGCAAGAGCTGATGCAACAGAGCCTTTTCCGTTTGTACCGGCAATATGGATGCTTGCAAACTGTTTGTGAGGATATTCAAGTCCTGCAAGTATATTTGAAATCGTCTCAAGCCCGAGTTTTATGCCAAAACGATGCAGGCTGTACATTGCCTCAAGACATTTCTGATAAGTATCTTTTTTTTTCATAGGAGAATTTTTTTTGTTCCCACGCTTCAGCATGGGAACAAAAAAATTAAAAATAATTTTCTGTTACCACGCTAAAACACGGAAATGACGGATTTTATAAAATAGAATCCATTCTTAATTCCCAATTTCAGCAGATCTGAAATTTGTAAAGGTTTGTAGTACCGCCTTTAGGCGGTTCGTGTAAAATCAGACTGTTATCGCGACACGCCGGACCGCCTGAAGGCGGTACTACGAACTCTTTCGATCTGCTGATTCTTAATTCCTACATCCGCATTATCTGTTTTTTGATGCTGCAATTCTTTGACGTCTGACTGATTCGCGCTGTTTGCGGCGTTTGTATTCGCTCGGTTTTTCGTAGCTTTTCTTTAACTTTAAACGCTTGAAAAGACCGTCATTCTGAATTTTTTTCTTCAGAATTCGCATAGCCTTTTCAAGATCATTATCAATAACTCTGACCTCAATAGCCTTCACATTTCCTCGCCCCTTTCTTTCCATCAGATGAAAGACATTTATTATATGATTCACCTTTTCAGATGGTTATTTTCTCATAATATATTTAAGCAGAAAACTATATCTGAAAATAAACATTTTGGCAAGAAAAAATATTCTATGCCGGCAATTCTCATTTTGAATTTTTTTATTCTGAATCCTGCTCTTTTTTGAACCGTTTTTTTATTATGGGCATCATCTGCGAAACCGGATCCGAAAAAAAATATTTTCACCCCGGCATGAAAACGCTCTCTGTCTCCTTTTATTTCCGCTTCCGTAATTTCGCGGTCCGTTACAAAACTGTTTTTATAAACCGTTCCGCCATCTTCAAGAGCTGCCGTAATCTCACACCGCTATGATTATTTCACAGATCGGCTGCTTACAGTATAAATCATCTATTCTGTTCCGCTGTTCTCTGAAACGCAGGGAACGGGGGAGACTGTGTAAAAAATACTGTACCCCCGCTGCTGTATTTTCCATGCTGCAAACAAGTCAGAATCCCTTACGTTTATCGGAAAATTCAGAGGCTAATGATTTAAAACGGTTTATCATACCGTTAAATGTCAGAGAACAGAGGCTTTTTCTTTACGATGATCCATTTCTTTCATCTCCTGAATTTAATATGAAAGCGACATTATCATCTGTTTTTACAGAATGAAAGATTTTTTCCCATTCAAAATCCAAAATTAGAATTGCTGGCTGTGTATCATGTTACTTGACAAACAGATATTATATAGGTTATATAAATCAGTCTAATATAAAATTACTGATAGTCTATTATTAAAAATTAAATTTTTTCAATAAATTAAAAACTGAATTGGTTCAGAGAATGTCTGAAAAGTCTGTTCTCTCTTAAAAAGTAGGGAGTCAGGTTTATATTATTTCTCAGGCTGGAGGAAAGGAGTCATCCATGAATACCATGTCCTGTTTTTTCAGAAAAACTTATTTTGTTCACAATATCGTGCGGATGCTCTCCGCAGTCTGCATGATTCTAACTATGAAACAATTAAATTCTATGAAAAGCATAAATGTATTCGCACGCACGATTGCGGTAACAGGCTTTATGAAAAGATTAAAGTTTTACATGGGCATAGTTGCGGTCATCATCGCACTCGCATTCGGGTTTTCTACTGCTCACGCGGGCTGGGTGCAGGTTGGCGCTGCCCCGTTTTCGACAAATCAGATAACCTTTCTTAGTCTTGCTATAAATAGCAGCGGGACTCTGTATGCAGCTTATAGAGATGGCGCAAACAGCAGCAAAGCCAGCGTGATGATATTTGACGGCTCAAGCTGGGTACAGGTCGGCGCTGCCGGGTTTACAGCAGGTCAGGCAGACTATATCAGCCTTGCCATAAACAGCAGTGACGTTCCATATATTGCTTATCAGGACAATGTAAACAGCGGCAAAGCCAGCGTGATGATATTTGACGGCTCAAGCTGGGTACAGGTCGGTGCTGCGGGTTTTTCAAGCGGGGGGGCATCCTATACCAGCCTTGCTATAAGCAGCGGCGGCGTTCCGTATGTGGCTTATATGGATTATGCGAACGGACAAAAAGCCAGCGTGATGATGTTTAACGGCACAAGCTGGGAGCTGGTCGGTACTGCGGGTTTTTCCAGTGGGACAGCATACTATACCAGCCTTGCCATAAACAGCAGCGGCGTTCCGTATGTGGCTTATGCAGATAGCGGAAACAGCTACAAAATCAGCGTGATGAAGTTTGACGGCGCAAACTGGGTGCTGGTCGGTTCTGCCGGGTTTTCTGATAATAATGCAACAAATATCAGTCTTGCCATAGACAGCAGTGACGTTCCATACATGGCTTATAATTATAGTGGAGGCGGCTATATCAGCGTGATGAAGTTTGACGGAACAAACTGGGTGAATGTCGGTACTGCCGGATTTATTGGGAACACAACCTCTGCCAAACTTGCAATAGACAGCAGCGGCGTTCCCCTTGTGGCTTATCGGGAAGTGTTTATAATGAACGGCTTTGCCAGTGTGATGAAGTTTGACGGAGCAAACTGGGTGAATGTCGGTCCCGCCAGATTTTCAGGTACGATAAACGAAATCAGCCTTGCCATAGACAGCGGCGGCGTTCCGTATGTGGTTTATAACGATGGATCCGGATGGAACGCCTTCGCTATGAAGTATTATATTGATGCTGAACCCACCACCCAGGCATCTGGCGTGAATTTCACAGCCGTAACAGACACATCCATGACATTTGAATGGTCACGGGGCAGCGGCACAAACTGCATTGTTCTGATGAAATCCGGCAGTGCTGTTGATTCAAATCCTGTTGACGGAACAAGCTATACGGCAAATACGGTTTTTACAGGCGGAGATCAGATCGGCACAGGAAATTATGCAGTCTATAACGGAATCAGCAGTTCAGTCACAGTTACGGGACTGACTTCCGGTCAGACCTATTATGTTGCGGTGTATGAATACAACGGCTCCGGAGGAACGGAAAATTATCTGACAACTGCGCCTGCTGTGGCAAATGTGACGGCAAGCGACACATGCAACTGCGCCTTGACCGGCATAACCGGCATTCCGCAGATTGAATGCGAGGCTCTGGTTGCGCTTTACAACAGCACCGGAGGGGCGTCATGGACGGATTCAACCAACTGGAATACCAATTCTTTATGCGATAATTGGTTTGGTGTTACGGTTTCGGCAGGGTATGTTGCTCAGGTACTTCTTAATGGTAATAATCTGATCGGTACGATTCCGGTTGAACTGGAAAATCTCAGCAATCTTTCAACACTCGTTCTGGCTTACAATCAGTTGAGCGGCAGCATTCCGGCGGAACTGGGAAATTTCAGCAATCTGCAATCCCTCTATCTGTTTTCCAATCAGTTGAATGGCAGCATCCCGGCGGAACTGGGGAATCTCAGTACGTTGGCATATCTTGTTCTGTCTGAAAATCAACTAAGCGGCACTATTCCTGCTGAACTGGGAAGTCTCAGCAATTTGTTGAACCTTGACCTGAATCAGAATCAACTGACCGGCAGCATTCCCTCTGCATTGGGAAATCTCAGCAATTTGACTTCTCTCTATCTGCATGGCAATCAACTGACCGGCAGTATTCCCTCTGCATTGGGAAATCTCAGCCTTTTGAATATTTTTTGGCTGTTTAACAATCAACTGACCGGCACGATTCCGGTTGCATTGGGAAATCTCAGCAACTTGACAATCCTTGCCCTGTCTGAAAATCAACTAAGCGGCACTATTCCTGCTGAACTGGGAAGTCTCAGCAATTTGTTGAACCTTAGCCTGAATTATAATCAACTGACCGGCAGCATTCCCTCTGCATTGGGAAATCTCAGCAATCTGCAAGCCCTGTATCTGAATTCCAATCAACTGACCGGCACAATCCCGATTGAATTGGGAAATCTCAGCAGCCTGACAACCCTTTATCTGTATGGCAATAAACTGACTGGCAGCATTCCTTCTGCATTGGGAAATCTTACTGGTTTGCAATACCTGTATCTGCATGGCAATCAACTGACCGGGGATATTCCTTCTTCATTCACAAATCTGACCAGTCTTCTTTCAACAGATTTGGGCTACAACAGCCTGACAGCTTCTGATCCTCCTCTTACTTTTCTGAACACCAAAGATCCGGACTGGGCAAGTACGCAGACCATACCGCCGACAAATTTGGGAACAGCAGACATCACAACGAACAGCATCAGGGTTACATGGACGCCAATTGCCTACACTTTGGATGGCGGTTATTACCGTGTCAAATACTCGACCACACCCGGCGGTACTTACACAGACGCGGGAATAACTGCGAACAAATCAGCAGCGGATTTCACTGTCACGGGTCTGGCGTCCGGAATCACTTATTATTTCGTTGTAGAAACCTATACACCCAATCATGCCAATAATACAAATGCGCTGACCAGTGCGCTGAGTTCCGAAGTTTCCGCAGTAACTGCCATGCTCCCCCCGGCAATGCACTGACGTTTGACGGATTGACGGAATATGAGTATGTACTTGCCTCAACGGGCAGGGCATTCTGAGCGGGACATTTACAGTGGAAGCATGGGCAAAACCCAATGACGCAACCGCGCCGCTTGCGATTCTGGGTACACGTTATCCGAGCGATCAGGGCTTTGATGTCAAATTTATGGACGGAAACAAAATTCATGCGGATATCGGAAACGGTTCAAGTTGGTTGACAACATCTGCTGATGCAAATTTTTCATACTCTGCCGGACAATGGGTTCATATCGCCATCGTTGTCACACCAACCGGCTACACCGTGTATGTGAATGGCGAAAATCGTGGTTTTCGGCACTTATTCCAGCACTCCTCTGCTGTATGACAGCAACCACTACCTGATCATCGGCAGCGGCGGATGGACAGAATCTTTTGACGGTGATCTGGATGAAGTCCGCATCTGGAATGTTGCAAGAAGCCAGTCCGCTGTTCAAAGCAATATGAACAAAACGCTGATCGGCAATGAAGCCGGTCTTGTGGCATATTACAATTTTGAC
>CAWEAR010000029.1:0-10343 GCA_963806835.1 uncultured delta proteobacterium
AATAATTATTGTTATGGTGGGGATCAGAAATTTATTTCTAGAACTTAACTTCATGCTTTTTTTATAACTCCTGAGAAACCGGATTTTGATAAAAAGCTGAATTTTTTAAAAAATCGGCTTTTTAAAACCTAACCCCCTGCCCCCTTCCCTGAAGGGAAGGGGGAATAAAGGACTCCCTAACCCCGACCCCTTCCCTTTAGAGAAGGGGTCGGGGTTAGGTTGATGAAGATTTTTACCTGCTCTCCTCTATATTATCATAGATTTCATCCGCTACTTTCAAAATCATGTTATATATTTCATAATTAAGATTAATCTTTTCTGCTGCCGCTTTGTTAAAAGCAATCTTGACAGGGGCTTCAAATATCTGATCCAAATCACGGGGCTTTGCTCCGTTAATGACTTTTCCGATAGTCTCTGAATGAAATTTTCCCAAAAAGCTGAAATTTCTGTTGGAAATACTTAACAAAGCGCCGCGGCCAGCTTCAGCGGAGCCTGACTGTGCAAAGGTCGGAATCTTATGAGTATTCATAATATCAAGAATTTTCGGAAAACTTGATTTACCTATCATTGCATTGCCGGGAGTTATATAAAAAGCATCTATCCTGGCGCAAGTTCAGCGGCGCATTTAACAGCGCTCTCTTCTGCATCTTTTCTGTCAGGAATATCCTCTTTCATGTAACAGGTTATTACTTCAAAATTCCGATCTTTGGCAACTTTTTCAATATCGCTTATTGCCGCATAGCTTCTGCCGACAACAGTATCTTCAAAAGCTACGCCCAGCTTTTTAAACCCGATGACATCATGAAACGATCTGATCTGTCTTTCATTACGGCTGGGATCAATACGTGCATGAATGTGATCATAGCCTGAGTCTTCCGCGCTGTTCACAATTTTAGAAGCAAGTGCATCAGAAACAGAACAGACTAATGTAGGAACTGAATGTCCATTATTTGCCAAATCCTGACCTGCCCATGTTCCAAGAGCAAGCATCAGGTCAATATCCTGTTTTTCTTTCAGTCTCTGAAGCAGGAGCATCTTTGTTTTTTCACGGATTTCTTTGTTCCAGTTGTTGGAGTAATAAGCGTCTGCTGAAAATTCAAGATATCTGCTCTTTACATTTTTTACCAGCCATTCCCATAATTTCCCTGTATCTTCATTATTCTCCTGAGCCGGAATATCAGATTTTTCAATCCATCCCAAATCTGCAAGCCCGTTAAATGTTGCAATCAGAACACTCTGGTAATCTTTGTACGGTCCCCCTTCAAGATACCCGATCCGCCATTTTTTTGCTGTTTTTTCAGGCGGAACAGTTGAATATTCTTTTTTATCCGCAGCAAAAACGGCAGAAAACGACAGAAAAAAAATACATATAACACCGAACAGAATTAAACGGGAAAATGTTTTCATTTTGATAAAATCCTCCTAAAAAATGTCTGCTTAAAAATTTCTATTATCAGTAGAGAATACTGAAAAGTTCTTAGTACTACAGCCTTTAGGCGGTTTCTGCCGAAATCGATTAGTCTATTTCCCGGTTTCAACGGTTTCATAGATTTCATCCGCCACATTCAGAATCAGCTTATATATATCATCTCTCAGATCAATATTCTTTGCTGTAGCCTTGTTAAAAGCGATTTTAACAGGGGATTCAAATATCTGTTCCAAATCACGGGGCTTTGCGCCGTTAATAATTTTGGCAATTACTCCGGCATGAAAATCTCCTATAGGCTTAAAATCCTTAAAGGAAACACTCAGTAATACTCCGCGTCTGACTTCATCGGATCCTGACTGTGAAAAGGTAGGAACTTTATATTGATTCATAATTTCAAGAACTTTGGGTAAAACACGGGGCTTATCGCTGCTCTGCTTAAAGTTATATAATAAGCATCTATTTTAGGTGCAAGTTCAGCCGCGCATTTTATTATATCGGCTTCAGCTTTATTCCTGTCCGGTGTGTCTTCTTCTGCATGACAGGTTATTATTCCGAAATTCCGATCTTTGGCAACTTTTTCAATATCGCTTATTGCCGCATAGCTTCTGCCGACAACAGTATCTTCAAAAGCTACTCCCAGCTTTTTAAACCCGATGACATCATGAAACGATCTGATCTGTCTTTCATTACGGCTGGGATCAATACGTGCATGAATGTGATCATAGCCTGAGTCTTCCGCGCTGTTCACAATTTTAGAAGCAAGTGCATCAGAAACAGAACAGACTAATGTAGGAACTGAATGTCCATTATTTGCCAAATCCTGACCTGCCCATGTTCCCATTGTAATCATCAGGTCAATATCCTTTTTCTCTTTCAGCCTTTGAATTAACAGATTCTTTGTTTTTTCCCTGATGTTTTTATCCCAGTTATCTGAATAATAAGCATCTGCTATAAATTCAAGATATTTACTCTTAACATCCGTAGCCAGCCATGCCCATAATTTATCTGTATCCTTGTTATTCTCCTGAACCGGAATGTCAGTCTTTTCAATCCATCCCAGGTCTGCAAGTCCTTTTACTGTTGCAATAAGAGTACTCTGATAATTTTTAAATGAGCCTGATTCAAAATATCCGATGCGCCATTTTTTAGATATTTTTGACGGCGGTGCCGTCGGATATTTCTTTTTATCCGCAGCAAATCCTGTAGAAAACGACAGAGAAAAGATACATACAAAAATAACCGAAATCACACGAAAAGAAAGTTTCATTCCCATACACTCCTTTTTAAAAAATGTTTGCTTAAAAATAAGGACTGGTTACAAAAAAAACACCCGACACATCAATTGTTATAAAAACTTCCTAAGTTTCAGAAACTTCGGAAGTCTGATTCAGAATAATCCGGCTTGATATTCAGCATATTTATAAAAGCATTATTAATTCCTGATTCTTAAAACATGAGTTGATCAAATTTTTTTTTCAGGATAAAACTGATTTTCAGGATAGATGAAAAATACAGATTAAGACTCAGGAATCAGGAATGAACAGCATGTTATCAATCTGCTGTCAATTCCTGATTCCCAAATTCCTAATTTGCATCAATAATCCCCTAATGGTCTGGTAAATGTATATTTGGCAGGTTCTTTGACCATTTTTTCATAAGCAGGTTTTGTATTTCCGCCTATAGCTGAAAAAGGGAGAGACACGACAAATAAAGCAGAACCGATGACGGTTGCAGCAACACCCACCGGTCTGATCAGTAATAAATCAAACAGCATGGGTCCGGCACCTTTTTCTTTATCATCACTGCCGGACTTTCCCTGAGCCAATACAGGTGAGGAACAGATAGTAAAGAGCAGGACAGCAATCATAAAAAGCGTCATGATCTGTTTTATGATTTTATTCACATAACACCTCCTTTAATGCCAATTAAGAATTGGGAATTCTTTATAAATCTGCTGAATACCGGTCATGATTATAATATACTGATTTTATAAAATCAATTCTAATTCTTAATTGAGATTTCCAATTCCGGATGCCTAATTTCTAATTTCTAATTAGATATTATATATCATCAAGCAAAAAAAATGACAACAAAATTAACTCATATTGAAGTGGCTATTCCTTTGCCGATTAATAACACTTTTACTTATGCTGTACCTGATAATCTTTTATCCTTTATATCTGTGGGAAAACGGGTACTTATTCCTTTTGGGAAACCAAGCACAACCTTTGGACAGAGGATGATAACAGGATATATCCTGGGACCTGGGCAGGAGGGAGAAGAGAAAAAGATAAAAAGGGTTATGGATATTCTTGATGAAAATCCGCTCTTTCCGCGGTCCATGATACCGTTTTTCAGGTGGATTGCAGATTATTATATTTATCCTCTGGGGCAGGTGATTCATGATGCACTGCCCAAGGGGCTGAATCTTTATGATATTGCTACAGTTACCATCACAGAAGCCGGAACAAAAGCCCTTTCTGAAAATAATCTTACGCCGTTGAAACAGGATATTTTAAAGATATTGGAAGAAAAAAGTGACTGGTCTGTTAAAAATCTTTGTAAAGTCATGGGAAAAGAGATTCCGGTCTCTCTGATTCATAGTATGGTTCGTTCGGGGCTGGTTATTCAGGAGCGGAAGAGCAAAGGGGGAGAAACAAAGCATCTGACAGAGCGGTATGTTTCTTTAGTCAAAAATAATGATGATTTACCATCACCCGATAAACTTTCTGATTCAAAAAAAGAGATTATTCAAATCCTTAATTCAAAAGGTGAAATCTCTGTCAAGAATTTGAAAAAAGAGGTTCCCGCAGCTTCCAGATTAATAAAGGGTTTGCAGGACGCGGGATATATTTCAGTTACTCAGAAAAGAGTCTATCGGGATCCTTTTGGCGATATTATCCCTCTTAAATCTCCGTTATTGCTTACACCGGAACAGAATAATGTTGTAACAGAGATCATTGATTCTTTGGAGAAAGGATTCTCCACATATCTTTTAGCCGGAGTGACCGGAAGCGGAAAAACAGAGGTTTATATGCACCTGTCAGCAGAGGCGATTAAGCGGGGATACGAAGTTGTGGTTCTGGTTCCTGAAATTGCCCTTATATCTCAGATGGAGAGGCGATTCAGGGCGCGATTCGGAGAATCTGTTGCAGTGCTTCACAGCGGACTTTCTCAGGGAGAGCGGTATGATCAATGGGTGAAGATTCTTAATAAAGAGGTTTCTGTTGTTGTGGGAGCAAGGTCTGCTATATTTGCCCCTTTTGAAAAGATCGGCTTGATTATTGTTGATGAGGAGCATGATACATCTTATAAACAGGAGAATAATCTGCTTTACAATGCCAGAGACCTTGCTGTTATCCGTGCAAAATTATCCGGGCATAGTGTGCTGTTAGGCTCTGCAACCCCTTCTGTTCAGTCTTATTACAATGCAAGAACAGGCAAATCAGCTGAGGTAAATCTGCATACACGGATTGACGAACGCCCTCTGCCGGATATAACAGTTATTGATTTGAAAAAACAGCGTGATACTGACGGTATATGGAGGATTATTACCCCGGAGCTTTACAAAGGAATGCAGGAGACATTAAGTCGTCATGAACAGGTGCTTATATTTCTGAACCGCAGGGGATTTGCGAATTTTCCGGTTTGTGCCGCATGTAATTAGCCGCTGGTATGTAAGAACTGCGATATAACTCTTACGTTTCATCGCAAAGATAATGCGTACAAATGCCATTACTGCGGATTTACCCGTCCGGCTGCATCAGGATGTCTTATCTGCGGCTCTTCGGGGGTAAAAAATCTTGGATTCGGAACTGAAAAGATAGAGGGGATAATGAAGTTCTCTTTTTCCTGACGCCAATATCCGCAGGATGGACAGGGATACCACAAGTAAAAAAGGGGAAATCTTTAATATTCTTAAAGGATTAAAAAATCAGACCATTGACATTCTGATCGGAACTCAAATGGTTGCAAAGGGGCATGATTTTCCGAATATTACGCTGGTTGGGATTATCTGCGCTGATTTGTCCCTAAGTTTTCCTGATTTCCGGGCAGGAGAGCGTACATTTCAGATTCTTGCACAGGTAGCAGGAAGAGCCGGAAGAGGGGACGCACCGGGCAAGGTTATTCTTCAGACATACAATCCAAATCATTTCAGCATTGAGACCGCTAAAGCTCAGGATTTCAGAGCATTTTACGAAAAAGAGATTACATTCAGGAAAGCATTGAATTATCCGCCATATTCAAGGCTTATTCAATTCAGGATTTCAGGAAAAGATAAGAGAGATACACGGCAGACTGCTTTATCTGTTGGGGAGGCGGCAAATGGATTGCGAAAAAGTTCTGAATTATATTCAAAAAATCTGAATATACTCGGACCTGTGGAGTCGCCTCTTGGAAAAATTGCGGAGCATTACCGCTGGCAGCTTCTTCTAAAAGGGAATAATTCAAATATACTCCATGCTTTTGTCCGGCAGATGCTCTCTGAAAATCCCTCTTTATTGAATGAGAAGGGGGTGAAAGTGGTGGTGGATGTGGATCCGTGTTCGATGATATAAGCAGTCGTGTAGTGATACTGAACTATGATTGCTGTGATGACTATGATTAAAATAAGAGAAAACAGCAGGGCTGAATAACATTCAACATCAGGAGGAAGTATGATTAAGAATCAGAATCTTTTAAAAAAAATAATATTTTATCTGACAGGCTCGGTCAGATAAAATATTACCGCAATCATTCTCCTGCCGTTTGCATTATCTCTGCTTCTTGTATTTGCAGGGACGTATATTATTTATGCAGAAAATGTCATTCCTGTCATAGTGCGGCTTGAAAGAGAATGGCTGAATGTAAATCTGAACGGTTTAAAATATTTGAATAAATATATCGTAACCGGAGATAAAGAGGTTCTAAGCCTGTTCTCAAAAATTTGGAAAGCGGATACAGAATCAACATGATCGGTCCGCAAATAAAAGCTCTCTCCGAAGGGAAAAAAATAAACAGAAAAGAACTTGCAAAACAGATGGATGAAGTGTTTGCTTCCTGTACTTATAAAGAAGCACTTGGAGTAATCAGTCCGGTCGGTCTGATGGGCAGTCTGAATATGTAAAAATGTTAATGGCACAGTGGAACGGAACATTTGAAGATTTTGAGAAAAATATGCCTTTTGTCTATAAATACAGTCAAACCGGGCATAAAGCTTTGCCTGATCCCATTTTCGCATTTGCGGAGGATTTTAAAATAAGGGGAGATATTTTTTCGGAATATTCGGCAAAACTCTCCGCATTCGCATATTCCATTACCGCAAAGGTACTGTGGTTTCTCTTTCTGACTATAGGATTCATTACACTTTAATCATAGTTCAAAAGGCGGTTATCTCAAAGATAAGAGAGTGAGTTTTCACATTAATAATTCCTTAATTGCTTTCAAAATATCTTCCCGTTTAACAGGCTTGGTAAAAGTACGTGATGCTCCAAGCCCTTTTGCCATTTTAAGATAATGTTCCGGTCCGATCCGCCCTTCCGCCGGACATGGCTATAATCTTTATTCCCGGAAATTCCCGTTTAAGTTCTACAATAGTTTCAATCCCTTCTTTTTCAGGCATAATAATATCCGTGATAACAACATCCGCAGGGTTCTCCCGACAAAGTTTCATTGCAATTTGACCGTCGGATGCGCCGATTGTTTCATACCCTTCTTTCTGAAGCATCTGCTCCATCATCTCCCGGATTTGAAGATCATCATCAATAATAAGAATACGTGCCATATTTGTCTGTTTCCTTATAAAATTAATATCAGGAAACTAAGTTTCTTAGAAAAACTTAGTTTCTTATAATTTATCTGTCAACCCGAAAGATCGGACTTCATCAAGCACTTTTATTTTATTTATAGGCTTAACAATATAAGAGGTCGCCCCCCCCTTGTAAAATGCTTCAAAAACAGTCTTTGGATTATCAAGGGCTGTGATCATAATCACCTTAACCTCTGCTGAACCGCTTATTCCTGAATCTTTTTCTGTCTGACGTATAAGCTTGAGAGCCTCAAGACCATCCATATTCGGCATCATAATATCCATACAGATCAGATCATAAGGGGCTTTTTCCTCCAGAGCCATTCTGAAAGCTTCAACAGCCTCCTCGCCATCCACAACAATATCACAGTCACCGTAAGGTGATAATATCTCTTTTAATATTCTACTGCGCTGAATTCATCTTCTACAATCAGTACTCTCATTATTATTCCTCCTCTGATAAAATTTCTCCCATTCAAAGCCAAGTATTAATGATCTCAGATCATCAAATGTTTTTTCAATCTGTTTCAGTAAAAAATCGGATTTTATCATATCCCCTTTTCTTGCAGCAAGTTTGAGTCTGAAAGATTCATCTGAAATTTTATACGCACCTATATCAGAAGATATGCTTTTCAGAGTATGAGCATGAGATTCCAGAAGATTCTCTTTTTTTTCTGAAACCGCTCTCTTCATCTGCTGAATTTCATTATCTGCTTTTTCAAGAAACTGATTCATCTTTTTTCTTAATAATTCGGCATCACCGTTGAATTTATTCAAAACAGCAAAAATATCCAAACCTTCTTTGAATAAAGCCTCTGTTCCGTTCCTATTTTCAACATGAAAATCAGGCAGGATTTGTTTTGGAACGGAAGAGCCGTTTTCTGATGGATAAAGAAATTTTTCAACCTTTTTAATCAGTTCTTTCCTGTTTACCGGCTTGGAAATATAATCATTCATGCCGACATTCAGGCATTCTTCTTTTTCATGTTTAAAGGCGTGAGCTGTCATAGCAACAATAGGAATATCGCTTCCCTGATTTCTGATGAGTTTGGTTGCTTCCAGCCCATCCATTTCCGGCATTCTTATGTCCATCAGAATCAGAGAAAAATCATTTTTTTCAATAGTTTCTAAAGCTGATTTACCGTTTGGAACAATGGTAATGTTGTATCCTTTATTCTCAAGAGCGCATTTGCAGACTTTCTGGCATATCGGATCATCTTCAACCAGAAGGATTTTGTGATCGGTCGCAGGGTGCAGGTTGCAGGTCGCAAAGGGCAGGAGGCAGGTTGCGGAAGGCAGGTCGCAGGTCGCAGGATTATCAGGTACTGAGGGGGAATGAGTGAAAACCGCTGTAAAATAAAATATACTTCCTTTATTTACCTGACTTTCCATCCAAATGTCGCCGCCCATCATCTCGACAATCTTTTTGGCGATATTCAAACCCAATCCTGCACCCCCGTATCTGCGCCTTATTGAGCCGTCACCCTGAACAAATGCGTTAAAAATCGCCTCATGTTTATCTGCCGGAATCCCTATTCCTGTATCTTTTACAGAAAATATCAGTTTCACCGGTTCAGATTCTGCTCCTGACTTCTGACTTCTGACTCCTGCTCCATGCCAACCTGTATCTGAATTTCACCATATTCAGTAAATTTAACAGCATTTCTCAGAAGATTGACAATAACCTGTTCTGAGTTTGCCGGGATCGCCTTCAAGTGCATCAGGAACATCTTCTGAAATATGAGAAAAAATTTCAAGTCCTTTTTCTTTTGCCCGGAATTTTAACTGAGCAATAGCAGATGTTATAACAGAATTCAGACTGAAGGAGATCGCTTCCATATCCAGCTTGCCTGCTTCGATTTTTGAAAAATCAAGAATATCATTCAGAAGATTCAAAAGCGTATCTGCTGAATATTTTGCCAGCTCAAGATACTCTCTCTGCTGAAGCGTCATTGCAGTATCCATAACCAGATCCAGAAGCCCCATAACTCCGTTCATAGGGGTTCTTATTTCATGACTCATATTGGCAAGAAATTCACTCTTTAAATGATTGGCTGACTCTGCTGTTTTCCTTGCATTAATCAGTTCCGCCTCCTGCCAATGGCGTTGAACTGCAATGGCATAAAGGGTTGCCAAACGTTCAACTGTCATGAGATCCCTTTCAGTATAATTCCAGATCGAATTTGCAAGCGCAATCTGCCCTACCAGTTTTTCATTAATCATTGCGGGAGCAGATAAAAAAGAACGGATAGGAATATGACCAATAGGGATCCCTGCTGAACGGGATTCCTTTTCCGGCTCATTGGTTAATAACGATTTTTTATTTTTTAATACCCATCCGATCAAACCTTTGAATTCTTTAAGAACAATCTGTTTTTCAGATACCTGACAAATCTTTCTGATATCGCTGGTTACAGCGGATATTAAATAGCCTGCTGACGGATCCGTATAAGCGATAAAACCGTATCTGCTCCCTGTCAGATATTCTGCTTTTTCAAGAACAAGTGAAGAAATATCATCAATGGATGAAGAGGAGATCAAAGCTCCGGAGAGTTCCGCAATCGCCTGATTCACAGATGCTTCCCAGAATAGCCGCTGACTTTTCTCATGCAATGTATTCTCCAAAAGCCTTTTCCTCTTTGCGCAGCAGGTCTTCGGTTCTCTTTATCCTCAGCATGACATTGACCTGACTTACCAATTCCGCGCCTTTAACCGGCTTATTCAGAAAAGCATCTGCTCCTATGTTTAACCCTTTTATACGGCTTTCAGAATCTGTCTGCATACCTGTAAGAATAATCACAGGAATATGTTTTGTTTCCGCTTTTGTTTTTAATATGTTACATACTTCAAAGCCGTCTGTCTCCGGCATATTGACATCCAGCAGAATTGTATCCGGCTGCTCTTCTTGTGCTTTTTTTATTCCTTCAGCCCCTGAAGAGGCTCTAATCACCTTACAATCAGGAATACATTTTTCCAACAATGCTGAAATATAAAGCAGCGAACTCTCTTCATCATCAATGGCTAATATTTTTTCCATAGGTTTTAAGTGTTAGGTTTTAAGTGTTAAGTTTCAGATTTTAGGTTTACTTAATTATTGATTTAAATTTTAAAACTTAACACCTAAAA